>CAYPBL010000041.1:2774-17897 GCA_964408965.1 uncultured Phycisphaeraceae bacterium | reverse complement strand
CGACCAATAGCCCTGCGCAGAGCGCCAGCAGCGGTGTTATCAGCGCCGCCGCTGCTGGAGCTGTCGGGGCTCGACTGCCGCAGCGGCGACGAGAGCGCGCCCGCTGCGCCGCTCCACGCTCCGCCTGCTCCCCGCGAGACGACGCCGAGTCTGCGTTGCATCTGCGTTGCAGGAGTGGGCGAAAATTTTTCAAAAATGCTGAACCACACGCCTCTGAAGCGGCGCATACTGGGGTGTTCGCTGGAGGCTCCGCCCGCGCGACGATGTCGCGTCGCTCGCAGGGGCGGTTTCGCTGCTGCGCCGCAGCGGCGAATGTTGAAAGGAGCGTTCTTTCATGAAACACGGCAATGCGTACGTCGCAACAGCGATGGTCTGCTCGACGGTGGCGGTCGTCGGCGCCCTGCTGGGAAGGACTGGGCCGCTCGATCCGCCCGCGGGGCCTGTCGGGCCCACCTTCAAGACGCTGCAGGAGATCGAGCCGCGGATTCCCGTGGGGCCGGACACCACGCCCGGCGACGCTGACTCGCTCTTCAAGATCACCTACCCCGACTCGTACTACCTGACGGGCGACGTCGTGGGCGTCGCGGGCAAGCACGGCGTCGAGATCGCGGTGTCGAACGTGCAGCTGGACCTCAACGGGTTCTCCGTGATCGGCCCGGGCGGGACGGGGGGCTTCAGCGGCGTGCACGTCAGCGCTGCGCAGACCCGCCGCGTCTCGGTGCGCAACGGCCGTGTGGGCGGCTGGAGCGGCTCGGGCCTCGATCTGCAACAGGCCTCGAGCGCGACCGTCCGCGACGTGCAGGCCTACGACAACGCCGTCCATGGCGTCCGCGTGGGCGACGAGAGCGTCGTCGACCGCTGCATGGCCTTCGACAATGGCGACGTCGGCGTCTTTACGGGCGACGGCTGCGTCGTCACCAACACGATGGCGTTTGGGCCTAATGAGCAAAGTCCACTTCCCAACAATGACCCTGAGTTAGGGGTGAGGACCGGCAGCGGCTCCAGGGTCGAGGCCTGCTCCGTTACGGGCAACTTGAACGGCGTCAGCGCAGGCGACGGCTCGCAGATTCTCCACAGCGCCGCGTTCGGCAATGGCGTCGTGGACTTCAGTGGCTTCTTCGTGTTGGGCGAGGGCTTCAACGTGGGGGCAGGGGGAACGGTTCGGGAAAGCCTCGCCGCTAACAACGCCTCCACTGGGATACGAGTCGGACAAGGGGGCCTGGTCGAGCACAGCTACGCGCGGGGAACGGAGGGGGGGAACAACTTTGATCTGGCGACAGCGGCGACGGCGCGAGGCAACCTGTCCGCTTCCGCACAGGAGGATCCGTTCCTTGATTTCAACGGTTTCGGCGTCTTTGCGCAACAGGGCGCGAGCGTCGACGGCAACCATTTCCTCGACAACGTGCGAAGCGTCTTCGCCGACGCCAGCGGCGTGCTCGTCATACGCAACAGCTCCAAGATAACGTCCAGCATATTTCCAAATGGCCCCAAGATCGACTATTCGCTCGTCGCAGGCGGCAAGGTGGGGCCGATCGTCGTCCCGCCCGACTCGGCTGCGGTGCTCGGCGTCTCGGGCGGCGCGGGCGTGGGAACGACCGACCCGTTCGCGAACTTCTCGTTCTAGGCGATCCACGACGGAACATTGTCGCATCGACACAGGTGATGCATTCCGCAGATGCATGAATCGCTCGCTGTGAAGCGGGCCAAGAGAGAACGGAGAGACAACGATGACCTCTCGAACAGTGACGATCACCGGCGCCGTGTGCACGACCGTGGTTGCGACGGCGGCGATCCTGACGAACGCGGGGCCGCTTGCGCCCCCCCCGGGGCCCATCGGGCCGACGAACAAGACGCTCGCTGAGATCGAGCCGAGGATTGCGGTGAACGCGGTCAACACGCCCGCGGAGTCCGACTCGCTCTTCACCATCAGCCAGCCCGGCTCGTACTACCTGACGGACAACATCATCGGCGCAGCGGGCAAACACGGCGTGAAGATCACGACCAGCGACGTGACGCTCGACCTCAACGGCTACGCCCTGCTGGGCGTGGAGAACTCGCTGGACGGCGTGCACGTCAGCGCCGCCGGCGCCCAGCGCATCACGATCCGCAACGGCTCCGTCGTCGGATGGTTCGAGGACGGCGTGGACCTCAGCCTGGCCTCGCGGTGCGTCGTCGTCGACGTGCGCGCCGAGAGCAACGCGCACAATGGGCTCAAGCTGGGCAACGGCAGCATGGTCGCCGGCTGCAGCGTCTCGGGCAACTTCAGCGACGGACTGGTCGCGGGGTCCAACTGCTCCATCCTGCACACGTCAGCGTCGCTGAACCAGGGCGACGGCGTGACGACCGGGGCTGTCTGCCTCGTCAACGACGTCGACGCCAGGGCGAACAAGGGCTCCGGCATTGTCGTCAGCTCGAACAGCCTCGTCACCGGATCGAGAGCGATGGACAACGGCAATCTGGGCCTCGGCAACGGCGTGGAATGCTTAAACACCTGCGCGATCGTCGGCAACACGGTCAGCGGCAACGCGAGGGACGGCGTCGCGGCCGGCCCCAGCTCCATGATCGTGAAGAACGTCGCGTCGGGCAACGGGTCCGCGGGAATCACTGCGCAGGCGGAGTCCTTCGTGGCGCACAACACATGCGTCGACAACGTCGACAACGACGGGCTGGCCATGGGCATCCGGGTTCTGGGCGAACACAGCCGCGTGGAGAACAACCGCCTCACGGGCAACGACCGCGGCGTTGTGGTCTTCGGCAGCCAGAACCTCGTCATCGGCAACTTCGCCAGCGGCAACACGACCAACTACGACATCGCTGCGGGCAACAAGGTCGGCGTTGTGGTCGAGGCGCCTGCCTCCACTGCAGTCCAGGGCGCGACGGGCGGCGCGGGTATGGGCACGACCGACCCCTGGGCGAACGTTTCCTTCTGAGGCGGCCGAACGGCCCTGAGCGGCTGCTTCCGCAGCCAAACGACACCCGAGCCCGAAGCGCAGCTCGCTGGCGTCACAGCGCGCCAAGGGAACTCGCTGTTCCACGTCCTGCCCACGGACTTCGGCGGAGGGACAGTCGTCGAGGACTGCCTCTACGACGTCGACGTCGACGGCGGCGTGGGGCCCGGCGATCTCCTGACGCTCCTCGGTTCATGGGGCGACCCCTTCGGGCCACTCGAGCTTCTGGGACTCCTGGGGACATGGGGACTGTGCCCGAACGCAGCGCCGTGACCGACGAGTCTGCGCAGCGCCACAACGCAGCGCGGGCCGGGGACCTCGCGGTCTCTAGGCCCGCGTCGCGTTGTTCATGGCGTCTCCGTCGCTGGGCGCGACGAGCGGGACTTCAGTCGCTGCTGCTGCTCCTGCGGGGCTTGGGCAGCGGGCCGCGGGGCAGCTTCGCGTCGCGGTTGGCCGCGTGCCAGGCGAAGGTCGCGATCACCGCGGCGGCCTGCTGCACGTCGAAGGGCTTGATCCGCTCGTACACGTCCATGTTCGTGTGGTGGCTGCGGGTCGAGTAGTCCATCGGGTCCTGGATGAACTGGAAGCCCGGCAGGCCCACCGCCTGGAAGGAGAGGTGGTCGGTGCCTCGTGTGCCTCGCATGGTCAGCGTGGTGACGCCCAGATCCTCCAGGGGTTTCATCCATGCGCGGAAGATGGGGGCGACGGCGGCGTTGCCCTCCATGTAGACGCCTCGGATGCGGCCGGCGCCGTTGTCCATGTTGAAGTAGGCGGCGAGCTTCTCGTGCTCGGGCTTGAGCTCCATCGTGTCGGGGTCGGCGAAGTGCTTCTTGACGTAGCCTCGCGAGCCGAGCAGGCCCTGCTCCTCGCCCGTCCACAGGGCCACACGGATGGTGCGGCGGGGCTTGAGGCCCGCGTCGTGGAGAATGCGCATGACCTCCATCATCACGGCGCAGCTGGCGCCGTTGTCCGTCGCGCCCGTTCCCGGATGCCACGAGTCGAAGTGCGAGCCGATCATCACCACTTCGTCGCGCAGCTCAGGATCCGTCCCGGGGATCTCGGCGACGACGTTGTAGCCCGTGAGGTCCTCGTCGTGGAACGTGGTCTTGACGTCGACGGCCATGACGACCTTCTCGCCCTTCTGCAGGAGGCGGGCTGCGCGGTTGAACTGCTCGCGGGAGACGACGATCTGACAGACGGCGCGGTCGTCGTCGGGGTCGCGTGAGCCGCCTGCGCCGAGCGTGATGACGCCGTAGTCGTTGCGGGCGCCGTTGTCGTGGGTGATGACAGCGGCGACGCCTTCTTCCTTGAAGAGTTTGTTCATGGCGTTGCGCAGCGCGCGACGGCGGCGGAACTCGGCGAAGCGGCGGGCGAAGTCGCCGCCGCCGCCCGGCTCACGGGCCTTGGCAAGCTCGGCGAGGCTCTTCTCGTCGTGCCTGCGGGCCAGGGGCTCGAAGGGGGTGTCGACGGGCTCGATGGGGCCGACGAGGACGATCTTGCCCGCCAGCGTGCCCTTGTACTGCTCCAGGTCTTCGGGGCTGTCGGCGTCGATGTAGACGGGCTCGCCCTTGATTTCCCCAGCTGTACCGCTGGTCCAGGCGCGGGGGACGGCGATGAAGGACATGTAGCTGGGCTCGAGCATCTCGACGCGGCAGCGCTCGAAGGACCAGCCCAGGCCGAACTCGCCCCAGGGTTCGAGGCGGGCGTTCTGCATGCCCCAGTCGGTGAGGCGGTCGCGGGCCCAACGGGCGGCTTTGAACATCTGCGGGGAGTTGGTGAGCCTGGGGCCGTAGAGGTCGGTCAGATGCCAGGCGGTGTCCATGACCTTCGAGTGCTCGAAGGCCTGCTCGCGGATGCGGGTGATGGCGTCCAGGTCCACGGGCTCGTGGGCCAGGGCGAGTGGGGCTGCGAGCGTGAGACTGGTCAGAGCGGTCAGGCAGGCTTTGGAACGGTGTCGCATGGGATGACGCCTCCAGCGCCCCGGCGCCAGGACGCGGGGGCGCGTGCTGTTGAACACACCACAACGCCGCCAGGGGCGCAACGGCGACGCCGACCCGGCAACGTACACCACGGAGGCGCAGGAGGCCCGCAGTATCGCGGGATTTCCCGTCTCTCCGCCAGCGTGCGATACCAGCGCGAGGGCGGGAAGGTTGCCTGGACGCTGCTGCAGCGAAGCGAGGCTGCGTCCGGTAGGCTCAGGAGCATGGTGCGGGAACACGGGCAGCACAGCGGCGAGGGGCGCCTGACGCTGGCGCGGGCGACGGCGCAGACACCCGCGGGGGCGGTGGTCGTGGAGGCGACGGAGCGGGGCGTGGCGCGCGTGCGCTTCCTGGACGACGCAGCGGAGCGGGTCGAGTCCGACGCAGCGGCGCCTGCGCAGGCCAAGGCCATCGCCCGCGAGGCGGCGGAGCAACTGCGGGCCTACGCCGAGGGAGAGCTGGACGCGCTGCGGGCGCCGTTGGACCTGCGCGGCGGCGCTTTCGCCCTGCGGGTGTGGCGGCAGCTGCGCTGCGTCAAGGCGGGAGAGACGATCAGTTATGGGGAGCTGGCCCGACGCGTCGGCTCGCCCGCCGCTGCGCGGGCGGTCGGACGGGCCATGGCGACCAACCCCGCGCCGCTCTTCGTGCCGTGCCACCGCGTCGTGCGCGGCGACGGCGCCATGGGCCAGTTCACCGGCGGCGCCTGGCGCAAGGCGGCGCTGCTGCGGCACGAGGGGGCGGCGGTCGTCGCTGACGAGCCCGCGACGACAGCCCTGGGCACGGCATGAGCGAGAGGTCGCAAAGCAGGTCGGAGGAGACGGTCACCGCTGAGGAGTACGTCCTCGGCGTGGACGACCGCGAGCTTGCGCGCCTCGGCTTTCAGCACCGCGTCTGGGCCAAGGAGGCGCACGAGCTGTGGCGCACCGCGCGCGTTGGGCCCGACCAACGGGTGCTGGACCTGGGGGCGGGGCCTGGTTTTGCCTCGGTGGACCTGGCCCATCTGGTCGGACCTGGAGGGGAGGTGATCGCGCTGGACGAGGCGCAGCGCTTTCTCGACCACATCGAGTCGCTCAAGCGCAGCGGCGCCTGCCCGGCACACGTGCGGACGATGCGGGCAAAGGCTGAGGCGTTCGAGTGTGCGCCGGGGTCGGTGGACGTGGTCTTCGCCCGCTGGCTGCTGTGCTTTTCGCCACACCCGGCGGCGGCCATCGGCTGCGCGGCCAGGGCGCTTGCGCCGGGGGGGCGCATGGCGATCCAGGACTACACGCACTACCAGCTGCACGGCTTCAACGTCGACAGCGAGGTCTTTGCGCGGACGATCGCGGCGGCGGCGCAGTCCTTTGCGCTCCACGGCGGCGACGCGAACATCGGCTGGCGCCTGCCGGCGCTGCTCGATGCGGCGGGGCTGCGCGTCGTCTCGCTCCGGTCCATCGTGCGCCTTGCGCGGCCCGGCGAGGCGCTGTGGGAGTGGCCCCGCAGCTTCTGGCGAAGCTACGCGCCCAAGCTCGTCGCGATGGGGCTGCTCGACGAAGCCGACTGCCAGGCCTTTCTCGACCTGTGGGAGGAGCGGTCGCGCAACCCGCAGGCCCTCTTCATGACGCCGCCCATGCTGGCGATCGTGGCGGAAAAGCCTGCGTGATGCGGGCTCAGGCGGAAGGCGGCGCGTCCGCTGCGCCGGCGGCGTCGGAGGGCTCGACGCTGCGGGGAAGACTGGGGGCGACGGACACCTGGGGGGGCGCATCCGGTCGCTTGCCGCTGGCGGCGCCCCCCTCCTCGAACTTGCGCAGCGTGGGGACGAGCCTGCGCTCCGCGGAGCCGACGAGCCTGTTGTAGCGATCGACGGTGGTCTTGACGGCCTCGCCCAGCTTGCGCATGTGCTCGAGGACCACCGCGGCGCGCTCGTGCAGCTCCTTTCCCAGGGTGAAGAGGGCCTCGGCCTGCTCGCTGAGCTGCCGCTCGCGCCAGCCCGCGTGGACGGCGTGGAGCAGGCCTATGAGCGTGCTGGGGCTGGCGAGAATGACGCCTTCGCTGACGCTGCGCTCCAGCAGATCGGGCCTGCGCTCCAGCGCCGCGTCGATGAACTGGTCGCCGGGAATGAACATCACGACGAACTCGGGGGCGCGGTCCAGGGCCTGGGCGTAGCGCTTCTTCGACAGCGCCCTGACCTGCTCGAAGACGTGGTCGGCGAAGCGGCGCAGCTGCGCCTCGGCCTGGTCGGGGTCGGGCGCCTCCAGCGCGTCGAGGTAGGCCTCGAGGTTGGTCTTGGCGTCCACGGCCACGACGCGGTCGTTGGGCAGACGGATGAGCATGTCGGGGCGCAGCAGCCCGTCGTCCGTGCGCAGACTCTCCTGCGTGGTGAAGTCGCAGTACTGCCGCATGCCCGCCAGCTCGACGACGCGCTGCAGCTGCATCTCGCCGTAGCGGCCGCGAACCTGCGGCTTGCGCAGCGCCTGCGCGAGCTTGCGGGCCTCGTCGCGCAGCGACAGGCTGACCCGCTCCATGCCCTCGACGCGCTCGAGCAGCCCCTTGTACGCGCCCTCGCGCTGGACCTCCAGCTGCTGCAGCTGCTCCGACGTCCTCTTGAGGGATTCGCGGATGGGGGCGAGCAGCGACTCGACGGCCTGCTTGCGGACCTCCAGCTCGCCCCTGGCCTTTTCCTGCTCGGCGCCCAGCCGTTCACTGGCGAGCTTGACGAGCTGCTCGCTGGCCTGGCTGAGGGCCTTGCCGGCGAGCGCGTCGAAGGCGGTCTTGAGCTCCTCGGCTGCGCGCTGGCTCTGCTCGAGCAGGGCCTGGCGGTCGGCCAGCTGCTGCTCGAGGGAGGCGATGCGGGCGACGTGCCTGGCCCGCTGGGTGTAGAGCCACAGCGCAAGCGCGAGGAAGATCGCAGCCAGGAGCCCCAACGTGATCGCCAGCGCCGTCATCGCGAAGCAGTGTACCTTCCCCCGCAGCGTGGGGGAATGGGGAGAACGGTCAGTCCTTTTCCTCGTCTTTGGCGGGCAGGACGACGATGATCGCAGGCGGGGAGGCGTCCAGGGCCTGGCGCAGCGCGCGCTTGACGGCGTCGAGCGAGACGGCGCGGAGGGCGTCGGCGGAGCTGGCGAAGGCGTGCAGATCGCGGCGACGCAGGTCCATCGAGGCGAGGAAGCGGGCCCAGGTGTGGGGGTCGCGCAGGCTCTTCTCGCGCTCTTCGGCGCGCTGGCGGAGGGCCTGGCGGAAGGCTGCTTCGTCGACGGGCTCTTCAAGCGCTGTGCGGAACACGCGGGCCAGGAGGGCGGCGGCTGTGCGGGCGGCGGCGGGAGGCGCCGAGGCGTAGAGGCTCAGGGAGCCCTGCGCGAAAGGTGCGGCCAGGCTGCGGTGGTAGGCCCGCACCCGCGCGCCGTGGCTGAGCTGTTCTGAGAAGGTGCGCTGCCCCTGCAGCTCCAGCAGCACAGCAGCGGCGTCGAGCTCCGCGTCCGAGGCGCCCTCCAAGGCGCGCTGGGTGGCGATCGAGGCCCAGACCAGCGCCTCGGGGGAGGTCGAGGGGCTGTGGAGCGTGACAGGGGCCTGCAGCGCGCGGCGAACGATGGGCGGATGCGCAGCGGAGGCGTCGACGACGCGAGGGCGCTGGGGGAGACGGCCGAGCGTGCGGGCCAGGGCTTCGAGCGCAGCGGCGCGGGTGATGTCGCCGGTCACGGCCAGTTCCACAGGCGCGTGGTCCGCCAGGTCCCGCAGCTGTCGGCGGGCCGCCTCGACGCGCACGCTGGCCAGGGCGCTGGGGGCCGGTCTGCGCAGAGCGGCGGCCTGGCGCGGGGGATAGAGCGCCTGGGGAATGGCGCTCCAGAGAGCGCGGAAGGCGGCTCGGTCGCGCAGCCGCTGCTGCTGGCGCTGCAATGCCCGGGCGAGATCCGCGTCGGTGAAGGTCGGCTCGAGGAGCTCGCTGGCGAGCAGTGTCAGGGCGTCGGAGGTCTGCTCCGCTGGGCCGAGCAGCTCGAGGACGGCGGCGTGGGGCTCGACCCAGCCAAAGACGACGAAGCCTGGCTCCTGGACATCGACCTGCTCGCCCTGTGCGGGCTGCCTGGGCTGCAGTCGGCGTCGGAGGGACTCGACAAGGCCCTGCATGGCGGCGTCGAGCGCAGCGGAGGATGGTTGCGGCTGATCGAGCCTGCCCCGGGCGAAGGTGAGGCTGAGGGCGATCTGCCCCTTGCGAAAGGACGAGGCGCGGTGGTGGACCCGCAGGCCATTGGCCAGCCATGCGGAGAGCACTCCCGTTGCTGGGTCCAGCGCCATTTCGCGCACGACGGGCACAGCGGCCCAGGAGGGCGCAGCTGCTGCGCTCAGCGCGAGCATGACTGTCAGCAGCGCAGCGATGCGCAGCGGCGCGGGAGAGGATCGGGATGGCGCGATCGGGCTGATCATGGAAAAGGCGCCGCCTTGTGACGGGTGGCGGAGGGTGGTACAGGCGGCGGGAGGCGGCGTTTCGCTGACGCGGTCGGCTCGGAGTATGCTGGATCTGCGGGGCTGGGGGAAGCGGCTGGGGCGTGAAAGCCTCGTCAGATGCTTCCGCATCAAGCCCTTGCGGAACGGGCGAAGGGCGCCGCGGGCCTGCCTGCGGACGCATGTGGAGCAGACAGGCATGAACGAGCCCACAGACCCGCGCTACGCGGCGACGGAGCCCTGGAGCCAGGAGGCGCCGCCGCTGCCGCCGCCCCGCGTCAGCCTGCTGGCGGTCTTCTCGCTGCTCTCGTCGCTGGCCTGTTGTCTGCCCGGCTTTGGGGTGTTGGGGATGGGGCTGGGGGGGTCGGCGCTCTTGGCGATCAGCCACTCGCAGGGGAGGCTGAGGGGAAAACCCGCAGCGGCGGTGGGGATTCTGCTGGGGCTGATGGCGACGGCGCTGCAAGGCGCTTTCGTCGCGGGGGTGGTCATGGGGTGGAACTACTACATCCACGACATGGCGCCGACAACGGCGAGGCTGATCGAGCGCGCAGCGGCGGGGGACGTGACGGGGGCGAGAACGACGCTGGCGCCCGATGCGAATCAGGCGCTGTCGGACGAGGCGATCCAGCGCTTCGCGGCGGCGGCGCAGGGGGCGTACGGGAACGTGCAGGGGGCGGCGGCGCGGATCAGCCAGGTGGCGCCCGCGATGGGACGCTCCTTCCGCATGGTCCGCAGCGCCCGTCGTCAGAAGGGCGCCGTGGCGGGCTCGACGTTCGACGACGTCGTGCCTGTGCCAGTGGTGCTTTCCTTTGCGCTGGACGAGGCGATGTGCTGGGCGATCTTCGACGCGAACGCGTTGTCGGGGGCGCCGCAACGGGCTCTGCTGGTCGACGCGCTGCTGCAGCTGCCCGACGGGTCGTTCGTGGCGCTGCGGCGCGACGGGCCCGCTGTGGAGCTGGCCAGGGCGCTGGGGCTGACGGTCTCGAAGACGGCGCAAGAGGAGGAAACGCAGGGGACAGCGGCGCCCTGAACGCGCAGGGTCAGGAGAGGGCCCACAGGACCGTGCCGAGCACGAGGGTGTTGTGCAGGCTGTGGGCTGTGGCGTTGGCGATGATCGAGCCTCGCCACTGGCGGAGCATCGCGAAGGAAAAACCCAGCGCCATGAGGGGGGGAATCGTCAGCAGGCCTGTGGGGTGAAGCGCAGCGAAGACGAAGCCTGTGATCAGGGCGCTGAGGATGGGGCCTTTTCCGTTGCTGCGGAGGTGGTGGAGGTAGGCGCCTCGGAAGAAGGTCTCCTCGACGAGAGGGGCCCAGAGGCTGGTGAGGCTGAGGAAGAGGAGGATCAGCCCCGGTGAAGCCCCCTCCGCTGCCTGGATCAGCGGATGGACGGAGGGGCTGTGGGCGGCTCGCTCGCTGGCGGATGGAAACAGCGCGCTGCGCAGCAGAAGAAGCAGGACGGTCGTGGCCACGCCCAGGACAAGTATGGGAATCGTGGCGCAGTACCCCACCAGCCCCGCAGCGATCTCGCGCAGGACGCTGCGGCCTCGGGTCCAGCCCAGGGCTCGGCGCCACGACGCTGCTGAGCACCCCCGCAGCCGCGGCCAGGCGGCGAGGGGCAGGATCAGCCACAACGCCAGGGAGACGCCTCGCCCCAGCAGCGGCGCAGCCAGCGCAGCGAGCGGCGAGAGAATGAGAAACGCCGCCAGGAAGAGCGCGAAAGTCTCGAGGTAGACGCTGCCTCCCGGCGCCGCGGGCCTGTAGGCCCAGACGAAGGTTCCCCGCGACATCTTGACCAGCGCGATCGCCAACGCCACGACGCCTGCGACCAGCGCCGTCACCAGGACGAGGATCAAGGTGGAGAAGGCGACGAGGCTGCGGCGGGCGGCGGCGAGAGCCTCGCGCAGCGCAGGGCTCGAGGGGCCTTGTGCCAGCCCGAGCGCGAGCTTGGCGAACCAGCCATGTCGCTCGAGCAGACGCTCCTGCGCCTGCTGCGAGGGGACGCGGCTCTCCAGAAGCAGCTGCTCGAAGGTCTGCGCGTCCTCCACGAACCACGATGGGGGATCGTCGCCCGCTTCGGCCAGGGCTTGCTGCAGCACTGTTCGGGCTTGGTCGTTTCCAGCCAGCTGCGCTGCGACGGGAGCGAACCGCAACAGCGAGACGGCGTCGCTGCCTGCGCTGTCGCGCATTTGCTGCGTGAGCAGGTCGAGCAGGCGGGATTGAGAGGGTGTCTGCTCCTGCAGGATGGAGGCTGCGGTCACCGCGACGCGCGACTGGAGCACGAGCGCCACGTCAGGGGGGGGCGGCGTCGGGTTGACGGCGGGAGGCGACCCGCCCTCCTGCTGTTCCTGCGACGGAGACAAAACGCCGCTGTGCTGCAGCGCGACGGCGGCGAGAAAGAGCAGCGTGACGGCCAGGGCTGCCAGTCGGCGGGACAGCGGCGTTCCCGGCTCGGTCTGTGGGGGAGGGGCGATCGGCTGGGGATCAGCGGCGGAAGAGGTCATGGCGGATCGTGCTCCATCGACGGGGCTTGGGGGATGTCTTGACTGCGCTGCGGGGCAGGCTACCCTAGGGCTGCGCGCCGCAGGCGGCCTTGCGAGGCAGCTGCGCGGCGCTGCGGAGAGGACGAGCGCGACGCCCGCGGCGCAGCGCATCGCCGCCTGTGGAGGGTGGCGAGCGTGCGGCGGGCCACGATTGTTGTCCCTGCAGCGGGCGGGGCCAACGGATCTGGCGCCTGCGGTTCAGCGAACGCGGCTGAACAGGCGGGCACGACGGGTGTGCGCACCCCTTGTGCGGACAGAGACGGAGCGCGACATGCGACAGACCACGTTCGCCAAGCCCGGAGACACGACGCGAGAGTGGGTGCACGTGGACGCTGCAGGGCAGCGGCTGGGAAGACTGGCCAGCCGCATCGCTGTGGTGCTCCAGGGCAAACACAGGCCTGAGTACACCCCCCACATCGACACGGGCGACTTCGTCGTCGTCACCAACGCGGCGAAGGTGGTGATGACGGGGAAGAAGCGCGAGCAGCGGATGCGGACGTTCTACTCGGGCTATCCCGGCGGGCTGCGGGCGGAGTCGTACGCCTCGCTGCTCGAGCGCAAGCCCGAGTGGGTCGTCGAGGAGGCCGTCCGCAGGATGCTCCCGAAGGGAAGGCTCGGCAGGCGGATGCTCAAGAAGTTGAAGGTCTACCGCGGCCCTGACCATCCGCACGCGGCGCAGCGCCCGCGGACGATCGACCTCTGAAGCTGGACGCCCGCCCCCTGCGGCGGCGACAGCCGTATGCTTCCGGACGACCGACAGGCGACCGAACAACAGACAGGACACGCAACGCCATGACCAGCGCCGACGCGACGACGGAGACGACCGCTGTGACGCAGCAGACGGAGGAGACGCCTGCCCCGGCGCAGACGCCCCGCCGGGAGCCCAAGCCCGCCAAGTTCGGCTGGTGGTGGGGCACCGGCCGCCGCAAGACCGCGGTGGCGCGGGTGCGCGTCAAGCCCGGATCGGGACAGTTCAACATCTTCTCCGGCGCAAGCAAGAAGGCCCGCACCGTCGCGGAGCATTTCACCGAGGAGCGCGACCGGGCTGACGCTGTGGCGCCCCTCAAGCTGCTCAACCTCGAAGGGAAGATGGATGTGGCGGTGCGCGTGCACGGCGGGGGGTTCATGGGGCAGGCGCAGGCGATTCGGCTGGGTCTTGCCCGGGCGCTGCGCGACTACGACCCGACGCTCGAACACGCCCTGCGCGAGGCGGGGTATCTGACGCGCGACCCGCGCGAAGTCGAACGCAAGAAGTACGGCCAGCGCGGCGCCCGCAGACGCTTCCAGTTCTCCAAGCGCTGAGACGCTGGGCGCGAGGCAGCAGAGGCGCCGCTGTCAGGGCGGTGGAGGCGGCGCGGGCAGCGACTGGCGCAGCGGGTTCTGGTTCGTCACGGCTGCGGCTCGGTTCGGCGACAGCGCTGCGGTGAAGGCCTCGGGAAGCGACAGGACGTAGGGGCGATCCTGGGCGGCTTGGCCTTCGAGTCTGTGGTAGACGAAGCGCGCGCCTGTGGCGGGTTCGCGGGCGAGGTCCCCCAGGTGGTCGATCGATTCGGGCCAGGCGCCCGTTTGCGCGTGCTCGATCTCCAACGCCAGCATCAGGTCCACCGCGGCCTCTTGCGCCTGCAGGATGCGCAGTTGCTCGATCACGCGGTGGACGGCGCCTGTGAAGTTGCGGAGGACGGGATGGCTCTCGACCTGGCGCTCCAGCGCGCGGCCCTGCGGGTCAAGCTGCGGCCAGGAGACGGTGAAGAGGTCCTTCCACGCTGTGTGGAGACGCTGGATCGTCCGCTCGGTCCGCTGGCGGGAGGGGGCGAAGATCGAGGAGAGGTTGCGCAGCCTGTCCTGGAGGGTCGGCGTGGGAGGCCAGCTGGTGGATGCGGTCAACTGCTCGAGCGCCCAGCCAACCAGGACGCCCCGCTTGCTGTAGACGAACTGCAGGGCGTCGAGCAGGATGAGGCGCTCGCCCTCCAGGGCGCCGAGAAAGGGCGCGTCGGAAAAGGCGCGCCGCTGCAGCGAGGCCCGCATGGCTTGGCAGACGTCGGGGGGAATGTCGAACTCGTTGAGCTCGCGCGCCGCCTCTCCCAGGGCGATGGAGTGGATGGACGCAGCGACGAGGGCCTCGATCAGCGTGCGCTGCTTGGCCAGATGCTCCGCCTGGGCGAGGAGGGTGTCGAAGCGCTGCGCGACGGCGGGCCAATCGCCCGCGTTCGCGAAGCTGCGCATGTGCGCCGCCTGCAGCCTCGCCAACCGTCGCAGCGCGCCCAGCGAGGACAGCTCGAACCTCCACAGCGGAACGGGGCGAGCTGCGGGAGCGGGCTTTCCGGCTGACTGGAGGGGGTCTGTCCCTGGATACAGGTAGTATTTGAGGAAGCCTTTCCTGGCGGCGGCTTCGTCGAGGCGCGCAAGCAGAGGCCTGGTCTCGTCGAGCAGCGCCTTGGGGCCGTCGAGCCTTGGATCGTCCCAGCGGCCTCTTCGGAGGATGGCCATGGGAGGAAGGCGCAGCTCGGGATCCTCCGTGCGCAGCTTGGCCTCCAGGCCCGAACCGCGCATGTCCAGCAGGATGCGGCGATAGATCGGCCAGGCGTTGTCCTCCTCGGCGAGGCCCGGCTGGGCCTGCTCGAGCATGGTGTTGAGCGCGGCGTAGTGGTCCGTCGTCGGGTGGGGATTGGCCAGGACGGCGGTGAAGGTGAGGTAGGCGGCGCCCAGGACGAGCAGGGCTGTGAGGAACAGGAGGGGAGCGAGCGCCTTGCCCGGTCGCGATGCGACTGGGAGCGTGGTCGCGGAGGCGGCTGCGCGCATGGAGCGACCCCTTTCGCAGGTTCGGCTGATTCCGTCTGCAACAATACGCCATGTCGCGTCGGACGGTTCCAGTGGAGGCGTCGGAGGAGCCCGTCGTGGCGCATGCGGACGAGGCGTTTATCGTCCTTGTCAAGCCTGTGGGATGGCTGTCGCAACCCGGCAAGGTCCAGTCGCCCGACGTGTGCTCCTGGGCCAGGGAGCGAGCGGCGCCCAACGCGCTGCTCGTTCATCGGCTGGACATGGAGACGAGCGGGTTGATGATCCTTGCGCGCGGCCGCGACGCGCAGCGCAGGCTCGGCGAGGCCTTCCGCAGGCGCAGGGTGGACAAGTCGTACGAGGCGATCGTCGCGGGGATTCCCCCCAGGGCGTCGGGGGAGATCTCGCTGCGACAGCGGCTGGACGTCAACGACAGGCCGCGGCAGGTGGTGGACTGGCTGCTGGGCA
>CAYPBL010000041.1:0-2674 GCA_964408965.1 uncultured Phycisphaeraceae bacterium | reverse complement strand
CAGCGGCTGGACGTCAACGACAGGCCGCGGCAGGTGGTGGACTGGCTGCTGGGCAGGGCGGCGCTGACGAGGTGGCGCCTGATCGGACGCGAGCGCGTCAGGGACAAGGCGTGCGCGCGGCTTGCGCTGGCGCCTGCGACGGGAAGGACGCACCAGCTGCGCCTCGCCTGCGCGGCGCCCGTCGAGCAGGGCGGGCTCGGCTGCGCCATCGTCGGGGATTCGCTCTACGCGCCGCAGGATGTCGCGGACCTTGCGCCGCGACTGCTGCTGCACGCCACAGCGATCGCCTTCGACCATCCGCGCTCGGGCCGGCGCGTGCGCTTCACGAGCCCGGCGCCCTTCTGAGGCGCAGACCCGCTGCGCGCAGGGCGAGCAGGGCGAAGACGACGGCGATGGCGACAATGAAGAGGAGCATCAGGCGGGGGGCTGTCGCTGCGCCGGCGGCGTCCGCGCGGACGGTGAGCCAGGCCAAGGCGCCTGCTGCGGGGCCCAGGGCGTAGCCTGCGCCGATGCGGGCCTCGTGGCCGCCGCCCGCCTCGACGGCGCCCCGCCCCACCTCCAGCGCGTAGTACAGCGCCGCTGCGTAGACGCCCCCTGCGCCCACGCCAAAGAGCGCAAGGGCCAGCGACAGCGTCAGAACGTCGGGGGCGAGCACGAAGAGGGCGAAGCCCGCGAGCATCGCGCCCCCTGTCCACAGCGGTGTGCGCCAACGGCCGTGCCAGCCCTCCCAGCGCTGCAGCAGGGCGAAGACGCCCAGCCTGCTCACCATCCAGAGCGACGCCAGCGGCGTCTGCCAGGCCAACGCCACGCCCAGGTCCGTCAGCTTCGTCGGCAGCAGCGGGCTGATCGCGTACAGCAGCACATAGGAGAGAACCAGCAGCTGGCGGAAGACGGCCAGCAGCGGCTCGTACACCGGCGGATGCGGATGCGGCGCCTCGAGGTGGCGGCCTGGCGCCGGCGGCAGCAACCCGGCCAGGGCGGCGGCGAGGATGTGCACGGCGCCGAGCAGGGCGATGATCAGCAGCGGCGCCCCAAGCGCAAGGGCTGGGGCCATCAGCCAGTAGGCCAGGGCCACCGCTGCGGCCCAGGAGAGGTTGAAGGCGCCCGTGGCGCCGCGGAGGGCTCGGCCCGTGCGGCCGCCGGAGACGTAGGACTCCACGATCGGCCACAGCGCGCCCGTCAGCGGGGCGTACAGCGCGATGAAGAGCCAGATCGTCGCTGGCGAAGGCGCAAGCCAGGGGAGCAGGCAGCACAGGCCAAGGGCGATCAGCAGCAGCACCAGCGCGCGGCGCGGCGTCATCGCTGTCGAACGGGCGATCAGCTGCTCAAGCGCAGGGGCGACGGCCACGGCGCCGGCGATGTACGACAGACCCGCCAGCAGCGCCAGCAGGTAGTTGGCCAGCGGCGTAAAGGCGTACGCGGCGTCGGTGACGAAGAAGACGCCGTTGGTGACGGCGCCGGTGCCCAGCGAGTTGAGCACGCTCTGGACCAGAACGGCGGGAAGCGGCGCTGCGGCGTTGGCAGAACGTGTGGTGGTCATGGCGAGGAGGGCGGCGGCATTGTCGCTGCTGCGGCGGATCCGTACCATTGGGCCGCTGCGCGCATAGCTCAATTGGACAGAGCGTCGGCCTCCGGAGCCGAAGGTTGCAGGTTCGAGTCCTGCTGCGCGTATTGCGCGGGGCGCGTGGATAAGGAGCGCGGCGATGCGGCGGGGCGGGGTGTGGGTCGCGACGGCGGGGGTGTGCGTCGCGGCGGCAGCGGGCTGCGCGGTGTCGACCGGTCAGGACGGGGCCCTCGCTGGCGGCGGTGAGGAAGCGGTGGTCATGGCTGAGCGGAGCGGTCCGGGGCGCGACGAGGCGCAGCGGCGGCGGTGGGCGGAGGACGAGGCGCTGGCGGCGGAGGAGATCCGCTCGCTGCACCGCTTCTTCCAGCTGTGGCTTGCGGGGGAGGTCCCGGCGTCGGAGGCGGCGCTCGGGCGCCTCACCGCGGCGCTGGACCCGAACTTCACGCTGGTGACGCCTGCGGGAGAGGCGCTGGAGGCCCAGGCGGTCGTCCAGTGGGTGCGAAGCAGCCACGGGGCGCGCAGGCCCTTTCGGCTCTGGACGCAACGGCCCCGACTGCTGTGGCGCTCGCAGGAGGCGCTGCTTGCGCAGTACGAGGAGTGGCAGCGCTTCGAGGGCAGGACGACGGTGAGGCTGAGCACGGTCCTCTTCGTGCGCGACGACACGGCGCCCGGCCGGCTGCGCTGGGTCCGGGTGCACGAGACGTGGATCGAGCCTCCCGGCGACGCGGGGTCAGCTGCGGGCGGCGGCTGAGGAGGGAGGGGGGCGGCTGGGTCAGGTCCAGCGCTGCAGCAGGGGCAGCGCAGCCAGAAGCAGGGCGGTCAGACCCCACAGCAGCCAGACGGAGTGCAGGAAGGGGGGAAAGACGCACAGGGCGGCCCCCACCCCAAGACAGGGAGTGCGGCCTGCGCGCTTGCCGTAGAGAAACAACCCCACGCCGATCATGCTGACGAGGAAGGAGGAGAAGAGCAGGGCGGGGTTGGACAGGTCCATGGCGGAAGCTCCTGGAGGCGGCGCGTCGGGGGCATCGGCTGCAGCGGCGGCGGACAGAGGGACGGACGAAGGGGACGGCGGGGAGGGGATCCGCATGGCGCGGCTGGGCGGGTCGGCAG
>CAYPBL010000040.1:13183-18100 GCA_964408965.1 uncultured Phycisphaeraceae bacterium | reverse complement strand
CGACGATCTTCTCGTCAAGCGGGATCTGACTCGCCATAGCGCAAGGTACCGCCGCAGCCTGGGGATGTCAACAGAGGGAGCTACGGCCCTGCTCAGCACGACCAAGACGTCTCAAAGCCATTGGATCATTCGTTTGCATCCGCCTGTTCAATTCGAAGACTTGGCGCGATTAACGCAGGGAGGCCCATTCGTGCGAGGTCGGAATGGAGAAGCTCCCGCCAATACGGCCAAGCATTGTATGTGCCATTTACCTCGGCGAATGCACGCAAATGTTCTTCATCAAATGATCTAAGGTCATCAACCTTGTATGTAATATTGAATACTGCCCGAATAGATATTGGTGGATTCTTTTTAGATTCTTCATCGTCGCTGTACGCCATCTGGCATTCAAAGAGCAAGTCGACCTTTAACACTCCATTCTCATCGTCTCTTTTAAATCCAAACCCTTGTGAAACGCGAACCGCGTCCGGCAGAGCATGCCTCAAGAAGTTAATTCGAGCGCCATGATCGACCAAACGTACATCTTGAATGCGCACACATCGACTAACTACCGACGCCTTTTCTATGGCATCGTTGGATACTTTCAACGCCTCCCACTCGTAAGATTTATTAGTCAATCTTCAGCTCGCAAGCCTAAGCGGTTGATTGTCTTTAAGCGGCAGTGGCGAGGAAGGCATATTTAACGGACCCCAGCCATCCAAGGTCTTTTCCTGCGATGTAGTGTCAAACACCCATTCATGTGGCAATTCATGCACATTTTTTTCACCCACATGTTTCTGAAAATCCACCTGGAAGTAACGCGGCCGTTCCCCTTCTCCAAACGACTCGTCAATCCTTCGACTCCTCACATCGAGAATTCGATCGAAGGCGGCGAACGCTTTAGCGACCGTCGAGAGCTTCATGTTCGCTTCACCGCTGAGCAGCTGGCTGACACGACCAGGCGTAACACCCATCTTCATAGCAAGATCCGCCCGAGTCATCTTGTGTTCTTCGAGCAACTTGCAAATGTGCTCAGCGATATCAACGATTGTACACTCAACACAAAGACCAAATCGCGTTTCGGGACACTCGACAAGTTTTTCGAATTCTGTTTTCATAGCAATGCCCTCAATCTTCGATTCCTAGCGAACATTTTGCACTCTTCATTGCTCGAATTGCCCTTTTGACTTCAGATTCCGGAAGCTTATCCTCTTTTTTACCTCTAAATCCGTGCACTAGGTACCAGCGCTGACAATGACGAAAAGTGAACATTCGCATTTGAATACTGTTGCACTTGAACTCCCACAGACCATCTCTTACTTTTTTGAACTTTTCTTTGTTTCTAAGATGCAAACTCGGGTCATCAGTTATTTTCTTGAAGAGTGCCATGAACTTATTCTTTTCTTTATCATCCAACCTATCCCAGAACTCCTTCGCAGGACAAGAGTCATCCTCCATGTTCGCAAACACAACATCCCCATTGGTCCCCTTGTGTGCAATTTGCACGTGTTGAGAATCTTCGGGCAACGACGACATGCAGTTTAGCTCAAACTAAAGGTCGTGTCAACTGGATTGCGCACTTTTTCGTTGAGGCGAATCATAACGTGTCCCAGAAATGCTTGCGGGCCGCATGGACCTAGCTCAAGAAGCTTAGTGCAGACTAACTACTAATCGGGCCACTGGCCACGGGTTGTATACCCCCCCCCTCTTAGCTAGCTACCCTTCAAGAACATCGATAGGGAAGGGTATAGTGCCTCCCACTCTTCCCATGCGCAGCGCGTACGTCACGTCGTCCTCGAAGCCCCTGGTCGCGGCCTCCATTCTCGCCTGCGACTTCGCCACACTCGGCGCCGAGTGCCAAACGGTGCTGCCGCCCAACGCCAGCGGAGCAGGCGCCGTCGACGCCCTGCACCTGGACGTCATGGACGGGCACTTCGTCCCCAACCTCACCATGGGGCCCGACGTCGCCCGCGCCCTGCGCACAGCCTTCCCCGACGCCACGCTCGACGCCCACCTGATGGTCCAGCGGCCCGACCAGTTCGTCGAGCCCTTCGCCAGGGCCGGCGTCGACCACCTCACCTTCCACATCGAGCCCGCTGCGGGGCTGCACGATTCGATGGGGACCGTCCGGGGCGAGCCCCTCTTCGACGCCGTCGAGCTGGCGCGGCGCATCCACAGCCTGGGCATGAGCGCGGGCGTGGCGGTCAACCCGCTGACGCCCCCCGACCTGCTGCTGCCCGCGCTGGAGCATGTGGACCTGGTCCTGGTGATGAGCGTGCACCCGGGCTTTGCGGGGCAGCGCTTCATCGAGGCGACGCTGGCCACGACCCGGGCCCTGCGCTCGCAGCTGCGCGACGAGCAGCGGCTGCAGATGGACGGCGGCCTGCAGCCGACCAACGCCGCTGCGGCGATCGAGGCGGGCTGCGACGTGCTCGTGGCCGCCTCAGCGATCTTCAAGCAGCCCGCGCAGGAGCGGCCCGCGGTGGTCGAGGCCCTGCGGTCGGGCGCGCGGACGGGCAGTCTCGACCCCTCCCGCTGATCCGCACACACGCCGAACACCCAACAGGGCCGACCACTGGACCCGCCGCCTCTGGGTGCTATCCTCTGCATTCATCCGACAGGGGCGCTGCGCGAGGGAGCGCCCCCGCGAGCATTGCTGGAGGACGGTCGGCCGAGCAGCCGACCGTTGCGCATGTATGGCCAAATCGCCCGCAATCGAGGTCCTGCTCATCCGCAGCGGCGAGACCGACTGGGACGACGCGGAGCGCCTGCAGGGCGAGACGGACCTTCCCATGAGCGAGTCGGGCCGCGAGGCCATGGCGGCGCTGACGCGCTCGCTCGCTGAGCAGCCGCTGGAGACGATCTACTGCGGCCCGGACGAAGCCAGCCTCGAGACTGCCAAGCTGCTGGCTGAGCAGACAGGCGCCCGCGTGCGCAAAATCCCTGACCTGGCGGAAATGCGCCTGGGGCTGTGGGAGGGGTTGCGCGAAGCGGAGCTGCTCGAGCGCTACCCCAAAGCCTATCAGCAGTGGCGGGAGGACCCGACCTCGGTGACGCCTCCCGAAGGCGACACACTCCTGGCTGTGGCCGAGCGGACGCTGGCAGCAGCGGAGAAGGCGCTGGAGCGGAGCCAGCGAGGCGCCGTCGCCTTCGTGCTCCGCCCCATCGTGCGAAGCGTGCTCGCTGCGGCGCTGCAACAGCGCAGCCTCGCGTCGATCTGGAAACTCCGCGAGCAGCTGGCCCCGGTGGAGCGATTCCGCGTCGCTTCGGGCGACCTGTTCACCCGAGCAGCCACGAACGCGGAGCGGACAGAGTCGGACGAACCGCTGACGGGGGCGTGACGCCGTTCCCCCGCTGCGACCATGCGGACGCTACACCATGAGCCGCCTCACCAGCACGTCTCCCGACCGCCTCAGGATCGCCTCCCGCGCCAGCGGACGCAGAACGTCCATCCCGGAGGGGTTGTGGCTCTCCTGCCCCAGCTGCAGCAGGATGATCTACCGCAAGCAGATGGAGGCGAATCTGCACGTCTGTCCTCTCTGCGCGCACCACTTCCGCATCGACGCAGCTGAGCGCGTCCGACAGCTGGCCGACGAGGGCGCCTTCGAGCCGCTCTGGACCAACCTGGCCCCAGCGGATCCGCTCCACTTCACCGACACGAGAGCCTACGTCGAGCGCCTGCGCAACGAGCAGAGGAAGACGGGAAGAAACGACGCCGTCGTCGCTGGAAGAGCCTTCATCAAAGGCAGGCCCGCGCTGCTCTGCTGCCTCGACCTCACCTTCATGATGGGGTCCATGGGCTCGGTCGTGGGCGAGATCGTCACGCGGTCGATCGAGGAGGCCACGGACCGGGACCTGCCGCTGGTGATCGTCTCCTGTTCCGGCGGGGCGCGCATGCAGGAGTCGGGCCTGTCGCTTGCGCAGATGGCCAAGACCAGCGCAGCCCTGGCCCGCTTCGACGACGCCGGCGGCCTGTTCATCTCCGTCCTGACCGATCCAACGACCGGAGGCGTGACCGCGTCCTTCGCCATGCTCGGCGACGTGATCTTCGCTGAGCCCCGGGCGCTGATCTGCTTCGCCGGCCCTCGGGTCATTCAGCAGACGATCAAGCAGGAGCTTCCCGAGGGCTTTCAGCGGGCCGAGCACCTGCTGGAGAAGGGCATGGTCGACCGGGTGGTCCCGCGCAGCGAGCTGCGCAACGAGATCGCCCGCGTGATCGACTACGCCGGCAAGTGAGCCGCCCGAAGGGGGGGCGAGCGCCGCCCCGCCCTCGCTGCAGCCCTGCACGACGAGTCTGTCGCCCCCCACTGCTGTCGCTCCTCCTGGCCTGCGCAGCGGGCGACAGGGCGACGGCGACGTGTCCCGAAATGTCCATTCCTGGACTTGACAGGGGGGGGGTACATTGTTTTTAACCGGGTCTAAAGGAGATTGGACAATGGCATACTCTTACAGTACAGGACAGCGCATAACAATGTGGAGTGTCGTATTCATATCGGCGATCTTTCTTTCCATAGATGCAGCTACAGTCTTTGAGCGATCCACAAAGAGCATTTTCCACCAATCAGTCTCGCACGAAACAGCTTCTGCAAACGCCCAATCACAGCTCTGCTTCCAACACACAACGAATCCTGGTCCCGGATGCAACATGCTGCCAAGCAGCCTTGGATGCGTCAATACAAACATTCTTGACCCCGCCAACGGATTCACGGCCGCATTAGGCACCGAGTGTGGATTCAAGAGATGTCTTCTGATCTTCTTCTGTGGCTGCGGGCCGCCCCTTCCCGACAGCGCATGCTCATAATCGTGCACCAATACTGCAACGCTGCTGCTGTGTGCATCGACATGTTCACGTACGGAATCACCGGCGTATCGCCCCATCCGATGCGCTGACCTTCGAAAGGAGAACCGCCATGACTGATCGCAAACCCATCGCGCTTC
>CAYPBL010000040.1:0-13083 GCA_964408965.1 uncultured Phycisphaeraceae bacterium | reverse complement strand
GCGCTGACCTTCGAAAGGAGAACCGCCATGACTGATCGCAAACCCATCGCGCTTCGAGCGGCGCTGGCGGCGACGGCCGTGTCGCTGGCAGGCGCAGCGGCGCTGGCGGCGACGCGACTACCACCCGCTGCGCCCGAGCCGCTGACCGCCGGCGCCGACGTGCGAAGCAAGCTGATCGACGCGGCGCGCCAGCGCATCGCAAGGCTCCTGGACAACATCGAGGCGCTCGAGGCCTGCGCGCTGCGCGCCGATGTCACAGCGGTGTTTCACGAAGCCTTCGGCAAGGAGAACGGCGTGGCGATCGACACGCCCATTCACGGCTCCTTCGAGTTCATCGCTGCAGGCGACGCCTGGCGAAAGCGGTCCTTCATGGATCCCGCGCTGTACCGCGGCATGAACACGGCGATCGCCTACAACGGCGAGTTCTACGAGTACGGCATGCTCGACAAGGGCGTGATGACCATCTCGCGCACAGGCGACCAGAAGGCGCCCGGCATGACGCTTCCCAACCCGCTGATCGAGCTGGGGGCGTTCCTCGCTCCTGCAAGCGACGACAGCGACGACGTCACGCTGGCGCAGCTGCGCGACGCCTGCGCCGCCTTCGACGCCTCCACAGCGACATGGCGCGTCGAAGCGGACGCTGCAAGCCCCCACGCCGTGATGGAGCTGCCAGGTGGAACGTATCTCGGCTCGCCATACACATTCCGTGCGCATGTCCCCGCCGACGAATCGGCGCCGCTGGTGATCGAGCGCGTCCTTCCCAACGGGGTCGTCTTTCTGCGCACGACATTCTCCAAGTGGAGCGCCTTTGCGCCGCCTCGGGGAGACGCTCAGCTGTGGCCTGCGACCGTCGTCTTCGAAGGGTTCGACCCACAGACCTGCAAGCTCGCGGCGACGATGCGCATGACCATCACGAGCTTCGCCCTGCTCGATCCACAGGACATCGACAAGGACAGCCTGCTGCTCGACTGGGACGCAGCGGAGCGCGTCTGGTTCGACGAGCCTGGAGTGTTCATCAAATGACGCGGCTTCCCCCCGCTGTCGCGCTGCTCTGCGCCGCGGCGCTTGCCTGGGGCTGCTCCGCGAACGCAGGCCCGGCGCCGAAGACTGCAGGCGCAGCGCCCGTGGTGCCCGCAGCGACGCCCATGGCGCAGCTGGCCCTGGCGGCGGCGGACGCCCCGCAGGCGCCGAACGGACCAGCGACGCAGCGCTTCCTCGACCTGGCCCTGAACGCCCGCGACGACCGGACCCTGCGGGCCTTCGACCTCAGCGAAGAAGCCTTCGTCGCGCTGGACGCACAGGAGCGCACCGCCACGCTCGAGCGCTATTCGCGCATCAGCGCAGGCCTGCGACGTCTGGCGAGGGCGGGCGCGCAGCGGGCCCGCGCCGCAGCCGCTGCTGGCGACGCTGAAACCGCCCGACGCCTGCTCGACGCCATCGAGCGCGTCGGCGCCGCCAACGACAGGCGCGATGTGGTCAAGATCGGCCAGCTGACGGCGCAAGCGGTGCTGCGACTCGTCCAGAACACCCGTCGCGAGCTGTTCAGCCCCGCAGACGGCCGCGCGTCGGCGCTGACGCCCGGCTGACCGCGGGCCGACTCGCTGCAGCGGTCGCCTTGGGAATCGTCCAGCCTCCGCGGTGGGTATCCTGCGCCGGTGGATCAGCGTGCATTGCGTCGAACCAGCGGCCCTGCGCGCAGCGTTGGCGGCGCGTGGGCGCTGGCGGCTGGGTTGGGCTATGCGCTGCTCTATGGGCTTGCGCTGCCGCCTGCGGGCCTCTCGTGGCTGACGCCGCTTGCGCCTGTGGGGCTGATGCTGCTTGCGCTGCGCAGCGGCGGAGCGCCAGGCAGAGCGGGTGTCGCCGCTGCGCTGGGAACGCTGCCGCTGTGGCTCATCGAGGAGCGATGGGTCGCCCAGGTGAGCGCAGCGGGGTATCCGCTGCTGTGCCTGTATCTGTCCGTGTATGTGTGGCTCTTCGTCTGGATCGGGGGGCGGGCGCTGCAGCTGGGCCTGCCCCGCTGGGCGAAGCCCGTCGCGCTGGCGGCGCTCTGGCTGGGGATCGAGACGCTGCGAGGCAGGGTCGTCTTCGGCGGCTACAACTGGTTCTTTCTGGCCCAGCCTTTGGTCGATCTTCCCGCAGCGGGTCTTGCGCGACTCGCGGGCGCAACGGGCGCGAGCCTGCTGACGGCCCTTGTCGGGGCGCTGCTCGCCATGGCGGCGCACGACAGGCGGGCAAGACGGCTGAGCCTGCTGGCGGCGATCGCTCTGGCGCTGTTGGCGAACGCTGGTGGCTGGCTGCTGCTGCGCACGCCCGCTGCAGCGCCCCAGCGCGTCATCCGCGTCGGGCTGGTGCAGACGAACGTCCCCCAGAGCAACAAGCAGACGTGGACCGCGGCGCAGCGCAAGGCCGACTTCGCCCGCTTCGTCGCCCTCACCGAGGCCCTGGCCGACGCTGACCCGCCTCCCGACGTCATCGTCTGGCCTGAAACGATGTACCCAGGCCTGACGCTCGACCCTGCAGCCAACGAAATCGAACGCCAGGCGGGGCTCCGCTTCGCTGACGAATCGGGCGAAGCGGTCGCCACCACAGACTTCTACGACCAGTTGCTGGCGCTGTCGCGCCGCGTGCGGATTCCGCTGCTCGTCGGCGCCATCGGCGTGGAGGGGCGTCGGCTCGAGCCCGTCGACGGAGGCGGCGTCGTCCCCACGCAACGGGCCAAGTTCAACAGCCTCTACCTCGTGCACGACGGCGCCGTCGTCGCCAGACAGGACAAGCGCAGGCTCACGCCCTTCGGCGAGTTTCTGCCCTACTTCAGGCGCATCCCTCCGCTGGAGCGGCTGCTGCTGACTGTGGGGGCTGCGGGCATGGCCTTCGACCTGGACGAAGGCGCCCCCTCGCCCCCTTTTGCGATCGAGCTGCACAACGGCGACTCCGCCCGGATCGCCGCGGTGATCTGCTTCGAATCGACCTACCCCGATCTCGTCCGCCGCCTGGCCCTGCAGGGAGCAAACCGACGCGCCGACCTGCTCGTCAACGCGACCAACGACGGCTGGTTCGGCCCGTCGCGGGCAGGGCGGCTGCAGCACCTGCAGATCGCCCGGTGGCGGGCCGTCGAGACCGCCACGCCGCTTGCCCGCGCCGCCAACACGGGTCTGTCCGCCTGCATCGACGCGCACGGCGGACTCGTCCCGCTGCGCCGTGTCGGGAAGGGCCAGCTGCACAAGACCGTTCAGTTCGGGCCTGCGAACGTTGCAGGGGCCTTCGTTGCAGCTGTCCCCTTGCCCGCGTCGTCCCCCCTCCGGGCCGCTGCCTGGGCGGACGGCGTCATCGCCTGGGGCTGCCTGGCCTTGACCGCGCTGGCGGCGCTGGCGCCCGCAGGGAAGACGAGCCGACGTACAAGAACAGCATGAAGCACAGAACACCTTTCGCTGCAACGCTCCTGGCCTGCGCCGTCGCGGTGACGGCGGGCTGCGCCGCTGCGCCCCGCAGGTCGGCTGACGCTGCGGACCGCAACTCGCCGCCCCTGGCTTCCACCACGCTGAGGCAGCTGCGAGACCAAGCCTTGCAGAAACTCCTCGCGCTGGCGGACCACGAGCACCCGCAGGTACGCGCCAACGCGATCGAGGGCCTCACGCTGGCGCCCACAGCGTTGGCGTCGGTCGTCCGCAGAGCCTTGGCGGACGAGAATCTGGGGGTGCGCTTCGCTGCGGCGATGGCGGTGGGCAAGACGCAGCTGCGCGACGCCCGCGACTGGGTGCGTCCGCTGCTTTCGGATTCGAGCCCTGTCGTCCGGGCAGCGGCGGTCTACGCCCTGCGCAGGCTCGGCGAAGCAGCGGACCCGACGCTGCTTGCGCAGCTGCTCACCAACGCTGCTGATCCCAAACAGCGCGCGACCGCAGCGTTCATTCTGGGCGAGCTGGGCGACGCCAGCGCCATTCCGCTGCTCAAAGACGCAGCCCGCAGATCCATGCCGCGGGCCAGCCTCATCGAGCTGCGCCTGCTGCGGCTGCAGATCGCTGAGGCCCTGGTCAAGCTGGGCGAGGAGCGGGCCGTCGAGACGATCCGGGCGGCCCTGTACCCCTCACGGCCCGAGGAGCTGGAGGCGACGGCCCTGGCCTGCCAGATCATCGGCGAGGTGCGCGACAGACGGGCGGCGGACCAGCTGATCTACCTCACCGCGCAGCAGGGCCAGCGCAGGCCGCCTGCGGAGGTCAGGCTGGCGGCGGCGGAGGCCTTGGCCAAGCTCGGCCTGCGCAACGGAGGGTTCCTCGCTGACGAGCTGGCGACGGACCCCAACCCCGTGATCCGAGCCCAGTGCGCCTCGGTCTATGGCTGGACAGGGCAGGCCAAGGACGTGGCGGCGCTGGAGAAGCTGCTGGCGGATCCCTCGCCGCTGGTGCAGGTGGCTGCTGCTGCGGGGCTGCTGCGGGCGACGCAGCGGGGCGCAGGCCTGGCCAGGGACAACCGGCCCCGCGCGGGTCCGCAAACCCCAACGGCGAGCCCAGCTCCACGCCAGGGGGTATGATCGGCTCGCGGAGCGCAGGCTCGAGGCGGTCCTGTGGGGATCCAACCGGGCCTGATCAGCGTATGGAGGAGCTGGACGGAGACGGAGCGCGCGGCGTTTCGACCCGCTGGCCCCCTGGTTCCTGAGCACGCACCTCTCGTTTGACTGTTCCGGAGGCGTCGCCTTGCACATTGTCACCAAGATTCTGGTCGTCTTCGCCGCGATTCTGGCGGCGCTGCTCTCAGCGTTGACCGTGGCGTACACGCACAACGCGTCCCAGATCGTGCGCGACCGACAGAGGCTCTCGCAGATGGTCGCCGCCCGCGACGCGGACTTGCGGGCCCGCGACGCCCAGTTCGCTGCGGCGCAGCGGCAGTTCGACCAGGAGCGGCAGAATCTGGCCAGCCAGATCGCCAGCCTGACGCAGGAGCAGGCCAGCCTGCGCAACGAGAACACGAAGCTCGTCGCCGACGCCAAGAGCGCCCAGATCCAGGCGGCCTCGCTGCAGAGCCAGATCGAGCAGATGACCGCCACCGAGAAGACGATGGCGCTGCTCATCGAGAGCTACCGCAACGAGCTGACGTCGCTGCGCGAAGGACAGCTGCGCTCCGCGGAGCGCGAGCAGGAGCTGGCCGACCGCATCAACGACCTGACAGGACAACTGCAGGTGGCCCAGGACAACAACCGCGCCCTGCAGGAGCAGCTGGCGGAGCTGCAGGCGTCGCTGAGCAGCGGCGCGGTGGCCTCCACCGCCACAGGTCGAGGCGGCGCAGCGGGGAGCTCGAACGTCGTGCAGGCCCGCGTGCTCAGCGTCTCGCCCGACCGGGCCAGCGGTCAGCTGCTGGCGGAGATCGACGCAGGCTCCAACGACCGCGTCCGCAAGGGCATGACGCTCAACATCGTCCGCGACGGACGCTTCCTCGGCAGGATGATCGTCACCCGGGTGGACCTGCAACGGGCGGTGGGCAGGATCGACACGCTCAACAACCGCAATGTGCGGGTGCAGCCCGGGGACATCGTGCTCAGCTCGCTGCGGTAAGGCCCTCTGCTGCTTCCTGGGAGATGCGACGATGAGTCAGTTCAGCATGCAGCTGCCCGGCGCCAGCAAGCCCAAGCCGCCGCTCAACATTTACACCGGCCTGCTCTTCCTGGCGGTCGTCACGCTGGCGTTGGCCACAGCGTTCGTCTACCAGCAGGCGACGCTGGTGGCGCCCGAGCAGGGGGCGATGGGAGCGCTGTCGCTGCAGCAGGAAGGCAGTGTCAGGCTGCCCAACGCGCCCGCCCCCTGACCCCAGCTCCTCAGAAGCTGCCTGCGTCCGCTGGGCGACGCTTCGCAACCCGTTCGCCGGGGAACGCCTCAAGTCGACCCCGCAGGACGCCGATGCGTCAATCCGATAATCTTGTCGCGGCGCCCGACGCCTTGCCGATGCAGCGGCTGTTCGGGCGCACACTGCGCCTGGGGCGGAGCCCCGGGACGCTCGGAGAGACCCGACCGTGCTCCTCGACCGCGTCATGTCCTGGTTCAGCGTCGACATGGGCATCGACCTGGGCACCTGCAACACGCTCGTGGCGGTTCGGGGGGAGGGCATCGTGCTCAACGAGCCCAGCGTCGTCGCTGTCCGCAAGGGGACCAACCGCGTCCTCAACTCGGGCAATGCGGTGGGGTGGACCGCCAAGGAGATGCTGGGCAAGACGCCCGGGACCATAGCTGCGGTCCGCCCGCTCAAGGACGGCGTCATCAGCGACTTCGAGATCACCGAGGCGATGCTCGGCTACTTCATCCGCAAGGTCAACGGCAGGACGAAGGTCTTCGGCCCGCGGGTGGTGATCTCGGTGCCCTCGGGCATCACGGCGGTGGAGAAGCGGGCGGTCTTCGACTCCGCGGAGCGGGCCGGGGCGAGAAAGATCTACCTGCTCGAAGAGCCCGTCGCCGCAGCCATCGGCGCCGGGCTGCCCTTCGTCGAGCCCACCGCCTCGATGATCGTCGACATTGGCGGCGGCACGACCGAGGTGGCCATCATGTCCCTGGCGGACATCGCCGTCTGCGAGTCGGTCCGCGTCGCGGGCGACGACATGGACGAGGCCATCATCAACCACATGAAACGCAACTACAACCTGATGATCGGCGAGCAGACCGCGGAGCGCGTCAAGATCGAGGTAGGCTCCGCAGCGCCGGTGGGCGAGGAGTCGGTCATCGAGGTGCGCGGCCGCGACATGATCTCGGGCCTTCCCCGCAAGATGGAAATCTCGTCCGAGGAGATTCGCGAGGCCCTGCAGGAGCCCGTGGGGGCGATCGTCGACACGGTCACCCGCACGCTCGAGCGGGCTGATCCGGAGCTCGCAGCCGACCTGGTGGACAACGGCATCACGCTCGCGGGGGGCGGCTCGCTGCTGCGGGGCCTGGACGTGCTGCTCTCCAACGCCACGGGTCTGGAGGTCAGACTCGCGGAGGATCCGCTCACCTGCGTGGCCCGGGGCACCGCCATCTACCTCGAGCACATCGAGGAATGGGGCGAGGTCCTCGAGAGCGAAGAGGATGTCTGAGCGTCCCTGGGGCTGCGCGCCGCAGCAGGAAACCGCTGCAGCCTTGCCGCCTGTTCGCCCTGAACGCGCAGCCCCTCTGAGTTGACGACGCACAGGCCATGCACCGCCGACACAGCCAGCACAGCAGAGCGCTCCTGCTGGCCGCCCTTGCGCTGACGCTGCTGGCGTTGGCGCCGTCGAGACTGACGGGCTGGATCAGACCGTTGCAGGACCCGGCGATCGTGCTCGTGGCGCCTGTGTCGCACAGCGCCGCTGCGGTGGCCAGACTGCTGCGTCCAGCGGTCAAAGGCCCTGCCCCTCCTGCGAAGCTGCGCGAGATCCTGCTCGAGCGCGACCGCCTGCAGCGACGGTACCTCGTGGCGTTGCAACGGATCGAGGACCTGGAGCAGCGGGTCGAGAGCCTGCAACGGGGCGTGCCCGTCGAGCCCGAGTTGGATGTGACGCCCGTGGTGGCGCCGGTGATGGGCGGCTCGAGCGATCCGCGCGACGGCGTGCTCATGGTGCGGGCGGGCCTGGCCCAGGGGATCCAGCCCCGCGTCTCCGTCGCCGTCGCCGCTGGCGAGCACCTGGTGGGCAGAGTTGTGGACGTGCGAAGCAGGCACTGCTATGTCCTGCCCATCACGAGACTGCCGCAGGAGGAGTGGATCCAAGGGGCGGTGATCACCGACGACAAGCCGCTGGGCTGGCTGTGTCAGCTGCGGGCGGTGGGCGACGGGACGCTGCGGGGCGACCTCGAAGCCGACGCTGTGGGCGTGGCGCCGGGGCAGCTGGTGCGGTTGAAGGACCCCTCCTGGCCGCAGGCGGCCCAGATGCTCACCCTCGGCAGAATCGTGCAGCTGACGCCCAAACCCGACGCGCCGCTGCGCACGCAGATCGTCGTCAGACCAGTGGTCGACATCGAACGGGTCAGCGAGGTGATCCTGCGCACGCCGGCGCCGCAGGGAGGCTCGATCGCCGCTGACGGCGCAGCGGAGGACGGGCCGTGAACTGGGTCTTCATGCTCATCGTCGGTTGGCTGGCGCTGGGGTTGGACCTGGGGCTGGCCGACGCGCTGGCGATGGGCAGTCGAGGCGTGGCGCCGAGCTTCGTGGTGGGCGTGCTGGTCTTTGTGGGGCTGCACGCCTCGCGCGGAGCGACCCTGTGGACGGGGCTGCTGCTGGGCCTGGCGCTGGACCTGACCCGCGCAGGGGTCTCCGCCAGCGGCGCCGGGCTCGAGGCGGTGGCGACGCTCGGCCCTGCAGCGGTGGGCTGTCTGCTCGCAGCCCACTTCGTGCTGACCGTGCGAGCGGTGGTGATGAAGCGCAATCCGGTGGCGCTGGCCGTGATGGGGTGCCTGGCCAGCCTGCTGGTGGGGCTGGTGGTGGCTGGAACGCTCACCGCCCGCTCCTGGTACGACCCGGCGGTGCAGGTCAAACCTCTGACGGAGTTGTCGATCCGCCTGGGCCAAGCGCTGTACACAGGTCTGCTGACGCCTGTAGTGGTCTACACGTTGACGCCCTTGACGCCCTTCTTTGGTTTTCCCGCGACCAGCCGAGCCGCCTGACGACGGACCGTCCCATGCTCATGCGGCGCCGTAGACGGGCACGAGCCCGCTGCGCACCGCCTGGTTCTGCGGACTGGCCAGGAAGACGATCGTCTGGGCCACAGCCTCCACGCTGGGCCAGGCGTCGTGGTCAGCGTTGGGCATGGCTGCGCGGTTGGCGGGAGTGTCCATGATCGAGGGGACGACAGCGTTGACCCAGACGCGCTCCGCAGCCAGCTCCTCAGCCAGGGACAAGGTGAGAGTGGCGACCGCTGCCTTGGAGGCGGCGTAGGCGCACAGCCCCCCTGTCGGGACGATCGCAGGCCGTGCGGCGACGTTGACCAGGCGCCCCCCCTGCTCCGCGTCGCTGCGGCTGCGGATGCGCCGGACGGCCTCTCTGCAACAGAGAAAGCAGGTCGTCGCGTTGAGCTCGACCATGCGCCGCCACAGCTCGACGCCCGTCCCCTCCAACGGCGCCATGGCGAAGCCTCCAGCGACCTGGACCGAGGCCCACAGGTCGTCGACGCTGTCGTAGAAGGCCTCGACCTGCTGTTCGTCGCGCAGGTCCACGCCCGCGCGCAGCTGCACTCGGTCGTCGTCCGCGTGCGCGAAACGCTCCAGCTCGCGTTCGTCGAACACCGGAACGACGCAGCGGGCCCCCGCGTCAAGCAGCTGCGCGACGACGGCGCAGCCCAAGGCGCCGGTCCCGCCTGTCACAACGACCGTTCGCTGGGCGTACTCGATGCGCATCGTCAAGGTCTCCCGTGGTCACCATCCTACCGAGGCGCGCAAAGACCGCCCTGACGAGACCCGTCAGGGCGGTCCGGAGGAAAACCGGCTGGGCGCCGATTTCAAGTCCGCGTGTCGCCCGGCGCTTACCCGAGCAACTGGAGCACGTTCTGAGGCTGGGCGTTGGCGATGCCCAGGACATTGGTCGTGGATGCGACAAGGACCTGTCTGCGCGTCAGCTGCGCGGTCTCTGCAGCGAAGTCGGTGTCGCGGATGGCGCTTTCCGCAGCGGTGGTGTTCTCGAGCGAGACGCCGAGGCTGCGGATGGTGGCGCCGATGATGTTCTTCTGGAAGGCGCCGAGCCTGCCTCGCAGCTGGCTGACCTCCTCGATGGCCTTCTCCACCGAGACCTGAGCCGCGACCAGGTCGCCGTCCTCGACATTCAACGCCTTGCCGCCCGCCAGGTCCGCCAGGGTGACCGAGATGGCGCTGCCCGTGGCCTTGTCCGTAGCGGTGGTGGCGCCGAGGTTGCGCGCCGCGACGTTGCCGATGCCGATGTTCACCTTGCCGGCGATGTCCACCTGCGGGGCCAGCTGGAAGTCGGCGCCGCCGCCGGTGATCGTGAAGGCGTCGAGCTTCCCGAGCTTGATGGCGTCGGGGTTCGAGCCGCCCGAGGCGACCAGATCCACCTCGACCGCGAGGAAGTCCGTGTTGATCGAGGCCTTGGTGCCGTCGGTGACCGCGACGACGCCGTTGATGGTGGCGCCGATGTCCTGCCCCTTGTCGGTGATGCCGTTGCGGACGGGGGTGGCGGTGAAGGATTGCTGGGTGCTGGTGTCCACCGCGTTGGCGTTCAGCGCGGAGAGGTTGTAGACGCCGACATTCGCGCCTGCGATCTGACCGTCGTCCGCGACCTTGACGCGGACGAACTCGTCGTCGCCGTACTTGATGCTCTTGATGAGCAGGCCCGTTCCGGAAGCGATGGCGGAGACGCCGGTGACGTCCTTGAAGGTGTTGATGGAGTCTGCGATGGCCGAGAGGGCTGTGCCTGAGGCGAAGGAAAGCTCGCGCGAGCCCAAGGATCCCGCCACCTCGAAGACGAACGTCGACCCTGACCCCAGGTCGATCTGTGAGCCGCCGAAGGAGAGATAGAAGCCGCCCTGCTGGGCCGACTGGGTGACGAGCACGTCGACGTCGAGGCTGCCCCCTACGCCGATCTTGGCGCCGTTGACCTGGAAGTCAGCCAGCTCGCTGGCGATGGAGGAGGTGCGGAAGTCGAAGGTGCCGTTGAGCAGCTTCGTGCCCTGGAAGCTCGTCGAGTTGGCCAGGCGGTCGATGGTCTGCAGGATCGAGTCGATCTGCAGCTGGTTGGCCTGCCGCTCCTCGATGGAGAGCCCTGCGTCGTTGGCGGTGGCGGTGACGAGGCCCTGGACCTCGTTGAGCAGCCCCGCGATCTCCTGCAATCCCCCTTCCGCGATGTTGACGACCTGCTCAGCCCGCTCCGCGTTGGCGATGGCTGCGCTGGTGGCTGATTTTTCGGAGCGCAGGTTCTCCGAGGCGATGAGCCCTGCGGGGTCGTCGGCGCCCCGGTTGATGCGCAAGCCCGTGCTCAGGCGCTCCAGCGAGGTGTTGAGTTGTCGGTTGTTCTGGCTCAGCACCCGCTGCGCGATGAGCGACTGCACGTTGGTGTTGATGCGGCTCATGGTGATCCTCCTTGTGAATCGACGCCCAAATGCGCGCTTCGCGTGCGCTCGTCCGTGAACGCTCGCCGCTGCAGCGTTCGCTCGTCGAGCGTCCAGCCCGCACGCGGGCCAGCGGCGCGACGCGCGAAACGAAGCGCAGCCGAGGCGAGCCGCCAAGCCGCTGAAGGCGGCTGCCTGCGACGCTTCTAGTCTCGACCATGGCGCAGCGAACGACGCACGTTTGCGCTCCCCTGACGTCGCTGGAGGACTTATGGGACGCGATGCGCAGCGGGCGCGACGACGCTGCGCATGGGAAAACCCCCGCTCCAGCGAAGGGGCGGGGGTTTTCTTCCCGGTGGCTCAGCCGGTCAGGGCTGAGCGGCGTTCAGCGAGGGGAGCGAGGGTTACCCCAGCAGCTGCAGCGCGTTCTGGGGCTGGGCGTTGGCGATGCCGAGCACGTTGGTCGTCGCCGCCACCAGCACCTGGTTGCGCGTCAGCGCCGCCGTCTCCTTGGCGAAGTCGGTGTCGCGGATGGCGCTTTCCGCAGCGGTGGTGTTCTCGAGCGAGACGCCGAGGCTGCGGATGGTGGCGCCGATGATGTTCTTCTGGAAGGCGCCGAGCCTGCCTCGCAGCTGGCTGACCTCCTCGATGGCCTTCTCCACCGAGACCTGAGCCGCGACCAGGTCGCCGTCCTCGACATTCAACGCCTTGCCGCCCGCCAGGTCCGCCAGGGTGACCGAGATGGCGCTGCCCGTGGCCTTGTCCGTAGCGGTGGTGGCGCCGAGGTTGCGCGCCGCGACGTTGCCGATGCCGATGTTCACCTTGCCGGCGATGTCCACCTGCGGGGCCAGCTGGAAGTCGGCGCCGCCGCCGGTGATCGTGAAGGCGTCGAGCTTCCCAAGCTTGATGGCGTCGGGGTTTGAGCCGCCCGAGGCGACCAGATCCACCTCGACCGAGAGGAAGTCGGTGTTGATCGAGGCCTTGGTGCCCTCAGCGACAGCGTTGACGCCGTTGATGGTGGCGCCGACGTCCTGCCCCTTGTCGGTCAGGCCGTTCTTGGCCGGCGACGAGGTGAACTGCACACGGGTCGTGGCGTCGACCGCGTTGGCGTTGGAAGCGGAGAGGTTGAAGACGCCGATGCCCGTTCCCGTCACGCCGCCGTCGTCGGTGACCTTGACCTTGACGAACTCGTCGCTGCCGAACTTGATGCTCTTGATGAGAATGCCGTTGCCCGACGCAGCGGCGGAGACGCCGGTGACGTCCTTGAAGGTGTTGATGGAGTCAGCGATGGCGGAGAGGGAGGTGCCGGAGGCGAAGGAGAGCTCGCGCGAACCCAGGGCGCCAGCGACCTCGAAGACGAAGGTTTGCCCGCTGGCCAGGTCGATGGAGGTGCCGCCGAACGAAAGGTAGAAGCCGCCCTGCTGCGCGGACTGGGTGACGACGACATCCACGCCCAGCGTCTTGCCGAAGCCGAACTTGGCGCCGTTGACCTTGAAGGAGTTGAGCTCGTCAGCGACGCCCGAGGTGGTGAAGTCGAAGGAGCCGTTGAGGAGCTTGGTTCCCTGGAAGCTGGTGGAGTTGGCCAGGCGGTCGATGGTCTGCAGGATCGAGTCGATCTGCAGCTGGTTCGCCTTCTTCTCCTCAGAGGAGAGTCCCGCGTCGTTGGCGGTGGCGGTGACGAGGCCCTGCAGCTCGTTGAGCAGGCCGCTGACCTCCTGAAGCCCGCCCTCAGCGATGTTGATCACCTGCTCGGCGCGCTCGGTGTTGGAGATCGCTGAGCTGAGGGCGGACTTCTCCGCCCGCAGATTCTCCGAAGCGATCAGCCCTGCAGGGTCGTCGGCGCCGCGGTTGATCCGCAGGCCTGTGCTCAGGCGCTCCAACGACGTGCTCAGCGAACGGTTGTTCTGATTGAGCACGCGCTGCGCGATGAGCGACTGCACGTTGGTGTTGATGCGACTCATCGGGGTCCTCCGTGAATGCTCCTGCTCCGCGTGTGCGGGCGGGTCACTCCCTTGACCGCTGAACGCTCCAGGTCGGGCGACGCGGGGCGTCGCCGCCCAGGCTGTTCAAGCCATGCTTCCTGCCCGGACGCGCGTCCGGGC
>CAYPBL010000039.1:0-18136 GCA_964408965.1 uncultured Phycisphaeraceae bacterium | reverse complement strand
GCCGCTGGCTGGGGCCTCCAGGGCGTTGTGGACGATCCGTCCGCCCACGACCGTCAGCAGGACCTCCGTCTGCAGGATCCGCTGGGGGGGGATCTCCAGCAGGTTCTGCGACAGCGCGACCAGGTCCGCCAGCTTGCCCTCCTCGACAGACCCCTTCTCGTCGTCGTCGCCGTTGGCGTAGGCGGAGCCCCAGGTGTAGGCCCGGATGGCCTCCTCGACGCTGATGCGCTGCTCGGGGAACCAGCCCTGGGGGGGCTGGCCCGTGAGGGTCTGCCGGGTCGCCGCGGCGTAGAGGCCGAGCATCGGGTTGGCGGGGTACGCTGCGGCGCTGGTGCCCGGCCAGTCCGAGCCGAAGGAGAGCTTGGCCCCCGCGTCCAGGATCGAACGGAAGGCGTAGGCGCCCCTGCAGCGCTCGTGGCCGATGCGCTCCTCCATCCAGCGCATGTCGTCGCTGAGGTGGTAGGGCTGCGCCTCGACGACCACGTGCAGCAGGCCAAGCCTGGGAATGTCCTCCGGCGCGAGGACCTGAACGTGCACCAGACGAAAGCGCCGGTCCCACGGGCTGTTGCGCCGCGTCAGCTCCTCGAGAAAGTTCAGCAGCAGGTGGTTGGCTTCGTCGCCGATGGCGTGGACCGAGAGCTGCAGGCCCGCACGGTCGGCCCCCAGCATGAGGTCGAGAAACCGCTGTGGGGCGAAGTTCCCCGCCTCGTCGAACATGAGCCTGCGCCAGCGGCCGCGGTTGTCGGGGTCGTGCTCGTAGGGCTCGAAGAAGCGGGCTGTGCTCGTGCCCATGATGCCGTCGATGTGCCCCTTGAGCGCCCCAAGACGGATCCACTGGTCGCCCGAGCCCATCCGCACGCCGCGCGAGGCCAGCTCGGGCCAGCGCTCCAGCGGATAGCGGAAGTGCACCCGGCAGGTCAGCTCGCCCCGCTCGCGCAGCAGCTGGTAGATGCGCAGCTGCTCGTCGTCGGACATGTCGCTGACGGTCGTCACGCCCCAGCGGGCCAGGGCCTCCAGGGCCCGCTTCGTCTGGGCGATTCTGCGGGCGCGGGAGAAGCCCCTGGGAACGACGCGCTCGAAGAGCGCCCGGGCGCCGGGGCCCTGCACGATCCCCGTGGGTCTTCCCGTGGCGTCGCGGAGGAATTCGACGTCCGCAGCGACGGGGTCGTCCGGGTCCAGGCCCGCCAGCTCCATGGCTTTGCGGTTGACGGCGAACTGGGCGTCGTCGAACCTGCGGATGAACATGGGGTGCTCGCGCGTGAGGCCTTCGACGAGCCGGACGTCGGGCGTGAAGGGCTCGCGGCTTGCGCCTCCCGCTGAGCCCTCGGCCCACTGGTCGTACGCCCCCCAGTAGCCGCCGAGGATCCACTCGCCCTTGTCGAGCCGTTTCACCACGTCGCGCACCCGCTTGACGAACTCGTCCTGCGAGTGGACCTGCATGATGTTGAACTCGAGAAAGGCCGCCGCTGCAGCGAAGTGCACGTGGTTGTCGTTGAAGCCGGGCAGGGCGAAGCGGCCCTCGAGGTCGATCACGCGCGTCGTCTGGCCCTTGTGGGCCAGCGCTTCGTCGTTGTCGCCCACCGCGATGAACCTGCCGTCGCGGATGGCCACCGCCTGCGCCCAGGGCTGGTCGCGATCGAGCGTCCAGATCCTGCCGTTGGTGAGGATCAGGTCCGCCTCCTGGGCTGAGGCGGTCGCTGCGAGCAGCAACGTGGTGGTCGCGAGCAGGACGCTGCGGAGCATGGCGGTCTCCCTCACGGTGGCGGTCAGGCCTGCGGCGCGCCGTCGGCGCCGTGGGAAACCAGTCTATCGACCGCCCGGCTTGCCAAGGCCTGTGCGGATGGGCTGCGACAGGTCGGCCCGCAGCGTCGCCCGCGCAGCATTTCCCGGCTTCAGCGCGACGCGCCAGCGGACCTCCTCGGGAAGGCACACGCTCTCGTCCTCGGCGCACGACGCGAAGAAGGCCTCGACGAGCAGCTCCCCCTGGGCAGCGAGGGCGCCAGCGGGAATCTTCAACGTGAAGGGGAAGGCCTCGAGACGCGCCGTGCGCTGGGCGACGACGGCAGGGCTGCGGGCGCTCGGCGTCGTCCGCAGCACGCGCACGGAGAGCGGCGCCTCGGGGTTGACCTTGCGGCCCGGCGGCGGCGTCACGTCGAGCGTGAGCGCAAGCGGCGCCTTCGGGTCGATCGCCAGCTCGCTGCGGAGGACGCCAGCGTCGTCCCAGTCGAAGGAGCGGGCCGCTCCTGCGCGGGGGAGATCGTCGAACGCGATCTCCCGCCACGCGCGCGTCGCGACGTCCACCACGACGACGCGGTGGTGGTTGGTGTCGGCGATGTGGAGCGCGCCGCCCGCCCGGCCGCCCACGGTCGGCGCCTCGGGGTCGGGCAGGAAGGACAGCCCGCCCGGCTCGTCGAGCGTCAGCGCGTCGGGCTCGAGCTGGCTGCGCCCGCTGCCCAGCAACGTCGTCGCTGTGCGGGCCTTGGGGTCGACGACCTTGACCTTGTGGTTGTAGGTGTCGGCGACGAAGAGGGCGTCGCTGCCTTGTTCGACGCCAGGCCACAGCGCCACGCCCAGCGGGTGCTGCAGCCTGGCGTGGGGGGCGGCGCCGTCGACGTCGCCAAAGTCGAAGAGCCCCTCGCCGACGATCGTCCGCACCGCGCCCGCAGCGAGGTCCAGGGCGCGGACCGCGGAGACCTCGGCGTCGGCGAAGTACAGCGTCGAGCCGTCGCGCGACAGCGCAAGGCCCGACGGCTGGGCCAGCGCAGCAGATGAGGCAGGACCGTCGTGCAGGTTCTCGGCGCCCGAGCCTGCGACGGCCCGGGCGGTTCGGGTTTGAAGGTCGACGGCCCACAGCTGGTGCAGCCCCGCCATGGCGACGTAGAGCGTGCGGTTGTCGGGCGCCAGCGCCAGGTCCCATGGGGAGTTGAGCCCCTGCGCCGTCCCTGCGCCGCCGCCTCTGCGGTCGTAGCTGATGGCGCCCGTCCCCGCGACGGTCTCCACGATGCGCTCGTCCAGACGCAGGGCCCGGATGGCGTGGTTGTCGGTGTCGGCGATGTAGAGCGTGCGCGACGCTGCGTCCCAGGCAAGGCCCTGCGGGTTGCGCAGCTGCGCCTGCTCAGCGGGGCCGTCGCGCAGGCCGCGCTCGCCCGTTCCCGCGACCAGCAGCGCGCGCGATCGACCGGTCTCGTCAGGCAGCGTCGCGGCGATGACGCGGTTGTTGGTCGAGTCGCTCACGAAGAGCAGGCCTTGGCCGTCGCTGTCGCGCACGGCCAGCACCTTGCCCGGAAAGCGCAGCCCCGAGGCGGCGACGAGCGCAGGACTTGGCGTGATCTTCAGGGGCGTGGCGGCGAGTGTTCCTGCGCGGCGGCCCTCCTCGAGCGTGCGCTGAATCGCCGCGTCGAGGACCTCGCGGGCGCCCTCGCCGCTGACGCTGCCGACGATTCGGCCGTCGGGGCCGATGAGGACGAACGTGGGCCAGCCCCGGGCGCCGTAGGCCCGCCAGATGGCCATGTCCTCGTCGATCACCACAGGATGGCGGATGTGGTAGCGCTCGATGGCCTGGCGGATGCTCTCGCGGGAGTCCTCGTTGGTGAACTTGGCGGAGTGCACGCCGACGACGACGAAGGGCTCGTCGGCGTACTTGTCTTCAAGGTATTCAAGATCAGGCAGGATGTGCATGCAGTTGATGCAGCAGTAGGTCCAGAAGTCCAGCAGCACGACGTGGCCCTTGAGGTCGCGGTGGAGGGAGAGGGGGCGGTCGGTGTTGAGCCAGCCCTGGTTGGGGGCGAGTTCCGGCGCCATGGTCGGGGCTCCTGCCGCGGCCGACGTCGTCACGGCGCAGCACACGACGGTCATCGCTGCGCGTCGTGCTGGCCAGCGTCCGCACATGGGGCAAGGGTAGGGCGACGCAGCGCGCGACGCTGCAGGCGCCGGGCGGGCGATGAAACGCAACACGGGCTCCTACGAACAAGACAGAAGAGCCGCTGTGTCGTGCGGAGACGACGCGGGCGCTATCGTTGCTCAGACGCAGGGGAAGCAGCGCAGCGCCAAAGGCGCCGAGAGGCTCGCGTGCAGCGAAGCGGCGCGCTGCAGGTACACGGAGAGGGGATGGTCTTGCCCTTGCATCGGGAGGCGGTGGACGCATGATCCAGGCGCTGCGCAGGATGCTGGTCGGAGCGCTGGCGGTGGGGGGTGTCGGCGGAGCTGCGGCGCTCTTCCTCGCTCCAGCGTACAAGGACTGGCAGGCGAAGCAGGCGGAAGAGAAGATCATTCAGGTGCGCGTCGAGCCCGTGAAACGGGGCAAGCTCATCCGCACCGTGAGCGCCCCGGGGGCGGTCGAGCCCCGCACCAAGGTGCAGATCTCCAGCAGAATCAGCGCCCAGATTGAGGCGCTGCCCTTCCGTGAAGGCGAAGCGGTCCACAAGGGTGATGTGGTGGTGCGGCTGGACGACCGCGACCTGCAGGCGGCGCTGGCGTCGGCTGAGGCCAGGCTGCGGGCCGACGAAGCCAGGCTCAAGGGCGCCCAGGCCTCCCTGGTCAACGCCACTGCGGAGTGGGAACGCATCAGCGCCCTCTTCGAGAGTCAGGACGTCAGCAAGCAGGATCTCGACAACGCCCAGACGACGCTGGACCGGGCAAAGAGCGAGCTCGAGGCCGCGCAGCACGCTGTCGAAGCCGCCAAGGCTGAGCTCGACCGCGCCCGGGAGAATCTCAACTTCGCCATCATCCGCTCGCCCATCGACGGCGTCGTCACCAGGCTCAACGCCGAGGTGGGCGAGGTGGTCATCACCGGCACAATGAACAATCCGGGCACGGTCATCATGGAGATCGGCGATCTCTCGGAGATGCTCGTCAAAGCCGAGGTGGACGAGTCGGACATCGCGCCGGTGCGGGTGGGGCAGAAAGCCAGGGTCTACATCAACGCCTACCCCGACGAGCAGTTCGAAGGTGTGGTGGAGAAGATCGCTCTGCAGCACAGGCTGGCGGCGGACCGCTCCAAGTACTTTGAGACGGAGATCCTGCTCAAGCTCGAGGAAGGCAGAACGCTGCGCTCGGGTCTGACCGCCAATGTGGAGATCGAGGTCGAGGAGCTGGAGAACGTGATCCTCGTCCCCACGCAGGCGGTGGTGGACAAGCGGGTGGACGATTTGCGCGACGAGCTGCCGTCGCTGCGAGGCGTGGACGCCGCCAAGACGTTCGCGTCGGTCGTCTATGTGCTGCGGAGCGACAACACGATCGAGGCCAGGCCCGTGAAGACGGGTGTGTCCGACCTGACGCAGACCGCGATCCTGGAAGGGCTTGCTGAAGGAGAGCCCATCGTTGTCGGCCCCTGGTCGGCGATCGAGAAACTCAAGCACGGCCAGAAGGTCAGGCTGCGCGACGACGCGTCGCAGGAGCAGCGGCAGAACACCGACGCTGCTTCCGATGATGCGGATGATTCCCAAGCGGACGCTTCACCCCAAGCAGCCACGTCATGACCATATCGCTCCGCAAGCTGGCCAAGGTCTACCGGATCGGCGTGGAGAAGGTCCATGCGCTGCGGGGCGTGGACCTGGACATCGAGCGCAACGAGTTTGTGGCGATCATGGGGGCGTCGGGCTCGGGCAAGTCCACGCTGCTCAACATCCTCGGCTGTCTGGACCAGCCCACCAGCGGTCAGTACATCCTCAACGGCAAGCCCACGCACGCGATGCGCTCGGGCGAGCTGGCCCGCGTGCGCAACGAGGAGATCGGCTTCGTCTTTCAGTCCTTCGAGCTGCTCCCACGGGCGACGGCGCTGAAGAATGTGATGCTGCCGTTGCTGTATTCGCGGCGCAGCTGGTGGAAGGCAAGGCGCCTGGCCAAGCGGGCGCTGGAGCGTGTGGGGCTGGGCGACAGGCTGCACCACAGGCCCAACCAGCTCTCGGGCGGGCAGCGGCAGCGCGTGGCCGTCGCCCGAGCCCTCGTCAATACGCCCAGCATCCTCCTGGCCGACGAGCCGACGGGCAACCTCGACTCCACGACGACGGAGGAGATCATCAGCCTCTTCGAGCAGCTGCACGACGAGGGGCAGACGATCGTGCTCGTCACGCACGAGGAGGACGTGGCGGGCCATGCTCAGCGGATCGTCAGGCTGCGCGACGGCAGGATCGTCTCCGACCAGTCGTCGACGGAGGATCCGGAGCATCGGCTCTGGCTGGAGCGGGCGCAGAGCAGGTTGGAGGCGGCGAAGGCGGGACGGGCAGCGAGGCGCCCCCCCGTGGGTGGCGGCGTTGACGCCCCCCCGGCCAACGGCGTCGTTCACACAGCGGCGGCAGCGGCGCACAGTCAACCGATCGAGGAGCGAGCAGGATGATCGTCGCGCGGGTCTTCGTGCAGACCATCGCCCTTGCGCTGGGGCAGATTCGGGCCAACAAGGTTCGGGCCATGCTCACAGCGCTGGGCATCATCGTGGGCGTGGGCAGCGTCGCAGCGGTCATCGCGGCCCTGCAGGGCATGCAGGCCTACGTCCTCAGCGAGTTTGAAAGTTTTGGAACGAAAAAGGTCTATATCGACGACAACATTCCGCGCGAGCTGCGAGGCAAGGTGCACTGGCGCGACGTGCTGCTGACCGAGGAGGAAGTGCAGGCCATCGCTGCGCACGCCCCCGCGGTGGTGCGCATCACGCCCATGCGACACAGCGCCTACGAGGTGTCGCACGGACAGGTGACGCTCGAGAGCGTCTCGGTCGTGGGCATCTGGCCGCAATGGCACGAGATCGAGGGACGCGACGTCGAGGTGGGTCGCAAGTTCAACCGCATCGATGAAGCGGAGAAGCGCCAGGTCTGCCTCATCAACGACAAGGCGGTCGAGGAGCTGGACCTGAACAGGAACCCCGTGGGGGAGCACATCAACATCGCAGGCAGGCGTTTTCTGATCGTCGGCAAGGTCGAGACGAAGGACGTCGGCGCCATGTTCGGCGGAGGGGAGACGCAGAGCGAAATCTTCATCCCCATGAGTGTGGCCAAGAAGCTCAACCCTCGTGGCTGGATCAACTACGCCATGGCTGAGCTGGCCTCGCCTGAGCTGGCTGAGGAGGCGACGGCCCAGATCCGCATGATTCTGCGCACCATGCGCGGCATCAAGCCCGGCGAGCCTGAGACCTTCGAGGTGCAGGTCATGCAGGAGTTCCTGGACAGGTTCAAGGCGTTGGCGGCGGGGATGACAGCAGTGGGAGCGGGCATCGTCAGCGTTTCGCTGCTTGTCGGCGGCATCGGCATCATGAACATCATGCTCGTTTCCGTCTCCGAGCGGACGCGCGAGATCGGTCTGCGCAAGGCTGTGGGCGCCAAGCCCAGCGTCATTCTGTTCCAGTTTCTCACCGAAGCGGTCACGCTGTGCCTGGTCGGAGGCATGGCGGGGCTGGCGTTGGGACAGGCCCTGACGCTGCTCATTCAGCGCATTCCGGGGGCCAACCTCGAGCAGGCGGCCATTCCTCTCTGGGCCATGGCCCTGGCGCTGGCCTTCTCCGCCAGTGTGGGGGTGATCTTCGGCATGTTCCCCGCGATCAAGGCTGCGCGGCTCGACCCCATCGAGGCGCTGCGGCACGAATGAGCGGCGCGCTGTGCGGCGCGGGCGCGCAGCCTGCCTCCGGGACAACGTCCGTGCGCTCGCGACAGCGGGGAGGCGCCTTGTGATCAGGCGCCGCTTGACGACGCGGAGCGGATTTCGCCCACCACGGGCGGCTGTTCGCGCTCCGCAGCGATCTGGTCGGCGATCTCCCGGCGGTGCACATCCACCTCGCGTGGAAAATCGAAGGCGAGCCTGACGCGGTCGCCCTTGACTCCTGCAACGCGGATCACGCCCAGCGGATGCGACGGGTCGCCCACCACGACCTCTTCCCCTTCCCGTCGGGTGATGACGAGCATGGAAGGACCTCCTGTCCTCGTGCGGAGACACGGCCCCACCGGCCAAGCCTCCAAGAGCTGCCCACGGGCACAAGTGTATCAGCTCGTCGGGGTTCGAGGCGGAGCGTCGGCCAAACGCGCCGTCGCTGCTGCTGCGCAGCTGCTGGCGAGCGATTATCAGACACGTTTATCCACGACCTTTGCTGTTATGGGAGGGCTTGTCCGCGGACGAATCCGCGCTGGCGGTCAGGTAGCGGGGCAGGTAGCGGTAGTAGATCTCCAGGCTCAGCGTGCACAGCGCCGTCTGGTAGACCCTGCCTCCGATGGCGGACCACCGGTCCTTGGGGTCCCAGGAGCCAGCAGCGGCGCCGTCACGACGCTGCGCGTGCAGGAGGGAGGAGGTCAGCGCCTGGTTCCACCGCTTCCAGGCTTCTCCCTGCTGCTGGTAGAGCGCCAGCGTCGCGTAGTACCAGTAGTACGTGCTGGGGCGTTTCTCCCAGTCGGGAAGGGCCGTGAGCAGGAAGGATTCCGCCTGCGACAGACGGGGACTTTCCTTCGGTTCGCCCAGCAGTTGCAGCGTGAACATCGCCTCCGCGGTCATGGAGTGGGTGACGGGCCCGCCCGGCTGATAGGCGAACAGGCCTGGCGCTCGATCGGTGCTGACGCGGTCGAGCCAGTCCCGGGCGGCGTCGAAGGCGCCAGGCGGCGGAGCGACGCCTGCTCGCTGAGCGCTGACCAGCGCCATGACCATCCAGCCCAGCACGCTCGTGTCGCCCGCCATGCCCGGCTCGTAGCGCCAGCCCCCCGCCCGCGGGTTGTGCGCCGCAGCGATGAAGCGCACCGCCCGCTCTACGGGTGCGCGCAGCGTGGGATCGCCGGTCATGCCCAGCGCCTCCGCCAGGGCGATCGCAGCGACGCCATGGCTGTACATGGTCTCGCCTGCGCGCAGATCGCCCTGCTCATTTTGTTTGGAAAGGAGGAAGGCCAGCCCCTTGGCGACGACGTCGCGGTAGGGACCGTCGTCCACGTGCGTGTGGCCTGCGCCTTCGAAGCAGAGCAGGGCCAGGCCCGTCAGGGCGACGTCCGAGTCCAGAGGGGTGCGGCGGCGGCAGTTTGTGCAATCCTCGAAAGCGAGCTCGTCGTCCCAGCGGCCGTCTTCCTGTTGTTGCGCCGCCAGCCATGCAAGCGCCAGGGCCACGGCCTCTTCAGTCTCCTCGCTGCCGCCCTGCGCCTGGACCAGCGCCTTGCGTGTTTCAGGCTTGCGTTGGGCGAAGGGATCGAGCTGCAACGGCTCGCCCCGCGGCGCAGCGGGCGCGATGGCCAGCAGCGGCGGCTCCGCTGCGGAAGGGAGCGCGGGGGACGGCGGATGCGTCGGGGCGCTCTCCACAGCGGACGCTGCAGCAGCGTCGGCCGGTGGAACCGCCAGCGTTCTGGCTGGGGACGCTGCCAACAGCGGCAACGGCGGAACCGCGTTCGCCTCTTCCTGCACGGGAGCCCGAGGCGGCGCCCGGCGCGCAGGTTGCGCGTGCAGCGCCAGCGACGCTTGCGGCTCGCTCTCGGGCGACGGCGACGCCACCGCAGCTGCGACAGGCGCTTCGCTGAAGCGCGCGATGGCTGGGGGGACAGGAGACGTCGGCGCCGCGTGGCTGTCCGTTTGGGTCAGAGACGCGGAAGCAGGTCGGACTGCTGCGAAAGAGGGCAGCTGGAGCTCGACGCGGCGTGCGCGTGCAGCGGTCGTCGGCATCCTCGTCTCACCAGGAAGCGCCATTGTGCGGGGCGCATGGAATGGTTCCCGCCTCAGCGGCGCGGGGACCGCTGCGATGTCGAGCGCCGGTTCGCGCGCGGACGGCGGCTCTGCAGGGCTGGGCTCGGCAGGCAGCTGCGCTTGGTTGACTGTACGAAGCGGCTCCTGCGGCGCAGCTGCTGACGCGAGCTCCATGGGCCGCGGCGCCGTCGACGGCGAGGCTGCGTCGGCGACGGGCGCAGACGCTGCAGCAGGGGAGGACAGACTGCGCGGCGCAGGCACAGCCACGGTCGCGAGCGCTGGCTCGTTCGTCGAAGGCGGCGAAGGCGCATCAACACGTTGCGGAGCACGCTGCAGGGGCGCATCGCCCAGGGTCAGCACGGCATTCGGCTCAGGACGCACTGCAAGTGAGGTGGCGCGCGGAGGCGGCGCAGCAGGCGTTGAAAACGTCGTCGCTGTCGAAGGCTCCATTGCAGCGATTGCCGGCGCCTCCAGCGGGACAGCAGCGGATGCCTCGACTGGCGCGGGGACCCGCGACGCAGCAGGGCGCAGCACGGCTTTGCGCAATGGCGCTGCGCGCAGCGACGCTGCTCCGCTGGGCGGCTGAGGCGAGGCAAGCGCAGCGGCAGGGGGCTGTGTCGTGCGCATCGCGATGGCCGATTGAGGCTCGGGTTCAGCAGGGCTCGCCACAGCGGTCGTCGACGGTGTCGCCACGGCGGGTCGAGCGGGAGGAGCGTCGGCAAGCGCTGGAGACAACGACGGTGTGGTCGCAGGAGGAGACGTTGCGTCGGGCGCCTGGTCAGCGAAGGATTCCTTTGACAACAGTGTGGGGTTGAGCGCGACGGCGTCCGAGGGGGCTTCGAACGTCGTCAGCGTGGAGGGTGTCGCTGCAGGCGCACTCGGCGCGGGCGTCGTCGCTGCGACGGGCACGACAGGAGTCGCGGCTGGTCCCGACTCCTCCTGCGCGCGTTGGCGAGCGGGAGCGGGTTCGCTGTCAACGGCGACGGTGCGCACGGGCGGCGCTGTGGATGCCAGAGCGATCTGCGCTTCGTCTTCTTGCGGCAAGGCGGCGGGCGCCTCTGGGGGCGCCGGCGGAGCTCCACTCGTCTGCAGCGCCTCGCGGTCTGTCGTTGTTGGGCCTTCCGCCGCTAGGGAAAGCGGCGCTGCTGCTGCCTCGGGCGGGGCGGATGTTGGCGGGACGGGCGCCTCCGCCGTCTGCAGCGACTCCACACGGGTGAAGCTGCCTCGCACCTGCTGGACCACCGTTTCCGATCCAGCAGGCGCGCTCAGCTGCACGCGCACCGGTCGCGACGGCGGCGGAGGCGGCGGCTGCACGCTCACCCGCCACGCTGTCAATGCCAGCAGCAACAGAGCGTGCGCCAGCAGGGAGGCAAGCAGGCATTTTGTCAGCAGATTCAGTTGACGCAGCCTCGCTCGAGCGGCGCCGGTCGTCAGCGCCCCTGCCAGTCCCAGCAGCAGACACACCAACGTCAACAGCGCAAGCCACAACACCAGCTCGCGCCACTCCACGCGGGCGGACAGTGGAAGTCTTTCAGCGATGACTTCCTTGGACACGCTCCGGTGCGCCGCCAGCGATGAAGCGTCGGATCCCTGCGCAGGACGATCGCTGGAGAAGTACAACGTGAAGCCTGCAGCGTCCAGCGCGGGGGACAGCTCGTTGTGCGGCGAGTTCACGGGCGCAGGAAGCGGCTCGGGGGGCGTCGGATCGCCCTGCACAAGGCGCGATCGCCAGATATCGAACTTCCCAGCTCCTCCCGCTGCGTTGGTGACGAAATAGAGAAAGTCGCCAGCAGGGCTGGGGGTGGGATGGGCTTCGTCCGCCTCGGTGTCGATCGTGTCCAGCGCTGCTGCGGAGGAAACAGGAAGCCCCTGCGCGTCAAGAGCGACTGCGTAGATGTCGAAATCCGATGTGCGGTCGGGAGGATCGCCTGCCCGGGGACGGTTCGACGCAAAATAGAGCGTCGAACCATCGGTAGACAGGGCGGGGCTGGATTCTGAGTGGCGGGTGTTGATCGACAGCGGGGTTGGTTCGGTCCAGGCTCCGTCGCGGGTCCGTCTGGTCAGGTAGATGTCGAAAGACCCCAGGCCGCCTTCACGATTGGAGGCGAAGTACAGTCTGTCCCCGTCCGCGCTGAGCCAGGCGTCGACATCGTCTGCGGGGGAGTTGGCCTGCGCAAGGGGGGCAGCGGCGTCGAATCCCGTTGCGTTGGCGCGAGCTTGGAACAGGTCGAAGTCGCCCGCTTCGGTCAGCGAGGCGAAGAGCAGGCTGTGCGGGGACGTCGCGACGCTGCTGACAAGGATGTCCGACGAGCTTCGATTGATCCAGGGCGGCAGCTTCAGCGGCGGCGTCCAGAGCACTGTGCGGGGACGCGCCGTCTCCGCATTCGCACGGATCGCCTGCGTGTCGGTCAGGATCACGCGGCTCCGCTGGGTGGCCCAGAACCCCGCGATGCCCGCTGCGGACAGGCCGACGAAGGAGATTGCAAAGACGACAAGAGCCCTGCGGAGCGACGGCCTCAGTGAGGAAGAAGCAGACGCTGGACGATCGCTGCTCATTGCTGTCCGGGGGCTGCGTCGAGAAAGGGGGTTCGAACGCCAGCAGCCTTGCAGACGTCCAGCGCCCGCACGATGAGCGCATAGGGCGCCGCCCGATCGCCTCGCACGGTCACCTTCTGCTCAGGATTGCCGTGCACCGCCTGGGTCAGCAGCGCCTGCAGCTGCTCGGGCGAGACCGTTCTGCCGTTGACGCGCATGGCGCCGTGGGCGTCGACGTTGACGACGATCTCCTGCAAGGCCTCCGCCAGAGGCGCCGCGTTGGCTGCTTCCGGAAGGGCGATGTCCAGCTCGCGCTCGTCCTGTTGGAAGGTCGTCGCCACGAGGAAGAAGATCAACAGCAGAAAGACCATGTCGATCATGGGCGTCAGTTCGATGGAGGCGTTCTGTCGCTGTTGCACTGTTCGGAGGGGAATCATGCGCCGTCTCCTGTTCAGGCGACGTGTTGCGGCTCGAGCCTGGGCGCGACGCTGTGGACCGAGTCGTGCGCAGGAGGCGACAGCGCCGCTGCGTGTGTGCGCAGGAATGTGGAGGCGGCGTCGTCCAGCTTGACCAGCAGATGTTCGATGCGGGCCAGGAAGTAGTTGTGCAGAATCACCGCGGGTATCGCCACCAGCAGACCCGCTGCGGTGGTGGTCAAGGCCTCGTAGATGCCTCCAGCGAACATTTCTGGTTTGCCCAGGGCGTTCGAGGAGACAGCGATGGTCTGAAAGGCGCTGATGAGCCCGAAGATCGTCCCCAGCAGCCCGAGCAGGGGCGCCACCGAGCCTATGACCGAAAGCGTCCGCAGTCGCCTGGACAGTTCGAAGGCTGCGCGTTCGCCCGCCTCGGCAATGGCGCGCTCGATCCGTTCCAGGGGCTCGCCTGCTCGCTCCACGCCCGCCTGCAGCACCTGCGCAAGCGGGCTGGGATGTTTCCTGCAATACGCCAGAGCCGCCTTCACGGGATCCTCCGCTGAGGCGACGGCTCGATCGAGCCCCTTCAACGCGCCGGGCGGCACGACGGCCTTGGGTCGCAGCGCGACCCATCGCTCCACTGCAACAGCCAGCGCGATCAGCGAGCACAGGGCGATGGGGATCATCATCAGGCCGCCCTGAACGACGAGCTCCCACAGCGACGGCGCCGTGGCGGGGGAAGGCGAGGGAGGCTGCTGCTGCGCGACGAGAGAGGCTGCTGGCGCTGCAACAGTCAGGACGAATGCGACACGCGACACGATCGCAGGGGTGTTCATCGGGCGCCTCCGGGCAGCGAGCGGCGAACGGGCTGCTCGAGTCTGTCACGAGCGAGCGTCGCCCATGTGGTGTCGGGGAACCGGTTCACGACCTCATGCCACCGTTGTCTTGCCGCCTGAGGCTGCTCCAGCGCTTCGTAACACCGGCCCGCTTCGTACAGCCCTGCAGCGGACCATTCGGGATAGGCATAGAGGATGTCCACCTTCAGCAGCTCACGCACCGCGTCGCGCAGCTTGTTCTGCGAGAACAGACACTCGCCTATCTGGAACTGCGCTCGAGCGGCGGTTTCGCCCTGATGTTTCTGAACGACCTCGGTGTAGGCGGCGATGGCCTTGTCGCACTGCTGCTGATGCTCCAGCGCCCACCCCAAGCCGAACTGCGCCTGGAACCAGAGGGGATCGTCTGGAAACTCGTCGAGATATCGCTGAAATATCTGCTCGCTTTCATGCCAGCGCTGCAGCATGGCCAGGCTTTCGCCGAGCCTGAGCATCGCTGTGGCGCGGTCCTGTGTGCGCGCCTGGTCGTCGGCTATGACCTGCGCGAGAAGATCCGCAGCCTCCTCGTGTTGGCCCAGTTGAAACCGCGACTCTCCCGCCACCAGAGCCGCGGAGGGAGCCAGCGCAGCGTCGCTGGCGGGGTGCGCCAGGTATGCCTCCATTGCGCGGGCGGCTTCGTCATAGCGCTGCAGGCGATGCTCGCACACGCCCAAACGGTACAGAGCCGCTGCGCGCACCTCGGGCTCGACCGCCTGAGGGGTCGTCTGCGCAAGCGTCAGCGCGTCGCGCAGCAGGTCCGCAGCGTCGTTGAGCGACCCCTCCTCCATGCGCAGCTGGGCCAGCTCGACCAGACCATGGGCGCGGAGCTGCGGCGACGGCGAGGCGCGCAAGAGCTTCTCCAACGTGTTCGCTGCGCGCGACGCCTGTCCCAGCTGTTGTTGCGTCCACGCCAACTCGTACAGCGCAGCGTGTTGGAGCGAGGAGGGGAGGGCGTCCAGAAGCGAGTCCACGACGCGTTGCAATGCCGCGTTGGCCTGCTCGGTCGAGCCCGCGCGGGACAGCGCGATGGCGCCTCGCGCCTCCGCTTCAGCTGCATGCGGATCATCGGGATGCTCCTGGGCAAACTGGAGAAGAGCGCGAGCGGCGTCGCTCCACTTCTCTGCGCGGTACAGCGCCAGAGCCTGTCGAAGCAGCGATTCGGTCTCGACAGCGTTGCTTCGTTCGCTGCCGAGAGCAGCGGCCAGCGCCGCTGCCTGGGCGTAGAGCGTGGCGGCCTGCTCCGCCTGGCCTGCGCGATCCGCAATGGCGCCCAAGTGCTGCAGCGAGAGCGGAGCAAAGGGAGATGCGTCGCCTCCCTCGCGCAGGGCGGACGCAAAGCGCTCGCGAGCCTGGTCGTCCCGGCCCATCGCCACAAGAGCCTGCCCCTCCTCGAACAACGCCTGGACGCGATGGGGTGAATCGGGGAACGACTCGATCAGCTCGGCGAACAGAGGAAGCGCTTCCGCAGGGTGGTCTGTTCGCAGCAGCGATAGGCCCAACTTGAGCAGCGCGTCGTCCGCAGCCTGGGCAGAGGGGCCGACCAACGCCAGGTAGTCGCGAAGCAGTGGAACAGCGTCGTCGTACTTTCCTTGGCGGAAGGCGATGTCCCCGAGCATCAGCAGCGCAAGACGATACGGCTCGGGCGTGGCGCGGCTGTGCGCCAGCGGCGTCAGCGCAGCGGCGGCTTCGTCGTCCTTGCCTAGCGCGTACAGCGAAGCGCCCAGGCGGAAGCGCGCCTGCTGCTGCAGATCAGCGTCGGAGGAGGCGTCGAGCAGCGCGCGGGCGAGGGTCGCGGCGCGACTGTGGTCGCCTTCCAGCGCAGCGTTCTCCATCAACAGCGCGATGGCCTGCGGCACGAGCGAACTGTCAGGGTGGTCGCGCCGGAGTTGCTCGAGGCGCTCGTCGCTCGTCTGGTAGTCGCCCTGGTCGTGGGCGATGGCGGCGCGGAGGTACAGCGCCTGCGGCGTCAGGTCGCCTGCGTGGGGCAGCAGCTGGTCGAGCTCGCGAGCTGCCTGCTCGAGTTGACCGCTCCTGTCGAGGGCGAGCGCCAAGTCGTAGTGCGCCGCAGGAGCGAGCTGCGCATCGAGCTCCCCCTGCGCAGCGGCGCGCAGCGACTCGACCGCAGCGTCCACCTTGTTCTGACGCAGCTGCGCTTTGCCCAGCCAATACAAGGCCTCAGCGTTGTCGCGCAGTCCGGGAAGGCGCTGGAGGAGCGTTGCCGCCCTGGCGGCGTCGCCTTGTTCCAGACGTGTGCGGGCAAGAAGGAGTGTGGCCTCTTCCACGACAGCCTCTGCAGGCGCAGCGTCTTGATCGAGCAACGACGCAAGACGCTGTGCAGCGCTGTCCAGATGACCTTGTCGAAAGTCCAGCAGGGAAAGTCCCAGCGCGGCGGAAGGCGAGACGGCGTCGTCCTCGAATCGGAGCGCCTGTTCGTACAACGCGCGCGCTGTGTCCTGTTTGTCCAGTTGATCGGCGCACTGCGCGGCGAGCAAGGCGGCTCGGGAGGCAAGCGGTCCGTCGGGCTGGTTGCGCAGCGTCGTGGTCAAGTCTTGCAGCGCCTCCTCCCACCGCTGCAGCGCCGCTTCGGAAGCCCCTGCGAAGTACAACGCTCTGGACAGGAACGGACTGTCTGGATGCTTCTGCACGAACGCCTGGCGCAGCGTGGCGGCCTTTTCGTGCTGTCCGGCGCGGTGAGCTGCCTCGATTGCCAAGGCCAGGGCGTCGTCGGCGGCTTCGTGGTCGGAATACAGACGCTGCACTTCATCCAACAGCGGCAGAGCCTGCGCGGGACGGCCCGACGCCACGTGCGATTGGCCCGCGATCAGCAAGGCGTACGGAGCGTATTCGAAGTCGCGGAACCCCTTCCACCGCAAGAGCGGCTTCAGCGTTTCGAGTGCGCGTTCGTGTTCAGCCAGGCGATTGAGGGCGACCGCCAAGCCATATCTGGCCCACGGCGCCTTGGCATGATCGGGATGCGCTTGCAGAAAGGCTTCGTAGGATTGCGCTGCCAGCTCGTTGAGGCCTCGGCTGAGGAATCCATTGCCAGCAAGGTATTCACGCAGCGCCGGGTCGTTCGCAGCGGTCTCCTGCTGCGACGCAGCAGGTTGATGCGCCGCGGCGCAGACGGTCTCGGTGTAGATCGATTCCAGAGCCACGCTGCACACTGCGGCGCACAGAACGACGTATCGACTCATGCTCTCGCCTCCGGTCGGCCGCTGCGGCGGTGGTTCGCCGGGCGGCTGCGACGTGTCCACGAAGCCTGCAGGGCGGCTTCACGCCGACAAGCGTATCGCCCAAAACGCTGAGCACAAAGAAAAAGCCCTGATCCCCGCACGGTGCGGAGACCAGGGCGGGGAGGCGTTAGTCCTTCGCGTCAGACTGCGAGTCGTTCGTGCGCGCAAGGGCGCTGGCGGCGCGGTCGAGCAGCGCGCCGCTCTGAGCCAGGGCCTCAGCGACGGCGTTGTGCATCAGCGACGAGACGCTTTTGCGCACATCAGCGTCCTTGTCGGCGTTGTTGTGCTGACGCTGCTGCCTGAAACGCTCGATAGCCTCCTCCATGCGTTCGTTGACGGCGTCCATGCGCTCCTGCAGCTGCTCCGCAAGGGTTTGGAGCTCTTCACGGCGAGCGGTCAGTTTCTTGGAGCGCTCCAGCAGGTTGTGCGCCTCCGTCTCCAGCTTCTCGGCCGCTGCGCGGAGTCGCTGTGCCTTGGCGAGCGCGTCGCTCCGCGCCTGGGCGTTCTCTGCGTCGCTGGCCTGCTCCACGAGATCCGCAGCCTGGTCCCGAAAGTCGTCCGCTTTGTCCTCAAGATCATCCGCGAGATCCTCAAGGGCGTCTGCGCGGTCCTCGATCGCTTCGCACGCGTTCTGGATCGCGTCCAGCGCCTGTCGCATCGTGCTGCGCCTTGCGGAAAGTTCCTTGGCGTGCACAGCGAGCCGTTCCGCCTGAGCCTGCAACGCAGCTCTGGCCTCTTGCAGCATCTGGCGGGTCAGACGCATGCCCTCGCGGGTCTCGGGCAACACCGACACGCTATCGGACTCGTCGCTGCGCGGGCTTCGACGATGGCGGGGGGATCGTGGCGATCGCGGCGCAACAGCGCGCTCTTCTGCAGGAGAAGCGGACGACTCGGGATCGATCATCCGCACAAAGGCGGCGAAGACGCGCTGCTGCCGAGGCGTGGCGATCACGGTGATGGCGTCGTCGTCGGGCTCGATGCGGATGGGCACGTCTTCCCGAGCCATCAGTCTGGTCAGGTCCGCCAGCTTGCCCGGGGAGGAAAGGTGGTATTCACGCTCCACGAGGACCGCAGCTTCGCCGTGTTGTTCGTGCGCAGGCGCGTGCGGCCTGGCGTCGACGTCGGGGGCGACGACTACCTCGTCCTCCTCTTGTTCGCCATGATGATGGATTCGCCCAGCGTCGTCGTCGCAGCAACAGCAGCGACAATCGCTGCGGTGCGCCCAGGGCGCTGCGCTTCGAGGAACGCCGCGGTGGAATCGGAAGCGGAACCGATCCGGGGCGAAGTGAAGCATGCCAAGACGCTTGTCCATGTCGCTCATGCGACGGCGCAGTTCGCTCAGGCGATCCTGCAGCCCTTCCAGATCGTCAAAGTCGAAGGAATAGTCGTCCATATCGCAGTCCCGCTGCTGCACGCGGACTCGCGATCGCTGGGCAAGACGCTTCATGCGCTC
>CAYPBL010000038.1:14627-18772 GCA_964408965.1 uncultured Phycisphaeraceae bacterium | reverse complement strand
CGGCGGCGCCGCGACGAACCGCGTCTTGTCGGGCGTTCTGCTGCGCCAGTGTCGGTGGGCGTAGACCGTGACGCGCACCCCCTTCTGCGCCAGCTTCTCGAGCAGCTGCAGATTGAACAGCTCCACCCCCCGCGCAGGTCTGCGACGGACCTCGAGCATCGCCTTGTCGACGAAGAGCACGCGCACCAGAAGGAGCAGCGGATTCGGACCGCAGCCTCGTCGAAGGCTGGCGGACTGAGGAATCGCAGCGGCTAGCATACACCGTTGCGCAAGGCCCTTGCGCCCCTCAGCCAGGCGAAAGGACGCTCATGCCTGCCCAATCGCTGCTCGCTGCACTGGCGACGATCGTGGACTACGCGGGCCTCTTCCCCCCAGCCAGGCTCTCGATGGAGGAGATGGTTCGCCGCTACGCCGCCCACAGGCGGGGCAAGCACGCATGGATGCTCCATCGTGTGATTGTGCCCTCGGGCCGATTGGGCGAGTTCGAGACGCTCGCGGCGCCCTTGATCCGCGAGGAGCGAACCAGCGAAACTCCTCCCGCGGAGGAGGAGCAGGCCGTGGTGGAGGTCTCCCCCACCTGGCCCGTCAGCGTCCTGCTCACAGCGACGACCTACGACGACCTCTGCGCCGAGATGGACAGGCTGCACAGCTTCAACGAGGCCCACGCGCGCTCGGGGCTCTTCCGCGTCGAGGCGATCGAGCTGCGGGCTGGCGACGTCGCCACGGTCGAGGAGGCCCTGGCGGCGATCGAGCAGTCGGGCGAGGAGCTGCTCGCTGCGGTCGAGATCCCCATCGACGCGGACCCGCGCGGCCTCATCGCCGCCATCGCTGCAGCCGAGGGGCCCGTCGTGGCCAAGGTCCGCACGGGCGGCGTCACGCCCGACCGCATTCCCTCGCCCGAGGCCCTGGCCCGCTTCGTCGGCGCCTGCGCCGCCTGCGAGTGCCCCTTCAAGGCCACCGCGGGGCTGCACCATCCGGTCCGCTCCGAGCGGCCCTTGACCTACGAGCCGGGCGCCCCCCGCGCCATGATGCACGGCTTTCTCAACGTGCTCTTCGCCTCGGCCATCGCTGCGGTCAGCCGCGGCCGCGACACCGACGACATCCTCGCCTGCCTGCTGGAGCGCGACCCAGCGACCTTCGCCTTCGAGGACGACTTCGCCAGCTGGGGCGCCTTCACCGCGACCACAGAGGACGTGGCGGCGCTGCGCGAGAGGCTCTTCCTCTCCTTCGGCTCCTGCTCCTTCTCCGAGCCCGTGCGCGACCTGCGCGACCTGGGGCTGCTCTGAACGACAGCGTATCCTTCCCGCCCGCGCAGCGGTCCGCAGTTGGCCGCTACGCGAAGACGGAGACCTCCATGCCCGACGTCGACCACACCCACGATCCCGCCCTCGTCAGCTGGATCCAGAGCGCCAACGACGAAGCCTCGGCCTTTCCGCTCCAGAACCTCCCCTGGTGCGCCTTTCACAGGCAAGACGAGGACGAGACCTGCGCCCGCAGCGGCGTTCGGCTGGGCGAGGCGCTCGTGGACGTGGAGGTCCTGGCGGAGGCCCACTTCTTCGACGACATCATCGACGAGGCGCCTGAACCAGGCGAAGACCCAGCCCTGTTGCTGGGCGGCCTTCCCGCCTGGACGCCCAAGCTTCGCTCAGCCGTCCGCGCCCGGCTCGTCGAGCTCTTCCGCGAGGACTGCCCCCTCGTGCGCGACAACGCCGCCCTGCGCCGGGCCTGCCTGATTCCCGTGGAAGAGGCCCAGCTGCTCCTGCCGCTGGGCCCGGTCGGCGACTACACCGACTTCTACGCCTCCATCCACCACGCGACCAACGTCGGCTCGATGTTCCGGCCCGACAATCCGCTGCTGCCCAACTACAAGTGGGTCCCCATCGGCTACCACGGCAGGGCCTCGTCGATCGGCCCAACCGGCCAGCGCGTGCGCAGACCCTGCGGGCAGCGCAAGGCGGACGACGAGGCAGCTCCCGCCTTCGGTCCCAGCAGGCTGCTCGACTACGAGCTGGAGGTGGGCTGCTTCGTGGCCCAGGCCAACGGGCTGGGCGAGCCCGTCGCCATCGAGCAGGCGGAGGAGCACATCCTCGGCCTGTGCCTGGTCAACGACTGGTCGGCCCGCGACCTGCAGAAGTGGGAGTACCAGCCGCTGGGCCCATTCCTGGCCAAGAGCTTCGCCACGACGATCTCGCCCTACGTGGTGACGCTGGAGGCCCTGGCGCCCTTCCGCTGTCCCGCCTTCGAGCGGCCCGAGGGCGACCCGCAGCCGCTGGCCTACCTCGACAGCGAGCGCAACCGGGCCTCGGGCGGCTTCGCCATCACGGTCGAGGCCCTGCTGCAGAGCGAGCGCATGCGCGCAGAGGGCGTCGAGCCCATGCTCGTCAGCTCCGGGTCCTTCGCCGACATGTACTGGACCTTCGCCCAGATGCTCGCCCACCACACGAGCAACGGCTGCAACCTGCAGCCCGGCGATCTGCTGGCCTCGGGGACGGTCAGCGGCCCTGCAGAGGAGTCCCGGGGCTGTCTGCTCGAGCGCACCTGGCGCGGCCAGCGGCCGCTGACGCTGCCCACGGGCGAGCAGCGGCGCTTCCTGGAGGACGGCGATCGGGTGATCCTCCGCGCCCGCTGCGAGCGCGAGGGCTTTCGCACGATCGGCTTTGGCCTGTGCGAAGGGGTCGTGCTCCCCGCCAGGGAGCTGTAGGCCCAGCAGTCAGGGCTTGGGCTCGATCTGGCTTTCGCGGCGGAGGCGCTTTTCCCACAGCGTCACCGCCTCGGGCCTGCGCGGATAGAGCGGCTGCAGCGCCGCGGGCTCGACCGGCTCGCGGGCCAGCGACGCTTCGAAGCAGGCCACGGCGGAGAAGACGGGCCGCTCGATCCGCACCCCCTGCTCGTGCGCACGAGCGCGGAAGGGCTCGGGCAGGTGCTCGTCCGCCACGATCGCGTCGATCGCGCCCGCCCGGGCCAGCTCCTCAGCGGTCATCGTCCGGCCTTCGAGGGGCGCCGGCCACAGCCAGTACGGCGGATGCTCCACGCGAACAGGCGGCTCGACCAGCGCCACCCACGCGCTGTCGCGCTTCGACGCGAGAGCGATGGCGACGCGGCGGGGGGCGCCGGGGCCTTGCCATTCGATCGACCGGGCCACGACCTCCGCCGTCGGCACGGGAACCGCCTTGGCGCCAAGCGCCCGCGCAAGCGTCATCGCCGTGGCCACGCTTGTGCGGATCGACGTGAAACCCCCTGGGCCGACGGAGACCGCGACGCGGTCGAAGGCGCCGGGCTCCTTGCCCGCGGCGCGGGTGGCAGCGTCGACCGCCTCGATGAGCGAACGGGGAAGCCCCCCCTCGCCCTGGCGCGCAAAGGCCTGCGTGGCCAGCACCCGCAGCTCCCACGTCAGGGCGGAGGTCCTGCGGCACAGGCCAAGGGCCGCAAAGCCGTCCACCCCCGGATGCGACGCGGGATTGCTCGCCTCGATCGCCAGCGTCAGCGAAGAGTCGGGCGGCGCAGTCATCGCAGCAGCCTACACCGCCTGCTTGGGCTTCGCCCAGCTGATCAGCCCGCTGCGCCGCGCATCGCCTTGATCCGCTCGAGCCGCTGCTTGTGGATCTCGCGGTCGGGCTCGATGGCGACGAGGGCCTCGATGTGCCGCTGGGCCGCGTCCAGCGCCCCCGCCTGGATCGCCACCGCAGCGGCCAGCTCGCGGATCGTCGCGTCGAAGGGGGCGATCTGCGTGGCTCGGGTGATCTTCGCCAGCGCCTTGGCCGCATCGCCCTGCTGGGCGTAAAGCTTGGCCAGCTCGACCGCGTACGTGGGCGTGCTCTGCTCGCGCAGATCCAGATACTCCAGATGCGGAACCGCACGGAGCGCCTCAGCGGCGTCGCCGCTGTGCAGGAAGAGCTTGGCGAGCATGCGGTGGGGCATGTCGTCGACGGGTCTGGCTGTGGCGTAGCGCTCCAGCAGCGGGATCAGCGACGCGTCGGGCCCGCCCAGCCGCTCCATCGCCAGCGTCAGCTTCACCTCGAGCGCCGCGGGATTGTCCGGATGCTCCTCGAGCCAGCGGTCGGCCATCGCCTCGGTCGGCGCAGGAAGCTCGATCGCCACCGCTCCCGGAGGCCCCATCCCCGCTGCGACCAGGGCGACGCCCCTGC
>CAYPBL010000038.1:0-14527 GCA_964408965.1 uncultured Phycisphaeraceae bacterium | reverse complement strand
CGCTCGACGATGAACTCGTACATCCAGTGCCCCTGCGCGTAGGCCTGGGCGCGATCGGTCGGCTTCTTCGGCCTGACGAAGGCCACATTGATCTGCTTGAGGTCGAAGAGCTCCCCTGACCGCAGCGCCTCGACGAGCAGCTTGACCGTCTCGTAGTCGCGCGGCTTCTGCTCCGCGTAGACCGCCGCGGCCTCGGTGAACCAGTGCGGAATGCGGTTGTGCGTGCGCGAGAGGGTGACAGTGTGGGTGTACTCGTGCTGCACCACGCGCGTCCAGTCGTACTCGCCCAGGTGGTTGGGCCCGACCTTGGGCGCCTCCATGGCGATCACCGGCCCCGTCGCTGCAGCGATGGTGTGCACGTCGGGCATGCCCGTGATGCGCACCGCGAACCAGCGGTGGTTGGGGTGCAGCTCGATGACGGTTTTCTCCGCAGGCTCGTGCTGAAACAGCCTTGCGACGGTCTGGTGGATCCGCTCGAGGGGTTCGACCATCTCCATCGCCATGACACGGTCCACGCCCGGCTTGTAGCGGATGCGGAAGTGGGGCGTCTCGATCTCCTTGTACGTGCGCAGCTCGCGGACCAGTGTGAGGCTGTTGGCTGCGCGCACGTTGAACGGATCCAACGCGACAGCCCGATCGAGCACGCGCAGCGCCTCCGCGTCGCGGCCCCACTGCACGTAGAGCAGCCCCAGCTCGATCATCGGCGCAGGCCAGAAGGGCTCGCGCTCCATCGCCCGCTGCAGCAGCTCCGCCGCCCGCGCGTACTGCCGCTGCTCCGACACCGCTCTTCCCACCGCCAGCAGCGCCGTCGCCTGGTTGGGAAACCGCTCATCGAAAGCCCGCAGCAGCGCCTCCGCCTGTTCGTAGTGAAACAGCTGCGCCGTCGCCGCCGCCTGCAGCGCCAGCGCCTCGGGCATGTGGGGCAGACGCGCAAGCGCAGGCGACAGCGCCTTCAGAGCCAGCGCAGGCTCGTTCTGACGCAACCACCGCTGTGCTTCGAGCAGATCCCCCAGAACAGACTGCGACGCAGGATCCCCCGTCGCCAGCTGGTCCAGCTGATCCAGCTCGCGCACGATGCGGTCGAGCGTGTCGAAATCGAACCCGTCGACAGCGAGCCTGCCCCGGAGGAACAAGGCTTCTGCAGCCCGGGGATTGAGCTCCAGCGTCTGCTCCAGCGCCGTGGCCGCCTCGGCCCGGTTGTCCTTGTCGTAGAGAATCTCCGCCTCAGCCAGCAGCGCAGGCCAGTGCAGGCGGTCCAGCTCCGTGCGCGCCTGCGTCAGGAGCTGCAACATGAAGTGATAGTCGTCAGCGGGCCTGCCCTCGAGTCGCGCGCGCAGCGCCAGCGCCCGCACAGCCTCGACCAGCTCCGCGGCGCTGGAGGCCTGCGTGCGCGTCAGCTTCTCGACGACGGGCTCGACCGCTGCGTTGGCCTCCTCACGCTTTCCCAGCAGGAAGAGGGCCTGCGCGCGGAGCCTGACCGCGCGGGCGGATCCCTCACCCGCCAGCGACTCGATCGCCCGAGCAGGCTCACCCGCCCGAAGCAGCGCCTCCGCCCGGTCCAGCGGATCGACCGCAGGATCCTCAAACAGCGCCTCGTCGTAGACGCCCGCCAGCAGCGCCGCCTTCGCCCGTCGAGCCGGGTCCTGCACATCCGCTGCGGTCCACCTGCCGTGGAAGACGCGCAGGTCCGCCCGCTCCTGCTCCGTCAGGTACGGCGCCTGCAGCAGACGCTCCAGCGCCTGGGCGGGCGGCTTCTGCTGCGACAGCTGCCCCTTCACAGACGGGCCGACCACCGCCACCGTCAGAACCAGCGCCGCTGCGCGAGCCAGACGACGGACTGGGGTCGCTGAAGACATCATGGCGCAGGCTCGCGCAATCGGTCCACCTGCACCTCCCAGCCCTCCGCGGGATCGGGCGTCGCCACGTCGAAGGCGTCTTCGGGCAATGGCTCGTTGCGTTTGACGTTGATGAGCTGCACGTACGAGACGTCTCCCTGCCTGTTGACCGTCCGCGCAAGGCGAGGCAACAGCGTCCCCTTCCTGTACCACAGCTGGATGTCGCGAAACTCCTCGTCCTCCGAGCCTTCCTTCTTCGGAATCAGCCGGAGCCGCCACGTGTCCTTCACGAAGGCGCGCGACTGCGGATTGTCCCGGAAGAGCTCCTCAGGATCGAGCAGCTGCGCCTCGAAACGAGCCAGAATATCCTCCGTCCGCTGCCCCAGCGGCACAGGAAACGGCCCCTCCCCGATGCGCAGCGGATCGAAGTCGCTGCCAGGCGGGGCGATCTCCCGCGCATGAAACACCTTCTCCGCGGGCCGCTTCTCGATGAGCCAACGCCCGTCGAAGACCCAGATCTGCTCGTCGCGCTCCTGCCTGTGCTGCTCAGGGAGAATGAGCGTGTGGAAACGTATCTCGAAGACCCGCCTGGGCCGCGATTCGCCCTCTGCCGGGGGATACACCCTGTAGAGCAGACGGCCCTGCCTGATGTGGCGGTCGCCCTGCAGCTCGAAGCGTCGGTCGTACTGAATGTCCGCCTGGAGGGTGCGCAGGTCGTCGTCCGCCCGCTCCAAGGCGCGAAGCAGATCGACAGCGCTGCGTATGGACGCCTCGGACGGCGCCGCAGCAGCGGGCGCCTGCCTCAGCCACAGCGACGGCGCCGACAACGCCAGCCCTGTCCCCGCCGCTGCCCACCACCAGCGAGCCCGCCCGACACGCCGGGCGCGCCTCCGCTTCGCAGCCACCTCGTGCAAGCAGTTGTTCCGGGTCACGTCGCCCTCCTGGCGCCCACGTTCACTCGAGGCTGTGCCTTGGACGCAGCCGCCCTTTCCCTGTTCCGTGCAGCCCTTCTGCCCGGGCAGACCAGAGCGAGGAATAGTACGATCCTCCAGCAGGTTGGACCCGAGGCGTAGTCGGTCTGAGCCACGCGCAGCCCTGCTGGCGCAACGACGTCGCCACGCGGGCGCAGGGAGCCCAGCCTGGAGCCGGAAATGCGCACGTCGCTCAGCCGAATCCTGATCGTGTTGCTCAGCGTCGCCGTGATTGAGCAGACGCTCGTGCTGTGGGAGGCGACAGGCGCCAGCCTCTTCACCTACTACTACAACGCCGAGCGGGCCAGAGAAGCCCGACAGACCAACGACTTGGCCAACCTCTTCGAAGACGCCTCAGGCGAAGAGCAATCTCAGGAAATCCCCCCTCCGCCCAATCGCTTCATGCTGGGGTTGCTCCCCTCGCTCCCCCCCGACCGGGCCTGGCGCGTCTGGGACAAGGATCTGGTCTCGGTGACCACGCTCGCGGGCCCCGCTGCTGCGATCGCCCTGTTGACGCTGCTCAGCTGGGCAGGCGAGCGACGAAAGGTTCGACACGCAACACGAACCCCTCCACGCAACGAGAGTCCAACACCGTAGACAGGCTTGAGACAATCCCGAAGCACATCGGCGCACTCGACGCGCATACGCCGTCGCGCCGCACTCAGGAGACTTCGCCATGTTCGCACTCGTCGGAACGAGACGCGCCGCTGCAGCGGCGCTGACCGCGTCGCTTGCCTTCGCCTCGACGACGACGGCCCAGCCGTCGAACGTCCTCGAGCCTCCCGCTGAGGTCGCCGCCAAGGGAACGGTCTTCTATGTCGTCCCAGGCAAGCCAGGCGAGAACATCGACCAGACCCGCTTCACAAACACCCCGCCCAAGTCCAAGAAGAAGGTCGACTTCTTCACAGGCTTCACCAACGCCATCATCGGCTATGCGGTGTCGGAGTCCGAAGGCGAGCCTGCCAAGCTCGTCGCAGGCGAGTTTCACCTTCCCGTCAAGAGTCTCGACACAGGCATCAAGGGTCGCAACCGCCACCTGCAGCAGAAGAACTGGCTCTGGGCGAAGAAGCATCCGGAAATCGTCTTCACCATCAAGCGCACGGAGAACATCCGCCCCAAGTCGGGCGCCGCGGGAGGCAAAGCCTTCGACGCCACGATCGTCGGCGATATGACCATCCGAGGTCAGACGAAGGAAATGGCCATTCCCGCTGAAATCGCCATCATCGACGGCGGCGACAAGGGGCAGCTCATGCGCATCCGCGCCACGTACAGCGTCAAGCTCAGCGATTTCGGCGTCAAGAACGGGATCATCGGCAAGCGCGTCGCAGACGACATCGCCATCGAGCAGTACCTCGTGCTGTCGACGAAGAAACCCGCATAACCCTTCCACAGTCGCACACACCATCGCGCGCAGCGTCAGCTGCGCGTGTTTTTTTGCGCCGCAGCTGCGCGATCGTCGAGAAACGCCTGCAGCATGTGGGCCGCCGCCAAGGCGTCTGTGCGCCGCTTCTTGCGTTTGCGCGTCAAGCCGCTGTGCGCCAGCGTCTGTCGAGCCTGGTGGGTCGTCAGACGCTCGTCCTGCAAATGCGCAGGAAGCCCCAGCCTCCGAGCGAGCGCCTCCGCAATCTCCCGGGCCTGCGACGCTGCGGGCCCTGTCGAGCCGTCCATGTTCAACGGCAGGCCGACCACGATGGCCTCGGGCTCATGCTCCTCGACCACCCGGACGATCGCCTCGAGCCAGCGGGCCCGGTCCGCCAGCGGAGCCTCCACCAGCGCCGCAGGCGCCGCGACGGTGCTTTCGTCGTCGCCCACCGCCACGCCTGTGCGTTTGGCGCCAATGTCCAAGCCAAGAAAACGCATCGCGCTGCAAGGGTAGCGCCGAAGCGTTCTGGACGGTCCACGCAGCCCCTCAGGAAGCCGTCGCCGCCAACTGCTCAGGCGCCCGCGCCGGGCTGGGCGTCGAGGCCTGCGCAGGGCCCCGCTCGCGCGACGGCGCAGGCGCCTCGGGCCGCCACGGGTGGTCAGGCGGCGCCGCAAAACGTGAACCGACAAGCTCCGCCTTCCGGTTGGCGTCGCTCCATGGCAGCACAGGCTGTAACGCCACAACAGCGCCGCCAGCCAGCAGACTCATCAACAGCTGCTGCCACCACGCCGTCCACCCCAGATAGACCAGCGCCGACGTCGCCACGAGCACCACCACCGACAGCGGAATCAGACCGTTCCACGCCAACCGCATGATCTGATCCCAGCGCAGCCTCGGCAGCGTCCAGCGACAGAGCATGACGAAGCAGACCATCAGGAAGGTCTTGAGCGACATGACCACGAACTTGGCCAACACCGCGCCGCCCCCGGTCGCAGCGGGCCCCAGCGACGCCACGCCGGGCAGATGCGGCCCGCCCAGGAACAGCGCGCTGAACAGCGCCGACCCCGCCACGACGTGCGCATATTCGCCCAGAAAGAACGCACCCATGCGCATGGCGGAATACTCGGTGTGGTACCCCCCCACCAGCTCCGACTCCGCCTCCGCGATGTCGAAAGGAGCCCGGTTGGCCTCCGCAAGCAGGCACACGAAGAACACCACCGCCGCCACTGGCTGAGCCAGCACGAACCAGCTGTTCTCCGCCTGCCATTCGACCAGTTTCTGCGGATGCACCGACCCCACGATCAGGAGAATCGTCAGCAGCGACACGCCCAACGGAATCTCGTAGCTGACCATCGAGCTCGTCGCCCGCAGCCCTCCCAGGAAGGAGTACTTGTTGTTGGACGCCCAACCGCCCAGCACCACCCCATACACCCCCAGCGACGCGACCGCCAAGGCGTACACCACTCCCACGCCCACATCCACAGCTGCCACCAGAGCCCTGCCAGGCTCCACCTGCACCAGCCCCAGAATGGTGAAGGGAGCCTTGATCTCCACCCAGCCCGCCCAGGGAATGATCGCCCATCCCATCAGCGCCGGAACAAGGATCGCCATCGGCGCAAGCGTAAAAAGCGTGCTGTCCGCCAAGGCGGGGCGGTAGTCCTCCTTGGTGAGCATCTTCACACCGTCCGCCAACGGCTGGAGCAGACCGAAGGGGCCGACACGGTTGGGGCCAAGTCTGTCCTGGATCCATCCGCTGAGCCTGCGCTCAAGCCAGATGGCGTACGCCGTGGCGCCCAGCAACACATGCAGCACCACCAGCAGCGTCACGAGACTGACGAACAGCTGCGCGGAAAGGACTATGGGCGGAGTCATGAGGCCTTCATCCTAGCGACTTTCCGCAGCGTGTCAGGCGGGCCCATCGCGTGGGGAGCGTCCCCGCTCGCTGCCTCAGGCATCGGCTCGACAGGCATGCGGACTGCGACAATGGGCCCCGCCTCAAGCAGCCTGACCGCCGCAGCGGGAGGAGCCTGACGCCTCGTGTCAAAGAGCGCCAAAGCCCCCGGGGGCGGAAGGGGTCTGCGCCACCCCGCTGGCGCTCGCGGCGGCCTGCGCACTCGGCCTCGAGGCCAGACGCCCGTCTCCAGGTACAACCTCGGCCCGTCCCCGAAGTCCAGTGAGCCGTCCCAGACAGGCTCCGCTGCATGCTCCCGCACGAAGCGGGCGACCTCGCTCCAGTGGGCCTGGGGCGGCGCATGCACCCGCAGCCCCACAGCGACCAGCGCCGCAGACACCACGGGCGCCGTCAGCGCCATCGGCGCCAGCGCCCTGCGTCCCCAACCCCGCGACAGCCACGCTGGCGAACGTCTCGCCAGCCACAATCCCGCAAGCAGACTGCTCATCGGATACAGCACAAGGGCATAGCGGGCGCGCTTGTCCGCTGCAACGGACAGCGCCAACAGCCACCCAACGACCCACAGCGTCGCCAACTTCCATGCCGCCGCGTCGAAGCGACGGCTCGAGCCAGCGAACACCCGACCAGCCAGAACGCCCAGCGCCGCAGGCAGCAGCCAGGGCCAGTATGTCCGCAGCAAAAACACCCCGTACCACCACCAGGGCTCGGGCCTGAACGCCTCACCCAACGTCCGCCCCACCACCTGTCTGCCAACGTACTCGTCGAGAAAGTCACGACCGTGCAGGGCGAGCATGGACAGATGCCACGGCGCCGCCACCGCGACCGCCAGCGCAGCGGCGATCAGCAGCGGCCCCAACAGACGACGCCTCCCTGTCCACCCCAGCCACACAGCTGCGATCGGAAAGAACCCCAGCGCCACGAAGGGCTTGACCATCAACCCCAACCCCACAGCCAAGCCGCTGAACGCCACAGGCGCCCCTCGCCCGTCCACTGCGCCCCTGACCAGCAGCGTCAGCGCCCACGCCAGAAACAACGCCAGCCACATGTCCAGGGATATGTGCCCCACCTGCCTGAAGAGCTCGACGACGCCTGCGCAGCACAGTCCTGTCAGAAGCGCCGCTCTGCGACCAGCCAACGTCCGCGCCGTCTGCGTCGCGCACGCTGTCACGCCCAGCCCCGCCAGCAGCGTCGGCAGCCTCGCGACGAACAGCGACGGGCCGAACAGCCAGAGAAAGAATCCATGAATCCAGAACGCCAGCGGCGGCTTGTTGAAATACGGCTGGTCTCCCAGCGCAAGCGTCCACCAGGCGCCTTCCCGAAAGGCGAACAGCCCCACCGCTGCATAGCGAGGCGTGTCCACCGACCAGTCGCCGCCAACGAGATTGGGAAGCGCCAACGCCGCGAACAACGCCAGCGGCGCCGCACGCCAGCGCAGCTGCCTGCGCCACAGGCTCAGCTTCGCCCCAGAGCTCCGCATCGAAACAGTGTACGACCGGCGCACACGCGCCACGCTGCTCATGGCGAACGACCAGCGTCGCTCCAGAGCGCAGCATCGCCCGCCTTGAGAACCATCGAGGAGCCCTTGATGTCCTCTCCTGCAGGCTCCACCCGTCCTCCGAGCTGCCGGGCGAGAAACGCTTCCGCCAGCGCGAAGAACGCCAAGCGGTTCTCTTCACGGGCGAATCCGTGTCCTTCGTCGGGGAAAAGAGCGTACACGACAGGAAGCCCCCGAGCCTTGAGCGCCTCGACCATGCGGTCGGACTCCGCCTGAGGAACACGAGGATCGTTGGCGCCTTGGGCGACAAGCAGCGGCGCCCGAATGCGATCGACATGCGAGACAGGAGATCGCTCAAGGAGAAACGCCTGCCCCTCCTTCGTAGTAAAATCGCCCACGCGTTTGCGGAACAGATCCAGAATGCTGGACCAGTACGGCGGGACGGACCGCAACAGCGTCAACAGGTTCGACGGACCGAACATGTCCACACCACAGGCGAAGACTTCTGGATCGCGGGCCAGCCCCATCAGCGCAGCGTAGCCGCCATAGCTTGCCCCAAAGATGCAGACGCGCTCCGGATCCGCCACGCCCTGCTTCACGGCCCAGCGCACCGCGTCGACAAGATCGTCCTGCATCTTCCCTCCCCATTCCCGATCCCCTGCGTTGACGAAGCGCTTCCCGAAGCCTGTCGAGCCGCGAAAGTTGACCGACAGCGCTGCATACCCCCGATTGGCCAGCCACTGATGCAGCCTGTTGAAGCCCCAGCGATCCCTGGCCCATGGCCCGCCGTGCACCGTCAGCACGAGCGGCAAGGGGCGCACAGCGTGAACCGCTCCCACGCTGCTGCTGTCCAGATGGGGAGGCAGCGTCAAATATCCCACAAGCGTAAAACCATCCCGCGACGGAATCTCCACCGGATGGGTTCTGGCCAGTCGCCAGCGGACAAGATCAGGCTGCGTCCAGAACAACAGCGTGGCTTGTTTCGTCCGACGATCGTACAAGGAATACCGCAAAGGATGATCGTCGTCGTTGTGCGACACCAGCCAGAGACTGTCGTCCAACGATCTGCTGACAATGTCCACATCCCCCTCAGCGATCGCTTGCAGCGTCTGCAGGTCCGCAGCGATGGAGGGGTCCAGCGCCGCCCAACGACGACGAAGACGGTTGTGCGCAGCGGCCTGCACTCGCCCCTCTGTCGGATGGACCAGGGCCTTTTCGACATCAGCTCCAGCGAAATCGATGATCACGGCGCTATGACCGGTGCGCACGTCCGTCGCGGTGACCGCGATGGTGTCGCGCCCGCGCGAGTCGTACATGTACAACAGGGAGCCATCCTTGGAAAACCCGATGGGCGAAGTGGTCAAGGCGTCTTCCGGCGGCGTCTGCATGAAGACCGTCCACCCCCCATCTTCGCCAGGCCGCAGCACCTCCTGCCCCCCCTGCGCATCGAAGCGCACAGCGAATCGCACCGTCAAGTCGTCGTCGACCACAAACGCTGCGAACCCCTCCGTGTTCCGCTGCAACAGCTCGCGCTCGCCTGTCGTGATGTCGATGCGGTACAGATCGTGATGGGCAGGGTCTCTGCTGTTGATCGCAACGACGATCACGCTCGGTTTCCTTGCTGAACGCTTGACAATGCGGGCGCTGACGCCAGGCAGAGGCGTCAGATCCAGCGCCTCGCCTGGCGGCCCGTCAACGGGCACAGCCGTCGCATAGACATGAAACCGCTCGTCGCCCGAAACATCCTGCACATGAAGAATGTGCTCGTTGGTGTAGGCCCACTCATACAGACGCACACCCGGGGGAGGCGCCGTGGTCACCGGCTTGGCTGCATCGAGGTCGTCTGTCGGCGCCACCCACACCTGCATCGCTCCATCGACGGGCGCCAGAAACGCCAGCCGGGAACCGTCTGGACTCAGTTGCGGCCTCGTGCGCTGCGGATGCGCAAAGAGCGCCCGCCGTGGGATCAGCGCAGGCTCGCTGTCCTCCCCCTGCGCAGCAGCTCCCGTGCAGAATCCCCCAGCGACCAACGCCCACACCGCCGCCGCCACGGTCCAGCGGGAGAACGACATCGTCCGACGGCGAAGACAACGCGTCCTCGCCGCACTGCCACCCATCTGAGGCATGGATCCTCCTGCCGCTGTCAGCGTGCTGCTCCTCGCCAAGCGGCTGTTCACTATACCTCAAGGCTCCACGGACGATGCAGCCAGGCAAGGCACGCCTGCCTGCGACGCAGCCCCTGCACACACTTCACGCGCGCCGACGACGAACGCGCATCCCAGCCCATACCCACAACGGAGCCGACGCTGCTCCGGGCGCCAACACCGCCAGCCACTCCTGCTGAGACATCCGAGGCGTCAAGCCGCTCGGCGCCGAGACCAGCGCCACCGCTGCGGTGTAGGGCGAGGCCAACGCTGCTGCTTCGGGAAGAGGCCTTCCAACCCAGATCGCCAACGCCAAGGCTGCAGGCGCCCCTGCCGTCGCCGCCAAGACCAGCAGCATCCACGCGGTCCGAGCCCCAGGATCGTCGCGGGCGCTTCCCGCCGCCACGACCGACCCCACCAGCGCGCCCCACGAGACGATGAGCGTCGCCAGCCCCGCACCGATCGTCCAGGGCCACTTGGCCAGCCAGACCATCGGCCAGAGCACGCCTTGGGCAGGCACGACCAGCACCAGCAGATCCGCCAACGCCGCCCCCACAGGCGACGCAGGTCCCGCCTGACTCAATCGCACCATAGGCCACAACGCGCACACCCCCGCAAGAGCCACTTCGATCAAAGCCAGCACGCCAGGCCTGGCTGTGGAAGGCTCCTGCACCCCCAGATCACGACCACTGAACACCGTCATCGCTGCAGCGACCAGAAGAAATACACCCCAGAAGAACGCAAAGAAGCGAGGCTCGCCACTCCCTTGCGCACACGTCGCAGGCCGACGCGCCCGACCAGCCTTGTGCTGACGCTCCTGCTGTGTCAGCGTCGAGTGCCGCTGCGGCACAGCCGCCTCCAAGGCGCTCTGGAGGGACGCTGCGTCGCTGCTCAGCCATCCCGCGGAGCTGTCGACCGCAGACGACAGCGTTGGGTTGTCCGGTCGCTCATCCACCCGGTCGGTCGTCCACCAGGGCGAAAGGTCGGTGCAGTTCGACGCGAGGCTTGCCCCGGCTCAGCCAGCGTTCGTCCTCCCACAGCGCAGCCAGATCGCGCAGCTTCTGTGCAGCGTTTCGCTCCCAAGGCTGCTCCTGTCCGGGGACCGATCCCCAGACGATCTCCGCCCCATCCACCGAATACAGGGCCAGCACGCCGTTGCGACGCCATCGGGACACATCGATCGCAGCGATGCGCCGCCACGCGTCCTGCCTCGTCCGCAGCGTCTTGAGGAGCGCAATGGCCGCCTCCACGTCTCCACCAGGCCACACCTCGCCAAAGGCCAACCCTCCCTCGCGCGTCAGCGGAGGCCCCTCACCCACTCCCAGCACCACCCGAGGCTCACCCGCCATACCGGGCGCATACGCCCGAGGCAGCAGCCTTCCATCGGTCGAGACCAGGTAATCCTTTCCCTCCCAGCGAACCACCGCAGCAGGCGTCCGCCATACAGGCGCCACCTCGATCACGCCCTGCGGCAGGCGACGAACCTGTTCGACGTCAGCGAACCAGCCCGTCTCCAGCAGCGATTCTCGGGCGAGGCGGAGGGAACGCACATCGAACGGATCAGGCTTGACCGTGTGCGCGACCAGCTCCTGAAGGCGAAGCCTCTCCGCTTCGTCGAGCCAGACGCGCCCGTCAGCGTCGACAGGCCAGGGAATCTCAACGCGCACCTGCGCAGGCGCCCGCAACTGCCCCACCCGGCGCTGCAGAGGCTTAGCGGCGAAGACGGCTCCCAGCGCAACCACCACCAGCGATCCCGCCCACAACAGCGTTCGCCGTCCTCCAGCGATGCGCCCTGAGGACGCTGATCGCGCCGTTCCTGCAGATCGCGATCCTCGCGCGCGACTTCCCGCTCGCGATGCGGACGTTGTGGAGCGTGCGCTGCTCATGCGACCACCGTCCCGCATCGCTCCGCCGCCAACTCCACCAACGACGCGCACAGCGCGCGCACGCTCATGCCCTCCGCCTCCGCAGCCATCGGCAACAAGGAATGCTCCGTAAAACCAGGCATGGTGTTGAGCTCAAGGAGCACAGCGTTCCCCGCATCGTCGAGTATGAAGTCCACTCGTGCGAGCGACGCACAGCCTAGCGCTTCCACAAGCCTGAGGCTCCACACTCGCAGCTCCTCCTCGCATCCCGCAGGCAGCGGCGGCGAGAGCGAATACCGCGTGTCGCAGCGGCTGTACTTCGCCTCATAATCGTAGAGCCCCTCCGCGGGGACGATCTCAATGGTGGGAAGCGCCCGCCACTGCACCGCTGCTCCCTCGCGCCGCTGCACCAACCCCACCGTCAGCTCGCGTCCCTTGACGAACGGCTCAACCATGCACGGCCCCTCCCGACGCAGCGCCGCGTCTCGGGCTTCGCGCCATTGTTGTTCGTCGCTGCAGACCCATAGTCCAATCGTCGAGCCTTCGTGCACCGGCTTGACAACGCAGGGGAACTCGAAAGGGCACGCTGCATCGTCCCGCCGCACCAACGCTGCAGGAGGGGTGGCGACACCCAACGAAGCCGCTGCCAGCTTCGTCGCCAGCTTGTCCATCGCCAGCCTCGCCGCCCGCGAGGCGCTTCCGACGAAACGCTTCCCCGCCTGCTCGAGGAGACTCTGCACGGGTCCGCCTTCTCCCCACGGACCATGCAGCGCAGGCCAGACGACGTCCGCTTCGATCGCCTCCGCCTCCTCCACCGTCAGGTCGTCGACGATCCGCAGCGCTACTTCGAAGCCCTCCGCTTGCGCAAGCGCCCGCGCAATGTTCGCAGCGCTGCGCACGCTTACCTCGCGCTCTGCGTCAGGTCCGCCGCCCAGCACACACACACGCACGCGTCAGCCTCCCTGCTCAGCCGTCAGCGACTGCGACATCCGACGCCCGGCGTCGCACACCCTGTCTTTCCCATACGACGATCTCTCGCTCCAGCGTCACACCGCACCGCGCCAGCACACGCTCCTTCACCCGCTCCATCAACGCCAGCACGTCCTCCGCTGTGGCGAAGCGGTCCGTGACAATGAAGTTGGCGTGTTGTTCCGAGACGCACGCCCCGCCGACGCGGAGCCCCTTGCATCCCGCCTCGTCGATGAGTCTGCCTGCGCTGACGCGCCGACCGTCGACCTCCGGATTCTTGAAGGCGCATCCCGCAGACTTCCTTCCCAGCGGCTGCGCCGCCTTCTTCCGAGCCATCACTTCCTTGAGCCTTCGTCGCACCGCTGCAGGCTCATCCCTGCGAAGCGTCACCCCCACGCGAGTGACGACGCGTCCCTCCAGTCCGCTGTGGCGGTAGGCAAAGGGCGTCGCCTCCCGCTCCAGCCGACCGAGCTCGCAGCGCTCCACATCCGCTGTCTCGATCCACCGCACCACGTCGCCAAACTCGCCAAAGGCTCCCCCCGCATTCATGAAACAAGCGCCTCCCACGCTGGCGGGCACCCCAGCCAAGCCCTCCAGCCCAGCCCATCCCTGACGGGCGCACTGAATCAGCAGCTGCTGGAGGCTCGCTCCTGCCTGGACCGCCAGCGTCACCACCTCGCCCTCCTCGCAGACTGTCTCGACCCTGCGAAGACGTCGGAGCGAAATCGCCACGCCGTCAGCGCCCGCGTCGTGCACGAGGAGATTGGCGCCCTCACCCAGCACACGCACGGGAAGCCCCCGCTCCCGCGCCCACACCAGACAGCGCAGCAGCTCTTCCTCACTGGCGGGGTGGGCGAGCATGTCCACAACGCCCCCCGCGCCTATCCACGTAGGAGGTTTGACCCCGCGATCAATCTGCACAGGGGCCTCCACCACCGTCATCGAGCCGCTGCAGCGGCCTCCTTCGTCGCTGCGCGCGTCTCAAGCCCCATGAAGGCGTGCGCCACCTTCCACACAGGCCCCGCGCCCATCACCACCAGCAGATCGCCATCGCCACAGAGCTGCTCAAGCTGCTCCACGATCGCCTCGAAGGGATGCAGATGCATGGCCCGCACTCCTCTGCTCCGCAGCCTGTCGACCAGATCCGCCGCCTGGACGCGCGTCTTCTCGATTTCACTGTCGCGCACGAAGTAGATCTGCGGCACGATGACCACATCCGCATGCGAGAAGGACGCGGCAAACTCGTCCAGCAGAAAACGCGTCCTGCTGTGCTGATGAGGCTGAAAGACGCAGATGAGCCTGCCACCGCGCTTCTCAGGCGCTTCCCGCAGGCGCAGCGCGCGCAGTGTGGCCTCGATCTCCGTAGGATGATGCCCGTAGTCGTCGTACACCCGCACGCGCCCGCCGCAGGCAAGCGCCCGTTCGCCCAGGAGCTGCATTCTTCTGTCGACGCCTCGGAACCCGCTCAACGCTGCAGCGACCACGCTGGGCTCCGCCCCCAGCGAGATCGCCAGCGCCGCAGCAAAGGCGCTGTTGAGGGCGTTGTGCTCGCCAGGCGTCGCCAGCCGCCACGCTGCGACCCTGCAGCCGTGATGGAAGAGCGCCGTGTGGCCCGAGATCGGCTCGTGCTCCAGGCGCCAGTCAGCCAGCGGTCCATATCCCACCGTCTCGACAGCGCAGCGAGCGCCCGCCGTCACCTCCCGACGATGGGCCCCCTCCGCTGCGATCAACAGCAGTCCGCCCTCAGCCTCCGTCGGCAGCTGCTGGGCGAACTGGGCAAAGGCCTCCACCACCGCGTCCAGCGTGCCATACACGTCCAGATGATCCGCCTCCACAGCGCTGATGGACGCGACCCGAGGCCTGAGATGATGGAAGGAGCGGTTGTACTCGCACGCCTCAGCCACGAGCAGTCCAGGCCGACCTCGCCACGGCCCTGCGGGGATGCGATCCGCCCCCATGCGCACCCCCACCGA
>CAYPBL010000037.1:16111-18890 GCA_964408965.1 uncultured Phycisphaeraceae bacterium | reverse complement strand
GCGGCGAGATCAGCAGGAACGTCGAGCAGATCAACGCCGTCACCAGCGAGTCGGCGCAGGCGGTGCAGGAGTCGGCCCAGGCGGCGATGCAGCTGTCGCAGCGGGCGGAGAAGCTGCAGGAGCTGGTGCGGCAGTTCGACGTCGACTGACGGGCGACACGGGGCGCGGCGCGGATCAGGGCGCGTCAGGCGGGCCGCTGGCTTTCACCGGGGGGCGGGCAGGCTGTGGTGGGGCGCTGCGCGATGTGGCGCGGGGTCACTTGCTGTGGTCGTCGTGTGCGGGGGGAGCGTTCTGGTCGGGCTTGACCAGCCCCGCGATGACGGCGGCTGCGCGCAGGGCGAAGTTGTTGCTGGCGTCGGCGACGCGGAGGACGCCGTCCTTGTCGATGATGTAGAAGTCGGGGGTGCCGTCGGCGCCGTAGGCCTTCCACGTGGCGCCGTTGCGGTCCAGCGCCGTGGGGAAGGGAATGTTGTGCTGCTCCACGCCCGTGGCGTAGAGCGGGGCCTGGCTCGACGTGCAGACGCCAATGAACTCAATGCCCAGCTTCGACGCCTGCAGGTAGGCGTTGTTGAGCGCAGGCATGATCCGCTGGCAGGTGTGGCAGGTGGGCGACCAGAAGAAGAGGACGACGGTCTTGCCCTTGAGCTGATCGAGGGTGAGGGGTCTGGGGGTGTTGAGCCAGGAGTCGACCTCGAGCTTGGGGGCTGGTTTGCCCATGAGGGGGTCGACCTTGGCGCGGTGGGCGGGGGCGCCTTCGAGCCAGGCGGGGTCGATGAGGGGATCGGTCTTGGCTGTGGAGGCGGACGGATCGTGCTCGGCGCCCTTGGTGGGGGCGGGTTGCGCCTCGGCGGCGGTGGTGGTCTGGGGCGGTGCGACGGCGGAGGCGGAGGCGGCCTGGGGAGGCTGCGGCTGGTTCGAGGACAGCGTCAGGGCGGCGATGAGGGCTGCGGCGACGAGGACGGGAGGAAACGCCAGCAGGGTCAGTTTGAGGCTGCGGGGCATGGTGCGGGGAGTCGGGGGTGTGTTGGTCATGCTGAGGACCTTTGACGTTCGAGGCAGCAGGCGGTTCGCAGGGTGCGCCCTGTGCGCAGCTGCGAGCAGACCCCGTGGATGATAGGGCGGAGAGGGCTGGTGGTTGCGAGCAGGGGGAGCGTGCGCGAGGCGGCGCAGGGGGGGTCAGCTGAGCCAGGCGTCGTCGAAGGCCATGCCCGGGCTGGTCGCTGCAGCGGCGCCCGTCTCGACGAGGCTGGCGACGGGATGGACGCAGTAGTCGGGAGCGAAGGCGGCGGCGGGACGGTGGTTGCCCGACAGGCCAAGGCCCCCAAAGGGCAGCGCGCTGCTGGCGCCTGCTGTCCCCGTGTTGACGTTGACGCAGCCGGCCCGGGCCAGCTGCTGAAAGGCCCGATGCTTCTCCACGTCGCACGTGAAGATCGACGCGGCCAGGCCGTAGCGCGTGGCGTTCACCTGCGCAAGGCCCTCCTCGAAGTCCGACACGACGCACAGCCGCGCAACAGGCGCGAAGACCTCCACGTCGCAGCCAGCATGACGCGGGTCCTCCTCGGCGACGAAACGCTCCACGCGGTGCAGGCCCGGCGTGAGGAACCCCCCCGCTTCGCAGCCCGGCACGTCGCGCACAGCGCGCGGCGCAAGCAGCGGCTCGGCGCCCGCGGCCTCGAGCTGCTCGACGAAGGCCAGCGCCGCGTCGCGGACCTCGGGGCGGATGACCGGGCCCATGAACGGCGCGGGATCCTCCACCAGCGGGTCGCCCACGACCAATGCGCCTGCGCAGCGGACGAAGGCGTCGATGAAGCGGTCGGCGACGGCCCGGTGCACGACGATGCGGCGACAGCACGTGCAGCGCTGCCCCGCGGTGGCGTAGGCGGTGCGGCAGCACTCGACGACGGCCTGCTTCAGGTCGGCGTCCTCCAGGACGAGCGAGGCGTTGTCGCCGCCCATCTCCAGGGCGATCAGCCGGCTGGGACGGTCGAGGTTCGCTTCGAGAATCCGCCGACCCACGGGCCAGGAGCCTGTGAAGAGCACGCCGTCGATGTCGCTGTGGCTGACGAGCTGCGCAGCGACGTCGCCTGCGCCGTGCACGAGCGTCACCAGCGCGGGGTCGGCGCCCGCCTCGGCGAGCCCCTCGCGAAAGAGCTGGGCCAGCAGCTGTCCGGTGGCGGGGGTCTTTTCGCTTGGCTTGAAGACGACGGCGCAGCCCATGGCCAGGGCGGGGACGATGTGCCCGTTGGGAAGGTGCGCGGGGAAGTTGAACGGCCCCACCACGGCCATGACGCCGTGGGGACGGAAAAAGGCGCGGCCCGTCCGCGTCGGCGTGATCGCCACCTCGTAGGGACGCACCCGCGCAAGGCCCGCCCCCTGCTCGTCCAGCGTGATGTCGATCTTGCCCGACAGCGCCGCCGCCTCCTGCCTGGCCTCCCACAGGGGTTTGCCCGTCTCGGCGGCGATGAGCAGGGCGATGTCCTCGGCGCGCTCCTGGAAGCGCTCCTGGACGCGGCGAAGCGCGGCGAAACGCTCCTCCTGCGGGCGCAGCGCCCAGGGGCCCTGGGCGCTGCGCGCAGCGGCGACGGCCTGGTCGATGTGCGACGCCTCGGGGGCCCCCTCCCACAGCGTGACCGACGGCCTTGCGGGATGGACCGAGCGGACGGGGCCGGGTGAAAGGGGCGCTGCCCCCTCGGAGGCGACGTAGTCGCAGGGGGGATCGGCCAGGACGGCCTTGGCGCGCTCGAGCAGGGCTGTCGGGTCGGCGGCCATGCTGCGTCAG
>CAYPBL010000037.1:0-16011 GCA_964408965.1 uncultured Phycisphaeraceae bacterium | reverse complement strand
CGAGCGGCGTGACGCCCAGCGTCGCGCCCGCGGGGAGCTGCAGCGTCGAGACGGCGGCGGGTGGAAGCTTGACGCCTGCGTCGTCGAGCTCGACGCGGCTGCGCAGGGCGCGAAAGCCGCCGGTGGGCTCGTCGTCCACGCTCACCAAGGCTTCGACGCCGCCCTCGTCGCATTCGCCTGCGAACGGCAGCGCGCGCGTGGCCTGCACCAGCGGGATGTCGTCCGTCGCGGCCTCCAGGATGGGGCCTGCGTCGAAGGGGTCGACCAGGTCGTTGTGCACGAAGCCGAGCCTTTCGAGCATGGCCTTGGCGGGCTGGGTGTCGCGGCCCACCTTGCCCACAAGAGCGCGGGCCTGCGGCGGCAGCAGCGTGAGGTAGATCTCCTCGCGCGGCAGCAGCGAGGTCATGAACTCGCGGCTCTTTGCGCAGAAACGGTCGGCTTCGTCGTACGACAGATTGATGAAGCGGCGGCCGAAGTGCTCCCAGAAACTGTTGCGGCCGTCGGGGGTGATGGGCGCCATCATCTCGGCGACGATCGCGTCCTGAAATCGCTGACGATGCAGGGCGATGTAGTGGAAGCGGACGAAGCTCAGCTGCTTGCCGAGCTTCTCGGGTCTGCTGCGGAACGAGGGCGCCAGGATCAGGGCGCCGATCTCGCTGGGGCCCGATTCGTCGAGGACCAGCTGGGCCGTCACGTGCGTGGCGCCGGTCTGCAGATCCTGACTGAAGAAGCTCCGCTTGCGCAGGCGCAGATACACGTTGGGGGAGCCCGGGGCGCCCATGCGGGCGATCACCACCGAACAGCCCAGAGGGGCGCCCGTCGTCAGGTCCTCGACGACGAACATGTGCTGCGGACTTGCGCCGGCGGCGCCGCCAAGCGCGCGAAGGCCCGCACGGGACGGGTCCGGGTCGGGCTCGCCGCGACGGGCTGCGCGGAAGCAGATCTCCGACCAGCGGATCTTGTCCTCGATCACCTCCCGGTCGGCGGGGAGGTTGATGAAGTGCACCATCTTGGCCAGCTTGAAGAGGCTGGGGGCGTCGTCGAGTCGGGCCTGGCGGAGGAGAAACACAGCGGTCGATCCTTGCTGCACGGTGCGGGGGGATGGGCTCAGTCGGCCTGCTGCATGGTCAGGGCGACGGCGGAAAGGGCCTCCTCGAGGATGGCGAAGGCTTCGTCCCAGTGGCGGTCCTCCAGGACGCCAAGGGGGGGCAGGAAGCGGACATGGTGCGGGCCGTGGCCGCAGTAGAAGGCGATCAGGCCCAGGTCGAAGAGCGTGCGCAGCAGCTCGAGGATGGGGGCCTTCTCGCCGGCGAAGGGGGTGAAGCGCATCATGCCGCCGTGGCCTGCGACGACCGAGGGGACGGCGGGGGTTGTGGGGAACCATTCGGGGCGCCGCTGGGCGAGGTCGAGGATGCCCTGGCGGAAGCGCTCGTGGTGACGGGCGATGCGGCCCTCGTCGCCGTAGTAGTCGCCCTCGGCGAGGCGCTCGATGATGCGGGCGCCGACGCGAAGGCCCACGGCGCTTCCCAGGAACGTCCCCGAAAGCAGGCCTGGCCTGGGGGCGTACTCCCTGGTGAAGAGCGCGGCGCAGACCTGGCTCATCTTGCCCACGGTGACCACGTCGACCAGCTCGCCAAGGCCCAGCGCGTCGAAGCAGAAGAGGCGCGTCGTGCGGCCGAAGGTCTGGATCTCGTCGACGGCCACGGCGATGTTGTGGTCGCGGCAGCACTGCATCAGGGCGCGGTGGAACTGGGGCGGGGCGGCGTTGAAGCCGCCTTCTCCCTGGACGAGCTCGAAGAAGAAGACGGCGTGCCTTCCCGGGTAGCGGGCCAGGTGCTCCCTGAGGCGCGAAAGACTGTGCTCGATGGCGGCGCTTTCACCGTGCGAGCGGGCGAGCGATTCGTCGTAGAAGGGGACGTAGTCGACGTGGACCCACGTGGGCAGGCCCTCGCGGCCCGCAGCTGAGTCGCCCAGCTGGGCCATTGTCGTCGAGCGGCCCATGAAGCAGTGTTCGAAGGCCAGGACGCGGTCGGCGGGGTGGTTCTTCTGCAGGCAGATCTTCAGGGCGTTCTCGTTGGCCATGGCGCCCGAGAGGCAGAGGAAGGCGTGCTCGAGCCGGCTGACCTTGCGGGCCTCGTTCAGCAGGGCGCGGCTGAAGGCCAATGCGTCCTCGTTCATCTGGAGGTGGCCCTGCATGACGGTGTCGGCCAGGGCGGCGCGGAGGGCGGTGCGGACGAGGTCCTCGTCGCTGTGGCCGAAGAAGTGCACACCGATGCCGCTGATGAAGTCGAGCTTGACCGAGCCGTCGAGCAGCTCGACGTAGGGGCCGTTGCCAAGGCCCGAGCCCAGGTAGGGATACAGCAGCGGTCGGCCCCGCTGGGCGGCGGCTTCGTCGAGCAGCTCCCCGAAGCGCGTGCGCAGGGCGTCGCTGGAGGGACGGATGCTGTGGATGTCGCCTTTGGCCTGCGAGAGGGCGGCGGTCAGGGCGTCCAGAGCGCGGGCGACCTCGGGGTCGTTGTGCAGGGCGCGGGCGGCGAGAGGGCGGTCGGCTGCTGGCGTCGGTGTGTCGGGCGTCTGCGGCTGCGGCATGGGGTGCGCTCCGAGTATGGGGGTGAGAGATGGATGCGGGAGGGTAAGCAGGATATGGAGCGTGCGTGCGGGCAGGCGTCGTCAGGAGCGGGTTCAGGCGGCGCTGCGGCGGGGGGCGTCGGCAGCGGAGGCGTCGGCTGCCGACGCGCGGGCGACGGCGGCGGCGACGCGCTCGTGCACCCGCTGGTCCAGCGGGTCGGGAATCAGCGAGTCGTCGCTGGCCATGTCGGCGAGGGCCTCGGCGGCGGCGATGCGCATGGCGTGGGTGAAGCGTGAGGCGCCTGCGTCGAGGGCGCCCTTGAAGAGGCCGGGAAAGCCCAGGACGTTGTTGACGGCCTTGCCGTCGACGGCGAAACCCGCTCCAGCGGCGAGGGCGGTCATGGGGTCGATCTCGGGCTCGGGATTGCTCAGGGCGAAGACGGCCTGGCCTGGTTGGATCATCGAGGGCGTGATGAGGTCCTTGACGCCTGTGGTGGCGATGACGACGTCGCAGCTGCGCATGAGGGTTTCGAGGGCGCAGGGCTCGCCGCCGAGCTGGCGCAGCCGCTGCTGGGCTTCCTCGCGCGGATCGGCCCCGAGGACGGCGCAGCCGAAGGCCAGCAGCAGCTTGCACACGCCAAGACCCGCGGCGCCAAGGCCTATCTGGCCGATGACGGCGGTGGTCAGATCGAGGCCGAGCCTGCGCGATGCGGAGAGGAGCGAGGCGAGGACGACGACGGCTGTGCCGTGCTGATCGTCGTGGAGGACGGGAATGGTGAGGGCGTCGATGAGGGCGTCCTCGACGTCGAAGCATTCGGGAGCCTTGATGTCTTCAAGGAGGATGGCGCCAAAGGAGGGGGCGATGGCGCGGACGGCGGCGATCATGGAGGGGGCGTCGCGGGCGTCAAGGAGGATGGGGACGGCGTTGAGGGAGGCCAGCTGGGCGAGCAGAGCAGCCTTGCCCTCCATGACGGGAAGACTGGCGACGGGGCCGATGTCGCCCAGGCCCAGGACGGCGGAGCCGTTGGTGACGACGGCGACGGTGCGGTGCTTGGCGGTGTAGTGGCGGGCGAGGGAGGGGTCGTCGGCCAGGGCCCGGCAGACGCGGGCCACGCCCGGGGTGTAGAGGTCGCGGAGGGTTTCGTCGCTGTCGATGGGGCGCGAGGCGACGGTGCGGATCTTGCCGTGTTCGTGTCGGGCGAAGACGCGGTCGGAGCGGCCGAGGACGCGGACAGCGGGGAGGGCGTCGAGACGGTCGAGGAGAGGCTCGAGGTCGAAGGATTCGTCGGGCTCGAGGGTCAGCTCCCAGATGGTGTGGAGGTGGTTGCGGGCGACGGCGCGGAGGCCTTCGACGGAGAGGTGTGCGTCGGCGACGACGGCCAGGGCGCTGGCGAGGGAGCCCGGGGCGCGGTCGGTCTGGAGTCGGAGGATTTCGGGGATGCGCATGGGAGGGGCTCCTGGCTGGGAAAAAGGGGTGGTGGTGGAGTGTGTATCGGTCGCTGGGGCAGGCGTGTGGAGGGAGAGGAGGGAGGGTCGGGCGCAACGAACAGCGGCTGAGCCCGGCGAGGCCCAGCCGCTGGCGTGGTTGGAGATGGCTGTGAGGCCTGGAGCGCCTCACGGAGAACCCGGAAAAAGGCGGGCGCCTCTCTCTCCGCGTCAGCGTCTCCCGTGCTGACGGCGCCCGCGGTGGTCGCCCTCCGGGCGACGTCTCCCCTCCTGTTCGTGTGGACGATCAGTCGTACATGGCGCTGACGGTGGGCAGCTCGCCGCTGCGGAGGGGGAAGGTGGTCTCCATGCGGAAGTTGGACTGGGTGCGGTGCCGCTCGGCGAAGAAGAACTTGAGGTGGTAGTCCTTGCCGTCCTGAAGCCAGTCGAGGCGGTCGAGGTGGACGGTCTGCTCGATGGCTGCGTGGACGCCGCCGAGGTCGATGACCTTGTGGCCGTCGATGAAGACCCAGACGTCGTCGTCGCCTCGGAAGGTGAAGGTGTCGCCTGCGCCCTTGCGGTAGGTGAAGACGGTGTCGAGCTCGAAGGTGAAGTGGAAGTTCTTGTCCTCACCTGCGCTGTTGCCGAAGAGCTGGCCGTTGATGGGGAAGAAGCCGCCGAGGTTGGCGTACTCGGGGTCTTCGCGGTCGTCGAAGACGTATTTCTGCGTGTTGGGATCGAGGCGGAGCGTGATGGAGAGGGGCGCGGACATGTTGTAGCCCGGGACGTCGCGGTACCACATGTTGAAGGATTGGGCGGAGAGGATGCCGCCGGAGTCAGCGTCTCCCCAGGCGCCCTTGTGGTCGCCCTTGCTGGGGTCGTACATGTTTGGGGCGATGTTTCGGCCCTGGGCGTCGGTCCATTGGGCGATGACCTTGCGACCCTGGCCTGTGAAGACGGGTTTGCCTTCGTCGTCGAGGAGGTCGGCGATGTTGCCCGCGTAGTGGCCGAAGCCGTGGTCGGGCCTGCGTTCGAAGTCGGGGTGCCCGCCTGTGGCGTCGTTGGGCTCCTCGAAGTCGCGGACGACGCCTGTGAGGGTGATGGTGTCGGGGAGTCCCGGGATGGGGCCCGCGTCGGCGTCTTCGGGAAGAGCCGCGAAGACGAGGCCTGCGGCGCCGGCAAGGCCCAGCGCGGTGAGCGCGAGCTCCTTGCGTCGAGTGGCGCGAGTCATGTCCACACCTCCTGCCAGGCGGGCGGGCGCCTTTCCCACCACGGGGGCGCGCTGCACGCCGCTGCGAGTCACGTCTTGACCGTACGATTCAGCAGCTGGGCGCCGGGCTGGGAAGGTGTGGAAAGCAGCGGGGTCGCGTCGGCTTGCGCCGGTGAAGGCGATTGCGCGGTCCGCTGCGCAGCGGCGCGCACGCGGCGGCGTGCGGACGGGTCGATATGATCGGACGACGCGCGCAGCGGCGGCGGCGCGGGTGGAAGGCTGCGGGCATGGAGGCCTGACATGGACGCGTTTTGCATCGAGGGCGGGAGGCCTCTTGGGGGGCGCGTCAGCGTCAACGGGGCCAAGAACGCGGCGCTGCCCCAGATGGCTGCGGCGCTGCTGACCGACAAGCCCATCACGCTGCACCAGACGCCGAGACTCTCGGACATCCGCAACATGGCGGGGCTGTTGGCGGAGCTGGGCGTCGAGCACCGCTGGTCGGACGTGTCGACGGACGATCTTGGGCGCGGAGGGACGCTGCACCTGTGCTGTGTGGACGAGCGTCCCAGCCATGCGCGGTACGAGGTGGTGCGGACGATGCGGGCCAGCGTGTGCGTGTTGGGCCCGATGCTGGCGCGGCGGGGGTATGCGCGCGTGTCGATGCCCGGGGGGTGCGTGATAGGGGATCGGCCGATCGACCTGCACCTGCGGGGGCTGCGGGCGATGGGGGCGCAGCTCGAGCTGGAGGAGGGAGACATCGTGGCCCGGGCGCCTGCGGGGGGGCTCCGCGGCGCCAGGATCTTCCTCGGCGGACCCTTCGGCTCGACGGTGCTGGGGACGGCGAACATCCTGTCGGCGGCGTGTCTTGCGCGGGGAGAGACGGTGATCGAGTCAGCGGCGTGCGAGCCTGAGATCGTGGATCTTGCGCAGACGCTGTCGGCGATGGGAGCGCAGATCGAGGGGGCGGGTTCGCCTCGGATTCGCGTACAAGGGGTGCAGACGCTGGACGGCGTCGAGCGGCGGGTGATTCCTGATCGGATCGAGGCGGCCACGTTCATGGCGGCGGTCGGGGCTGCGGGGGGCGAGGTCGTGCTGGAGAACTGCCCCTACGACGCCATGGCTGCGGTGGTGGACCGGTTCACAGCGGCGGGGTTGACGATCGAGCCGCGAGGGGGCGATCTGATGCGGGCGCAGGTGCGCGTGGCTCGGGAAAGGGAGCGCCTTGGGCCGACAAGGCTGACGACGCAGCCTCATCCGGGGTTTCCCACCGACGCGCAGGCCCAGGCGATGGCGATGCTGGCGCTGGCGGACGGGATCAGCGTGGTGACGGAGAAGATCTTCCCGGAGCGGTTTCTGCACGTGGCGGAGTTGTCGCGGATGGGGGCGTCGCTGTTTCGGCAGGGGCCGACGGTGGTGGTGGAGGGCGTGGCGTCGCTGCGGGGGGCGCCGGTGATGGCCAGCGACATCCGGGCCTCAGCGGGGCTGGTGGTGGCGGCGCTGGCGGCCAGGGGGACGACGCGCATCCGCAGGGTGTACCACCTGGATCGGGGCTACGAACAGCTGGAGCTGGCCTTGGGACGGATGGGAGCCTCGATCGTCCGCGTCAGCGAGGAGGACGGCGCCGTGGAGCGGGAGGCGGGCCGTGAAAAAACCCATATCATGGTGGGTGATGCGCTCGGCGCTGGGCCAGGACGCTGAGGCGTGGGGCGCTGAGGCGATAATCATAGTGTAGTATGGTAGTTCAGGCGCGCTGCGGCTGCTCCGCCGCCAGGGGCAGGAGCAGCGTGAAGCGGGCGCCTGGGCCGTCGCGGTTGTTGTCGGCCAGCAGCGCGCCGCTGCAGGTTTCGATCAGCCTCGCGCAGACAGCCAGGCCCAGGCCTGCAAAGGGTCTGTCGGTGTCGGCCAGGTCGCAGGAGACGAAGGGCTCAAAGAGGCGCGGGAGCAGCGCCTCGGGCACGCCCGGTCCTGTGTCGCGCACCGTCAGCGCGGCGCAGGGAGCGTCCTGCGGCGGCGCTGTGGTCGGGAGGCAGCGGCAGGGGGCGTCGGCTGCGGTCAGGGCGGCGCTCCACGTGGAGCGCTCCCCTTCCACGAGGAGCTCGCCCCCCCGCCCTCGCATGGCCTGGAGGGCGTTGAGCAGCAGGTTCAGCAGAATCTGCCGCAGGATGGGCTTGGCGATGCGGACGCGGAGGTCGTCGGGGAGGCGCCGGCGCAGCTGGACATTGTCACGGGCGGGATCGCGGACCATGCAGGCCAGGGCCTCGTCCAAGGCGTCGCGCACGAGGCAGGACTGCTCCTGCGGGGATTCCTTCCAGGAAAGGAGGCCTTCGCCCGCGATCTGCAAGATGGAGTGGGACAGTCGCCTGCCGCGGTCGACGATGCAGCGGGCGGCATCGAGGGCCTTGGCGGTGAGGGCGTCGTCGTCGGGATGGTCGTCGAGCAGCTGCAGGACGCCCGCAAGGGGGGTGAGGATGTTGTTGAACTCGTGGGCCAGCCCCCCCGCCAGCGCGCCCAGCGCGCTGAGCTGCGAGGCCCCCTGCAGCTGCCGCTCCAGGAGCTTGACCCGCTGCTCCATACGGCGCAGGCGCAGGAGCATCCGGTCCTGATCGTGCTGACTGACCGCGTCTGGAGCCATGCTGGCGGAACCCGTCGGGCGCTCCACGTGGAGCGCTCCGCGCGCTGGCGGCGCAGCGGACCCGCCTTCGATCGGCTGGGCGGCGCCGTGGCTCAAGCGAAGCCGCCACCGCCGCGGCGTCCCCACGATCCCTGCGCGTCGTGGGCAAACTGGGAAACGCGCGCGCCTGTCGATCGCACCACAGCCGCCAGCGCTTCACCCCGCGCTTCACCCCGCGCTCCACATGGAGCGCCGCAGTGTCGGGTCATGCCTCCGAGCGTTCGCTGATCCAGTCCACCACGCTGCGCTCCCCCTGCCGCACGCGGGCGATCCAGCGTTTCAGCCACGTCCGCAGGGAGCGCGGCCGCAGGTCCAGACTGTCCAGCGCCGTGGGCGACGCCCAGACGAAGGCCACCCCCGCTTCCCGCGACGCCACCGCCGGCGGTCCCTCCATCCCCTTCGATGCGACGCCGTTGAGCACGTCCACGCCGCCCGGCAGTGTCAGGCGCTCCACGTGGAACACGATGTTGACCTCGTGTCTCGCCCGCCCCTCCTGGACGAACCGATGTTCGTGCACCGCGAAGCACGCCCCCACCCGGGCCTCGGCGCCGGCCTCTTCGAGAAGCTCCCGCTCCAGCGCCTCCGCCGCCGACTCCCCCGGCTCCACGTGCCCTCCAGGCAGGTACACGTACCCCGCGTCCGGCTGACGACACAACAACGCGGCCCCGCCCTGGGCCACAGCCACCGCCCGGGCGATCAGCTCGATCTTCGTCGGTGTCGCCGACTCCTCCACGTTCGACCTCGCTTTCCACGGCGCCGTGTGCGCCCTTCTGCGGCGCCCGTCCGGGATCTTTTCACAGATGCGCCTCGAGGACGTCCGATGCTGTATCGGCGCGCGCCCCGTTGCGTCCTTGCCTTGTACAGTGCAGCGACTTGGAGAACCCCATGGCCCAGACTTCCGCCACGACGCAGCAGACACCAGCCAAACGACCCAGACGCCTGGGCAAGGGGCTCAGCAGCCTGCTGGGCGACCCTGTCGCCGCCGCTGGCCCTGCGCCGCAGCCAGCCTCGCAGGAGGAGGGGCGTTCGACGGGCTCTTCAGCCCCTGCCCCCGGCTCCGCTGCAGACCCCGCCACCGCCCAGGACGCCCAGACGCTGCTGCAGCTCGACCCTGAAGACATCGCCCCCAATCCCTATCAACCCAGAAAAACCTTCGACGAAGAAGCCCTGGCCCAGCTGGCCCGGTCCATCCGCGAGCAGGGGCTGCTCCAGCCGCTCGTCGTGCAGCGGGCGCCCGCGGGCGAGGACAAGCCATGGCGGCTGGTGGCGGGGGAGCGCCGTCTGCGCGCAGCCAGGCTGGCGGGGCTCGACCGGATACCAGCCATCCAGGCCGACGTGGCTGATCAGCGGTCTGCGGAGCTGGCCCTGCTGGAGAATCTGCAGCGGGAAGACCTGCTGCCGATGGAGCGGGCCCATGGCCTGCGCCGGCTGCGCGACCAGTTTCAGCTCACCCAACAGGAGCTGGCCGATCGTCTGGGCCTGAGCCGCTCCGTCGTCGCCAACGCCATCAGACTCACCGAACTGGAGGCGTCGATTCAGCAGCTGCTCGACAAAGGCGCGCTCAGCGAAGGCCACGCCAAGGTCCTGCTGGGGGCGCCGCCGGGAAAGACCCGGGAAAGACTAGCCCAAGAGGCTGTCGAGCAGGGCCTGAGCGTCCGCGCGCTGGAGCGCGCCCTGCGCAGGACGCTGCGCAGCGGGTCCGAGGCCGCGACGCCCGAGCCGGGCGCCTTCACGACGCCCTCGGCCCGCGCCGCCGCCTGCGCTGACGCGTCGCGCAGGCTCTCCGAGGCCCTTGGGGCTCCGGTGGCCATCGACCTGCATCCATCGGGAAAGAAGGGGACGATTCGGATCGCCTTCTTCGACCTCGAGCACTTCGACGCCCTGCTCGAACGGCTCAGCTGTCCGCCGACGCCCTGACGCCGCCCCTCCATTCCCCCCCTGCAGCCGCCGCTACATGATCGGGCCCGCCGCCCGCAGCTGGGCGATCTGCTGCGCCATCGCCCGCGCCGCTCGCGCTCGATGGCTGACGGCGTTCTTCTCCTGCGGCGCAAGCTCCGCTGTGGTTTTTCCGCAGGGGAGCTCGAAGAGCGGGTCGTAGCCGAAGCCGCCCTGGCCCCGCGGCGCAAGGGCGATTCTCCCCTCGACTGCGCCCAGGCTCTTTGCGAGCGCACCGGCGCCGGGATAGGCCAGGCACATGGCGCAGACGAAGCGGGCCGTGCGCCGCTCCATGGCGACGCCCTGGAGCGCCGCAAGGAGTTTCTCGTTGTTGGCCCTGTCGCGCTCGTCGCGGCTGCGCCCCCTTCCCGCCCATCGGGCGCTGCGCACGCCGGGCTCGCCCCCCAGGGCGTCGACGACCAGCCCCGAGTCGTCCGCCAGGACGGGCCGTCCGAGCAGCTGGGCGTAATGAACCGCCTTGATGCGGGCGTTTTCTTCGAAGGTCTCGCCGTTCTCGACGGGCTTGGGGAGTGCAGCGCCGGAGCGTCCGTTGCGCGTCTGGATCTCGTCGAGACCGAGGACGCGCAGGCCCAAATCGTCGAAGATCGCCCGGACCTCCTCAACCTTGTGGGGATTGCTCGACGCGAAGACCACGCAGCCTCCAGCTGTCTGGGCGCCGCTGTCCTCTACGCCTCGTCGGCCTTGGCGATCTGCCATTCCTCGAGCTCGATGGGGGCCTGCCTGCCGAAGATGGTGACGAGCACGCGGATCATCCCCTTTTCAGGGAGCAGTTCGTCCACCGTGCCCTCGTAGCCCTCGAAGGGCCCCTCCTTGATGACCACGCTCTGGCCCTTCTCGAAGGTCATCCGCACCGTGGGGCCTTCTTCGGGCTTGCGGGCGTCGAGGAGCATCTTCTCGACCTCGTGGGGCGCCATGGGCGTGGGCCTGCCGGGCGTTCCGACGAAGTCCCCCACGCCCGTCGTCTCTTTGATGAGGAAGAAGACGTCCTGCGGAATCCTCCCGTCCTCGTCGAGCTTCATCTCGACGAAGACGTACCCCGGGTAGAGCTTGGTCTCGGTGATGCGTTGTCTGCCCCCCTTGATCGTTCTCGTCTTCTCCGTGGGAACCAGGATGCGCCCCACCAGGTGCTGCAGCCCCTCGATCTCGATCTTGCGCAGAATGGTGTCGCGGACGCTCTGCTCCTTGTTGGAGGCGACGCGCAGGACGAACCAGTTCATCCCGGGCTGGGTGAGCGGCTCTTCTTCGGGGCTGATGAGCCCTTCCCGCTCAGGCGCATCGCTCTGGGCCGCCGCCGTGTTGTCGTCGCTCGTCGTCGCCATGGACTCTGTCTCGCCTTTCCGCCAGCGTTGTCGCCCCACACCCGCCAGCGTCCGGTCCCTCAGGAAGCCTCCAGCACGCGGATGAGCGTGAAGAACTGGGCGAAGACCACATCCGCCACGAACAGAATCGCCGCGATCAGCAGCGACACCCCGATCACCACCCAGGTCGACCCCTGCACCTCGCGCCTGCTGGGCCAGTGCACCTTGCGCATCTCCCCGTCCGTGGCGATGAGGAAGTCCACCGACCGGGGGTTCGTCCCCACGAACCAGTACACCAGCGCCGCCGTCAGCAGCGTCACCAGCAGCGCCGCTCCTCCCTGCAGATACACCGTCTCGAAGCTGGTCCGCACGCGCGCCAGCTCGCGCCACAGCCACCCCGCCGTCGACAGACCAAGCGCCCCTGCGCCCACCGCCGTCAGCACTCTCGTCCAGTACCCCTGCCCGGGCTTGTAAATGCCAAGCGCCATGGCGCCGCCTTTCCTCAGCTCGCCTCAGCGAAGGCTCGACCTCCGCCAGGCCCGATGCGCCGCTGCTCCGGCGCAGCAAGCACGCCGGGAGTGACTCGAACACTCAACCTGCGGATTTGGAATCCGCTGCTCTGCCAATTGAGCTACCGGCGTGGCGCCGCTGCGCGAGGCGACCGCTGCCGCCTGCGCGCCGCGGGGAAGCGTGCACTCACTTCCGCTTGATCTTATGCAGCGTGTGCCTGCGCAGCCGCGGACTGTACTTCCGCAGCCCCGCCTTGAGCTTCTCAGGCAGCCCTCCCTTGACGTTCACCGACGTGCGGTAGTTCAGGTCGCCCGTCTCGGTGCACTGCAGCCAGACGTACTCCCGAGCCTCCGCCTTTTTCTTGCCCTTGCCTTTGGCCACGACAGGCCTCCCGCATCAGGCGGCGCGCATCGAGTCCAGGCGCCCTGCCGCCGCTCCGCGATTGCCGCCTTATTCCAGAATCTTCGTCACCACGCCGGAGCCCACCGTCCTGCCTCCCTCGCGGACGGCGAAGCGCAGGCCCTCCTCCATGGCGATGGGCTTGTCGCCAAGGTCGATCTCCATCTGCACGTTGTCGCCGGGCATGCACATCTCGGCGCCGCCGAGCAGCTTGATCGACCCCGTCACGTCCGTCGTCCGGAAGTAGAACTGCGGCTTGTAGCCCGAGAAGAAGGGCGTGTGCCTGCCGCCTTCCTCCTTCGTCAGCACGTACACCTCGCCCTGGAACTTGGTGTGGGGCGTGATCGACCCGGGCTTGCACAGCACCTGTCCGCGCTCGACCTCGTCCTTCTCCACGCCGCGAAGCAGGCAGCCGACGTTGTCGCCCGCGATGCCCTGCTCCAGCGTCTTGTTGAACATCTCCACACCCGTGACGACGGTCTTCTTGCTGGGGCGCAGGCCGACGATCTCGACCTCCTCGCCCACCTTGATGACGCCGCGTTCGATCCTGCCCGTGGCCACGGTGCCGCGGCCCTTGATCGAGAACACGTCCTCGACCGCCAGCAGGAAGGGCTTGTCCGTCTCGCGAGGGGGCTCAGGCACATACGTGTCCAGCGCCTCGAGCAGCTCGTCGATGCACTTGCAGGCCTCGTCGTCCGCCCCGCCCGACTCCATCGCCGCCTTGGCGTTGCCGCGAATGATGGGCACCTCGTCGCCGGGGAAGTCGTACTTGTTCAGCAGCTCGCGGACCTCCAGCTCGACGAGATCGAGCAGCTCCGGATCGTCCACCAGGTCCACCTTGTTCAGGAACACGACCAGATACGGCACGTTCACCTGCCGAGCCAGCAGCACGTGCTCGCGCGTCTGCGGCATGGGGCCGTCGGCTGCGGAGACGACCAGGATTCCCGCGTCCATCTGCGCAGCCCCGGTGATCATGTTCTTGACGAAGTCCGCGTGGCCCGGGCAGTCGATGTGGGCGTAGTGGCGGTTCTCCGTCTCGTACTCGGTGTGCGACGCAGCGATGGTGACGGTCTTGCTCGCGTCGCGGACGGTGCCGCCCTTGGTGATGTCCGCGTAGGACTTCACCTCGCCGCCGAACTTGTGCGCCGAGCGCGCCGACAGCGCCGCCGTCAGCGTGCTCTTGCCGTGGTCGATGTGTCCGATCGTGCCGACGTTGACGTGCGGCTTGGTCCGTTCGAAGACGCCCTTAGCCATGCCAGCGACCTCTCCAAGATTCCTGCCCCGCTCATGCGGAGACGGGATCCGCTCCCGTCCGCCCAGCGCGGGGACCTGTCCGATGCGATGCTTCACCCAAGCGACCTTCGCTCAGGTCGTGTCCCTCCACACTCCACCACGTCAGAGACGCTCCCCCAGGAGCGCTCCACCGGAGGCGGAGCATAGCCTGCCCAAGGCCTCCCGTCCGCCTCCCCCGCTCCCGACGCCTCCGCTCGCACCAAGCCGCCGATGGGACTTGAACCCATGACCTCACCCTTACCAAGGGTGTGCTCTACCACTGAGCTACGGCGGCGCCCCCGGCGCCTCGGCGCCAGCAGGCGGCCAGTGTAGGCGCGCCCAGCCCCGCCCACAAGAGCCTTTCGCCCCTATCCTCGCCCGCTGCGCCATGTCCAGACCCTGCGTCTTCTTCGACCGCGACGACACGCTCATCGCCTGCCGCAGCGTCGCTCCCGACGGCGATCTGGGCGATCCAGCCCTGGTCAGGCTGCTGCCCGGCGCCCGCGAGGCCGTCGGCGCCCTCAAGCGGGCGGGCTTCGCCGTCGTCGTCGTCTCCAACCAGGGGGGCGTCGCCCGCGGCAGGTACGACGAAGCCGCCGTCCGCGCCGTCAACCGCCGCCTCAGCGAGCTGCTCGACCACGCCGTCGACGCCTTCTACTTCTGCCCGCACCACCCCCAGGGCGTCGTCGCGGGCTACGACCGCGAGCATCCCTGGCGCAAGCCCAGCCCCGGCATGCTGCTGCAGGCCGCCCGCGACCTCGATCTGAACCTGTCGCGCTCGTGGATGGTGGGCGACGCGCTGCGCGACTGCCAGGCGGGCCGGCGCGCAGGCTGCCGCACCCTGCTGCTCGTGCAGGACCCCGCTGCTCGTCCCCGCGACAGCAGCGTCGACGCCGTCGCGGAGGACCTCCTCCACGCCGCTGCTCTGATCCTGCGCGCCGCCGACCGTCCGGACCTCAGCCCGCAGCCTTGAACCGCTCCTTGAAGGCCGCGACCTCCTCGCCCAGCGCTTTCTCCAGCGCCTCGTCGAAGGCCCGCTTGCTCGCCAGCTCCTCGCGGATCTTCGCCCCCGCGACGCGCATGTGCTCGAGCAGCCCCTCCTCGAACGCCGCCACCTGTTCCAGCGGCAGGTCGTCCAGGTAGCCCTTCGTCCCAGCGAAGATGGAGATGATCTGGTCGACCACGTCCATGGGCTTGTACTGCGGCTGCTTGAGCAGCTCGACCATGCGTCTGCCGCGGTCGAGCTGCCGCTGCGTGGCCTTGTCGAGCTCGGTTCCCAGCTGGGCGAAGGCTTCGAGTTCGCGGAAGGCCGCCAAGTCCAGTCGCAGCGAGCCAGCGATCTGCTTCATCGCCTTGATCTGCGCGTTGCCGCCGACGCGGGAGACGGAGATGCCCACGTTGATGGCGGGCCTGGTCCCCGCGAAGAAGAGCTCGGGCTCGAGGTAGATCTGCCCGTCCGTGATCGAGATCACGTTCGTCGGAATGTACGCCGACACGTCGCCTTCCTGCGTCTCGATCACGGGAAGCGCCGTCAGCGACCCGCCGCCGTTGTCGTCCGAGAGCTTGGTCGCCCGCTCGAGCAGTCGCGAGTGCAGATAGAAGACGTCGCCGGGATACGCCTCTCGACCGGGGGGCCTGCGCAGCAGCAGCGACAGTTCGCGGTAGGCGACCGCCTGCTTGGACAGGTCGTCGTAGATGCACAGGGCGTGCTTGGGGGTCTTGCCCTCCTTGCCCCGCCACATGAAGTGCTCGCCGATGGCGCAGCCAGCGTAGGGCGCGATGTACTGCAGCGGCGCCGGGTCTGCGGCGCCCGCGTTCACCACCACCGTGTACTCCATCGCCCCGTGCTTCTTGAGCGTCTCGACGACCCCCGCGACCGTCGACTCCTTCTGCCCCACCGCCACATACACGCAGACCACCGCGTCGGGCGTTCCCCACCAGCGTTTCTGGTTGATGATCGTGTCGATCGCGATGGCCGTCTTGCCCGTCTTGCGGTCGCCGATGATCAGCTCGCGCTGCCCGCGCCCGATGGGGATCATCGAGTCGATCGCCTTGACGCCCGTCTGCAGCGGCTCCTTGACGGGCTGCCGCTCCGCGATCCCCGGCGCGATGATGTCGACCTTCCGCGACTCCTTCGCCTGCAGCGGGGGCCCGCCGTCCAGCGGCTCACCCAGCGGATTGATCACCCTCCCCAGCAGCTCGTCGCCCACCGGAACCTCGAGCAGCCTGCCCGTCGAACGGACCGCGTTCCCTTCCTTGATCTTGAGATAGTCCCCGTAGACCACCGCGCCGACGGTGTCGGTCTCGAGGTTGAAGACCTGCCCCATGACGGCGCCTTCGTCGGTGTCGAACTCGATGAGCTCGCCCGCCATCGCTTTGGACAGGCCGTAGACCTGGGCGATGCCGTCGCCGACCTGGATGACCCGCCCGATCTCGGTGACCTCGAGCTCCGCCGCATACTGCTCGAGCTCCTCGCGAATGACGCTGGTGATCTCGTCCGTCTTGATCTTCATCGCTGCTCGTCCTTCACCGTGTTGACCGGGCCGGCGCCCATGTCGCAGCTGTCGGCGGCGCCCCCGCGGCCATCGCGCCCCGCAGGGCCTGGCCGCTCGCCGCTGCAGGCTCATGCACAAGGGCCCGGAGTGTAGAGCCCCGCGCAGCCCAAGTCAGCCCCGCCCCCCTCCTTTCGGACGCTGCCGACC
>CAYPBL010000036.1:11591-19164 GCA_964408965.1 uncultured Phycisphaeraceae bacterium | reverse complement strand
GCGGCGCTGTTTTTTGCGCCAGGGCCCGAGTCGCCGAGTCGCGGGGCTCCGAGGCTATCGGACGAGCGCCGCTCAGCCTCCGCCACCTCCTGGCCGATGGTCTGTACACTTGCTGGCGCGTCGTTGAGGCTGACGGCTTTGTAAAGGGGATGTGCGACATGCAGTTCGAAGGTGTTGGTGCGAGGCCCGTGCGCGCTCGGGGGCGTTGGCTGCGCGCGCTTGGATGGACTGGAGCAGGCGCTGCGGCCCTGGCGGCGACGCTGGGCATGCACCCGCGACCCGATCAGACGGACCAGCCACGCCAGCTGCGCGAACGCGACCTGCGCGGGCTCGTGTGGCGCAACATCGGCCCAGCGAACATGGGAGGGCGCCTGGCGGCGATCGCCCTTGCTCCCAGCGATTCGAAGACCATCTACCTGGGCTATGCGACAGGCGGCGTGTGGAAATCCACAGACAACGGCGTCACCTTCACCCCCATCTTCGACGACTACGAGACCGCCTCCATCGGCGCCCTCGCCGTCGCTGACGCTCCGCCGACGTGGAAGGGCTGGTCGCGCGAGGACCTCGACAGCGTCGAAACCTCCCAGGACCTTGCGGACAAGGGCAGGGGCAGGATCGTCTGGGTCGGAACCGGCGAGGGCAACGGCAGAAACAGCTCCTCCTGGGGAAACGGCGTTTACCGCTCGACCGACGGCGGCAAGACCTTCGAGCATCTGGGTCTTGCCCAGACGCACGACATCACCCGCATCGCCCTGGACCCGCGCGACCCGGACGTCGCCTACGTCGCTGCGATGGGCCATCTCTGGGGCCCCAACGAGGAACGCGGCCTCTACAAGACGAGCGACGGCGGCAAGACCTGGAAGAAGAGCCTCTACATCGACGAGAACACCGGCTGCGTGGACGTCGTGGTCGATCCGCAGGATCCGGACATCGTCTACGCCGCCATGTACGCCCGCAGGCGCACGCCCTGGAGCTTCAGCGGCGTCAGCGAGACGGGCGGCGTCTTCCGCTCCACCGACGGCGGCGCGACGTGGACGAAGCTCACGAAGGGCCTTCCCCGCAGAACGGGGCGCATCGGCCTGACGATCGCTCCGTCCAACCCCGATGTGGTCATGGCGGTGATCGAGTCGGACGAGGGCGGACACATCGGCGCGCCCTTCCCCGACAGATCCCGCGCAGGAGGCGTCTTCCGCAGCGAGGACGGCGGCGACACGTGGGAGCGCGTCAGCGACTTCGTCTCCAGGCCCTTCTACTTCTCCACCATCCGCATCGACCCGCGCGACGATGAGCACGTCCTCGTCGCAGGCTTCGAGATCTTCGAGTCGCGCGACGGCGGCAGAACGTTCCGCAAAGGCGTCGCCCGCACGCCCCACGTCGACTACCACGCCATGGTCATCGACCCGCACGACCCCGACCACATCCTCGTCGGGACCGACGGCGGCCTCTACGTCTCCTGGAACGGCGGGAAAACCTGGGACTTCCACAACCACATGGCGGTCGGCCAGTTCTACAACGTCAGCGTCGACGACAGCGAGCCCTATCGCGTCCTCGGCGGCCTGCAGGACAACGGCTCGTGGATCGGCCCAAGCGCCAGCGTCTTCGAGGACGACGGCGCCTTCATGGGAAAGGCTGGCGCCCTCACCAACGCGGACTGGCGCATGGTCTTCTTCGGCGACGGCTTCCACACCGCCTTCGACCCGGAGGACCCGAACATCGTCTACGCAGAGTCCCAGGGCGGCAACTTCGCCAGAATCCACCTCGACACCGGCGAGACCTACGACATCAGCCCACGGCCCCGCGAAGGCCAGAGCCGCTTCCGCTTCAACTGGAACAGCCCGCTCATTCACAGCCTGCACGAGCCCGACGTCCTCTACGTCGCGGGCAACTTCGTCTTCAAGCTCACCGACAAGGGCGATCGCTGGGAGCGCATCAGCCCCGACCTGACGCGCCACGAAGCGGACAAGATCACCACCGTGGGCTCCGACGCTGAGACCTACGGCACGGTCGTTTCACTGGCGCAGTCGCCGCTGGACAAGGACCTGCTCTGGGCGGGCTCCGACGACGGCCTCGTCCACGTCACCACCGACGAGGGAGGCTCGTGGCGCAACGTCACGCCCGAGGCGGCCCAGGGCCTCTACATCGCGGAGATCGAGCCCTCCAACCACGACCGCGACACCGCCTACGTCGCCGTCGACGGCCACCGCAGCGACGACTTCACCGTCCGCCTGCTCATGACGACGGACCTGGGCAGGACCTGGACGGACATCGCGGGCGACCTTCCCCAGGGCTTTCCCGTCCGCGTCGTCCGCGAGGACCCGCACAACCCCGACCTCCTCTACGCAGGGACCGAGCGGGGGGTGTACGTCACCATCGACCGCGGCGCCCACTGGGTCAGGCTCACCGCTGACACACTTCCCACCGTGCGGGTGGACGACCTGAAGATCCAGCGGCGCGAGCGCGACCTCGTGGCGGCGACGCACGGCAGGTCGATCTGGATTCTCGACGACGTCAGCCCGCTGGCCCAGCTGACGGAGGAGGTCGTCCGGTCGCCCTTCCACCTCTTCGAGATCCTCCCCGCCAGGCCCCGCTACACGATCATGCAGGGCGGCGTCTGGAGCGACCGCATGTTCACCGCGCCCAACAACCCGCTGGGCGCCGCCATCACCTACTGGATCCGCGACGTCAACGACGAGGACGTCTCGATCGAGATCCTCGACCGTTTCGGCCAGACCATCCGCACGCTCACCGGCTCGAACCGCTCGGGCCTCAACCGCGTGTGGTGGGACCTGCAGGCTGATCCAAGGCAGCGGCTGGCCAGCCCCCATCCCATGCCTCAGTTCGTCCCAGCGGGGACATACACCGTGCGGGTCCGCTTCGGCGACCGCGTCGAGGAGCGGACCGTCGAGGTCCTGCCCGCTCCCCGATACGGAGACAATGAGGGAAAAGCCCAACAGAACAGGAGGAGACGATGAAACGCACGCTCAAGCACACCGCTCGCGTCGCTGCGGCGCTGGCGCTGACGGGGGCGGCGACCGCTCCCGCCCTTGCTGCGGACGGAAGCGCGGAGGCGAAGACGCCCCCCGCAAGCGCCTTCGACGGCCTGCGGGCCCGCTCGATCGGCCCAGCGATGACGTCCGGCCGCATCTGCGACTTCGCCATGAACCCCGAGCGGCCCGCGGAGTTCTTCGTCGCCAGCTGCTCGGGCGGCGTCTGGAAGACGGACAACAACGGCGTCACCTTCACGCCCGTCTTCGACCACGAAGGCTCCTACTCCATCGGCGTCGTGGAGATCGACCCGAACAACCCCAACGTCGTCTGGGTGGGGACCGGCGAGAACAACAGCCAGCGCAGCGTCAGCTTCGGCGACGGCGTCTACAAGTCGCTCGACGGCGGCAGGACCTGGAAGCGCATGGGCCTGGCCGACTCCGAGCACATCGGCATGATCGCCATCGACCCGCGCGACAGCGACGTCGTCTACGTAGCGGCGCAAGGGCCGCTGTGGCGCTCCGGCGGCGACCGCGGTCTGTACCGCACGACCAACGGCGGCAAGAGCTGGCAGCGCATCTTGCACATCAGCGACGACACGGGTGTGAGCGAAATCCATCTCGACCCGCGCGATCCCGACACCATGTACGCTGTCGCCTACCAGCGGCGCAGGCACGTCTGGACGCTCATCAACGGCGGCCCCGAGTCGGCCATCTACAAGTCCACCGACGGCGGTCAGACGTGGCGCAAGATCCACAGGGGCCTGCCCAGCGTCGACCTGGGGCGCATCGGCTTGGCGATCAGCCCCGCTGACCCCGACGTCCTCTACGCCATCGTCGAAGCGGCGGAGGGCAAGAGCGGTTTCTTCCGCTCCACCGACCGAGGCGAGACGTGGGAGCGCCGCAGCGACTACGCCGTCACCAGCCCCCAGTACTACAGCGAGATCTACGCAGATCCCCACAACGTCGACCGCGTCTTCGTCCTCGACACCGTCAGCAAGATCAGCGACGACGGCGGCAGAACCTTCCGGCCGCTGGGCAACCGCAACAGGCACGTCGACGACCACGCTCTGTGGATCGACCCCGCCGACACGAGCCATCTCTACATCGGCTGCGACGGCGGCGTCTACGAGTCGTTCGACCTCGGCGCCAACTGGGACTTCAAGGAGAACCTGCCCGTCACGCAGTTCTACCGCGTGGCTGTGGACAACTCCGAGCCCTTCTTCTACGTCTACGGCGGCACGCAGGACAACGCCACGCAGGGCGGCCCCTCGCGCACGCTCAAGGAGGAGGGGATCACCAACGAGGATTGGTTCGTCACCGTCTTCGGCGACGGCTTCGAGACGGTCGTCGACCCGGAGGACCCCAACATCGTCTACAGCGAGTGGCAGTACGGCGGGCTCATTCGGCACGACCGCAGAAGCGGCGAGATCGTGGACATCAAGCCCCGCGAAAAACCTGGCGAGGAGCCGTACGTGTGGAACTGGGACTCGCCGCTGATCATCAGCCCCCACTCGCACACCAGGCTCTACTTCGCGGCGGATCGGCTCTTCCGCTCCGACGACCGGGGCGACTCCTGGGAGGTCGTCAGCCCCGACCTGACGCGCGGCCTCGACCGCAACACGCTCGAAGTCATGGGCAGGATCCAGCCGCCCGAGGCGCCCTCGAAGCACAAGTCCACCTCCATCTTCGGCAACGCCACGGCCCTGACGGAGTCGCCGCTGGTCGAGGGGCTCATCTACGTGGGGACCGACGACGGACTGGTCAACGTCACCGAGGACGGCGGCAGGACCTGGCGCAGGATCGAGGTCTTCCCCACCGTCCCCGACATGACCTACGTCTCCTTCCTCTACGCCTCGCTGCACGACCCCGACACCGTCTACGCCGCCTTCGAGAACCACAAGAACGGCGACTTTGCGCCGTACCTGCTCAAGAGCGAGGACCGCGGCCGCACGTGGCGCTCCATCGTGGGCGACCTGCCGGAAAAGGGCATGGTCTGGGCCATCGCGCAGGACCACGTCAAGAAGGACCTGCTCTTCGTGGGGACCGAGTTCGGCGCCTACTACACGCTCGACGGCGGAAAACACTGGCGCAGGATTCAAGGGCTGCCCACCATCGCGGTGCGCGACCTGGACATCCAGCGGCGCGACGACGCCCTGGCCATGGCCACCTTCGGCAGAGGCTTCTACATCCTCGACGACTACTCGCCGCTGCGCGAAGAGGCCGAGGCCTTCGACAAACCCGCGCACATCTTCCCCGTGCGCGACGCCCTGCTCTACGTCCCCCGCAGCAGGCTCATGGCCAACTTCCAGGGATCGACCTACTTCCAGGCGAAGAATCCCCCCTTCGGCGCCGTCATCCGCTATTACGTCAAGGAGTCGGTCAAGACGCGCAAGCAGCGGCGCAAGGAGCGCTGGAAGAAGGGCGACACGACGTACCCGACCGTCGAGGAGTTCCGCGAAGAGGACCTCGAGCAGCCGCCCTCGCTGTTCCTGGAGATCCGCGACGACGTGGACCAGGTGGTGCGCAGGATTCCCGGCTCGCAGGCCAAGGGGCTGCACGAGGCGGCGTGGGACCTGCGCTACCCCTGGGCGGTTCCGACGCGCGCGGGCCGATTCGCTCAGGGAGGCGTGCTTGCTCCGCCTGGCGTCTACAGCGTCTCCGTCGCGCGCGTGGTCGACGGCAAGACGGAGCGGCTGGCGGGGCCTGTCGAGTTCGAGGTCAAGCCGCTGAACCTGGCGACGTTCACCGCCAAGGACCGCCAGGAGGCGGTGGCCTTCGGCCGCAAGGTGGCCAGGCTGCAGCGGGCGGTCTTCGGCGCCCAGCGCATCCTGCGCGAGTCGCTCGAGCGGATCGCCCTGCTCAGGCAGGCGGTCCTCGACACGCCCGGCGCCGACCCCGCCCTGCTCGAGAAGGTCGAGCAGGCCCGGCGCACGGCCCTGGACCTCGACCGCAGGCTCAACGGCGACCGCACACTGGCAAGGCTCTCCGAGCCTGCGCCGCCCTCGATCAGCCAGCGCGTCAGCACGATCATGAACGGCCTGGCCAGCGTCACCTCGGCGCCGACGCAGACCCAGCGCGACGGCTACGCCTACGCTGCGGACGCCTTCGACACGCTGCTGCGCCAGCTGCGCACGCTTGTCGAGAAGGATCTTGCCGAGCTCGGCGAGGCGCTGGACGAGGCGGACGCCAACTGGACGCCCGGCCGCTTCCCCACCTGGCGCAAGTGAGCCTTCGGAGCCTGCCGGCCTGACAACGAGAGCATGTGCCACAGGAGCGGACCGGCGCCGCTCCTGTTTCTCTGCGCAGCGAGCGAGCCGGCCCGCTGCTCAGCGGATCGCGTGCTGCAGCGCCAGCAGCGCGTAGGCGGTGATGAGGACAGGGTTGTCCTCCATCCAGCGGCTGGCGACGGAGCGGAAGGAGCCGTCGTCGTTCTGCAGCGTCGCCAACTGATCGATCAGGTCGTTGGCCCAGTCGCGTGTCTCGAGGGGTTGGCCGCGCTCGTCGAGCGTCTCGACGGTAGGCAGCCCCCACGCGTCCAAAGCCCGCGCGAAGGTCAGGAGGTAGTAGTAGTAGCCCTGCATGCCGACGCCGGGATTCTCCGTGACGGTGTAGTTGCGACGGATCCAGTCCCAGGCCAGCTGCACGCGCAGGTCGTCCCGCGACAGGTTGGCGTAGATGTAGCTCTTGAAGCCTGCGTAGGTCATGCTGCCGTAGGCGCGCAGCCTGCTGACCTTCGTCCCGTCGTCGAGCGTCTCGACGATGGTCCCGGCCTTGGACTCGCCGACGCCCGGCTGATCGCGCTCAGGGCCGGTGGAGTAGATGAACCCCCCCTGCGTCGAACCCGCTGCGTAGGGCATGTCGTTGACCAGATGGTGCATCTGTGTGCGCTGCAGGAAGACCAGGGCGCGGGTGAAGGCGGGGTCCTCGCTTGACAGGCCCGAGTCGTGCAGGGCCTGCAGCATCATGTTGAGGTTGGAGTTGTCGGGCCTGCCGTGGCTGCCGTAGCCCACGCCGCCGTAGAAGGGATGGCTGCGGTCCACACGGGCTGTCGCGGAATGCTCCGCTGCAGCGGTCTCGCTCCACTGGAGGCTCTTGAGAAACGCCTGCGCAGGCCCGATCGCCGCTGCTGCTTCGGGGGTATGGATGCGCGACAGGGCCGAGAGGCAGATCGACGTGTTGTACGACGGCAGAATGCGGTCGTAGATCCCGCCGTCGGGCTGGCGATGGGAGAGCATGAAGGCGACGGCCCGGGCGATCGCAGGATCGCGCTCGTCGATCTCAGGCTGCAGGATCAGGCCGTTGACCACCAGCGCGGTGATCGCGGGAAGACTTGGGCCCTCCTCGGGAACCGCCCATCCGCCTGTGCGCGGGTCCTGCTGGCTGCGCAGGTAGGCGACAGCCTTGGCGACGAGCTGCTGGGCCTTGCGGAGGTGGGTTTCGTCGATCGCCCGGGCGTGTGGGGTGAACATCGAGCACGCCAGCGCTGCGAAGGTCAGTGGTGCGAGACGGCGCATGAGTGGACTCCCAAGCTTGGGCAGCAGCGGGAAGGACGCGTGGTCGCTGTCGTCGTGAACGCCGCCGCTGCT
>CAYPBL010000036.1:0-11491 GCA_964408965.1 uncultured Phycisphaeraceae bacterium | reverse complement strand
AGCAGGGCGCAGCCGACGGCCGCGGCCAGCTCGATCCGCAGGATGTGCGGGCCCAGGCTGATGGGCTGGACGCCAGCGCGTCGCAGCGCCTCGAGCTCCTGTCGCTCGAAGCCCCCCTCCGGGCCCACGAAGAGCTGCAGGTCTGCGGGATGCTCCTGTGCGCGAAGGCCGGGAAGCGTCGGCCCCTGGGGGTCCGCAAGGAAGGACGCTGCCCCCGCAAGGCCGTCCAGGGCCTCGGCCAGCGGCAACGGCTCGTCGACACGCAGCAGCCAGGGCCTGCGCGACTGCTTGCACGCAGCCACGGCCACGCGGCCAAGCCTTGCCAGCAGGGCTGCGGTGGGCTTTCGGCTCGAGCGCTTGGTCAGCAGCGGCGTCCAGGAGCAGGCCCCAGCCTGGCTGAGCAGGTCGACCAGCTCGCCTGCGCGGGGGCCCTTGGGGAGGGGCGCCAGGACGCGGATCCGCGGGGCGGGCGGCGAGGGCTGCTGTTCGACCTGTTCAAGACGGACCGCCAAGCGCCGCCCCGGCAGCAGGACGACGCGTCCCCGCCCAAGCAGCCCCTTGCCATTGAGCACCAGCGCCGCCTCGCCAGGCTGGGCTCTGCGGACGCGCAGCGCGTGCCTGGCCTCGTCGTCGGGAACGACCACCTCCTCCCCTTCCCCGAAGCAGGCGCCCTCGACGAAGACGGTGAGCATGGGGCGAGGATAGGGTCGTTCGCGGGGACTCCGGACGTTCTCGGACTTGAGCAGCGGCCCCGCAACGTCGATGATCCTCAGGAGGAGCGCTGCGACGGCGCCGAGGACGCATGCCAAGGACCATTGCGCAATCCGACGCTGACGCCGCTGCGCAGGCAGCTGCGCCTGCGCCTTCGCTCGACGAACAGGTCGACGCGCTGGTCGACCGCATCGACCGCACCACCAAAGACTTCGAACGCCGTGTCGCTGCGATCGAACAAGGCGTGGAACCGCCTGGGGAGTCGATTGCGACGGAGCCAGCGTCCTCCGAGTCGCAGGAGGAATCGTCGGAAGGTCCTGCGAACGCAGACACCGACGACGCTGCGTCGTCGTCCGCATCGCCCGACGCTGGCGCTGAGGGGGCAGCGGAGGAAACATCCGCTGTTGAGACCGCTGAAGAGGAAGACGCTGGGGCCTCCACCAGCGGCGTTGCAGACGAAACGGAGACGCACGAGGAGGATCCTGCGGAGGCTCTGGCGCCCGACGTCGAAGAGCTCGTCGAGCAGGCGCAGGAGGCGGCTGCGGAGCTGGCGGCCATCGTCGAAAAGGAGGTCGAGGAAGAAGCTGCTGAAGCGCCCTCGCTGGACGAATCCGCTGTCGAGACGCCCTCAGCCGCTGCAGAGGCCGAGACAGCGACAGCAGTGGAGGAGGAGCCACCCGCTGCTGTCGCTGCTGACGACGAAGCAGCAGCCTCCCCGGTCGAAGAAGCGGCTGCGCCGCCGACACAGCGGGAGTCCGCAGCGGAGACAGCCCCAGAGGACGCTGCTGCGCAGCAGGAGCCAGAGGCTGCAGTAGAGGTGGAGGCGGCCGCTGCGCAGGCAACGCCCTCCGCTGCAGCTGCGGAAGAGGAGGATGCTGCAGCGACGCAGGCGGAGCCTGTCGACGAGGCGGACCGAGCGGCGCTGGTGGAGACGCTCGACGAGGAACTGGCGTCTTCCGCGGACGAGGAGATCGAAGGCGATTTCGAGCCTCTTCCAGAGGATCCCGGTGTGGACCCAGCGGCGCAGCTGGGAACGGAGGAGGAGTCCGCTGCCACAGCGGAAGACGATGACGCCGCTGCGGAAGCCGCTGAAGAGGCGAAAGAAACGCCCCCTGCAGCGTCTGGGGACTCAGCGGAGGAGGCTGCGACAACCGTGGAGGAGGCCCCTGCAGCGGAGGCGACAGACGCCTCGACCGCTGCGCCCGCGGAGTCCTCGGGGGAGCAGACAGAGCGAACCGCTCCGCAGGCTGTTCCAGCCAAGGCAGCGTCGGCGCTGCTGGGTCGTGTGGAGGCGGCGCTGGTTCCGCTGCTTGCGCTGCTGCACCGTCCGCTGGAGAAACTCTCGCCTGCTGCGCGGGACACGCTCGGATGGGCAGCGGGGATCACGCTCTTCTACGCCCTGTGCGTGTGGGCGTATGTGCTGCTGCGCTGAGCAGGCTGGCGCCGGCGCAGTAGACTGCGCAGCGTGGCTGCGCGCAGATTGACCGTCGCTGCGTTTCACGAAGAGACAGGCTGGCGCCTGGGGGAAGAGGCGCTGGCGCCGCTGCGCGCCTCAGCTCCCGAAGACATGGCGATCGTCGTCGTTCGCTCGCACCGGGAGCTGCTCGAGACGCTGCCCGAGACGACGCATCTGGTGGGCGTCTCCGCAGCGGCGCAGACGCTCCGCGAGCATGCGCCGAAGCTGCAGTGGGTGCAGCTGCTCAGCGCCAGCGCCGAGTCGCTGACGACGCTGGGGCCTTTGCTCGCTGCGGGGGTGCGCGTCACCAGCAGCCAACGAGCCCGGGCGCCCCAAGCTGCGGAGCACGCCCTGCTGTTGACGCTGGCGCTGTGCAGAAGGCTCAGCGAGGCGGTGGATCTGCAGCGAGCGCACACGTGGGCGACGTCCAGACTCGCTGCAGACGTGCGGGATCTCTTCTCCTCCTGTGTGGGTGTGGTGCATCTGGGGCCGGTGGGCGCGACGATCGCCCGGACGATGGCGACGCTCGGGTGCGAGACGCTGGCCGTCGGGGCTGAGTCGCTCAACGAGGAGGACGCTGCGAGCCTGGCGAAGGTGGAAAAGGGGCCCTTGCGGGCGCTGGACGAGCTGCTGGCCCGCTCGGACGTGGTGATCGCGACGCCCCCGCTGGCGTTGCGTCCGGGGCCGACGCTGGACCGGGCAGCGTTCGAATCGATGAAAGCATCCGCATTTCTCGTGGATGTGTCCAGGCCTCATGTGGTGGACGAGAGCGCGCTGTTTCAGGCGCTGCGCAAGGAGAAAGTGGCCGGGGCTGCGCTGGACGCGGTCGAGCGGGCCCCGCTTCCCGCGGACCACCCGCTGTGGACCATGCCGACGGTGCTGCTCACGCCTTCGCTGGCAGGGGTGAGTCCCTCATTCTGGCAACGGGCTGTCACGCTGGCTGCGGAAAACCTGCGAAGAGTGACGCAGGGTCAGCCGTTGCTGGACGAAGTGCAGGCGCCCGCAGCCACAGCCGCTCCCACGGGATGATCAGCCGAGCCCCGGGCGACGACGCGTCGTTCGTGATCGATCCTGCAGCGCATGTGCGCCCCGGGAGGAGGCTGCGTCGCTGTGGACCGGCGCTGTCGCTGTTCGCCGCCGCTGCTGCGGGCGCGGCGCTGGGGCGATTTGGGAGGACGCCTCCCGTCCTGTGGTTCGTCGGGGCGGCTGCGACGGCGGGCTGCGCGACGCTCACGGCCTTCTGGAGCAGGCGACGCGTCGAGTTCGCAGTGTGCGCCCTGGCGGCGACGGCGCTGCTCCTTGCGGGGTGGACGGCGCTGCGGGTCGCGACGCCCACGCCCCTGGAGCGCCGCCTGGCGGACCTGCCCGACGGCGCTGTCGTCATGGTGGAGGGAGTGGTGGAGGATCGGCCTGCAGCGTTCGTTGCCCAAGGAGTGTTCGCGCCCTTTTCCCGTGCACATCGCCAGCCCCAGTGGCGCTTTGCATTGAGGACGCGCCGCGTGGGAAGCCCCGGCGCAGCGAGCGCCCGCGAAAGGACCCGAGGCAAGCTCTGGGTATGGTCGGCGCAGCAGCCTGCTGTCGAGCCTGGCCAGCGCGTGCGTGTGGTCGGCGCGTGGCGCACGCTGCGGCCGCCGACGAATCCTGGAGAAGCTGACCGTCGGCTGTACGCCCGTGAGCGGGGATTCGCGGGGGAGCTGCGCGTCGAGGACGCGTCGACGATCACACACATCTCTGCAGCCGGCTCAGGCGCGCCAGGCGCCGTGCACAGACTGGTCTGGAGGGTGCGCACGCGGGCTGCGCGGGCCTTGGACGCGTTGACGAACCCCATCGCTGATCCACAGACCAGGGCGCTGGCTCGCGCGCTGCTGCTGGGAGAGCGGACCGCTGCGTTGGCGCCGTTGCAGGAGGCTGGTCAGGCCACGGGGTTGGCGCACATCCTGGCGATCTCCGGGTTGCACATGGCGGCGATCGCCTGGCTGGCGGCGGCGGCGCTGCGGCTGTTCCGGGACTGGGGGAGGCTCGAGCTGCTGCTCGTGGGGGCGGTCGTGCTGCTGTACGCAGCGGCGCTGCCGTTGCGCGCGCCGGCGCTGCGGGCGACCATCATGATCCTGGCCTTTCTTGCAGCGGAGCTGGCGGGCCGTCGTTGGGACAGCGTGGCGACGCTGGCGCTGGCGGCGACGCTGACCCTGGCGGTCAGGCCGATGGAGCTCTTTTCTGCAGGTTTCGTGTTGTCCTACAGCATAGTGGCGGGACTCATCCTGGGGGCCCCGCTGCTGGATCGGGTCTTTCCCGGGGCCCCCTCGCTGTTTCCACAGGCGACGCCAGGCAGGGCCAGCCCCTCCCGCAGCCGCGCCGTCCGGACGCTGCGCTGGACGCTCAGGCAGGCCCGCAGCGTCTTCGTCGTCGGTCTGTGCGCCTGGCTGGTGTCGACACCCATCGCTGCGTGGCGTTTTGGCGTGGCGTCGCTGTGGACGCCGTTGCTTTCGGTCGCGGCGCTGCCGCTGCTGCTGGCTGTTGTGGCGGTGGGGGGCGCAGGGGTGGCGATCGCCTCGGCGCTTCCCGCTGCAGGGGCGTGGCTGGCGCCGCTGCTCGCCCCGCAGGCGAAGGCGTTGGCGTGGCTGATGACGTATGGAGCCTCGCTGCCTGGCGCAGGCGTGCGGGTTCCTCCTTTTCCGCTGTGGTGGGTGATCGCTGCGGAGGGCGCGATCCTGCTCTGGTTCGCCAGGCCTGCGCGCGGGGAGCGGCGGATTCCCGCAGCGGCGACGGCGGTCGTGGCGGCGGCTCTGGCGCTGACGGCGCCTGTGCGCAACGGCCTTGCGCCGCAGACAGCGTTTCGGCTGGACATGCTCGACGTCGGCGACGGCTCGTGTCTGCTGCTGCGTTCAGGCGGGCAGGCGGCGCTGTGGGACTGTGGGTCGCAGGCGATCAGCCGCGTCGAGCGGATCGCACCGCTGGCGCTGCGCGCCCTGGGCGTGAGCAGGCTGCGCTACCTCTTTCTCACCCATGCGGACATGGACCATTACGCAGCGGCTCCCCGGGTGGCTCGTGCGCTGCGGATCGAGCAGGTCGTGGTCTCCCCCATGCTGTCCACAGCGGCTGAGCGCGATCCCGAGGGGCCAGCGGCGGCGCTGCTGGCTGCGCTGAAAACAGAGGGCGCAACGATCGTCGTCGCCAGCGCCGGCGACGTCTTCGCCCTGGGGGACTCGAACATCACACTGCTCTGGCCGCCCGCTTCGCCCGCTGCATCACGCCCCGTCTCGGACAACGCCTCCTCCCTGGCGGCGGTGGTGGAGACGCCCACTGCACAAGGCAGAACACGAACGCTGCTCACGGGCGATCTGGGGCTGGCGGAGCTGCAACAGGCGGTCGAGCAGCTCGGCCCCGGCCGCATCGACGCCATGGAGGCGCCGCACCACGGCTCTGCAGCCACGGGAGGCGTGTTCCTCATTCCGCGACTCGGTCCCCGATTCGTGCTGCAGTCGACAGGGCCGTCCAGGCTGGCGGATCCCAGGCTCGAGCCCTTGAAACACCGCGCACGGTGGCTGGTCACAGCTGCTGCGGGCGCAGCGACCTTCACCGTCGCTCGCGACGGCGCCGTCCGGGCCTGGTCCTTTCTGGGCAGCAGCGGCGACCGCTGAGCCGCTGCTGTTCAGCGGGCGGCGCCAGCGGCGTTCTGGCTCGATCCCTCGGTGTCCGCGTCGTTCGCCGCGTTCCCCACGACGAGGGAGCCCGCGTCGACGACGGCGATCGTCGGCGTGCGCAGCCCTGTGGTGAAGAGCGCTCTTCCCAGCACATCAGGCGGAACATACTGCACGCGCGCGCTGAGGGTGTAGGCAAGCGACCGCTGCGTCCGGGGCGCCGCGGTCAGGCCCACGTCGGACCAGGCAAAGGCCACGGGGATCTCGATCGTCGCGACTCCTGTGGGGGCGATCGTCGCTTCGGCGCTGCGCACGCCCGTGTAGACAGGCTTGCCCTCGACGGTGAAGTCGCAGCGGACGCGGGCCAGGCGAATTTCCTTCCTGGAGTCCGGCGCCTTCGCCTCCACGGTGAACAGGACCTGCGCTCCTGCGTCGGTCGTCCGCGTGATGGCGGCGCCGACGACGCGAGCCTGCGGCTGCACACTGGCGCAGCCCTGCAACAGCGACGCTGCCAGGGTCAGGATGGGCGCGACATGCGCACACAAGAGCGCGGGGCGAGTTACGGACATGGCTGCGCTCCTTCTGCGCGGTCGTCCTCCGTGGACGTCTCCCCCGCCAAGGCCTGGGTCACTGCCGCGTCGAGGCCGGAAAACTCGCGGGTGAGTCTGGCGGCGTCGAGACGCCTGTCCGCCAAGGCGGACCAGTCGGGGTTGCGCTGCGCCAGAGCATCGAGCAGCGCCTGGGCGACCACGACGGGCGCCAGCCTCCCGCCCGCCCAGCGCTCGCAGTCGGCCCAGGACAGCGTCAGCGTGAAACGCGCTCCGTCCTGGGTCCGCACAGCGTACGCCCAGCCTCGTTCGACGGCTGTCTCCTGCTCGATCAAGGGTGGCGAAAAGCTGGGGGACAACCGCTGCGTCGCTCCTGCAGGCCCGCAACCGGTCGCGCCTGCGCTCATAGAGTAGCGACGGTGGTCTTCCTGCTCGAGACAGTTCGGCTGGGGCTCAAGAACCTCAGGCTGCACATGCTCCGGTCGATCCTCACGGCCCTGGGCATCATTCTGGGGGTCACCGCGGTCATCACCATGGTCAGCATCGGGGAGGGGTCGAAGCGCGAGGCCCTGGCGCAGATCGAACGGCTCGGCGCCAAGAACATCATCGTCCGCTCCAAGAAACCCCCCGAGACGACGCAGTCCACCAGCGGCAGACAGTCCTACATCAGCAAGTACGGCCTGACGCGTCAGGACGTGAAACTCATCCAGCAGAACTTTCCCGACGCCGCCTCCATCGTCCCTGTCAAGGCGCTGGGCAGCCAGATCCTCAGACTCGACCGCAGGCAGACGAGCCAGGCCTTTGGCGTCACGCCCGATCTGCTCAAGGTCGCTGGGCTTCGCGTCGCCCGAGGCAGGTACATCACCGAGGAGGACATGCAGGAGCGGGCGATGGTCGCGGTGATCGGCTCGGAGGTCGCCCGCGAGCTGTTCCCCTACGACGACCCGCTCGGCAAGACGCTGCGCATCGACGACACGGTGGTGACGGTCGTGGGCGTGCTGCGGCCTGTGGGGCTCTCGGGCGGCGCAGGCGCTGCGCTGATCGGCCGCGATCTGAACAAGGACGTGCACATTCCGTTGTCTGCGGCGCAGACGGCCTTCGGCGATCTCATTTTCCGTCAGGAGAGCGGCACGCGCACCATCGCGGAGGTCGCCATCCACGAGGTCTACATCGAGGCGCCCGCCAAGGAGGAGGTGATCCTCTTCTCGCAGCTGCTGCGGCGGCTGCTCAACACCACGCACCCGGGGCTGACGGATGTGGAGCTGATCGTCCCCTACGAGCTGCTGGAGCAGGCCAAGCGCCAGGCCCTGACGTGGAACCTCGTGCTGGGCGCCGTCGCGGGCATCAGCCTGCTCGTCGGCGGCATCGGCATCATGAACATCATGCTCGCCAACGTCACCGAGCGCACGCGGGAGATCGGCATCCGCCGAGCCCTGGGGGCGACGCGCAGGCACATTGTCTGGCAGTTTCTCGTCGAAACCAGCGTGCTCAGCGCCATCGGGGGTGTGGCGGGCGTCGCCTTGGGGGTGGGGCTGAGCGTGGCGGTCGAGTGGCTGATCCCCCTGCTCGCCCGGGCGCCGCTCGTCGGCCAGCTCTTCGATCAGCAGGTGGCGCTGCCCACGGAGATCACGCTCTGGTCGATCGTGCTCTCGTTCTGCGTGGCCACGGCCACCGGACTGATCTTCGGCATCTATCCCGCGCAGGTCGCCGCCAAGCAGGACCCCATCGTGGCGCTGCGGCACGACTGAGCGAGCACCCCGGCTGGTCGAAGCGGGGCAGTCCTCCAGAGGCCTCACACAGGCGAAGGCGTCCGCGCCAAGGCGTGCTCGAGGGCGCGTTCGGCGCTTTGGCCGTCGCCGTTCTCGAACTCCGGCCGCACTTGCACACGGTGGGCGCAGACGGGCAGGAAGTGCTCCAGCACATCCTCGGGGATGCAGTAGTCGCGGCCCTGCATCACTGCTGCCGCCCGGGCCGCCTGCGCCAGCGCAAGGGCGCCGCGAGGGCTCAGCCCGAAGCGCAGCTCCTCGTGCTGACGCGTCGCAGCGGCGATGGCCACGATCCACTCCACCAGCGACCGCTCCACGTGGATCGACGCTGCCTTCTCCCGCAGCGCGATCACCTGCTGCCTCGTGAGCGCCGGCGCAAGCTGCGGCAGCGCCTCCGTCGCGGGCCTGCGCAGCAGCACCTCCGTTTCAGCCTGAGCGTCGGGATAGCCCAGCCTGATCCGCATGAGGAAGCGGTCCAGCTGGTTCTCGGGCAGCGGATAGGCCCCCTCGAACTCGTGGGGGTTCTGCGTCGCCACGACCATGAAGGGCTGCTCCAGCGGTCTGGTCACGCCGTCGACGGAGACGCTCGCTTCGTTCATCGCCTCCAGCAGGGCGGACTGGGTGCGCGGGCTGGCCCGGTTGATCTCGTCCGCCAGTAGGATGTTGGTGAAGATGGGGCCGGGCTTGAAGACGAACTCCCCCTGCGACCGGTCGTAGACGCTCACGCCCAGCAGGTCCGCAGGCAGCAGATCGGGCGTCATCTGCACGCGGGTGAAGTCGCAGTCGACCGAGCGGGCAAGAGCCGTGGCCAGCACCGTCTTGCCCACCCCTGGCACGTCCTCGATCAGCGCGTGGCCCCCGGCGATGAGACAGCAGAGCAGGCGGTCGATCGCCTCGGGCGAGCCCAGATAGACCCGCGACACGTTTTCCCGCAGCTGTTCGACCGCCTCGAGCATGCCTTGGTCGAGTATATGACAGGGGAGGATGCAGGCCGCGAAAGGGATGCAGGCCTATAGACTGCGCGGGTGGAGTCTGCGCCGCCTCATTCGAATCGTGAGGAGGAGAGGCTCGAGGCTGCGTCGCGCCTCGACCGGGCGCTGAAGGGCTCGCTGCCGTGCGTCCGGTGCGGCTACGAGCTGCAGGGGCTGAGCGTCAAGGGGGCCTGCCCCGAATGCGGCACAGCCATTCGCGCGACCATCCTCTACACCGTCGATCCGCACGCTGAGGCGCTGCAACCGCTGCGCTGGCGGTGGATGGCTGTGGCGGGACTGCTGCTCTTCGGCGCGGGGGCCTTGACGGCGGGGCTCACTGCCTGGGCCCCGAGACTGGCGGAGCTGGCCGTCGCTGCAGGGCTGACGGCGCCCGCTGCGCGCATCGTGCGGCTCGCTGGCTGGGTCGTCCCCACAGCGGCGGCGGCGGCGACGCTCGGCGCGCTGCTGGCGATGGTCGTCGCTGTCCCGGGGGCCTCTGCGCGGGAGCGGCTGCGGGCCCTGGGTGGGGTGTGCCTGGGCGGCGTTCTCGTGTGGCTGCTCTACATCCTGCACGTGGAGATCGATCAACGGCAGGGCCCGTGGCCGTATCTGGGAGGCCCGCCCCCCCTGGAGCGGACGCTGGTGCGGCTGGGAGCGGCGACAGCCATGAGCTTGGCGCTGCTGGCCATTCGTCCAAGCGCACGCCGCTATGTCGAACGATCGCTGGTGCTGCGCACAGGCAGGGTCGACCGCCAGACGATCTACGCGACCGTGGCGGCGGCGGCTGTGGCGGCGGGAGGCGACGTGATCCGCCTGGCCAGCGCGCTCGTGCCTGGCCCCAGCGCCAACGTGACGGACGCAGCGGGTGTGGCGCTGGTGGCGGTGGGCTCGGGCCTGCTCACACTGGCCTTGGCGGGGGTCTTCCTCGACACGGTGCGGATCGTCCGCGCCCTGTGCGCCCCGGCGCCGTCGCTGCGGAGCGTGCTGGGGGAGAACACCCCCTGAGGGCCGCGCCTGCGCAGGGCGAATGCCTGCCAACCTGGCAGCCTGGAACGGCAACAGGTCGCTGCGTGTCATTGGACTGTCCCTGCAAACCCGCGTGCAGAGCCGCCGTCGCTGTCAGCGTGGGGCGAGGCTCGCTGTTGGCTGCAGGCACGCGCCTTGCCTGCTCTTGGGTCCAGCGCCGCCGCTGCGCGGTCGGCGCGCGGGATGGAGTGCTGCGGGCACCACCGAGACAGACGCACCGTCAAGCAACGGAGACCGACACCCATGGCAGTGAAAGAACTCGCCTTCGACGTGGACGCTCGTCAGGCGCTGCTCAGCGGCGTGGAGAAGCTCGCCTCCGCCGTCAAGGCGACGCTCGGCCCGCGGGGCAGGAACGCGGTCATCGACAAGTCCTGGGGCGGACCCACCGTCACCAAGGACGGCGTCACCGTCGCGGAGGAGATCGAGCTGCGCGACAAGACGGAGAACATGGGCGCCCAGCTCGTCAAACAGGCCGCCTCCAAGACCAGCGACGACGCCGGCGACGGCACCACCACCGCCACCGTCCTGGCTGAGGCCCTCTTCCGCGAAGGGCTCCGCTTCCTCACCGCAGGCGTCGACGCCAACGCCCTGGTCCGCGGCATGAAGACCGCGGCGGAGGTCGTCGTCGAGGACCTGGCCAAGCAGGCTCGGCCCGTGGACGGCAAGGCGGACATCGAGAACGTCGCGACCATCAGCGCCAACAACGACCCCGCCATCGGCGCCATCATGGCTGACGCCTTCGAGAAGGTCGGCAAGGACGGCGTCATCACGGTCGAGGAGGGCAAGGGCCTCGAGACCGAGGTCGAGGTCGTCGAGGGCATGCAGTTCGACCGCGGCTACCTCTCGCCCAACTTCGTCACCGACACCGAGAACATGAAGGTCGTGCTGGAGAAGCCCCTGATCCTCGTCTACGAGGACAAGATCGACAGCATCACCAAGCTCGTCCCCTTCCTCGAGAAGGTGATGAAGGCGAAGAAGCCGCTGCTGATCATCGCCGAGGACGTCACGGGCGAGGCCCTGGCCACGCTGGTCATCAACAAGCTGCGCGGCGCCCTGCAGGTGGCGGCGGTCAAGGCGCCCGGCTACGGCGACCGCAGAAAGGCCATGCTGCAGGACATCGCCATCCTCACCGGCGGAACCGCCTTCATGAAGGACCTGGGCGTCGAGCTCGACCAGATCGAGCTCAACCAGCTGGGCCTTGCCAAGAAGGTCGAGATCGACGCGGACAAGACGCTCATCCTCGAAGGGGCCGGCTCGACGAAGGAGATCCAGGCCCGCTGCGAGCAGATCCGCAGGGAGATCGAGAACACCACCAGCGACTACGACCGCGAGAAGCTGCAGGAGCGGCTGGCCAAGCTCTCGGGAGGCGTTGCGC
>CAYPBL010000035.1:0-19625 GCA_964408965.1 uncultured Phycisphaeraceae bacterium | reverse complement strand
CTCGCGGGCTGGGGGCAGGGCGCAGGCTGCGGCTGTCTGGGCGGGCTCAATCTCTTCGCCGACGCGCAGCTGAACGCCGCTGCGGGTCTGACGAAGTGCAGCGTCGTCGCCGTCGCTCTTGTCCTCGCTGCCTCGCCGGGAAGGCCAGCTGCGACCAGGGCGAAGCGCGTCCCCAAGCACAGCTGACGACGGCGCCTCCACAGCGGTATGCTCCTGCGCCAGCGGCGGTCGGCGCGGCCGCCGCCAGGACATCGCCTTCAGCAGGAGCGACGCCCGTGGAGACCACGCTCATCATCCTCAAGCCCGACGCGGTGCAGCGCGGGCTCGTCGGCCGCATTCTCAGCCGCTTCGAGGACAAGGGGCTGCAGATCGTCGGCTGCAAGATGCTCAGAATCACGCAGCACATGGCGGAGCGGCACTACGAGGCCCACCGCGACAAGCCCTTCTACGAGGGGCTCGTCCGCTTCATGACCTCCTCGCCGGTGCTCGTCCTTGCGGTGCGCGGCAAGGGCGCGATCGCGGTCAGCCGCAAGCTCATGGGCGCCACCTTCGGCTCCAGCGCCGAGCCAGGCACCATCCGCGGCGACTTCGGCGTCTCCAACTCCTTCAACTTGATCCATGGCTCGGACAGCCCCGAGTCGGCCCAGCGCGAGCTGGAGATCTTCTTCGAGGAGGAGGAGCTCTTCGACTACGACCGGGCCGTGGACCAGTGGGTGTACGATCTTTCCAGCGGAGACCCTGAGTGAGCGCCGAGCCGCCGGTCTCCTTCGCCGACATCGAGGCCGCGGCGGCGCGACTGCGCGACGTCGCCCACCGCACGCCCACTGCGACGTCGCGCATGCTCAACGAGCGCGCTGGAGCTGAGCTCTTCTTCAAGTGCGAGAATCTGCAGCGGGGCGGCGCCTTCAAGTTCCGCGGCGCCTACAACGCGATCTCGCAGCTGTCGGAGGAGGAGCGCCGCCAGGGCGTGCTGACCTTCTCCTCGGGCAACCACGGCCAGGCGGTGGCGCTGGTCTGCAGGCTGCTGGGCGTGCGCGCCGTGGTCGTCATGCCTGCCGACGCGCCGCGCGTGAAGGTGGAGGCGGTGCGGGGCTACGGCGCCGAGGTCGTGCAGTACGATCGGGCGGAGGAGGAGCGCGAGGCGCTCGGACGACGTCTTGCGCAGGAGCGCAGCCTCACGATCGTTCCTCCCTACGACAATCCCCACATCGTTGCGGGGCAGGGAACCTGCGCTCTCGAGCTCATCGAGGACGTGGGCGAGTTGGACATGCTGGTCGTTCCCGTCGGCGGGGGCGGGCTCATCTCGGGCTGCGCCATCGCCGCCAAGGCGGCGGCGCCGCGGTGCGCCGTCGTGGGCGTCGAGCCTGAAGCGGGCGACGACGGCGTGCGATCGTTCCGCTCAGGAAGGCTCGAGCGTGTGGAGGATCCACGGACGATCGCCGACGGCGCCCGCACGAACACGTTGGGCGAGCTGAACTTCGCGATCATCCGCCAATGCGTCGACGACATGCGCACCGTCCCGGACGACGCGCTGGTGCGGACGATGCGTCTGCTGCTGGAGCGGATGAAGCTGCTGGTCGAGCCAACGGGCTGTCTGGGCGCCGCCGCTGCGCTCGAAGGCGGTCTGGACGTTGCGGGCAAGCGCGTGGGGGTGATCCTCAGCGGCGGCAACGTCGACCTGGAAAGGCTCTGCGGGCTCGTTGCGCAGAGCGCGTAGCAGCGGGGGCTAGCGTCAGGCCCGCTGCCGCGTCAGCCGCCACGTCCACAGCGCAAGCAGCGTCACCAGGCCGAAGAGCAGCGCCCCGACGACCTGATGCGCCGTGGCCAGCAGCGTCTCGGTCAGCGGGTCCGTCTCGCGGTGCGTCAGCACTTGCCACAGCGTCAGCAGGCCCAGCAGCATCTGGAAGCCGACGGTGTGCAGCGACGCCTTGGCGAATCTACGGATGAGCTGCGAGGCGCCGCCGAGACTCTTCTGCGCGCGAAAGGCCGCTGCGAGGATCATCGTCAGCGCCGCGACGGAGAAGGCCGCGTGGGTGATAATCCCATGGATGTTGGCGTCGTAGTGCCTCGCCACCACACCCAGCGCGATCTGCACCAGCAGTGTGATCCACGCAGCGAGCGTCAGCCTGCGGTCCAAGGAGCGTGTTCGGGCGTCGACAGCGAGCGTTTCGCCCCGCCGCCAAGAGCTGCTGAGCGTGGCGGCGAAGAGGCACATGAAGGCGAAGAAGAGCTGCGCCGTCAGACCGTGCGCCGCAGCGAGCAGCGTGCTGGCGTGTGTGACGCGCAGCCCGCCCATGACGCCCTGCCCGACGACCAGCGCCAGCGCCAGCGCCGCCAGGATGCGGGCCGACGTCCGCCTGTCGACCAGAAACGTCCACACCGTGAGCGTCAGCGTGATCAGCCCGACCAGGGCGCCGTACAGCCGATGGGCGTGCTCGAGGTAGACGCCGCCCGTCATCCTGCTCAGGGGCAGCAGGAACATGTTGGCGCCGAAGCTCGTGGGCCAGTCGGGGACAGCCAGTCCCTGCTCCGTGCTCGTGACGGCTCCTCCCAGGACGAGCAGCCCCACGACTGCGGCGCAGGCGACCCTGGCCAGCAGGGCCAGGGCGTCTCTGGCGTCGCGCCGCGCAGCGGAGGAGGGGGCGCCGCCTCCCAGAGCGTTGCCGAGGGCCCCCGTCGCCGCCCCCAGCGCCGTCGAGAAGACGAGCCAGCCAGGGATTGCCACCGCCAGTGAGGGGCCGCCCGCGTGGGCAGCATCGACCAGGGCAGAGGCCACAGCGATGAGCGACGCCGTCGAGGCGACCAGCCCCGTCGCAGCCCCGCTGAGGGCGCCGGTGGCGCCGACAGTCGTTCGCCCCGCTGCGAAGCCTCCTGCCGCCAGCGCCGCGACGATCACCGCCCCCGCAACCCAGCCGGGCGCTTCGACGCCGGGCAGTCTGAGGAGGTAGGCGAGCAGAAACATCGCTACGGTCGTCGCCAGACCCAGCGGCGCTCCCTGCAAGAGGGCACTTGCGGCAGGTGAAACGCGCCGTTGTGGCTTGGTAGGGGGCATCGAGCCGAGTATATGAAGCGCCGCAGCCCTGCCTGAGGACGCTGCGCCGCAGAGGAGGCGCCGCTGCACGCCAGTTGCGACCCGTTCTCATTTCCACACGAGCCAAGGGGACGGGGTTGACAAATGACTGGCTGGCAGTAATCAGTACTGCCTTGCAGCAATCGCCCCCGCGGCGAGACGCCCAGAGTGCACGCCTCGAGGCTTGGCGCCGTTCCAGGGGAGCGGCTGACGGCTGGAAGGCGGCTGTTGTCCGAATCGCCCCTGCCGGACGCCCTGCGCGTCCAAGGAGCTCGAAGGAAAGGACCCGCTGGTGCAGCAACTCTTTCCTCGGTGGACGAACGCGTTGCCGACTGCGCTGCTGATCGGGCTGGTCGTCGCGTTGGCGCTGGTCGTCGGAGGGGTGACGTACTACTTCACGCCCAAGTACTGGGAGGTGGGCTACGAGCCCAAACAGCCCATCGCCTACAGCCATCAGCTGCACGCGCAGCAGCTGGGCATCGACTGTCGCTATTGCCATTCGCACGTGGAGGAGTCCCGCGTCGCCAACATTCCCTCGCCCAGCGTCTGCATGAACTGCCACACGGTGGTGGACGAAAAGACGGGATACCTGAAGCTGGCGACGTCGCCCGACGGGCAGAAGCCGTCCAAGCACTGGGAGAACCCCGAGCTGGCCAAGCTGCGGCAGGCCTACGCCTCGGGGACGCCCATTCAGTGGCGCCGGGTGCACAAGCTGCCGGACTACGTGCAGTTCAATCATGCGGTGCACGTCAACGCAGGCGTGTCGTGCTACTCCTGCCACGGCAGAATCGATCAAATGCCCGTGGTGCATCAGGAGAAGCCGTTGTCCATGGCCTGGTGCCTGGCGTGCCACCGCGCCCCGGAGAAGAACCTGATCGACACATCGAAGATTCCGGTCACGCATTTGTGGGATGTTGAGAAAACGCTTTCGCAGCCTGAGTATGCGCAAAAAATAGGCGCCAGGCTCAAGAAGCAGCTGTGGAACGAGCCGTCCCAGAGCTGCTCCGCCTGCCATTACTGACTGAAGGGCGTTCGCTGCACGAGCCGCGACGCGATCCGCATGCAGAGCCGCGACGCTGAGCACACACCATGAGCACACACGAGACCTGCCCGTCGAAGAAAGACCGCCCCGCCGCCCTCAGTCGGCGCAGGCCCGTCAATCCCGCGACGGGAAAGACGCTGTGGCGCAGTCTGGACGACTTGGCGGACGAGCCCGCCTTCCGCCAGTGGCTGGAGCGCGAGTTCCCCGCAGGCGCCTCCGAGCTGCTGCGGACCTCGAGGCGCAGCTTCCTCAAGTACATGGGCGCCTCCGCAGCGTTGGCGGGATTGGCCTCCATGCCGGGCTGCCGCAGGCCCGACCACAAGATCGTCCCCTACAACCGCGCGCCCGAAGAGGTGATTCCAGGCAAGAGCCTCTACTATGCCTCTGCGATTCCGCTGCCAGGCGGAGGATGCGAAGGCGTTCTCGTCGAGACCCACGAAGGAAGACCGACGAAAATAGAGGGCAATCCCCTCCATCCGTACAGCAAGGGGAGGACCAGCGTTCGCGCTCAGGCGACGGTGCTCTCGCTCTACGACCCGGAGCGACTCAAGGGCGTCACCAGGCGAAGCGAGGACGGTGGTCGTGAGCCCTCGAGCTGGGAGGAGTTCGAGGCCTTCGCCCGCAGGCACTTCGCTGCCTACGACCGCACTGGGGGCGCAGGACTGACCTTCCTGGCGGACAGAACATCAAGCCTGTCGCGCAGGGCCATGGTCGCCAGGCTCAAGCAGCGCTGGCCGCAGGCCCGTTGGCTCACCTATGACCCCCTGGACAGCGAAGACGAGTTGACAGGGGCTCGGCTGGCGTTTGGCGGCGCCGTCTACAGGCCCAGACATGCGGTGGACAAGGCCACGGTCGTGCTCTCGCTGGGGCGCGATTTCCTGGGCGTCGACTCCACGCTTCCCGAGATTCGGGGCTTCGCCGCTGGTCGCCGCGTGTTGGCCACGCACGGCCCGGGCTCGGAGATGAATCGGCTGTATGTCGTCGAAAGCGACATGACGCTGACGGGCTTCGCCGCTGATCATCGTCTCAGGCTGCGTCCTTCGGACCTGCCCGCAGCGGCGGCGGCGATCGCGCGCGCCGTTGTCGAGAAGAAGGGGGGGAGCTCCCAGCTGGCCGCGGCGTTGGCGACGACGCTGCAACGGTTCGCCGACGCGAAGGAGCGTCTCCCCAGCGAATGGATCGAAGCCGTCGCCGACGACCTGATCGAAGCAGGCTCCCGGGCGCTGGTCATGGCGGGGCCCGGGCAGCCAGCCGAGGTGCACGCCCTGGTTCACGCTCTCAATGCGACGCTCGGCGCCGCGGGATCCACCGTCGTGTACGACCCGGTGGATCAGGACGACGCTGTCTCCTCGCGAGAAATCGTAAGCAGGCTCGCTGCGGAGATGCGTTCCGGCGCCGTCAAGACGCTGGTCGTCATGGGATGCAATCCCGTCTTCGACGCGCCAGCGGATCTGGACTTTCTCACTGCCTACAAGCAGACGCCCACGACGATTCAGCTTTCCTTCGAGGACGACGAGACGGGAGTCAACTCGACGTGGCAGCTCAACGCCGCCCATGTGCTTGAGTCCTGGTCGGATGTCGTTGCCCACGACGGCACGCCCAGCGTGGTGCAGCCGACAATCGCCCCCCTCTATGGCGGTAAGACGGACATTGAGCTGTTGGCGATCCTTCTGGACGACAAGACCCGCGACGGTCACGACCTGGTCAGACGCACCTGGCAGGACGCCTTCGCCTCGGCAGGTGAGGATTTCGAGAAGCTCTGGCGCCGTGCGCTGCACGACGGCCTGCTGCAGGGCCGCGCACGGCGGGGCGACACGCCGGGGGTGAACTTCGGCGCTGTGGCCACCGCATTGACCGCTTTCGCCCCCCGACGGTCGAAAGAGGGGGAGCTGGACGTCGTCTTCAGGCCGTGCGCCAAGGTGCGCGACGGCTTTCTGGCCAACAACGGCTGGTTGCAGGAGCTGCCCGATCCGGTCACCAAGATCACATGGGACAATCCTGCGCTGGTCAGCCCCGCGACGTTTCGCAAGCTCGGCCTGCAGGACTTCCGCCGTCGCATCGGCGTGCAGCACGCTCCCACAGCGAAGCTGCGTCTGGACGGCCGTGAGATGGAGATCGCGGTGTGGCCCTCGCCGGGCGTGGCGGACGACACCGTGGTGCTGACGGCGGGCTATGGCAGGTATCGCGTCGGTCGTGTGGGCGAGGGCGTCGGTTTCAACACGTACGCCTTGCGCACCAGCTCGACCTGGCGAGGCGGCCCCGGCGCGACGGTGACGCCCGTCAACAACCGCTACGAGATCGCCACGGTGCAGGACCACCACAGCCTGACTCCCCCTGAAGCCCCCGATTCTCCCCGCGCCGACGAGATCATGCGGGAGTTTCATGTTGAGTCCTTCCGCAGGTTCGGCGACGAGGTCGTGGAGACACGCGACCACTATGGCAGAGTCAAGCGGCTGAACTTCGCCGAGCGCATAGGCGTCGGTTCGCATGCGCCTGCCAACAAGGACATCTACACGGATTGGCAGATCGAGGCCCGCCAGCAGGAGCTCGACGGCAGACACCAGTGGGGGATGACGATCGACCTTTCTTCGTGCATCGGCTGCGGCGCCTGCACCATCGCCTGTCAGGCGGAGAACAACATCCCCGTCGTCGGCAAGGAGGAGGTGACCAAGGGCCGCGAGATGCACTGGATCCGCGTCGACCGCTACTACTCGGGCGGGGAGGATGGCGAAGGCGACGTGGAGGCCCACGTGCAGCCGATCGCCTGCGTGCACTGTGAGGAGGCGCCCTGCGAGACCGTCTGCCCCGTCAACGCCACCAACCACGGCCGTGAAGGCACCAACGACATGGTCTACAACCGCTGCATCGGCACGCGGTACTGCTCGAACAACTGTCCGTACAAGGTCAGGCGGTTCAACTTCTTCGACTACGCGACCAAACGCTACAAGGGCGACATTCGCTTGCTTGTCAAGGACGGTCCTCCCGAGGAGCGCAAGGCGATTCCGCTGCCTTGGATCAATCCTTCGAACAGGCACCTCGTTCCGCCCCGCATCCGTGAACGCATTCAGGACGCGGAGAAGGGCTTGGCGACGATGCAGTACAACCCCAACGTCACGGTTCGCAGCCGAGGCGTCATGGAGAAGTGCAGCTACTGCATCCAGCGGATCCACGAGGCCAAGATGGAGACCAAGCTCAACGGCTGGGACCGCATTCCCGACGGCTACTTCCAGACAGCCTGCCAGCAGGCCTGTCCCGCGGAGGCCATCGTCTTCGGCGACAAGAACAATCCGGACAGCGCCCTCTCGAAGCTGCAGGCCAACGGTCGTGCGTATCAGCTGCTGGGATACCTGAACATCAGGCCTCGCACCATGCACCTCGCCAGGCTGCGCAACCGCAACCCGCGGCTGATGAGCCAGGAGGAGCTGGCCCGCATGGAGAATCCCTTCAGCCATCACGGGGAGGCGGAAGGCAGCGAGCAGGGACACGATGACGGGCAGCATGCCTCAGCGGGGCGGAATGCGCACACAGCGGCGGTGTCGCTGCCTGTGCTGGGACAGAACGCAGGCCGCGAAGCCGCAGCTGCCCTGACGGGAGGATTGGCGTGAGCACCATCCACCCTGACGAAGCCACGACGCGCAGACTCGCGGGGCTGGATGCGCCCCCTGCGATGGATCGCGCCCTCGACCCCGAGACGTTCGACGGCACCATCACCGCGGACCCCGCGGTCAGGCCGCCCCTGGTGCTGGGCGATCGCGATCTGCATTCCGTGACCGAGACCATCTGCGGGTGGGTGGAGAAGAAGCCGCCTCGCGTCTGGCTGCCGCTGTTCCTGATCTCCGCCGCCACCGCCAGCGTCGGTCTGCTGATGATCCTCTACCTCTTCATCACAGGCGTGGGCGTGTGGGGACTGCAGAACCCGGTCATGTGGGGCTGGGCGATCGTCAACTTCGTCTGGTGGGTGGGCATCGGTCACGCAGGCACGCTCATCAGCGCCATTTTGGCCATCTTCAAGCAGAAGTGGCGCACGAGCATCAACCGTTTCGCCGAGGCGATGACGATCTTCGCCGTCATTTGCGCGGGAATGTTTCCGGGGATCCACGTGGGCAGGGTGTGGTTCGCCTGGTTCCTCTTCCCCTTCCCCAACTCCAACAACATCTGGCAGAACTTCCGTTCGCCGCTTCTGTGGGACGTCTTCGCCGTCGGCACGTACTTCACGGTCTCGCTGCTCTTCTGGTACATGGGGATGATTCCCGACTTCGCCTCGCTGCGCGACCGGGCGCGGCGGCGCATGCAGGAGTGGGCGGCGTACGGCCCGATCAGCCTGCCTGTCGGGAAGATCTCCGCCTTCGTCTACGGCGCCCTCTCCCTGGGCTGGCGCAACAGCTATCGCGGCTGGTGGAACTACGAGAAGGCGTACATCCTCCTGGCGGGCATCGCCACGCCGCTGGTGCTCTCGGTGCACTCGGTGGTGTCCTTCGACTTCGCCACCGCGATTCTGCCCGGCTGGCACACGACGATCTTCCCGCCCTACTTCGTAGCCGGCGCCATCTTCTCGGGCTTCGCCATGGTGCTCACGCTCCTCATCCCCGCACGGGCGATCTACCCGGGGATGAAGGACTTCGTCACCATGCGCACGCTCGAGAACATGTGCAAGATCATCACGGTGACAGGGTCGATGGTGGGCTTCGCCTACATGATGGAGTTCTTCATCGCCTGGTACAGCGCCAACGCCTTCGAGAAGGAGACGTTCCTGATCCGCTCGCTGGGCCCGTACTGGTGGGCCTACGCGACGATGTTCCTGTGCAACGTCATCAGCCCGCAGGTCTTCTGGCTCAAGTGGGCCCGGACGACGCCCTGGTTCATCTGGGTGGTCTCGATCTTCGTCAACATCGGCATGTGGTTCGAGCGCTTCGTGATCATCTCGACGCTGTCGCAGGACTTCCTGCCCTCGTCGTGGGACTACTACTCGCCGACGTACGTGGACGTGCTGACGTTCGTGGGCAGCCTGGGCATCTTCATGACGCTCTTCCTGCTCTTCATGCGCTTCCTGCCGATGCTGGCGCTGAGCGAGGTGAAGAACGTCATGCCTCACGCTGATCCCCACAAACCCGAAGGCGGCGCCGAGCCTCATGGCGACGGCCACGGCGGATCGCCGTCTGACGCGTCGCCCCAGCCCGTGGGCGTGGCTGAGGAGGGCTGAGCATGCGCGATGGAGCACGAAAAGTCTGGGGCGTCCTGGCGGAGTTCGACTCCCCTGCAGCCTTGGTCAAGGCCGCTGAGCGCGTCCGCGATGCGGGGGTCGCTCGTTGGGACTGCTACTCACCCTTCCCTGTCCACGGGCTCAACTTCGCCATGGGGCTCAAACCCAGCAGGGTCTCGTGGATCGTCGGCTGCTGCGCCGCCATCGGCGTCAGCGGCGCGCTGTTGCTGCAGTGGTATCTCAGCGCCGTGAACTACCGCATCGTGGTGCACGGCAAGCCGTTCTGGGCGTGGGAGCAGTTCATGCCCATCACCTTCGAGCTGGGCGTGCTGCTCTCGGGCTTTGGCGCCCTCTTCGGCATGCTGGCGCTCAACGGCCTGCCTCGGCTGCACCATCCGCTCTTTTCCAAGGAGCGCTTCCTGCGGGCCAGCGACGACGGTTTCTTCATCGCCATCGAGACCGACGAGCCCGCCAGCGCGCAGAGCCTGTTGCAGCAGGCTGGCGCCAGCGCCGTCGAGATCGTGGAGGAGGACGCATGAGACGGGCCGCTTCTTCCATCCGATCCGCCAGCGGCGCTGTTCTGGGAGTGACGCTGCTTGCGCTGTTGGCGCCCATGGCGGCAGGCTGTCGCGGCGACCGCACGGACAAGCCCCCCAGGCAGTTCTTCCCCGACATGGACGATTCACCCAAGGTCAAGCCGCAGACGCAGTCCTACTTCTTCGAGGACGGCAGGGCCATGCGCGAGCCTGTCGCTGGGACGGTGCCCTTCGGCAGACACGCCTCGCTGCGTCCCGCCACGCTGGAAGCGCAGCGGCTGATCGCCATGGAGCGGGACGACATGCTCGCGGAGGACGACGCGCTCTACCGCGGCGTCAATCCCGACGGTTCGTACGTACAACGCACGCCGGTCCGCAAGGTTCTCGGGCTTCCGCCGGGAGCGCCTGTCGATCCTCGAGCGGTGCTCTCCCTCGTCGAGGAGGGAAAGAAGCAGTTCCTGATCAACTGCCTGCCCTGCCATGGCGCCTCGGGCGACGGCGACGGGCTGGTCGGCCAGCGATGGTCTTCGCCTGTGCCGTCATACCACCAGCCGCAGTACTACCCAGGCGGCGAGAAGGGGCAGGACGGATACATCTTCCATGTCATCCGCAACGGCGTGGCCAACACCCCCGGGGCGCAGCCGCCGCTGCGCATGCCTTCGTACGCTGAGAACGTCAGTCCGCGCGAAGCCTGGGCCATCGTGCTCTACATCCGAGCGCTGCAGCGCACCAGGCTGGAGCGTCTGAGCGATGCGGGAAGTTCGTTCAGCGACGACGACGGCCACGGGGCCGTCGCAGCGTCCCCAGCCGCCAAGGAGACGACGCCATGAGCCACGCAGCGGTGGACAAGGCGAGGCTGCTCGCTCCCGACAACACCACGCTGGGCGCAAGCGCAGGCGCAGGCCTGTCTGCAGGGTTGATCGGCTTGGGCGCCGTGCTGGTGCTCGTCACGGCGGTGGCAGGCGCCATGGGCGACCACGCTGCGGCCCGCACAGCGATGGCTGCCTACCACACGGGGTTCCTCGTCGTCACGGGCCTTGCGCTGGGCGGCCTGGTCTTCAACATGATCCTGCATCAGGTCAATGCAGGCTGGGCGGCGCTGATCCGCAGGCAGGTGGAGCAGGTCATGGCCATGCTGCCCTTCTGCGCCCTGCTATTTCTGCCCACGCTGGTTCTGATCTACCTCAAGCCCGGCCTGCTCTGGAGCTGGATGAACCCGGAGCACGTCGCTGGCGATCTCCTCTACCAGGAGAAATCCGCCTACCTGAACACGGGCTTCTTCGTCGTCCGGGCCGTGGTGTACTTCCTCGTGTGGATCTGGCTTGCGCGCAGCCTTTTCCGCTGGTCGATCGAGCAGGACAGCACCGGGGACAAATGGCTGACGGCGAAGATGCGCCGTCGTTCGAGCTACGGCCTGCTGCTCTTCGCCTTCACGACAGCCTTTGCTGGCTTCGACTGGGAAATGACCCTCGACCACCACTGGTTCTCGACGATGTTCGGCGTGTACTTCTTCGCAGGGAACATCGGAGCGGCCCTGGCCTTCATCACGCTTGTCCTGCTGGCCATCAAGGCGTCTGGCAGGCTCAACGGACTTGTCACCGAGGAGCACTTTCACGATCTGGGCAAGTTGTTGTTCGGCTTCGTCGTCTTCTGGGCCTACATCGGCTTCAGCCAGTATTTCCTGATCTGGTACGGCAACATTCCCGAGGAAACCGCCTGGTTCGTCCAGCGGCGCGAGCACGGTTGGATGAACGTGTCGGTGGCGCTGTCGGTGGGGCGGTTCATCGTTCCCTTCATCGTGTTGCTGCCTCGCCCCGCCCGTCGCAGCCCGCTGATCCTCTGGTTGATGGGGCTGTGGCTGGTCTTCTTCCATATTGTGGACGTGTACTGGGTTGTTCGTCCCAACATTGAAGAGGCAGCAGGCATCGTCGGCTGGTTGGATGTTGTCGGGGTGTTGGGGCCCATCTGCCTGTTCCTGGGGGTTCTCGTCCGCCGCATCGCTGCCAAGCCGCTCGCGCCGATGAAGGACCCCAGGCTGGATGAGTCGATAGCGCACTGGAATACGATTTGACAGGAACTGTTGCTGTTTCACAGGAATCATGCCTAGGCTTGGAGAGCCACCGCTGGGAGCATGCCGCCGCTGGGAGCGCACGCGATGGACAACCCCTACGAGAGCGGATCGCTGACTGATGCTGACCGTGAAGAGGCTGTCGAGCACGATTGGCCCCAGACGGACGATCCGTGGCACGCGCACAGCCCTGAAGAGGCGCACCAGCATGCGCACGGAGAGACTGCGTCTCCCGCTGCGATCGCGGCGGTCGGCGGCTTGGGATTTCTCATCACGCTCATCTGCGTGGCGCTGATCGCGTTCTACTTCAAGCAGGAAACGCTGCGGATGAAGATCGAGCACGTGGAAAAGGCGGATCTGCGTGTGGAAATGCGGACGATGGAGGAGCTGTGGCGTCAGCGGCTGTCGGCTGTCGGCCAGAAGGTCGAGGTCCCCGGCGGCCAGACCGCTGTGGTGCGCGCCTCCATCGACCAGGCGGAGCAGGCCGTCGCAGAGGAGTACGCCACGACGCCATGATGCAGCAGGCTCGCCATCAGAGGGGCCGCGCACGCGGCGTTTTCGCTGCAGCGGCGATAGGCGCTGCGCTGTGGGGAGGGACGTTCTCCGCTGCGGGGCAGATCACTGCAGGCGACGGCTTGAAGATCGGACAGGCTCGCCTGCCCGCCAACAAACCCATACCGGAGCGCAAGGGCGCCGGGATCACCGAGAAGCGAGGCGCGCAGGCGGCGCTGGACGCGCGTTTCACCAACGCGGACGGCTCGCAGGTCCGGTTCGGCGAGTACGTGGACGGCAAACGGCCGGTCGTGCTCATCTTCGCCTACTTCACATGTCCGATGGTCTGTCCGCTTGTGCTCAACGCTGCGCAGGACGCCTTTCGCAAGATGGATCTTGTCCTTGGGGAAGAGTATCGCGCCGTGACCGTCTCCTTCGACCACCATGACACGGTGGACAAGGCGAGGGAGGAGCGCGATTTGCGGCTCTTCAGCTTGCCCAAGAGCGATCTCCCCCCGAAGCAGCGGTGGGATGTCCTCGTGGGGGAGCCCGATGAGATCAGAAAGCTGGCGTCGTCTGTCGGTTTCGGCTTCAATTATCTTCCGAAGGCGAAGCAGTTTGTCCACGGGACAGGCATCATCGTGCTGACGCCGAAGGGAGAGGTGTCAAACTATCTCTATGGGGTTTCGTTCGATCCAAAGCAGCTTCGGTTGGCGCTGCTCGACGCCGGGAAGGGGAAGGTCGGTTCGATATTCGACCGCATTGTCCTCTTCTGCCACGTGTACAACCCGCAGTCGGGCAGCTATTCCCTGCAGGCGTTTCGGGTGATGCAGGTGGCGGGCGTCGTCACCGTGGCGGCGCTGGGAAGTCTGCTCGGCGTCTTCTTCGCTGGTGAACGGATGGTCCGCAAACGTCGCAGCCGGTGTGAGAACGCGGACGCTGCGCAGGGACGGGTCAGCGAAATAGCGTCGCAGCGGCGGCGCGCTGACGAAGGAGCGAACACGCAATGACGGCGACACTGGCTCATCTCGGCGCAGGCCTGTCCCCCGCTGCGCTGCTGGCGGTGGAGCAGCCGACGGGCGTGGCGGGATGGTGGCTGCGCGAGCGAGGCGCCACCTTCAGCGAGCCTCACGACCAGTACTTCATGTTCATCTTCTGGCTGTGCGCCTTCTTCTTCGTGCTCCTGATGAGCCTCTCCACATATTTCTGGTGGCGGTATCGCAGGGTCGAAGGCGTGCCCACGCAGCGGAGCCCCGCGCACAACATCGCGCTCGAGCTCACCTGGACGATCATTCCGACCATGCTGCTGGCGGTGATCTTCGTGTGGGGGCTTCGACTCTACCTCAACCTGCACGTCGCGCCCGCAGGCGCGGAGCAGGTGAACGTCACCGCGCGCAAGTGGCAGTGGTCCTTCACGTACGACAACGGCGGCACGCCCACGGAGACAATGCCCTTTGCGGACGTGCAGATTCCGGTCATCGCTGTTCCCGCGGGAAGACCCATCAAGCTGCTCATGCAGAGCGAGGACGTGATTCACTCCTGCTTCATACCAGCGTTTCGGACCAAGCTCGATGTCTTTCCGTACCGCTACACCACGATGTGGTTCCAGGCGCTTCCGCTGGCTGAGGGCGAGGAGCAGCGCGAGCACTGGCTCTTCTGCGCAGAGTATTGCGGCGACAACCACTCCAAGATGTACGCCAAGATTCGCGTGCTGCCTCCGGAGAAGTACGAGCAGTGGAAGAAGGACCTGGCCAATCCCTACAAGGGACGTTCGCTCGTGCAGGTGGGACAGCTGCTGTATGCAGCCCGGGGATGCGTGCAATGCCACAGTGTCGACGGCTCCACGAAGATCGGGCCTTCGTGGAAGGACATGTGGGGCCGCACAGAGCGCCTGCAGGACGGGTCCACCGTCGTCGTCGACGAGAACTACATCCGTGAATCCATCCTCAACCCAAGCGCCAAGATCGTCCAGGGTTTTCCCAACCAGATGGTCTCCTATCAGGGACAGCTCTCGGAGAAGGACATTCTCGCCATCATTGCGTACATCAAGAGCATCTCTGAAAAGGGGCACGGGGCGCTGACGCCCGAGGAAACGCAGGTGCAGGACGAGAGCGCCGACAAGGGCGCAGGCTGAAGGACGCGGTCGGCAGGACCGATGCAGCGAAGGACAAAGCCATGAGCACGATCGCCACACCAGGCGTGGAGCGGGCAGCGGAGCACAGCCAGCACGAGGAAGGCTCGTACCTGACGCCTCGGGGCGGGTTTTTCGCCACGATCTGGCAATGGGCCACGACGATCGACCACAAGAAGATCGGCGTGATGTACCTGTTCAGCGTCCTGTTCGCCTTCTTTCTCGGCGGGGTGTTCGCCCTGCTGGTCCGCTTTGAGCTGCTCACACCCGAGACGCAGACCACGCTCGCGGACGGCACGACACACCTGCAGGGCAAAGTGTTTCCTGGAACATGGTACAACCGCTTCTTCACACTGCACGGCGCCATCATGGTCTTTTTGTTCATCATTCCCAGCATTCCCGCTGCGCTGGGCAACTTCATGCTGCCGTTGATGATCGGCGCCAAGGACGTGGCCTTTCCCAGGCTCAACCTCTTCAGTTACTACGTATACGTGTTCGGCTCGATCATGGCCATCGCTGCGGTGTTGCTGGGCGGAGTGGACACAGGCTGGACCTTCTACACGCCCTACAGCACCACGACGGAGGGCAGCCTCAACGTCATGCTCACGACGCTGGCGGTCTTCATTCTGGGGTTCTCCTCCATCTTCACAGGCATGAACTTCATTGTGACGGTGCACAAACTGCGCGCCCCGGGCATGGGGTGGTTCGACATGCCTCTCTTCGTCTGGGCGATCTACGCGACGAGCATCATTCAGGTGCTGGCGACGCCCGTGCTGGGCGTGACGGTGCTGCTCCTGACGCTGGAGCGGGCGTTCAAGATCGGCATCTTCGATCCTGCGCTGGGAGGAGACCCTGTCCTGTATCAGCACTTCTTCTGGTTCTATTCGCATCCCGCGGTGTACATCATGATCCTGCCAGGCATGGGGATCATGAGCGAGCTGGTCTCCGTGCACTGCCGCAAGAAGATCTTTTCGTATCGCTTCATCGCCTTCTCCAGCCTGGCGATCGCCGCTATTTCCTTCCTTGTCTGGGGGCACCACATGTTCACCAGCCAGGGCGAGCTGGCCAGCGCCATCTTCTCCGGGCTGACGTTTCTGGTGGCGATTCCCTCCGCGATCAAGGTCTTCAACTGGCTGGCGACGATGTACAAGGGATCCATCGCCTTCAACACGCCCATGGCCTACGCCTTGATCTTCCTCTTCACCTTTTCCATAGGCGGCCTCACAGGACTCTTCCTGGGGGCGCTGGCGACGGACATGAACCTGCACGACACATACTTCGTCGTGGCCCATTTCCACTACGTGATGATGGGAGGCGCGGTGATGGCCTTCCTGGGCGGGTTGCACCACTGGTGGCCCAAGATGTTCGGCAAGATGTACAACGAGCGGTCGGCGCTCGTCGGCGCCCTGCTCGTCTTCATCGGATTCAACCTGACGTTCTTCCCCCAGTTTCTGATGGGCGCCAAGGGCATGCCTCGCCGATACGCGACGTATGTTCCGGAATTCCAGCCCTACCACATCGCAAGCACCATTGGCTCGTGGATTCTCGCTTCGGGCCTGTTCACGCACCTGTTCACGTTCGTCCACTCGCTGGTCGCAGGGAAAAAGGCGCCACAGAACCCCTGGGGCGGCCTGTCGCTCGAGTGGGAGACCGAGAGCCCGCCCATCGAGCACAACTTCCACCACGAGCCTGACGTGACGCACGGACCGTACGACTTCGATGACAATGTGCCGCCTGGGTGGGATCCGAAGGACTATCCCATGCCCGCCAAGACGGAATCCCCGTACCACCACTGAAGGATCGAGCGACGATCGAGCGAAGGACTTGACCATGACCACAGCGACGGTGCTTCAGCCTGACACAGCGCCCGACGCCAGGCCCTACCACGAGCGCTACAAGCACCAGCCTCACTGGCGCAACAACGAGGACGAGTTCGAAGGCGCCAAGATCGGCATGTGGCTGTTCCTGGCCACGGAGCTGCTGCTCTTCTCGGGGTTCTTCTGTGCCTATGCGGTGCTGCGCATGTGGCATCCGGAGGCGTTTCGCGGCGCTGCGGAGCACTATCTGGACTGGCGGATCGGGGCGATCAACACCGCCATTCTGCTGGTCAGCAGCTTTACAGTGGCGTGGGGCGTGCGTTGTGCGCAGCTGGGGAAAAAGTGGGGCATTGTCGCCAACTACACGTTCTCCGCGCTGTGCGGCGTGGCGTTTCTGGCGCTCAAACTTTTGCTGGAGTACTTTCCCAAGATTCAAAAAGGCGAGCTTCCTGCAGGCTTGTTCCACTATCCGCACGGCGAAGACGCCTACGAGCCGATCTTCCTGAGCGTGTACTGGGTCGCCACAGCTACACATGGTCTGCACGTGCTGATAGGCGTGTTCCTGCTGCTCTGGATCGCCTGGGGCGCTGTGCGGGACCGCTACGGGCCGAACCATTACACCGCGGTGGAGAATGTCGGCCTGTACTGGCACCTGGTGGACCTGATCTGGATCTTCCTGTTTCCGCTGCTGTATCTGGTTCCCTGATCATGACTGCACTAGCCACAACCCGACCGGGCGCCCGCGCGGCGCGTCGCGCTTCGCACACACGCCATCACCATGTCTCGTCGCTGAGGCTGCTGGTCTCGGTGCTCGTGGCCCTGCTGGCGTTGACGGCGCTGACCGTCTACACCGCCCGTTATGTGCATCTGGGCGAGACGGGCAATCTCGCTGCAGCGATCGCCATCGCCATGGTCAAGGCGGGGCTGGTCGTCGCCTTCTTCATGCATCTTGCGCACGACAGGCCCTTCAACGGGGTGGTGCTCTTCTTCACGCTCATGGCGATCGCCACCTTCCTGTTGTTCACGCTCATCGACCTGGGCTCGCGCGACGCGGTGGACCCGATTCGCAACGTCTGGACGCAGGAGCCCGCCATCGTGGAAAACGCCCGGAAGGACGCTGAAGCTGCAGAGAGCTCCGTCTTGGAGGAGCCAGCGTCTGAAACCCCCAGCGGGCTGGAGCACGAATGAGCCAGCGAGGCGTTCGACAGGCAGGGCTTGCCCTCACCATCCTTTCCGCAGCGGTCTTTCTCACAGCGGTGGGATCGATGGCGTTTCGTCTGCGTGCGCACTACACCAGCGGTCAGGCGCCCCCCAACCAGCTCTGGTGGCTGCAGCGCACCGCCCATCTGGAGCAGCGCGTGGATGGTCGGCTGTTGCGCGTCGAGCCGATTCGCGACGAGGAGACCGGCGCCACGACGGCTCTGCGCGTCGTGTGGGGCGAGGCAAGCGCGGTCGTTCCCGTCGGCGGAGCCGTTGTCGAGGAGTTGCCCGATCTCAGGCGATACAGCTCGTGGTTCGCGCTGCTCCGCACCGCTCCCGGCGCGACGGAGGAGGAAGCGAAAGCCGCGGAGAGGGAGGGGCGATCGACGCTGCTGGCTGTCGTTCGCACCCCGCCGCCCGGTTTTGATCCGAAGACGTGGGGAGCGGCTCGGTACAAGGACTGGCGCTACATCTTTCTCACGCTCACGCCCGACGGCGCCATCGAGCGCAGCGAAGCGACGTATCGGCAGCTGGCGGCGGAGCCCCGCTCGATGCATTTCGCTGCAGCGATGCAGGTGACGCCCGGCCTCTTCACGCCTGGCATGCGCTCAGCGTCGCCGTTGACCTACCCCAACTACAAGCCCGTCCGGGACGACCTGCGGGCGATGGGGTGGACGTGGCCTGCAGCGGGAGTCTCCGTGCTCACGCTCATCGCGGGGGGGCTGCTCCTGGCCAGCGCAGGCGTGCGCAGGCCAGAGGGGCGGGGCGCACTTGGGGGCGTCGACATCGAGCCCGCGCGCGCCTGACTACCCTCACTGCGTGGCTGAGTCTGTCATGGAGACCACCGAGGCCGTCGAGCCTGTCGGCGGGGCGGATCCGTCGCTGTCGCAGCTGCGAGACGCGTCGGCGGCGTCCGCTGCGGCGCGCAAGAGCAGCGGCGACGGAGGGGAGGAGCGCGCGCGAGGCGGCGGGCTGTACTGGATTGTCGCGGTCAGCCACCTCGTGGCGGACATGTATCCGCCCTTCGTCACGGCACTTGCTGCCTCGCTCGAGGCGAATCTGTCGCTCAGCGCCAGGCAGGTGGCGCTGCTCTTTGCGCTCTCGCCCATCGTCAGCGGTCTGACGCAGCCGATCTTCGCGCACGTGACGGACAGGTTGGACACGAGGGTCTGCGGCCCGCTGGGTGTGGGGCTGTGCGCCGTGTTTCTGTCGTCGCTGGGCTATGCGCGCAGTTTCGAGGAGCTCGTGTTGCTGCAGGTGGTGGGCATGGCGGGGGTGGGCATGCTGCATCCGGTGCTGGCGGCGCTGGCGGGCGAGCTGGGCGCAGCGAGCATGCAGCGGCGCGCAGGCTCGGCGCGGGGGTTCGCTCTGTCGATCTTCTTCGCCATGGGCATGGCGGGGGGCGTGGTCGGGCCCATCGTCGCCACGCGGGTCAACGAGCACTTGGGCATGCGTTGGCTGGCGCTGGCGGCGGCGCCCGGACTGCTCTGCGCAGCCCTGCTCATGGCGGCAAGGAAGACGCCGCATCGGCAGCAGCAGGCGGGTGCACAGCAGCGCAGGCGAACCACGCTGGACAAGATGGATTCTGTGGCGATCGCGGCGCTCTTCGTCTCCAACGCCCTGCGCTTCACGGTCAACATCGGCCTGTGGTACTGCTTCATGCAGTGGGCCAAGACGCAGAGGGCCGACGCGGACGCGGCCTCGAGCCTGGCCGGCGACGTGATCGCCTCGGCCCAGCTGGGCATGGGCCTGACAGCCCTGGCCTTCGGGCTCATCGTCCGCACAGGGAGGGAGAAGCCTGCGCTTGCGCTGTCGGGGCTGCTGACGGCGCCGGCTGTTGCGCTGATGGCCTGGGCGCCCTCGGGGGCGATGCACCTGCTGGCCTTCGTCGCCGCAGCGGGGTTCTTCGGCATGGCGCCCCAGGCGATCGCAGCGGCCCAGCGTCTGCTGCCGGCCAGCACGGGCCTGGCGGGGGCCATCATGATGGGCTGCGGCTGGTTCATCTCGGCGCTTGGCCCCGAGATCGCCAAGGCGACGATCGAGCGGACGGGCTCGCTGGCGTGGGCCTT
>CAYPBL010000034.1:0-20335 GCA_964408965.1 uncultured Phycisphaeraceae bacterium | reverse complement strand
CGCCGCCCCCCGACCCCGCGCCGGCGCCGCAGCCTGCGCCACAGCCCGCTCCTGCGCCCGAGCCCTTCTTCGGCTTCTCCACCTTCCCCTACGCCATCAGCGCCGAAGCGGTCAGCGAGACGCGCCGCTTCGTCGCAGCCAACAGCACGATCCACCTCGTGCAGCTGGACAACGGCGTCCCCTGGGCCGAAGCCCTGACCGACGCGCCCCTGCCCGCCGCCACCTTCGCCGCCTGGAGCGACTTCAAGGCCGCCGCCCCCGCCGACCAGCCGCTGTATGTGGCGCTGGGCCTGCTCAACTTCGACCGCACCGCCCTGGCGCCCCCCAGCGCGGACTCGAGCCTGCCCGCGGAGCTGGTCGGCGCCGCTTTCAACGATCCCGCGGTGAAGCGTGCCTACCTCAACTACGCGCGCAGGGCGACGGCCTTCTTCGACCCCGCCTTCGTGAACCTGGCTGTGGAGGGCGGCGAGCTGGCCCTCCGCAATCCTGCCGCCTGGCCCGCCTTCGTCGAGCTCATCCAGGAGACCGCAGCGGCGCTGCGTCGCGAGTTCCCGGGGCTGCGCGTGACGATCTCCTTCGGCCTGCAGTCGCTGATGCGACCCGACGTTGCCAGCAGAGTCAGGCCGCTGGTGGACTCGCTCGATTTCCTGGGCGTGAGCTTCTATCCGAACATGTCCGCCTTCAACGAGCGATTCGGGGCTGATCCGCTGCCCCCCGCTCCCGACCAGTGGCGCGCCGCCTTCGACTTCCTGCGCAGCTACACGACCAAACCCATCGCGATCTGCGAGACCGGCTACAGCTCCACCCCTGTCAGCGAACCCTCCGTCTCACTCACCCTGCCAGGCTCCGAAGCGCTGCAGGCCCAGTACCTGCAGGAGCTGATCGCCCGCGCCCGCGAAGACGGCTGGCTCTTTGTCGTCTGGTGGATTCCCATCGACATCGACCGGGCGCTGGACGCGGTGGACAACGGCGCCGTGGGCAGGCTCTGGGCGCACAACGGCCTGCGCGACGCGAGCCTTGCCGACAAGCCTGCGATGGCCGTCTGGCGACGCGACGCCCTGCGCAGGCCCTGAAGGCGCAGCCGCCGGGCGCGCTCAGCGGTCCATGGGGATGGTCAACCCGTTGGCGCGGGCGCAGGCCCGGGCCTCCTCGTAGCCCGCGTCGGCGTGGCGGAGCACGCCAAGGGCAGGATCGTTCGTCAGCACCCGCTCGAGCCTGCGCGCAGCCTCCGGCGTGCCGTCCGCGACGATCACCTGCCCCGCGTGCTGGGCATAGCCGATGCCCACCCCGCCGCCGTGGTGGAACGACACCCACGAGGCGCCGCTGGCCACGTTGACCATGGCGTTGAGCAGCGGCCAGTCGCTGACCGCGTCGGTGCCGTCGAGCATGGCTTCGGTCTCGCGGTTGGGCGACGCGACCGAGCCGGTGTCCAGGTGGTCCCTGCCGATGACGATGGGCGCCGAGACGTCGCCATTGGCGACCAGCTCGTTGAAGCGCAGCCCCGCCCTGGCCCGCTCGCCGAGCCCCAGCCAGCAGATCCGCGCAGGAAGCCCCTGGAACTGCACCTTCTCCTGGGCAAGCGTCAGCCAGCGGCGCAGCGACTCGTCCTGCGGGAAGAGCTCCAGCAGGGCGCGGTCGGTGGTGTAGATGTCCTCGGGATCGCCCGACAGCGCCGCCCAGCGGAAGGGGCCGCGCCCCTGGCAGAACTGCGGCCTGATGTACGCGGGCACGAAGCCCGGAAAGTCGAACGCGTCCTCGACGCCCTCTTCGAAGGCCTGCTGCCGAATGTTGTTGCCATAGTCGAAGGTGACGGCGCCTGCGCGCTGGAGCTCGAGCATGGCCCGCACGTGTCTGGCCATCGTCGCTTTGGCCTGTCTGGCGTACTCCTCGGGCTCCGCGTCGCGCAGCTGCTGCGCCTCATGCGGCGAAAGCCCCATTGGGACGTACGACAACGGATCGTGCGCGCTGGTCTGGTCGGTCAGCGCGTCGGGGGTGACGCCGCGGTCGATCAGCCGTTCGAGCAGTTCGACCGCGTTGGCCTCGACGCCCACGGACACCGCTCGACGCTTCTCCGTGTAGTCCAGCGCCGCGTCGATGGCGTTGTCCAGGCTGGGGATGATCTCGTCGAGGTAGCCCGTGCATGTGCGGCGCTCGAGCTTTGCGCGGTCGACGTCAGCGATGAGGCAGACGCCGCGGTTCATGGTGATGGCCAGCGGCTGGGCGCCCCCCATGCCGCCGCAGCCCGCGGTGACGGTCAGCGTCCCTTCGAGCGAGCCCTCGAAATGCTGGCGGGCGCACTCCGCGAAGGTCTCGTAGGTGCCCTGCAGAATGCCCTGGGTGCCGATGTAGATCCACGATCCCGCGGTCATCTGGCCGAACATGATCAGGCCCTTGCGGGCCAGCTCGTCGAAGTGCTCCTGTGTGGCCCAGTGCGGGACCAAGTTCGAGTTGGCGATGAGCACGCGCGGCGCGTCCTCGTGCGTGCGCAGCACGCCGACGGGTTTTCCTGACTGCACGAGCAGGGTTTCGTCGGGGGCCAGCTTCTTCAGCGACTCGACGATGGCGTCGAAACAGGCCCAGTCGCGCGCCGCCTGGCCCCTGCCGCCGTAGACCACCAGCCGGGCCGGGTCCTCCGCGACCTCGGGGTCGAGATTGTTCATGAGCATGCGCAGGGCCGCCTCCGCCTGCCACGTGGAGCAGGTGCGCTCGGGCCCGCGCGGCGCCCGCACAACCCGGTCGCTGGGCGAGGGAAGCACGCCGTCTCGCGAAGGTGTTGCAGCGGACGAACGCGACGCTGTGGATGGGGGCGCAGCCATGGCATGTGACCTCCTGAGGGTGTGCGCTGCAGGATAGGCGTCGGGGCGGCGAAGCAGCTGCGACGCAGACCCCGGCGCAGCGTACAGCGTTCGACAACGCCGCATACGCCCGCAGCGGACCGTTCTCGTCCTGCAGGAAGACTCCCCCCCCAGCTGCGTCATTCCTCCTTGCTGGCGGTGAACTCCGCTTCAAACCCGTCAGCAGCGATCGTCCCGGACATGTCCGTCCCGTCGACCGACCCTGTCAAGTCCGCGCTGACCTCCTGGTCCTGCACATAGGTGACCAGTCTGCAACTGAAGGAATGATCCTCTTCGTTGTAGGCAGCGTCCTCGACGTCCAACGTGACTTCGCCCAGGTCGAACGATCCGGTCAACGCGCCCTCGTCGTCCAGCTCCAGATGCAGCGTGAAGGGTGCGCCCTCGGGAGGCAGCTGCTCGCCCGTCATCGTGCCGGACCAATCGCCTGTGACCGCCTCGGGCGCCGCCGCCAACCGATGCTGAACAGAGACGGGCTCAGCTTGGACTCCCCCCATCGCCATGCTGACCGTCGCCATCGCTCCCGCCAGCAGCGTCGCTGCTGCGCGTCTCAGGGATCCTCCGCTGCGTGTCGCCGTCTGGTGAGCCATGATCGTGCTCCAGTATTGCTGGGCGCCTTCCTGCGTCCGCACCGCCCGCGCAGCAGGATCGCTGAGGCGCGTCGCCCTTGATACAGGGTTATACAGATTTCCCGCGCTTCGTTTTCAGAGGTGTCCACAGGAATCATCACAGCAGCCTGGCACAGCCGCCGAGGCTGCGGATCTGCGCAACAACAGCTGGCAGGGAGCCTTGCCAGCCGCCCCGCCCCCCGGATCAGCCCCCACCGTTGGATGCAACCTGCGTCGGCCTACCCGACGTCCTGCAGCGTTCGTTCGTCCCGCCCGGGCTGAGCAGCGAACAGTCGCTCCAGGGTGAACGAGGCGCCGCACTCGGGACACCTCGCCTCGTGCAGCCCTGTCAGGTTGTAGCCGCAGAGGGGACACAGGACGCTGCCGCCTCCCAGCGCCGCCAGCCTGGCAGCTCGCTCGCGCGGCGTCTCCCGCCAGAGCAGGACCGTGGCGAGGGTCCACACGATGGGCGGGACGCCCCCTCCGACGAGCACCGCCGCCTCCAAGGGCGCCCCAGCGGTCAATCGCTGAAAACCCAAGCCGAACGCTGCGCCCAAGGCAAGCCCCACAGGCCACGCCGCCGCAGCCGCCCAGAGCCGCAGCCTCGTCCATCGCACAAAACCGTTCCACAACAGCGTCCAGTACGCCGTGATGTAGGTGTACACCCCCAGCCAGGCCAGCAGCATCCACCACAGGCGCGACGTTCCCGGGGGCTGGACCATCACGGGCGCCATGAGCAGCAGAAACACCGCGCCCGCCGTGGGCAGCAGCAGCATCGCCAGCACGAGCCTGCAAATCAGCCTGGTCATGCAGCGGATGGTAGAGCCGCCCCGACGCCCTGAGAGGCCGTTTGCTCGAATGGGAAGCGTCCGCTACAGTGTAGCTGTCGCTACTATCGACGGTGAACCTCCACTGCCTGGCGCACGACAAGAGGAGCCCCCCAGCCATGCCGCTTTCCCGACGACGGTTTCTCACAGGCGCAGGTTCGCTCACCGCGGGCTTGGCTGGCGCCGTCGCGGCGCTGCGAGCCCGCACGAGCGCCGCCCAACCCCTGCATCGCGAACGGCGCGCCCACCACACCCTGGCGGCGCACGACATGCGCGTCGTCGGCGAGTGCTCCTCGGGCACGCTCGATCCCGACCTGTATCTCACCGATTTCAACTGGGGCGACCGCACGACCGACCTGGGCGGCGGCAGAACGCTGCGCGAGTACGACTTCGTCGCGGTGGACAAGGAGATCGAGATCGCTCCGGGGGTGTACTTCCCCGCCTGGACCTACAACGGTCGCGTGCCCGGGCCGACCATCCGCGCGAGGGAAGGCGACCGCATCCGCGTCAACTTCGTCAACCAGGGCTCGCACCCCCACACCATCCACTTCCACGGCGTTCACACCGCCGAGATGGACGGCTCCATGCCCGAGCACTACGTCCACCCGGGCGATTCGTTCCTGTACGAGTTCGACGCGGAGCCCTTCGGCCTGCACCTGTACCACTGCCATTCGGTTCCGCTCAAGCGGCACATCCACAAGGGCCTCTACGGCTGTTTCATCGTCGATCCTGCGACGCCCCGCGAGCCTGCGCAGGAGCTGATGATGGTCATGAACGGCTTCGACACCAACTTCGACGGCGACAACGAGGTCTACGCCGTCAACAGCGTCGCCCACCACCACATGCGCCACCCGATCCGCGTCGTCCGCGACAGCCTGGTCCGCATCTATCTGATCAACGTGACGGAGTTCGACCCGATCAACTCCTTCCATGTCCACGCCAACTTCTTCCACGAGATCCGCACGGGGACGAAGCTGCAGAGCGACGTCTACACCGACACCATCATGCTCTGCCAGGGCGAGCGCTCCATCCTCGAGATGCGCTTCCCCTACACGGGCAAGTACATGTTCCACGCCCACCAGAGCGAGTTCGCGGAGCTCGGCTGGATGGGGCTCTTCGACGTCGTCGACGAGGAGGCGCGACTGTGACCAGCGAAGGCGACACCGCCACTGCGCTCGAACCCGCGCCCCAGCCCGCCTGGGCGACGCTGGCCATCGCCGTCGTCCCCGTCGCGCTGCTGGCGGCGCTGGCGACGCTGCTGGCGACGGCGGGACTGGACTGGCTCAAGCGGCCCGAGGCCCCTCCCGTCGAAGACCTCTCCATCACCTGGGTGACGCTCAAGCCCGAGCAGTTTCAGCTGCGCGTGGTCAACAACGGGCCCGACCCCGTGACCATCGCCCAGGTCATGGTGGACGAGGCCTACTGGAGCTTCACCGTCGAGCCCGAGAAGCCGCTGGCCCATCTCGAGCAGGCCCTCGTCACGATCCCCTACCCCTGGGTGACGGGCGAGGCGCACGAGATCCGCCTCGTCACCAGCACGGGCGCGACGTTCGACGCTGCGGTCGACGTGGCGCTGGAGAGTCCGGGCGTCTCGCCCCGCTCCGTGGGCGTCTTCGCAGCCATCGGCGCGCTCATCGGCGTGGCGCCTGTGGCGCTGGGCCTGCTGTGGCTGCCTGCGCTGCGGCGCCTCTCCGCAGCCTGGCTGCGCTTCTTCCTGGCGCTGACCGCGGGGCTGCTCATCTTTCTGGGCGTGGACACGATCCACGAGGGCTGGAAGCAGGCAGCGACGCTTCCCAGCAGCTATCAGGGCGTCGCCCTGCTCGTCAGCTTGGCGGTGGCGACCTCTGGCGGGCTCATGCTCCTGGGCGCGATGGGCGAAGCCGGCGCCGCCAGCGGCCGGCGCGCAGGCGCCCTGGCCATGCTCATCGCCATCGGCATAGGCCTGCACAACCTGGGGGAAGGCCTCGCTGTGGGCGGCGCCTACGCGGTGGGCGAAGCGAGCCTCGGCGCAGCCCTCATCCTGGGCTTCGCGGTGCACAACCTCACCGAGGGTCTGGCCATCGCTACCCCCATCGCCAAGACGCGCGTCAGGCTGGGCAGGCTCGTCTGGCTGTGCGCCGTCGCGGGCGCGCCGACCATCTTCGGCGCCTGGGTCGGCGCCTTCACGCAATCGTCCCTCTGGGCGGTTGTCTTCTTCGGCGTCGCTGCAGGAGCGATCGTCCAGGTCGCCCATGTCGTGGTGACGAGCGAGCAGGTGGGCGGCTGGGGAAGGCTCATGGCCAGACCTGCCTCGCTCAGCGGCCTGCTTGCGGGCATGGCTGTCATGTACGCCACGGGACTCTTCGTCGCCGCCTGAGGAGCAGCGCCATGAGCACGACCGCCACACGGGCCACGACAACCGCCAGCCTGCTGCTTGCAGCGTTTGCGCTGGCGCTGCTGACGGGCCTTGCGTCGAGGAGCGAGCGGGTCGATCGGGAGATCACCCTCGTCGCCCGCGACATGGCCTTCTGGCTCGGAGACGCCAAGAACCCCGACATCGTCGTGGCGCCGGGCGAGACCGTTCGCGTGCGCCTGGTCAACGACGAGCCGGGCGTGGAGCACGACTTCGTCGCCCCTGCGCTTGGCCTGCGGACAAGGCTGCTCGATCACGGCGAAACGGACAGCGTCGTGCTGCGGGGCGACCAGCTGGCCCGGCGCGCAGCGGATGGGCCTCTGGAGTACCGCTGTTCGCTGCACCCTGTGCTGATGCGGGGGAGGCTTGCGCTGGCGTCGACAGGCCAGTCCTCTCCGTCGAGCGATCGCTGATCAGTCGGCGATCTTCGAGCCGGGCCTGCCGTGGTAGTGGTCGCGCACCGCGGCAAGCAGCTCAGCCAGGCGCATGGGCCGCACGCCTGTGCGCCGCCTGGCGGCGCCGATGCGGTAGAGCAGCGCCCACTGCGCAAAGAGCGTGCGGTACATCCAGAGGGGGCTCCTGCGCGGGTCGTACAGGTTCGTCGATTCGCTCATCGTGCCGTTGAGCTCGACGATGGCGAAGCCTTCGCCGCGCTTCAGCGCCTCGTCCGACTCGTAGCGGATGTCGAAGCGGCCGAAGTCGAAGCCGCTGTCGCCGTCGCGCAGGGCATGGCGGCTTGCGCCGCGGGCCGCTGCGTGGACGAAGCTTCGCGCGATGGCCTCGAAACGCCCCTCCAGCGCAGGCGTGAGCAGGTCGGCGCCGTCGAGGAACATGGTCCCCTGGGCGTGGTTGCCCGCCTGGGCCAGCTGCAGTCTCTCCCCCTTGGCCAGCACAACGTCCACCTTGTCCGCATGCCGTTTCAGAAAGACGTCCGCTTGCATGCGGTAGCGCGGGTGCGACCAGACGAGCTGCTCGAGCGTGCGGCGGCCGTCGCCCACGACGACGGGGAAGACCTTGCGGGTGATGGAGAAGACGAAGCCAGGCGTCTGGGCGGGATCGTCCTCCACGCTGCGGACGCGCCGCGCCCACAGCACGCCCGCCTCGTTGGGCCCGGGATGAAACCGCTGCAGCAGCGCAGGCCTGGTCATCTCCTCGAAGTAGGCGCGGACGTCGTCGGGCGAGCGGGCCACCCGCAGGCCGTGGCCCCGCTGCGACGCGTCGGGCTTGAGCACTACGGGATAGCCGCCGAAACGCCCGTCCGACTCGATCAGCCCGATGGCGCGCTCTGCGCGCTCCTTCGCGTCGCCTTCCTCGATCAGCTCGGTGGGGACGACCCACTGCCCCGCGTCGCGGAGGCCTTCGAGAATGGCGGCCTTGCTCTCACCCACGACGCCGCCGCCGTGGGCGATGCCGGGATTGGCGCAGGTGAAGGTCATGAGCCCCCGCCTGATCCCCAGCCACAGCAGCCACGGGGCCAGCGGCAGATAGAACAGCCAGGGCGGCCAGAACTCGGGCCTGACGAGCCTGAGCAGATCGACCACCAGCCTGCGCCTTCCCACCCACGTCGTCGAGTACATCACCACCCGCACCAGCGCAGCGACGACGAGCAGCGCGACGAGAACCGAGAGCCACCCGCCGAAAATGCGCTCGAAGGCGCGCAGCAGCGGCGCTCCCAGCAGCAACGAGAGCGTAAAGAGCAGGGGCGTCCAGAGCAGCGCCGCGCACGCCGCCCAGAGCAGAAACAGCCTCGCGCGTCGGCTCAGCATTCCCGCAGCGAGGTACGTCGGCAGTCTGGTCCCTGGAATCGCCCGTGTCAGAAAAACCGCTGCGACGCTGTGGCGGTCGAACCATCTGCCCCAGCGGTCCAAGGCCTTTTCAGGCAGGATGCGCCGCAGCAGGGGCCACTTCAGCGCGGGCCTGCCGACGAACCGGCCAATCGCCCACAACGACGCGTCGCCCAGCACGATGCCCAGATAGCAGCCGATGAGCCCCACACTCCAGTCAATCTGCCCTCGCGCAACAAGCAGCCCCACGGTGATGACGGTGATGTCCTCGCTGATGAACGTGGCCAGGATGATCAGCGCCACCACCACCCACCACGGCGCCCCGTGGTTGATGTGAAAGGGTCCCAGCTCCGCCTCGCCTCCCGATGCCGGCGCAAAGTCAGCGACGAAACGCAGCGGAGGCTGGCCTGGCCTGTCGTGCCTGGCGAAAAACGGCGTGAGCACCGCCGCGGTCAACGCAGGCTTGAGAAAAACGAAAAAATGTGAGGCGTCCAGCATCACCAGACTGCTGGTGGAGATGAGTCTGTGGTGCAGCCTGGCCGCCCAGGCGGGAACCAGCGGATCCGACCCGCCGTGCACGATGAGCGTGGGCAGCGTCAGCGACGTCATGATCCCGCGCAACGGCCGTTGATCCGTGTCCCAGAAGCTGCGAAGAAAGGCCCATCGCGCCGCGGACGACCCCAGCACGCCGAAATGGGGCGTCAGCTCGGGAAGAGCCACCACGAACGGAAACCCCAAGGCGTACTTGAAATGTTCGAAGGCGTAACTTCCCGAGCCCTCCGCCTCCTGCACGCCGATGGAGGACAGGAGCGTGAGCGAAGCGAGGCGCTGGGGCGCGAGCTTGGCCATCCACAACGCTGCGCCGCCGCCCAGCGAAAACCCCACGACGTGCGCCCGCTGCAGGTGCAGCGCGTCCATGGCTCTGAGGGCGACGCGACCGTTGGCCTCGATGGAATAGCGTCCCGTCGCCTCCGAGGCGCCAAAGCCGGGCAGATCCAGCGCAACCACCTCCCACCCCGCCCGGGCGAGCAGCGGCGCAACCCTGCGGAAGTTGCCCGCAGAGCCAGGCGAGCCGTGCAGCATGAGCACCGTTGGTCGTCGGGCAGCGTCGCTGTCGGGCGACGGAGGCGCAGCCAATCCGCTGTCCGGATCCTCAGGCGTCCAGCGAAGAAACGCCAACCGAACAGGACGCGCCGCGCCGTCCTTCGCTGGCAGTTGCAGCGTATGTCTGGCCAGAGCCGCTTCGCGCTTCGCCGCCCGTGTCTGCACGACCAGCTGCGAAGCTGCGGTGGCGACACACCAGGACGCCACAGCGACCCAGCGAAGCCTTCCTCTGGCGAACAGACGGCGCATCAGGCAGGAGGGTAGAACGGGCCCCACGGCTCCGCCGCCACGCAGGGCCGAGATTCACGTCGGCGCAGGAGAGGGCGAAGGAGCAGTCGAGCTGCGGGGCGCTCCGTCGACGCTGGGGCCCAACCGCTGGGCCGCTGTCACGACAGCGTCGACGATCGAGCGATCGTTGGCGCAGCGGGGGCACTTGTGCTGTCCGCCCAGCTTGCCCTGCGCCTGCATCCATGCGTGAAAGGCGCCCAAGGCAAGCGGCGTGACGCGGGGCGGCGCGATGCCCGTGTCGTTGCGGCGCTTGGCAGCGTAGTCCATGTTCTCGCGCTGGAGCGCCTCGTCGAAGGCCTGGGCGAAGCGGAGCAGCTGCCCCTGCGTCGGCGGCGACTCAAACTCCACCGCCAGCTCGATCCGCGCAGGCTCTCCTGCGCGCGGATAAACAGGCGCCGCGGTGAACTCGCCCGTGGCCAAGCCGCAGGCCCGCTGCGCCGCGACGACGGCCCGCTCGATGTTGTCCACGATGATGTGCTCGCCGAACGCGTTCATGAAGTGCCTGACGCGGCCGACAATCCGCAGTCTGGGCGGCCCCTGGGGAGGAAGCGTGTCGAACTCGACCACGTCCCCGAGCATGAAGCGCCACAGGCCTGCGCAGGTGCTCATGACCAGGGCATAGCGCCGATTCGTCTCCACGCTGTCGAGCCCAAGCGCCGTCGGCGCCTCGCTCTGCGCCTCCTCCAGCGGCGCAAACTCGTAGTGCACACGATGGTCGAGGTTCAGCCGCAGGCCAGGATCGCCTGCGCGGTCCTGCAAAGCGATGAACCCTTCGCTGGCGGCGTAGGCCTCGATGCGCACCGGGATGTCGTCGCCTGCGGGGTCGCCCGACCAGGCCTGACGCACGCGAGGCTCGAAGGGGTCGTAGCGCACCCCGCCGTGCACGAACACCCGCAGGTTGGGCCACACGTCGCGCACGCAGGCGACGTCGCGTCCCTGCGCACGCGCATGCTCCACGAGCGCGTCGAAGAGCTTGAGCGTCCAGGAGGGCATGCCGTTGAGCCAGCGCACGTCCTGCTGCGCCGACTCCCGAGCCATGCGCGCAAGCTTGACCGACCAGTCGCCGAGCAGGCTGGTCTCCCTGCTGGGCAAGATGGCCGTGGAAAAGGGCCAGCGCATCAGACGGGTGGTCAGGCCCGACAGGTCCCCCCAGCGCATGCCGTTGGGTTCGACAACCAGCGAACTGGAGCCTCCCAGCACCAGCGTCTTTCCAGCAAAGACCCATGCAGGATCGACCCCCCGGAGCATGGCGTAGGCGACGGCGTCCAGCGCCGCCTTGCGGTTGTGGGCAAAGGCCTCACGGGAAACAGGGACGAACTTCTCACCCGCGGTCGTGCCGCTGGTCTGGGCCCAGTCGCGCACGAGCCCCGGCCAGAGCACGTCGGGCTCCGCCTCGCGAAACATGCGGTCGAGCCAGGGCTTGAGCCTGGGATAGTCCGAGACGGGAACAGCCTGGCGATAGGCCGCTTCCAGCGCCGGACCTTCCAGCTGGGCCAGCCTGGCGAAGTCATGCTCCTGTCCGAAGCGGGTGCGCGCCGCTCGCCTGAGCAGCCAGCGGAGCTGCTCCCGCTGCATGTCCAGAGCGTTGCGGGCCCAGAAGCGCTCGTCCGCCAAGCGCCGAGCCCGGGCGCGCAGCGCGCGTCGGAGAGCCCTGCCGACGAGGCTGGACGTCAGCGACACTTACGCGACCTCCTGCCTGGTCCCTTCCTCGCAGCGCGCCTCACCGTCGATCTCGTCCAAGAACCCGTCCAGCAGCGCAGCGAAGGCTTCAGGCTGCTCCAGCATGGGGGCGTGACCGCATTGGTCGAGCCAGTGCAGGCGCGCGTCGGGAAGCAGCCTGCGGAAGTCCTCCGCCACGCGAGGCGGCGTGACAATGTCCTGCTTGCCCCAAATCAACAGCGCAGGCTGCGTGACGCGATGCAGTCTGTCCGCCATGTAGTCCGCTTTGGCGCTTTTGGACAGCCTGACGATGGCCCGCGCCGCCCGCCGATCCGCCAACTCCTTGGCCACCAGATCCACAGCGTCAGGCGGCATGCTCTTGGCGGGGTCGTAGAAGAGCTCTTGAATCTTGCGTTCGATCCAGTCGCGATTGGGCCGGTGGCTGACGTCGCGGTTGGCGCTGAGCTCGTCGAGGTCGTCGGTGCGCTCGAAGAGCCCCGACGACCCCGTCAACACCAGCGCCTGCACCATGGCGGGGCGTTCCAGCGCCAGCCGCAGAGCCACCTGCCCGCCCATGGAGTTCCCCACCAGCACCGCAGGACCGTCCAGCTGAGGCTCGATGACTTGGCGGATAAGCCCGGTGGCGCCTTCGATGGTGCGCTGCCTGCCTGTCAGTCTGTGGAGGGGCGCCTGCGGCATGAGACACCGCGCCCGGTGCGCAATCGCCTGCGCCACACGCAACCAATGGCGGTTGAGCCCCAGCAGCCCGTGCAGAAACACCACAGGACGTCCCTGGCCCACCTCCAGACACTCGACGGTCGGACCGCCCGCCTCCTGCGACAGGCCGTTGCGTCGCGATGGGCCTGCAGCGTCTCCCACCGCTGCAGGCCCTGTGCTCCATGCCCGCTCTGCTGATGCCTTCATGCTCTGCTCGCGCAATCCAACGACGACCGACCCGGGGGACGCCTGGGCGACTGAATGCGCTCCATGGTAGGAGCCTAGCCAATACTAGCATGCGCCCCGCGCCTCGGCGATGCTCTCGAGCAGCTCGCCCTCCCGCACAACAACGCCGCTGCCCGTGCCTGGGCGGGCTCGATCCGCAGCGTGCTCCAGGTGAAGCTCACGCAGCCTTCTTGCAGCGAGGCACGAAGACGCGCACGCAATCGCCTCCGCACGCCTTGGCAGCGTGCACCGCCCGGTCAGCAGCGTTGAGCAGCTGCTCGGGCTTTTCGAAGACCGCGTGCGTCTGCTGCTCCAGGCATGCCAGCCCGACGCTGACAGTGAGATCGACGGGGGCGCCCTCGACGCCCTGGGGCGAGAGAGGTTGGCCCGCGACCGCCAGCCGAACGCTCTCCGCCAGTTTGCCGGATCGCTCCACGTCGCACCCGGGCAACAGGATGGCGAACTCTTCGCCCCCGTATCGCGCAAGCACCGCCCGCCTCTCGGGCGCAAGGGCCTCGCGCAGCCGTTCCGCCAGCGCAGCAAGGACAGCGTCCCCCACATCCCAGCCGTGCGCGTCGTTGACGCGATGAAACAGGTCCGCATCGACGAACAGCAAGGACAACGACGCGTGCTGACTCTTTGAGGCTTGGAACGTTCGCCGAAGCGCTCCGTTGAAATAGCGTCGGCTGTGCAGCCCGGTCAGGGCGTCGTGCGTCACAGCCTCGTGCATGCGCTGGTTTTCCACCAGCGTGCGCTCGACCTCGCGTTCGCGCTCCAGCGAGAGCTCCTCGAGGCGCGCGTTGGCCTCTTCGAGGATGCGGTGCGTCAAGGGGGGATCGCCTATGGGGGTCTCCAGCAGCGAGGCGACCACGCGTCCTCCCTCCCCCGCTTTTCTGAGAATGGACTCCGCGTCCGCTTTCTCGATGGCGAACCATTCCCGGGCCCGGGTGAAGAACCGGGCCACCCAGGGGGTGGGATCCTCGCGACTCAGCGCAGCAGCGGCCAAGGAACCCAACCCCACACAGCGCACGATGTCCGCGTGCCCCTTGGGAGCGGCGGTGGGATGCTCATGGTGCTTGATGGGCATGACCAGAGCGGGAGGAAGACGCCATTTCTCCGCCAAGGCTGCTCCAACGTGGGCATGCGTGGTCTCGAGCTCTTCATACTCCAGGGCCGAGAGCTCCTCGTGGCGCTCTCCCGCCTGTCTGAGCAGCTTCCCGTAGACGGGGCCCAGAGTCTTGTGCAAGGCGATCATGCCGACGTCCTGGAGCAACCCTCCGAGAAAGGCTTCCTCAGCTCCCCCACAGCGGATCTCCACCGCCACCGCCTTGGCCGCCACCCCCGACAGAATGGCCCGACGCCAGTACTCCTCGTAGTCGAACCCGTCGTCCTGCTCCTTTCCCAGCGCGCCGACGAGGCTGAATCCCAGGGCCAGGGTCTTCAACGCGCTGAGCCCGAGCAGCAGCTGCGCCTGCTTCAGGTTGCTGCAGGGTTTGGACAAGCCGTAGAACGACGAGTTGACCGTCTTGAGAATCTTGGCGGTCAACCCCTGATCGTTCTGCACCACCTCCGCGATCGCAGCGACGCTGACGTTCTCGTCCTTCATCATCTCCAGCGCCTGCACCGCGACAGCGGGCAGCGTTGGGAGTCGATCGCACGCCAGCACCTTCTCCAGCAGGGTCGTCTCCACGGACACGCGCTCCAGGTCTTGTCTGGTCTGTGCGCAGCGGCGCAGCTTGACGGCCTCACGCAGCGACCGCCTCAAGCAGGCTGTGCATCGGTCCGCGCGCCCCCAGGGTGCATGGGAAGACGCGACAAACCCCGCCCCGCGCGTCTCACCCCTCCGTGCGCCTGCGCAGTCGGCGCATAACGTCCAGCGGACGAGCGAGAAACGCCCGACAGGCGGCGCTGGGCTCTTCCCCACGCGCCCACAGGTGCAGCGCCGCCAGCAGCGCGTTGGCCCCCTGCACCGCCCGAGGCGGAAGCGTCGCCACAGCGGCGCACGAGCTCTGCAGCGTGTGGTCTTCGAACGGCGAACCAGGAGCCAGTTGCGACGCATCGAGGGGAACGCTCCACCCAGCCCGCTGCGCCGCATGCATCGCGTGCAGTGTCGCAGGCCTGACAGGCCAGACTCGCCGTCTGTCCTCCACCGTCTCAAGCAGCGAGATGCTCCCGGTCTCGGGGTTGATCGCCCATCGACGGGCCGACCCAGCCAGCGCCTCCGGCGCAGGCAGCGATGGCGCTCGCCCTGTCTCCTCCAACGCCGCCCATTGCGCCGCGAGGACTGCAGCAACGGGCGCCAGGCCTCTCTCCATCGCCTCCAAGGCCCGCACGAGCGCAGCGAAGAGCCCCGGATGCGGATCCCCCACCGCCACGCATCTGCTGGCCAGATCCGCCAAATACAACGCAGCGTGGTGCGCATCGAGGGCGCGCCTGGGAGCGCGGACGATGCGCTGCGCGTCCCATTCGACGAACAGCGCCAGATCCGACGACGGCCGATCGATCGCGACGATCTCGCCTCGGACGAGCAACTCGAAGCCGCCCGAAAACGCGCCTCGCTCGCGCAGCGCTCCCTTGGCCAAGCCCCGCGACAGGCCGTGCTCGCGCGTCAGCAGCAGGGCCGTTTGGCTGGTCTCCGACCAGGGCCAGCGGCGGAGGACGATCGCCTGGTCCTTCCAGCGAGGCATCGCCAGAGCGTAGCCCGCGCCCTCTGCTGCTCAGTCGGGCGGCAGGAGCGCGCGCAGAGACCGCTGATACTCCACCACACGCTCGACAACCTCCTCCACAGGCTCCTGCACGACGATGTGGTCGCCGTTGACGAGGGTGATGGTCGTGTCGGGCGTCTGCTCGATGGTCCGGATGAGCTCAGCGTTGAGCACGAAAGGCTGCCCGTTGAGTCTGGTCAGCGAGATCATGCTCCGCTGCTCCTGCTGCTGCGTTCACGCTGGACCGCGGCGCCGTGCCCGGGCGTCACCCGCCCAGCGCCACCAGCTGCTGCAGCAGCTGATCCGTAGTCTGAATGACCCGCGACGACGCCGAGTAGCCTGTGGTGGTCAGGATCATATTGATGAACTCGCTCCCCAGGTCCACGTTGGACAGCTCCAGCGCCCCCCCCACGATGCGGCCTGCGCCGAAGGACCCTCCCTGCGAGATGACGGGCGTTCCCGAGTTTGGCCCTGTGCGGAAGAGGTTGTCGCCGATGTCGACCAGCCCCTCGGGATTGGTGAACGTGGCCAGCATGACGCGGCCGATGGTTCGCGTCAGGCCGTTGTCGAAGGCGCCGTTGATGGTCCCGTCGGAGGCGAAGGAGTAGCTGGCGAGCACGCCCAGCGGGGCGCCGTCCTGGAACGTCGAGGCCAAGGTCGACACGCCCCCTGTGTCAGTCAACGCCGTCACCTCGTCGGACTGGCTGATCAGCTGCAATCCCACCGCCAGCGGGTCGATGGCGCCTGTGTTGTCGCGGTCGATCTGGATGTTGACCTGCCCCGATCCGACCATTCTTCCCTTGGTGTCGAAGGAGACTGTGCCCGTGGCGATCGAGATGTCCAGGTCCGTGTCGTCGCCGGACTCGACGTCGTAGCGCCAGGTGGTGCCGCTGTTGGACTTGCTTTCGAGGGTGAGGACGAGATCGACCGCCAGCGGCGTCCCCAACGAATCGAAGACCTGAAACGTGGTGCGCACGCTCTCGCCGTCGGCTGGCGTGACCTCGGTGAAAGTGAAGGGCGTTCCGACGAGCACGCCCGCAGCGTTGCGAATCTCGAAGTCCGCAGGCTCCATGACCAGATGGTTGGCTGTCCCTGTGTTGCCGACGATGTGGATGACGCCCGAGGCGTCGATCGTGGCGCCTGTGGTCTGGCCCGAGGGGTTGGTCACGCCTTCCGTGATGCCCATCGCGTCGTTGAAGAACTGGAGCAGATCGTTGACCGTGGACGTCGCTCCAATGGTGAAGGTGGCGTCGGGAATGTTCTTGCCCCCCTTCTGCACATTCGTCAGCACGATGGACTGCCCGACCGAGAACAGCGCCGTTCCCGGATTCCCCGGATCGTCGACGCTCGTGAGCAGGCTGGCGCCCGTCAGCGGCGTGACGCTGTCCGCCACATCGAGAAAGGGCTGATCGAAGGTGATCTCCGTCCCGCTCTTGCCGATGGGGCCGTCCGCGTTGAGGTTGCCTGCGAAACGAACCGTCTGCGTGGCCTGGGCCAGGGTCAGGGCGCCGATGGGAATGGTCAACGGCTGCAGCGTGCCTTCGACGATCTTGAAATCGTCGTCGATGGGAAATCCCAACACGCGCTCGCCCGAGATGGTCACCAGCTCGCGCTGGGAGTTGAGCTGAAAGGCGCCTGCGCGGGTGTAGACCTGCTCGCCGTCGCGGTCGACGATGAACATGCCGTCGCCCTCGATGGCCAGGTCGTTGACGCCTCCTGTGACGGAAAGGGCGCCGTTCTGGAAGTTGCGCTGCGTGCCCGCCTGCGTCACGCCAAGACCGATCTGGCCTGGATTGGTGCCTCCGCTGTTGGCCGTGGGCGCGGTTCCCGCGTTGAGCGTTCTGCTGAAGGTGGGAGCGAACACAAGCCTGTTGGACTTGTACGCGGTCGTGTTGACATTGGCGATGTTGTTGCCGATGACCTCGAGCCTGCGCGCATGGGCGGTCAATCCGGAAAGGCCGGTCAAGAGCGAAGTGGTGGAAGCCATCGCGTCGCGCTCCTCCAGTGCGTCAACGGCTGCGTCTGGCTGCGTCGCCGTTGGCTCGACTGTTGTCCGCGTCCTGGGGCGTGTTGTCGCCCGCCGCTGCGCGTGGCGCAGCGCGGGTCAGCGCCTCCAGCGCTGAGGGGTTGTCGATGAACGCCAGAGGACTCAGCCCTCCACGCGCGCGGGGCGTCTCCTCGCCCCTGGCCTCCTGCCCCTCGATCGTCTCGGAGTCGTCCTGACTCCTCGGCAGCCGCAGCGCCACCGCGGCGTCGAGCCCCAGCGCCAGGTCGTCCGCTGCGGGTTCGCCTTCGACGCTCCGCAACTCGCGGACCAGACTCCTGGTCTCCACATCCAGGAGCAGGGGGCGGTCGCCCAGGGTCGCCAACAGCCTTCGCGCTCCCGCCGCCTGCGCCGCGTCCAGCGCCTGCGCAAGCAGCGTCCGCTCCTGCTCGCGCAAAGGGCGCACAAGCTGCGCTTCGGGCCCCACGAGCACAGGCCTGCCGCTGCGCAGCGCGCCGGTTCGAGCCTGGGTCAACAGCGCTGCAAAGGCTGCTTGATCGATGGGCGGTCTCGCCCGCGCAGGCGCCGCGCCGTCGGGCCGCACGCCCGAGCCCAGCTGGCGGAGCAGCATGTCCCCCGCGCTTTCCACGCAGCGACACCTCCGACGCGCAGGGCGCAGCGCAGCCGTGCGCCCGCGCAGCGATTCCGCGTGGAGTCCGCAAAGCGGGCGCCGTCAGCGAGGCAGCTTTTCGATGTCGCGATCGAACCCAGCCAGCACCAGCACATCGTCCTCGCTGACCACGCTGTCAGGCTTGGGCAGATCGACCAGACGGTCCTCGTAGACCTCCGCGCCCGTCTCCGTCAACGAGGGCGCTCGGCGCTTGATCGCTACCACCGTCACGTTGTGCCTGGTTCGCAGGTCGAGCTCCGCCAGTGTCTTGCCCGCCCACGCCTGAGGAGCAGGCAGCTGCACCAGGGCGTAGCCCCGGGCCAGCTCGACATGCTCGATGATGAACGGCGCCAGCAGCCTGTGCGACCAGCGGTCCGCCGCTTCGTCCTCCGGACTGATGACGCCGTCAGCGCCGATGCGGGTGAGGATGCGCGTCTGCATCTCCGTCCGGGCGCGGGCGACGACCTTCTTGACCTTCAGCGCCTTGAGCAGCGCCGTAATGAGGCAGACCGCTTCGAAGTCCTCCCCCATCGCGATCACCGCCACGTCCACCTGATCCACACCCTGCAGGCGCAACGCCTGCTCGTCGGTGGCGTCCAGGGCCACCGCAAGGGTGACCACATCGCGCGCCTCCTCGACGACGTCGCGGTCGCGGTCGATGGCGATGACCTCCGCCCCCGCAGCGGAGAGTCGTCGCGCAAGCCTTCCGCCGAACCTCCCCAGCCCGATGACAGCGAAACGGTCCATGGTGCGTCCGTGAGCGTATCGACCGCGCCGCCCAGCGTCAGGGTCGCGTCAACTGAGCAACACGTCCTCCGTGGGGTAGGCGTAGGCAGCCCTTCTGCGCCTGGCGACCTCCGCCAGGGCCACCGCCACCGCCAGCGGCCCCACCCTGCCGAGAAACATGCCCGCAATCACCGCGACCCTCCCGGGCGCCGACAGATCAGCCGTCACCCCCAGCGACAGCCCCACCGTCCCCGTCGCGGAGACCGCCTCGAAGAGCAGCTCCTCCAGCGAGTGCCTGGCGCCGTCGGTGGCGACAAGGACCGACGCCACCAGCGTCACCGTGGCCAGCCCCAGGACGATCAGCGCCGCCGCCTGCCTGACAACGGTTTCCGCCAGGGCCCTGCCGAATACCTGTGTGCTGGACTTGCCAAGCATCGTCGCCCACACGGTCAGCATCATGACTGAAAACACAATGGTCTTGACGCCCCCCGCTGTTGAGCCTGGCGATCCGCCTATGAACATTTGAAAGATCAGCACGAAACGGGCCAACGGCCCCATCTCCGCTGGAGGCACCGTGTCGAACCCCGCGGTGCGGGCGGTGATCGAGGCGAAGTGGGCGTCGAGCAGCGCGTGCGGGAAGGACACGTCCCGCTGCAGCGTTCTGCCCAACAGCACACCCACCACGCCCGCCAGATAGACCAGCAGAGTCGTCCACAGCGCCAGCTTGACGTGCAGGCGCACCTTGACGGGCACGACCTCACGGCGGCGCCTGCGAGCCCGCCATCTGTCCAGCAGGACGTCGCGCAGATTCACCACCACCGGAAAACCCAGACCGCCCAGCACGATCAGTCCCGCCACCACGATGTGCGACGTCCAGTGCAGCCGCAGCCCCTCGAGACTGTCGGTCGTGGTGGCGAACCCCGCGTTGCAGAACGCCGAGACCGCGAAAAACACACTGTGAAAGAGCCTGTCCGCAGGCCCGTCCATCCCGTTGGCCACGGTCCACTCTCTGGGCCAGCCCAGAAACAGCGCCAGCGCCCCCGCTGCTTCGACCGCAAAGATAAAGCCCGCCATGAACACCACGACCCTGCGGATCGCCACCGAGCTGTGCACGTCCGTCCGTCCCGCCTGACGAAAGGATTGTGTGGCCCGGACGCTCAGCGACGACCCCATCACCAGCCCGAGAAACGCTGCGAAGAAGACGATCCCCAAGCCGCCCAGCTGAATCAGGGCCAGAATCACGCTCTGCCCGAATCGGGTGAACTCCGTCGCGGTGTCACGGACGATCAGCCCGGTCACGCAGACGGCGCTGGTGGCGGTGAAGAGCGCGTCGAGCGGCGTGAGTGGATCGTCCGCAGGCGTTGCTGCAGGCAACGACAGGGCCAGCGCCCCCAGCGCGATCAGCCCCGCAAAGGAGCCGACAAAGACCAGACTGGGGGATCGACCAGCCTGCAACGCCCGGTTGTAGAGCTTGACGATCGCGTGCAGCAACAGCGCGACGCCCGCTGCGGGCGCCGCTGCTGGATGCAACGTTCCCAGCGCCGCCCCCCCCAGCGCCAAAGCCAGCGTCGCCCGCTCCTGAGCCACCGCCCGTCGCCAGGGAAGCGTGGCGTGAAAGGGCGTCAGCGCAGGCCACAGCGCAGGCCCCAGCGCGTACAACACCAGCGCCGCCCACGAAAGCTCCAACGCTGTGCGGGGCGCGATCAGGCGATCCTCCGACCGCCACCCCCACCCCCCCCACCCCCGCGCCACCCCCGCCCGCCCACACCCCCCCCCCTCCCCCCCGCGCCCCCC
>CAYPBL010000033.1:21774-24267 GCA_964408965.1 uncultured Phycisphaeraceae bacterium | reverse complement strand
ATCTGTGCGTGGTGGGCGACCCGGACCAGTCGATCTATGGCTGGCGCGGCGCCGACATCCGCAACATCCTCGAGTTCGAGCGGGCCTATCCCTCGTGCACGGTTGTCGCGCTGGGGGAGAACTTTCGCTCGACGCCGGCCATTCTCGCCGCCGCTGACGCGCTGATTCGGCGCAACACCCAGCGCAAGGCCAAGCCGCTGGTCCCCACCCGCAGGGGGTGGCGGCCCCCCGTGGCGCTGCTCTGCGCCGACGAGCTCGACGAAGCCGACGCGATCGCCCGGTGGATCCGCCAGCTGCGCGAGCGCGAGGGCCTGCGCTACGGCGACGTCGCCCTGTGCGTGCGCGTCAACGCGCTGAGCAGAACGCTCGAGGAGGCGCTGCGGCGGGAGGGGGCGCCCTACGTCGTGGCGCGCGGCGCCGCCTTCTACGAGCGCGAGGAGGTGCGCGACGCGCTGGCGTACCTGCGCCTCGTGGCCAACCCCGCTGACGACGCCGCCTTTGCGCGCATCGTCAACAAGCCTGCGCGGGGGCTGGGCGCCGTGGCGCTGCGGCGCGTCGAGGCCCTGGCCCGGGAGCGGGACGCGCCGCTCTACGAGGCCCTGCGCCAGGCCTGCGCGCCGGACAACCCCGCGGGGCTGACCGATCGCGCCCGCAAGGCTGCGGGCCGTTTCGTGGACTTCATCGAGGAGGTCCGCCAGGGGGACGAGTTCCTCGGCCAGGAGGCCCCCGAGCAGCTCGCCCAGCTCGTCGAGCGCGTCCTCCGCGACAGCGGCCTGGAGAGGCACTACGCCACAGCGAAGAAGCGCGGTCAGGAGACGCCCGACGAGGAGAAGCTCGAGAACCTCGCCGAGCTCGTCAGCGCCGCCAGCCAGTTCGACGTGGAGCGCTTCGAGGCGCAGCGGGGATCAGCTGCGCAGGGGCGCGCGGAGGACGACCTGCCCCCCCAGCTGGCCGACGACCTGCTCGCGCCGGCGGAGCAGGAGGGCGAGCGGACCCTGCTGGGCCTGCTGCGGGCCTTTCTCGAGTCCATCGCCCTGGTCTCCGACGCCGACCGGATCGACCCCAGCCAGGGCGCCGTCACCATCATGACGCTGCACGCGGCCAAGGGGCTGGAGTTTCCCGCGGTGGCCGTCGTGGGGCTCGAAGAGGGGCTCCTGCCGCATGCGCGCTCGGCGGAAAGCCCCGAGGAACTGGAGGAGGAGCGCAGGCTGCTCTTCGTGGGCATGACCCGAGCCAAGGACCACCTGCTGCTGACGACCTGCGTCTTCCGCACGCACCGGGGCCTGCGCGAGCGGCGCATTCCCAGCGCCTTTCTCGAGGAGATGTCGGGGCTGGTGGAGCAGCGGCGGACGGAGACGGCAGCGGCGGGGCTGCGCGATCCGCTCGAGCGTCTGACGGACACTGCGGGCGCAGGCCCTGGCGGACAGCGGGCGGGCCGTCGCGTCGTCAGCGAGGCGGAGGAGCAGCTGGAGGCGATGGGCGTCAAGCCCGGGGCGCGCGTCAGGCACCAGCGCTTCGGCGAGGGGGTGGTCGAGCAGGTGCTGCTGGCCGGCTTTGGCGGTCCGCGGCTCAAGGTGCGCTTCCGCGGCCTTGGCCTCAAGACGCTCGTCCTGCCCCACGCGCCGATCGAGGTCGTGGGCTGAGCTGCGGCGCAGCGCCCGCAGCGGCGATCAGTCGCCCGAGGCCCGCGAGAGGTACTCGCCCGTGGCGGTGGAGACGCGGATCTTCTCGCCCGTGGTGATGAAGGGCGGCACCCTGGTCTTCAGCCCCGTCTCCAGCGTCGCCTCCTTGAGCTGGTTGGTCGCGGTGGCGCCCTTGATGCCGGGCGGCGTGTCCGTGACGGTCAGCTCCACCGCAGCGGGCAGCTCCACCTGCACAGCTCTGCCGTCGTGGAAGAGGATCGTGGCCTGGGTGTTGGGCGTCAGGTACAGCATGGCGTCGCCCATGAACTCGTCGGCCAGCGTCACCTGGTCGAAGGTCTCCGCGTCCATGAAGACGTGGCCCGAGGCGTCGGTGTAGAGGTACTCCATGGTCCTGCGGTCGAGCGTGGCGGCTTCGACGTCGTCGGTCGAGCCGAGCCTGCGGTCGATGTGGGCGCCTGTCTCGAGGTCCTTGAGCTTCAACGCCGCGTAGGCGGGCCCCTTGCCGGGCTTGGTGTGCTCGTTCTTGACCACGACGTAGAGTCTGCCGTCGAGGATGACGGCGTTTCCTGGACGAAGTTCGCTGGCCCGCACGGCTGGCTCCTTGCTGCTGGCTGGGGGGCGAGGGCGGAGCGGACGAAGGCTGGCCGGCAGTGCAGCCCGCCGCTGCGCACGAGGGGCATTGTACCGCAGCGCGTCCCTGGACGGTCGGTATGCTCGCGCTGGCGGGCCGACGGCGCCGCGCGGGCGCGCGAAGGCTTGGAGGACGCGTCATGAGCGAGACCAGGCAGGACAACGGGTCGTGGGACGGGTCGTGGGAAGCGATGGACAGACGCCAGGCGCTGCGCCTGTG
>CAYPBL010000033.1:0-21674 GCA_964408965.1 uncultured Phycisphaeraceae bacterium | reverse complement strand
ACGGGTCGTGGGAAGCGATGGACAGACGCCAGGCGCTGCGCCTGTGCGCAGGAGCAGCTGCTGTTGTGGCGGCGGGGCCAGCTGCGCTGTCGCGCGCCTTGGCGCAGCAGCAGGAATCGCCCTTCACCTGGTCCAAGCTGAGCGCCAGGGCGCAGGTGGCCATGGGCGGCGGGGGCAACGCCCTCGTCTACACCTCCAAGGGCAAGTCCCACCTGATCGACTGCAAGAACCTGGGGCTGGGCCACACGCTCCTGGCTGAGGTCCAACAGCATGGCGGAACGCTCGTGGGCGTCTTCAACTCCCACCACCACGGGGACCATGTCGGGGGCAACAACGCCTTTTATGGGATCTTTCCCGTTGTGGCCCATCCCAAGGCGATCAGCCGCATCAAGAGCCAGGCGCCCCGCTACGCCACGATCTGGAACGAGCGCCTCCGCCCCGAGGGGGCCAGCGAGGCCTCGCCCGATGCCTGGGTTCCCACACGCAGACTGCACGATGAGCATGAGTTCCTCGTCGGGGGCAGGCTCATGCGCGTCAGGCACGTCGGCCCGGGCCACACCGACAACGACGTCTTCTTCCACTTCCCCGAGGACAACCTGCTGCACACGGGCGATCTGGTCTTCCACAAGCTGCACCCCTTCCTGGACGCCTCGGCAGGGGGCCAGTCCGCGGGGTGGATCCGGTCCCTCGAAGCCATGCTCGAGCTCTGCGACGACCAGACCGTCGTCGTGCCGGGCCACGGCGAGATCACCGACAGAAGCGGGATCGAACGACAGCGCGAGTACTTCCTCGTCGTGCGGGAGGCGATCCAGAAGAACATCGACGCAGGCAAGCCCCGCGACGAGGCGATCAAGATCAATCCGCCCATCTTCGAGGGGATGGGCTTCGAGCGCATCCGCGATCGCACGCTCGGGATGATCTACGACGAGCTGGTCGCCGAGGCTGCGGGCTGAGCGGGCGACGCAGCCTTTGCGCCGGGAACAGTCAGAGACACAGGCGCAGACGCAGGCTGCGCAGGGGCGGCGCCTTCGACGTGCAGCCTGCGGGCGCGGTGTCGCGACCAGTCCTCGACGCGAAGGTCCGGGCTGTCGGGCCCTGTGTGCAGGCGCAAGAGGTCGTAGTCGTTGTTCCGCTGCGCAGGGACGAAGCCCGCGTCGCGGATCAGCCTGCAGAGGAAGGGCTCGTCCAGAAAGTGCGTCGTGCCCGCGGCGGAGACGACGTTCTCCTCCATCATGACCGAGCCCATGTCGTTGGCGCCGAAGCGCAGCGCAAGCTGCCCGATGTGCGGCCCCATCGTCACCCAGCTGGCGCCTATCGAATAGATGTTGTCGAGCATCAGCCTCGAGACGGCCTGTGTGCGCAGGTACTCGACCGCGGTGGCCATGCGCAGGCGCCTGCCGAACTCGGGGTGGGCCTTGGGGTCGCCGTCTCCCGTGAGCGTGGCCACGACGTCGCCGGGGAAGGGCTCGTTGAGCTCGCGCTCGTCCCGCCCCCAGTCCCGGATGCGGCCCATGGGGGTGTTCTCCCGCTGAAAGGGCCACGAAATGAAGGCGACGCAGCAGCCGCCGGGAACGAGCGAGCCGTCGTGGGCGCGGGCGCCGTCGGCGAACTCGGCCAGCGACCGGTCCTGCCAGGCGCGCGCCAGGGCCATGTGGTGCACACGGTCAGCCAGGCCCTCGATGTGGCCGAACATCATCGTGCAGCTGGTGCGCATGCCCAGGGAGTGGGCTGCGCGCATCGTCGTCAGCCAGGCTGTCGCGTCGCACTTGCCCAGGCCGATCTTGCGGCGCACGGGCGTCGCGAAGATCTCGCCGCCGCCGCCGGGGACCGAGTCGAGCCCAGCCGCCTGCAGTCTGGCCAGCGTCCAGCGGGCCTTGGCGAACAGGTCCTCGCCCGGGGGATCGAAGAAGCGCACAAACTCGACGATCTCGGGCGGCGAGAAGGCGTGCACATGGATGGTGGGAAAGCGCTCCTTGATCCCGCTGAGCAGCTGTTCGTACCAGGCGAGGGGCAGGGCTGGGTTCATGCCCCCCTGCATGAGGATCTGCGTTCCGCCGATGGCTGCGAGCTCCGCGATCTTCTCGTAGATGCGCTCGGGCTCGAGGGTGTAGGCGTCGTGGTCGTCAGCGTCGCGGCGGAAGGCGCAGAAGGTGCAGCGGGCGGTGCAGACGTTGGTGTAGTTGATGTTGCGGTCGATGACGTAGGTGCGGATCGCTGGTCCGTGCAGGGCGGCGCAGCGGGCGTCGGCGAAGCGGCCGAGCAGCCACAGCGGGGCGCGCTCAAGCAGCGTCAGGCCCTGCTCGGGTGTGAGGCGGATCTCCCCAGCGGCGACGGCCTCGAGGACGCGCTCGTCCAGCGGGTCGAGGTCGGGCCGCTCGGGCGGCGGCGCGGGTGTCGGGTTGGGCATGCGGTCAGCGGTCATGGTCCCTCGGGGCGCAGCGGAGGGGACGATATCGCGCCAGGCTGGACTGAGCGAGACGGGCTGTGCAGCCCTGACCCCTTCGATCCGGTCCATGGGAGCAGGTCCCGCTTCAGCGCCCTGCGAGGGCGACCGATAGCCCCCATGGACCAGGCTGCGTCGCTGTCGCAGCGGCGGGCGCGGGAGGATTGCGCAAGCGTGGCGGGCCAGCTCAAGCCGCATGTGTGCGAGGCGCTGCGGAGCCTGCACAGGCCCGTGTGGTGCTGCGCGCTCGTGCTGGGCCTGGCCATCTGCGCCCAGATGCTCGTCTGGGCCTTCGCCAACTTCACCGACGTCCGCTTCACGCGCATCGAGGCCGACGACGCGCAGCAGGCGCCGCTGGTCGTGCAGGGCGGCGCCGCTGCGCAGAGCCCGCCAAAGCGCGCAGTGGTCGAGCGGCAGGCGCCGGACCCGAACCTGGCGCGCTCCGCCGCTGACCACACCCTCGCTGCGCTGAGCGGACTGGCGGTCTTTGCGGGAACGCTGGCGGCCCTCGGTCTGCTCGGGGCGATGTTCCTGGGGGTGACGATCGCTGCGGGAGGGGCGGTGCCCGGCGTGGAGAAGGCCTCGCGGGGGTTCGTCTGGGCGGTGGTCGCAGCGGCGCTGGCCCTGCCGCTGCGCAGCCTTCTGCCGAGCTTTCCCCTTCCCGGGGCGCTGCTGTCGTACGAGGCGCTGACGCAGGCGGTCGAGGCGCACAGGCAGGGCGCAGGGCCAGGCGCACTGGCGTACTTCAGTCAGTTCGTCGCGGCGCCGCTGACGGCGCTGGCTTTGACGGCGCTGGCGGCGCTGCGCTTCAGCGCAGGCGTCGAAGCGGGGCTGATCGCCACCAGCGTCAGCGAGCTGGACGAGGCGCTGGAGCGGGAGATGGCCTCGATCAAGCTCGCCTCGACCCGCACGCCCAAGACCGTCGGCGCGCTGAACCGCGCCATCGGCGACCACGACGACGCAGCGCTGCAGCGTCCCGAGACGGACTCGCCCAAGGCTGCGCAGGACCAGGCCCAGGGCGTCGCGCGCAGACCCATCTGAGGTCGAGGCCGCCCCCGACCACTCTCGCTGGAGCGGACCGAAGGAAACACAGACGGCTGGAGCCACGCGCCCCAGCCGTCTGCGAAACGTCCTGTGCGCAGGGAAAGGCGGTCAGTCCTCCTCGCGCTCCAAGTGGTCGAGCAGCGTGTCGAGACGGTCGAGCAGCCGCTGCAGCTGGTCGATCAGCTGGCGCAGCTTCGCCGCCTGATCAGCGTCGTCGAGGTCGATGGATCGCGCCGCGCCGTCGCGGTCGAGTTTGAAGGCGAAAACGCCTCCTTCGCCCTTGGCCAGATCCTTCAGGGTGTCGCCCGACAGCAGGACGCGCAGCTTCTTGATCGCGTCGAGGTCCTTGAGGAGGTCGTCGTTGCGTTGCAGCACACCTTCGAAGTCATCGTCCAGGTCGATGACGACCGACTTCAGCTTCTTGAGATCCTCGCGGGGGATGAACAGGGCAGCGTCGTCCGCTTTGTCGTCGCGATCGCCCTTGCTGTGGGGCTTGAGCAGGGCGACGTTGGGAAGATCCGCCCCCGCTTCACGCAGGGCCTTGGAAAGCTGCTGGCGCATCGAGTCGAGCGTGCGCTGGATCTCCTCGTCGGACGCGCCGTGCTGCTCGAGTTGCGCGCGGAGCTTGCGCATCGCGTCGTCGACCGAGTCGCCCTTGATTGTGATCTTGACATCTTCTTCATTCGATTCGCCCTGCAGGAGCTGCTGCAGGCCGTCCGCGTCGTCGACGCTCCGCAGCGTGCGGACGCTGTGGGGGTCGCGCTGTTTCGCTCGGTGGGCGGGAACGACGCGGATGGTCAGCGGCTTGCCGCGGCGCAACAGGCGCAGCGCAAGAGGCTCCCCCGCTGCGTGCAACACCGCCCGCCGCAACGACTCGATCGTGCAGCCGTCGCTGTCGTCCACAGCGAGCACGATGTCGAACCGTTTGACGCCCGCCTTGGCTGCGGGGCTGTCGGGCTCGACCTGACGGACGACGAGGCAGCGGTCCGCCTGCAGACCCAGCTGCGCCGCCAGGGCTTCGTCGGGAAGCGCAAGCAGCAGGCCGAGGTACGGCGAGGCGTCGTTCTTCTCGCTGCGCAGCGCAGCAGCGCCGATCGCTGCGCCCGCCTGTTGCTCGACGGTTTCGGCAGGGCCTGCGACGATGATCCGCGCCGTCTCCAGCGGCGCAGTCGACGAGGCCCAGACGAGGGACGGCGCAGTTGCGGCGCCGCTGACAGCGGCGAGACACGCGACAGCGCAATGCGGGAATGACGTCGGCATGATCGAGGTCTCCTTGTTCTTGGCTCCGCAGGGCTCCAGACGTCCCAGCGGAGCAGGGGGTGCGAACACTGTGCTCCTGCGCTCGACGGTCGACTCGACACCCTCTGCGCAGCAGCGGCTGCGCGGAAGAGCGTTCAGAAGGACGCCTTGGAACGAAGCGAGGCCGGCCGCAGCGGGACAGGCACGGTCTCCCCTCGTTCGTTGACGCCTTCGGTGTAGACGGCGCGGACTCGCTGACGCTCCAGCAGTCGTCGCATGTAGACCACGTCCAGCGAGCCGTCGGGCAAGGGCTTGACGCTGACCAGTTGCTGGGGCAGCTCCCGGAGGAAGCGGCCCTCCGCTCGCCCCTGCTCGGCGTATCGCTGGAGCAGGGCGTCGGCGCTGACGGTGGATGCTGCGGGCGTCCGGGCGGTTGGGGGTGTGGTGAACCCCCAGGCCAAGCCCAGCGCCGCTGCTGTCGCCCAGCCCAGGCTCGAGATCAGTATCCGCGCCAAGGGCGGGCCTGCGGAGCGCCGTCGCGGCGTCTGGGCAACAGGGGCCTCGACAGCGGCGGTGGTCGCAGCGATCCCCCGCATGCCTTCCTGCAACGCCCGCTCGACGCGGTGCGCCTCCGCCAACAGGCGCCACAGGCGTGGGTCGCTGGCGGCGAGCGACTCGAACCGCGCCCGCTGCGCAGGCGTCGCGACGCCGTCCACCAGGGCGCTGAGCAGGAGCTCCACCTCGGACGCGGTCTCCTCGCCAGCCAGGGGCGGCGCCTCGCTGCTCTGCAGCGGCCTTGGATCGTCGCGGTCAGCGTGGGAGTCGTTCAGCGTCATGGCAAGGCTCCTTCGAGAGGGATTCCCATCTGGGACAGCAGCGTGGTCATCCTGTGCTCCGCTGCTTTTCTTCGTGCAGCAGCGCCTGGCGGAGCATCGCGCGGGCCCTGGCCAGGCGCGTCTCCACGGCGGCGCGCGAGAGTCCCAGCGTCCGGGCGATCTGGGCGACGCTCAGGTTGTGGGCGATCCGCAACGCCAGCGGCTCCGCGTAGGTGGGGGGGAGCGAGGCCAGCGCCTCCATCGCCTTGTCCACCTGCTCTCGCTGTTGCGCCTCCTCGCCTGCGTCCTCGATTGCCCGCTCGCGCAGCAGCGTTTCCACAGGCGCGGGGGCCAGTCGCAGTCTGGCTCTGCTGGCGTCGCGCCCGGCGCGCAGCGCCACGTTGCGGGCGATCGTGCGGGTCCATGCCACGGCCTGCGCAGGGTCGCGCAGCGTGGGAAGCCCCCGCACAAAGGCCAGCGCCGCCTCCTGCAGCAGATCCTCCAGCTCCGCTTCGCGAGGTTTGTGCGCGAGGATCGCTGCGGAGGCTGCGGACCTGCACGTGCGCCACAGCCGACGCACCGCCTCCTGGTCTCCGCGCTGGGCCTGCGCGACCAGCGCAGGCAGAGCCTCAGCCTGGGCAGCGGCGGAGTCGGGTTGGAGCAGCGGGCGGGGCATGCGGATCGTCTGTCCCTTGTATGGATGCGCAGCCCAGGCGTCGCTGTCGCGCAGCGCAGGAAAAATCGCCCGCGCCGCAGCTGCGGGGTCGTCCGGAAACCGCGCCAGCGACTGCGGCGCAGCTGCGGAGCAGCCGTACACTGCCCCAGCGGCGGGGAGTCTCGCTGCAGCGACGAAGGAGGCAGCAGCTCCCGGGAGACGACGAGGAGGAGCCCCATGCGAAGACGCTTCTTCCAGCAGGTGGTCAGCGGCTTGGCGGCGGCGACGCTGCTCGTTCCTGCAGCTCGTGCGCAGGCCCCCCGACAGAAGCAGGCGACCAGGTACTACCAAGGCGTGCGTGCGGCGGCTGACTGGCTTCGCGCCGTTGCTGTCAAGACGCCCGACGGTCTGGTCTGGCCTCATTCCCCCGACGATCCCGACAGCCCCGTCACGACCGCGCTGCGCGATGGCGGCGCGGGCGTCGTGCTCTTTTTCTCCCACCTGTACAGGTACACCCGCAATCCTGCGGACCTCCAGACGGTGCGCGCTGGAGCGGACGCGCTGTACGCCTCCATACCCCGCGGCGCCGCTGCCCAGCGTCTTGCGCCGGAGCAGCTGGGGCTGTACACGGGGCTGCCCGGCGTCGCGGTCGCCCTGCACGAGGCATTCCTCGCCACGGGGGAGGAGCGCTACCGCGTCGGGGCCCGCAGGGCGCTGCTGCTCGTCACCCGCACGCTGAAGAGGACGCTGCCTTCCTCCGCCAAGGCGAAGCAGGCGCACGCTGCCACGGGCATCCTGTCGGGCTATGCGGGGACGGGGCTCTTTCTCACCTGGGCCCATCGCGTGTTCCACGACCCCGCCACGCTCGATCTGGCGACGCAGCTGGGCGATGCGCTGCTTGCGCTGGCGGAGCGCACGCAGACCGGGCTGCGCTGGCCCGTCCGCGCAGGGCAGGCCCAGTTCGCCCCCGATTTCGCCCAGGGCTCCGCAGGCGTCGCCTACTTCCTGGCGGACCTGCACCAGCTGACCCACGAGCAGCGGTTCCTCGACGCTGCGGAGCAGGCAGCGGAGCATCTGTGGGCCGTGGCGTCGCAGTCAGCCAAGCCTGGCCTCCTCCCGCTGCCGCTGGAAGAGGGCGGGGAGCGCTTCCCTCTGTCCTGGCGGCATGGCCCTGCAGGGGTGGGCAGGCTCTACGTGCTGCTCTGGAAGATCACCGCCAACGACAAGTACAAGCAGCGTCTGTACCAGCAGGCCCAGGCGATGCTCGACCTGGGCGCGCTGCACCAGCGCAGCGAGCCGGGCGGCGACGACGCCAGCCAGTGCTGCGGCGTTGCTGGGGTCGGAGAGTTCTTCTATGGCCTGGCGCAGCAGTTCGGCGACAGGAAGTTCTTCAATGCAGCGACGCGCGCAGGAGACGTCCTGCTGCAGACGATGACCCGCGACGAACGCGGCGGCGGCGCATGGTTCCGGAAGGACGACGACGGGCAGCGCAGCGAGGCGGTCGCCCACACAGGCTTCCTGGATGGCGCAGCGGGCGTGGGGCTCTTCCTGCTCAGGCTCGACGCCGCCCTCAACGACGAACGCGCAGGCGCCAGGCTGCCCGACTGGCCCTTCGATTGAGCGGAGCGCCGCCGCTGCCTAGGCGCGCGGGTGGAACCGCCGATGGGTGCGCTTGAGGTGGCTGGCGTCGACGTGGGTGTAGATCTGCGTCGTGGCGACGTCGGCATGGCCCAGCAGCTCCTGCACGACGCGCAGGTCCGCGCCCCCGCTGAGCAGGTGTGTGGCGAAGGAGTGCCTGAGCATGTGCGGATGCACGTCGCCCAGTCCTGCGCGCGCAGCCCACGTCTTGACGATCTGCCAGACGCGCACCCGCTCCAGGGGCCTGCCCGTGCGCGTGAGAAACAGCCTGTCGCTGGGAGGACTCCGCCTGCGGGAAAGGTCGGGACGCGCCTGCTCGAGGTAGGCGTCGACGGCGCACAGCGCTGGGGCGCCGACGGGGACCAGTCGCTCCTTGCGTCCCTTGCCCGCAACCCGCAGCGCCCGCAGCTCGCGCAGGACGTCGCGCAGCGACAGGTTGCACAGTTCGCTGGCCCGAAGGCCGCTGCTGTAGAGCGTCTCGAGGATGGCCCGATCGCGCAGGGCGAGGGCTGAGGGCTCGCCCGACGCCCAGGCTGTCGGCGCTTCGACGAGCCTGCGCATCTTGCTCGGCGAGAGGGACTTGGGCAGCCTGCGCCACAGGCTGGGCTTTTCCAGCCAGTCCGTTGGAGGCTCCAGCACCACCCCCCGCGCCTGCAGGAAGCGGTAGAGCGTGCGGATCGCCGCCAGCTTGCGAGCGACGGACGCGGGCGCCAGGCCTTGCTCGTGCGACAGCGAGGCGATGTGGCGCACAAGATCACCAGGCGTCGCGCTCGCAGGCGCGGCGACGCCCTGAGCGGACAGGTCCGCAGCCAGGTCGAGCAGATCGCCCCGGTACGCAGCCAGGGTGTGGGGGCTTGCGCCCGCCTCGACGCGCAGGTGCGTCAGCAGGGCCTCGACAGCCTGCGACCAGGCGGGTTCGACCGTGCGCCGGGGCGTGCGGCGGCGCCGCTGCGCAGGCGGTTGCTGGGGCGGTCGCTGACGTTCCACAGCGGTCGCTATCGGCGGGCGCAGCCCTTGCCTTGCTCAGGGCTCGTCCTGCGGCGCACAACTTGCGCGGGACGCAGTTGGCGGCGGCGGAGACGGCGCTGCGGACGGCGCGCGTCGCGGCGCGCCGCTTGAGGATGGCTGGGCATGGAGGACCTGCGCAGCATGGGCGTCGTCGAGGCATGTCGAAGCCAGCGCTGGGAGAGGAGCCATGAAGCGGCGCCGCTGGGCTCCCGCATCGTGGCCCTGGCCCGGCTGGCTGCTGCGGTGCACATGGTGCAGGCCGCCCGCGCCCTGGCGCAGCGCGCCTCCATCACGACGCAGACGCAGGAGCCTCACCGGCGATGAACTACGGCCTGTACCTTGCAGCCTCCGGCGCCCTGACGAGCCTGCACAGGTTGGACGTGGCGGCGAACAACCTGGCCAACGCCTCGACCCCGTCCTTCAAGAAGGACTACGCCCTGCTCAAGGCCCGGCCCGCGGCCCGCATCGAGGACGACCTGCCCTTTCTGCCCTCGAACCTGCTGCTGGAGCGGCTCGGCGCAGGGCCGTTGCTCGACCGCACCCGCGTCGACTTCACCCCCGGCGCCGTGCAGAAGACGGGAAACCCCCTCGACGTGGCCATCCAGGGCGAGGGGTTCCTGCTGGTGCGTGCGCCAGCCTCTCCCGACGAGGCGGGCGACGACGCGGGCCTGCGCTTCACCCGCGACGGCCGCCTGACGCTCGACGGCGCAGGCAGGCTCGTCCAGGCGGCCACGGGCCTTCCCGTGCTCGACGTCAACGACCAGCCCATCTTCCTGGGAAGCGCCGCTGACGTGCGCATCGAGGCGGACGGCGACATCGTGCAGGGAGGCAGAGCTGTCGCCCGTCTGCAGATCGCCAGGCCCCCCGACTCCGCGGCGCTGACCAAGGAGGGGCAGGGCCTCTACCGGGCGAGTCCGCAGGCGATCGTCAACCGCCAGCCCGCTGCGGGAACACTCCTGCAGGGGGCCCTCGAGCAGGCGAACGTCGACCCCATCCAGGCCACGATGGCCGTGAGCAAGGCCGCTGGCGCCGTCGCCAGCAACGTGAGCATGATCCGAGCCTTCGACCAGCTCATGGACCGGGCCATCAACGGCCTGGGCCGTGTGGGCTGAAACGCCGCGACCGCTGCGTGACCAGCAGCGTGAAGGAACGAAGCGACCATGGCTGTGAACGCGCTGCAATCCTCCGCCTCGGCCCTGAGCGCCCTGAGCATGCGTCTGGACGTGATCGCCAACAACCTGGCCAACGCCAACACCGACGGCTTCAAGGCCAGCAGGCTCAACTTCCAGGACCTGCTCTACATGGAGAAGGCCCAGCCCGGCGTGGAGAACGCCAACGGCGACCAGCGGCCGACGGGTCTGTATGTAGGGCTGGGCGTCAAGCCTTCGGGGACGCAGCTGAGCTTCGAGCAGGGCGCCCCCGTCACCACCGAGCGACCGCTGGACATCATGATCGACGGCCACGGTTTCTTCCAGGTCTCCGTGCAAAGCGACCTGGCCCAGGGAGGCGTGGCGTACACCCGGGCGGGCAACCTCGCGGTCAACCAGAACGGCGAGCTCGTCCTGGCCACCGACCAGGGCAGGCGGCTCGAGCCCGTCATCACGGTTCCGCCCGATGCGCAGTCGATCACCATCATGGAGTCGGGGGAGATCTTCGTCGCCACGCCAGGCCAGGCCACGCCGCAACAGATCGGTCAACTGCAGCTGGCCAACTTCATCAACCCCGCAGGCCTCAAGCAGCTGGGCGAGAACCTCTTCGCCGAGACCGCCGCCTCGGGGCCGCCCATCGTGGGCAACCCAGGCGAGCAGAACTTCGGCAGGATCAAACAGGGCATGCTCGAAGGCTCCAACGTCAACCCGACTTTCGAGCTGATCAACCTCATTCGCACGCAGCGGGCCTTCGAGATGAGCAGCCAGACCATCCGCGCCGCTGACGAGGCCCTGCAGAACATCGCCAGGCTTCGGCAGTGAGTGAGCCTTTCGTGGAGGAGCCCGCGCCGTGAACCGCGCAGCCAGCGATCCCTTGGTGAGCAGATGCGCCGCAGACCAGCTCCTGCGCAGCGTGCTGACAGCGTGCGCCGCGACGCTGCTGGCGGTCTCGACAGCGACCGCTGACGCGATCAGGCTGCTGCCCGCCGCCCGGGTGCAGGCGGGCTCGCCGCTGCGGCTGGGCGACGTGGCCAAGCTGCAAGGCCCCGCGGCGCAGGCGCTGGCTGCTCTGCAGCTGGCGGCCGATCCGCGCACCCTCGAGGACCGCGTCGTCACGCTCGAGCAGGTGCGCAGCGCGCTGGAACAGGCAGGCGTCGCCCGCAGCGCCCTGGCCCTCACAGGCGGAACCTGCCAACTGCGCCTCGTCATGCCGCACCGTCAGGAAGCGCCCCCCACGGGTCCCCGCGACGCGCCGGCGCTCGTCCGCGATGACGCCTCCTCGCTGCTCGCGCAGGCGCGGGGGACGATCCTGCAGCGCGTGCTCGAGACCCTGGCCCGCACCTACGCCGTCGAGCCTGCGGACGTGCGCCTCCGCTTCAGTCCGCGCGACGAAGCCTTCCTCACGCTGCCGTTGACGGGAAGACGCGTGGAGGTCGAGCCCGCAGCGACGCTCAGCCGCAGCGCCCGCGCCAGCCTGACCATCTGGACCTACGAAGGCGCGCAGCTGCAGGAGCGGCGGACGATCGTCGCGGACGTCGAACTGCGTCGACCGGCGCTGGTGCTGACGCAATCGGTTCCGCGCAGAGCCCTCATCCCGCCGCAGGCGGTGCGTCTGGAGCGTCGCTGGCTCGCCCCGGGCGGCGCGCCCCTCGTCCAGTCGCTCGAGGCGCTCTCGGGCGCCGTCGCCCGGAGCAGACTCGACGCGGGGACCGTCCTTCGCCAGAGCATGCTCGAAACGCCTCTGCTCGTGCGCAAGGGCGAGCGCGTCGCGGTGCACTACCTTGGCAGGGCCCTCTCGCTCAAGCTCCACGGCCGATCCCTTGCGCCAGGACGCAAAGGCGACGTGATCCCCTGCAGGCTCGAGCGCAGCGACGCGGTCTTCCTGGCCCGGGTCGACGGCAAGGCCCGCGTCGTCGTCACACCCGACCTCGACCGCGCCGCTGACGATCGGTCCCACAGCCCCAACGACACGCAGGAGCACACGCCATGACAGCGATCAGGACGATGTTCGCGCAGACCGCACGGTGGCAGTGTTTCCTGTCGGCGGCCTTGTGCGCCGCAGCGGTCGTCGGCGCCGCTGCTCCCGCGACCAGGGCCCAGAGCCTCTTTCTCAGGCCCGCGCCTCCCGAGGCGGCGAAACTGAAGCCCAGCGAGCAGGCCCAGCCGCTCTACCCCTTCAGCCTCTACGCGGTCAAGCCCCCCAATCCGCCGAGCTTTCAGCCCAACGACCTGATCACCATCATCATCCGCGAGTCGACCAGCGTGAAGCGCGAGCAGTCGTTGGAGACCCAACGGGATTACGAGAAGAAGCTCTCCATGCTCGACCTGACCACGCTGCGGCAGTTCCTCGAGCTGCGTCGAGGCATCACAGGCGCCGCCGGCGGCGGCCAGGGCGAAACGCTTGCCAAGAGCCAGGCTGATTTCGAGGGCGACGGGGAGTACGAGCGCAAGGACGACTTCAACGCCCGCGTCACCGCCCGGATCATCGAGGTCAAGCCCAACGGCACGCTGCTGCTCGAGGCCCGCACCACCGTCGTCACCGACGACGAGGAGCAGACGATCCTGCTCTCGGGTCTCTGCCGCACCGACGACGTCAGACCCGACAACACCGTGCTCTCCAGCCAGCTCTACAACCTCAAGCTCATCGCCAAGCACGCAGGTCCGGTTCGCAGAGCCGCTCGTAAGGGATGGATCGCGCGGGCTCTGGACGCGCTGTTGAGCTTCTGACCCACGCACCTTGCGCGACGCGCGCACGGAGGACGCGATGACCACGCTTCCCCAGGCTTTCCGCTCCATCGCCCGCGCCCTGACGCTGGGCCTGGCCGCGGCCGCGACGCCGTGGACGCAGGCGCAGACCACCACGACCGCTCCCGCTTCGACGACGATCAAGGACGTCGCCAGGCTCAAGGGCGAAGGCAGAACCGTCTTGCAGGGCTTTGGCCTGGTGCTGGGCCTTCCCGGAACGGGCGACTCGGGCGAGAGCCTCGTCGTGGCAAGGCCTTTGGCCAGGCTGCTCGAAGCCCAGGGCAACCCCGTCGGCTCCTTCGAGGAGCTGGCCGACAGCAAGTCCATCGCCCTGGTCGAGGTCACCTGCACCATCGAGGGCGCCAGCGCCTACGCGGACGACCGCTTCGACGTCGTGGTCAGCGCCTTGAACAACCCCGACAGCCTTGCTGGGGGCGAGCTCTTCATCACGCCGCTGCGGGGTCCGCTCCCGGGCCAGGGCGTCTACGCCTTCGCCTCTGGCCCCGTCGTCGTCGAGGGAAACACGCCCACCCGCGGCGTCGTCAGGCAGGGCGCCACGCTCGTGCGCGACATCCTCACCCCCACCGTCGCAGCGACAGGAACGATCACCTTCGTCATCCACCCGCAGTACGCGGGCTGGTCCACCGCACAGCTGATCGCCAACACCATCAACCAGGACCGGCTGGGCCTGGACAGCGACGCCCCCGAGATCGCCCGCGCCTTGGACGAACGCACCGTCCTGGTGCGCATCCCCAGCGACGAGCTGCGCGATCCCGCCAACTTCATCGCTTCGATCCAGAACATCCGCTTCGACCCCATGCTGCTCTCCCTCCCTGCGCGGGTGGTCATCAACGAGCGAGAGGGGGTCATCGTCGTCACAGGCGACGTGCTCATTCGACCCACCGTCATCTCGCACGGCGATCTGGTCGTGACCACGATCACGCCCGAGCCCACGCCCACGCCGCAGAACCCGAAGGTGGAGCAGTCCTCCTGGGCCGCGCTGGGCAAGCCCGCGCGGGAGCGCGACGCTGCCCGCTTGCAGGAGCTGATGGAGGCCTTCAAGAAACTGGCCGTTCCCGTCGAGGATCAGATCGCGATTCTCGTCGAGCTGCACCGCTCGGGCTCGCTGCACGCGGAGCTCATCATCAACTGACCCAAGGCCCGTGCGTCCCTGGCGCCCGCTTTGCGACTGCGCACGGCGTCATGAGCGCATCAGCACCGCTGGCGGACGCGCTGACGCAGCGTGCCGTGCCGCTGCAGCCTTCCCTGGACGCTGCGGGCGAACGCAGCCTTCTCGCTGCTGCTGGCCCCTTCGCCAACGCCCTGGCCCGCGCCCAGGCCGCTTCGCCGTTGGGCGACGCAGCGCAGCTGAGCCCCAGGGAGGCAGCGGAGGAGCTCGTCGCCCAGGCGCTGGTCAAGCCCGTGCTCGCGTCGCTGCGGGAGACCAACCAGGCTGCGGCGCCCTTTGCGCCGACCGCTGCGGAGAAGCAGTTTGCGCCGCTGCTGGACGCGATTTTTGCGCAGCGCATCGTCGCCAGCGAACGGTTCCCCCTCGTCGACGCCGTGGAGGCGTCGCTGTCGCGCACCACCAACGAGGCCCCCGCATGAGCCACATCGTCCACCGTCGCGCCGATCCTCCCTCCCAACCCCTGGCAGCGGCGCTGATCTCGGCGCTGCAGCAGCTGCTCGCGTTGCACGAGGACATGCTCCAGCAGGCCAGGGAGCGCGAACGCGCCCTTCGCGCCTTTGACATGCGGGCCTTGGCGGAGGTCATCGAGCGGGAAAGCGCTCTGCTCGCTCGCGTCGTCGAGCAGGACCGCCGCAGAGCCGAAGCCGTCGAGCAGCTGGCCCAGGCGCATGGCGTGGCAGCGCCGCCAGGCGCCTCGCTGACAGTCCGGGACGTCGCCCCCCTCGTTGCGCCGCCTGCGCGCACGCAGCTGCTGACCGTCGCTGCGGCGCTCCGCGAGCGCATCGAGCAGCTGCACGAGCTCAACCAGGCGCTGGCCCAGGCTGCGGAGCGGTTGGAAAAGCACATGCAGGGCCTGCTGCGCGAGGCTGCTGCCAAGCTCAACCACAGCGGCGCCTACAGCGATCGAGGCGTCGTCGACGCGGGCCCGCCTGTCGTCAGCGCCCTGGACCTGACCTCGTAACCCTCGCCCGACGGAGCCGCCATGGGACTGACCGCCTCGCTCCAGATTGGCAGAACCGCCCTGACGGCCAGTCAGGCGGCGATCCAGGTGACGGGCAACAACCTGGCCAACGCCGCCACTCCCGGCTACCACAGGCAGGTCGCCACGGTCATACCCGTGCGCGGGGCCATCGAGCAGGAGAACGCCTTCTTCGGCCGGGGCGTCCGTCTGCAGGACATCAGCAGGCAGATCGACGAATCGCTCCAGGCTCGGCTGCGCAGCGCCACCGCTGACAACGAAGCCGCCACGCTCGAGCAGTCGCTGCTCTCGCAGATCGAATCTGTCCTGGGGGAACTGGGCGACGGCGACCTTTCCAGCCAGCTCAGCCGATTCCTCAACGCCTTCTCCGAGCTGGCCAACAACCCCAACGCCGCGGAGACCCGCTCGCTGATCGTCGAGGAAGGCGTCACCCTCGCTGCCTTCACCCAGCGCATGCGCGACAGCCTCTTCGACCTGCAGAGCCAGGTGGACGACCAGCTGCGCACCAACGTCAGCAAGGCCGACGATCTGCTCAGCAGAATCGCGCAGCTCAACAGCGAAATCACCGTCTCCGAAGCCGGCCGAGCCACCAACAACTCGCTGCGCGACCAGCGCGACCGCCTCATCGATCAGCTCAGCGAGCTGATCGACATCTCCACCATCGAGAAGGACAACGGCGCCGTCGACGTGCTCATAGGCTCAAGCCCCGTCGTGCAGGGGGACGTCTCCCGCGGCCTGCAGGTGACCTTCGAGACCAACGGCAATCAGGTCGACGCGGTCGTCGCCATCACCGACCAGAACGAGCAGATCACCCCGACCAGCGGGAAGATCGGCGCCCTGCTCGCCCAGCGCAGCGGATCCCTGCAGCAGACCATCGACGACCTCAACGCCGTCGCCAGCGCCGTCATCTTCGAGGTCAACAACCTGCACGCCCAGGGCAGGCCCGCCAAGGGGCTGACCAGCGCCACGGGAACCCTGGGCTTCGCGCCGGCCGACCAGACGCTGGCCCTGAACGACCCGAACAACCAGACCATCGCTGACCTGCCCTTCGCGCCGCGCAACGGCTCCTTCGTCGTCGTCGTCCGCGACGCGACGACGGGCGCCGAGACCCGCACGACGATCAGCGTCGACCTCGACGGGATCGACGCGACAGGCGCCCCGGGCTTCGCCAACGACACCTCCCTCGCCGACATCCAGACAGCGCTCAACGCCGTCACAGGCTTGACCGCCTCGATCAACGCCAACGGGCAGCTGCAGATCGACGCGGCGCCGGGGTTCGAGTTCCACTTCGAGGACGACACCTCGGGCGCCTTGGCCACGCTGGGCGTCAACACCTTCTTCAAAGGCAAGGACGCTGTGGACATCGCGGTGCGCGACGACGTTGTGGCTGACCCGCTGCGGGTGGTGGCTGGCGCCTCGCCGGGCGCCAACGACACCGCCCTGGCCATCGCTGCGCTGGACAAGACGCCCAGCAGCTTGACGGGCAATGTCTCGCTCACCGAAGCCTGGCGCCGCACCAGCGACCGCATCGCTGTCGCCTCCAACGGGGCCCGCACCCGGGCCTCCGCCACCTCCGTCGTCCGCGCAAGCGTCGATGCGCAGCAGCTGGCCATCAGCGGCGTGAGCGTCGACGAAGAGTCCATCAACCTCATCACCCATCAGCGGCAGTTCCAGGCAGCGGCGAGGTTCATCAGCGCCGTCGACCAAATGACGCAGATTCTCCTGGGCATCGTGTGAGGAGTCCGCAGAAGGAGTCGCATGTGTCGCCATGAGCGTCGTTCCTCCCAATCTGGCTCGCGTCCCGAACCTGCTCTCCACGGGCATCCTCAACCGAGGCGTGACGCGCAACAGCGTGGCGATGCTCAAGTTGCAGGCCCAGCTGACCAGCGGGGTGAAGATCAACAATCCCAGCGACGACCCCGTCGCTGCCTCCCTCATCGCCCAGCTCGACGAAAAGCTCGAACGCGCCGACCAGCGCCAACGCAACTTCTCTCACGCGGAAAACGCCCTCAACACCCTCGATCAGACGCTGGGCGAAGCGGCCCGCCTCGTCGACGACGCCCGCACCGTGGCCCTCTCCCAGCTGGGCGTCGGCGCCGACGCCGCCAGCAGGGCCCAGCAGGCCGACGTCGTCGACTCCATCATCCGCGAGCTCGTCACGCTCACCGGCGCCGAGTTCGACGGCGTTGCGCTGCTGGGAGGCACGCGCACGGACAAACCCCCCATCGAAGCCTTCTTCGACGGCTATCGCTACATCGGCGATCGGTCGGAGCTGCAGGCTGACCTGGGAGGAGGCGTCGACGCCCCCATCACCATCACGGGCGAACGCGCCCTGGGCTCGCTCTCCGCGCGCGTCAAGGGCGACGTCGACCTCAACCCCGTCATGCTCCGCTCCACGAAACTGGCTGATCTGCGGGGGCAGAACGGAACGGGCGTGGCGCCGGGACAGATTGAAGTCGAGATCGACCCAGGCGTCCCCGTCACCGTCACCGTCGATCTGAGCCAGGCTGAAACCGTCGGCGACGCGCTGGACATGCTCGAGTCCGCCATCCGCCAGACCGACCCCGCCGCGCTGACAGGCGCCTTCCCGGGCGGCGTGGACATCGCGCCGAGCGGCCAGCGTCTGGCCCTCAACGTCGCAGCGGGCTACACCATCCGCTTCCGCGACGTCGGCTCGGGAACCACGGCCAGCGACCTGGGCCTGACAGGCTTCAACTACGACCCTGCCAATCCCGACAATCCTGCGGTCGACCTCGATCCCAAGCTCACGCAGGACACGACGTTTGCGCAGCTGGCGCCGGCGGGAGGCCTGACGCTGGGCAACGTCGTCTTCACCAACGGCGGGCGCACCGGGACCGTCGCGATCAACGGCGCCATGACCATTGCGGACTTTCAGCGGGCGGTCGCGGACCTGCAGCTGGGGATTCGCGTGGACATCAGCGACGACGCCCGCTCGCTGGATGTGCTCAACGAGGTCTCGGGCTGGTTGATGAGCGTGGAGGAGGACGGCGGGGGGACCCTCACCGCCACGGGGCTCGGCATCCGCTCTCTCAAGGGCTCGACCCCCCTGTCCGTCTTCAACAACGGCAAGGGCGTCGAGATCGCTGACGGCGTCATCGACCCCGTCACGGGCCTTCCCGATCCGACGCGCAACGTCGACTTCCGGATCACGCTGACCGACGGGACGCAGTTCGACGTCGACCTGACGCCAGCGGACGTCGTGGACGTCAACGCGCTGCTGACGGCGATCAACAACGCCGCTGGCGCAGCGGGGCTGACGGTCCCTGCGGATTTCCAGGCGACGCTGGCCGACGGCGGCAACGGGATCGTCCTTGAAGACACGCTCGGCGGCCCCAACGCCATCAGCGTGCAGTCGCTCAACGGCCACGCTGCGGAGGACCTGGGGTTGCTGGGCGGCTCGTTCACCCCTGGCGCCCCGGCAAGATTTGCCGGTGAGGACCGCGCAAAGGTGCGCGTCGACAGCCTCATCACCACGCTGATGGACCTGCGCGACGCGCTGAAGGCCAACGACGAGCGAGGCATGCAGCTTGCAGGAGAGCGACTGGAGGCGGACGGCGAGCGCGTGCTCGCAGCGCGGGCCATCGTCGGCGGACGAACCCAGCGCCTCAAGGCCGCCCAGCGACGGTTGGAAGACGACACCCTCCTGGACCAGACCGTGAAGAGCAAACTCCAGAACGTGGACTTCGCAGAGGCGGCCAGTCAGCTGTCCCTGCTTGGAGTGGCCCAGCAGGCGGCCATCGCCGCCGCTGTGAGGACGCAGTCGCTCACCCTGCTCGATTTTCTCGGGTAGCGCCTGCGGGGGCGGGTCAGGCGCAGCGTCGGTCGGCGCCTGGACCGCTCAAACCCACGCCGACGAGCGCGGAGCGCGTCGGCGCCATGGAAGGCGACGACCGACATGCGGAGCAGTCCCATGGAAGTGCGGACGACACGATTCGGCGTGGTGGAGGTCGCGGAGGACCGCGTCATCACCTTCCCTCAGGGAATCCTCGGGTTTCCCGACGACAAGGAGTATTGCCTGCTGCAGCCTGCCGAGGAGGCATGCTTCTTCTGGCTGCAGAGTCTCCGCGACCCGGGCCTCGCCTTCGTCGTCACGGACCCCTCGCTCTTCGTCCCAGAGTACGCTGTGCCCATCCGCCAGGAGCAGATGGAGGCGCTGGGGCTCAAGAGGCTGGAGGACGCCCAGGTCTTCATCATCGTCAACAAGATCGGCGAGACGCTCACGGGCAATCTGCAGGGCCCGCTCGTCGTCAACACCATCGACCGCGTGGGCGAGCAGTTCGTGCTCGCGGAGAAGCGCTGGAGCACGCGCAGGCCGCTGATGACCTTGCGCGCGCCCACCGCCGCCGCCAGCGCGTAGCCCTGAGGCGCCGCAGGCGGTGGAGAGAGGCCACGGCGGGCGCAGCAGGGACGCTGCGCCGAGGGCGCGCACCCGGCGCCCATCCGGAAGGAGCCGACGCATGCTTGTTCTGTCCAGGCATCGAGACGAAACCATCATGGTCGGCGACGACGTGGAGATCACCGTCGTCGACATCCGGGGCGACAAGGTCCGTCTCGGGATCACCGCCCCCACCCGCATCGCTGTCCACCGCAAAGAGGTGTACGAGGCGATTCAGCGGGAGAACCAGCAGGCCGCCCAGCTCAGCCCCGCTGACGCAGAGGCCTTGGCGACAACCCTCACACAACAGGCCAGGCCCAGACCTGCAGACCAGACTGCGGCGCTTCGTCCGCAGCGGAACCATCGGAAGCCGTCGAACTCGCACCACCCCGCCGTCCGCGAACACCAGCCGATCGTCGGCCCTGCCCTCGCGTCGCAGACGGCTCAGGCGCGCCGGACCGCGCGCAGCGCTGGAGGCGCCCGTGACGGGCGCTGACGGAGCCTTCGCCTCAATCACGGAGGATTGACATGGCTCGGATCAACTCGAACATCGCCAGCCTCGTAGCCCGAGGCAACCTCAGACGGGCCAACCAGGACCTCGACATTCGCCTGCAGCGCCTGGCCACCGGTCTGCGCATCAACCGCGGCGCCGACGACCCTGCGGGGCTCATCGTCTCCGAAAGGCTGCGCAGCGAGCTCAACGCCATGGATCAGGGCGTGCAGAACTCCGAACGCGCCCAGGGCGTCATCTCCACCACCGAAGCCTCGCTGGCGGAAGTGAGCGACCTGCTCAACTCCATGAAGGCCCTGGTCGTCGAGGCCGCCAACTCCGGTGCGCTGTCCCAGGAGGAGATCGAAGCCAACCAGCTGCAGCTCGACAGCGCCATCGAGTCCATCACCCGCATCAGCAACACCGCTTCCTTCGCGGGACTCAAGCTGCTCGACGGCTCGCTCGGCTACTCCCTCTCGGGCGTCGACCAGAACCTCATCGCCAAGGCTGAAGTCTTCAGCGCCAACTTCGGCACGCGCTCGAACATTCAGGTGGATGTGGAGGTCGTCGGCTCGGCCCAGCAGGCCCAGCTCTTCGCCCGCACCGACTTCTCCAACATCGTCGCGGGCGCCACCGACGGCGTGCTCATGTCCAGCCTGACCATCGAGGTGGCGGGGCCCGACGGCGTGCAGGTCATCTCCTTCGGCTCGGGGACCACCGTCGACGACATGGTCGCCGCCATCAACGCGCTGTCGGAGAACACGGGCGTCAAGGCTGAGCGCGTCAACTCCGCCAACGTCGCCTCGGGGATTCGCTTCTATTCCGTATCGTACGGCTCGGACGCTTTCGTCTCGATCACGAGGTTGGGCGCTTCCGGGAAGTTCTTCGGGACCGTGGCCCTGCCCAACGACGCGGCGCCCTCCACGCTCGACTTCACCAAACCCGCCACGTTCAACAGCGCCACCCAGGACATCGGCAAGAACGTCGTCGCGCTGGTCAACGGGGCGCTGGCCCGCGGTCGTGGAACGAGCCTGTCCATCCGCAACGGCACGCTGGAGATGGAGCTGCTGCTCAACACCAGCTACGCCACCGTCGTCAGCGCCACCCCGACGACCTTTCACATCACAGGCGGAGGATCGCTGTACCAGCTGGGGCCGAACGTCAAGCCCGCCCAGCAGGTCAACGTGGGCATTCAGTCCATCGCAGCGTCGCGTCTGGGCGGGACCTTCATCGCCTCCTCCGCGACGGCTTCCCCGGAGCTGCAGTTTCTCGAAAGCCTCAAGTCGGGGGGGAAGAACTCGCTCTTCACGGGCAACTTCAGCGTCGCGTCAAAGATCATCGACACCGCCATCGACGAAATCTCCTCCCTGCGAGGCAGGCTCGGCGCGCTGGAGCGCAACACCATCGAGCCCAACATCCGCTCCCTCGAAGCCGCCATCGAGAACGTCACCGCAGCAGAGTCCGTCATCCGCGACGCGGACTTCGCCAAGGAGATCACGGCGCTGAACCGCGCCCAGATTCTCACGAGCACCGCCACGAGCATCCTCGCCACCTCCAACGCCCAGGCCCAGTCCGTCCTCCAGCTGCTCGGATAAGCGACGCGACAGCGGCATGACGCGCACAGCCGGCCCCCGTGGAGCGGGGGCCGGTTTCGTGTGCGCCCAACCGCTTGCAGGGCGACGCAGCCCCCGCAGCGTCCTCGTCCGTTCCGATGTTCTCGGGGTCCCGATAAGGGTGTTTTTTCCCAATCGCAAAGCCCGGCTTAATCGGCCCTCCTGCAGCGCCGATCACGCTTGACGCTTGCGCTTCCCGGAGCGCAGGCAAGCGTGGGCCCGGACGCGCGTCCGGGCAGGAAGCATGGCTTGAACAGCCTGGGCGGCGACGC
>CAYPBL010000032.1:0-24432 GCA_964408965.1 uncultured Phycisphaeraceae bacterium | reverse complement strand
GCCAGCACCGCGCGTCCCTCGCCGCGCAGTCTGACCCTGCCCTCGCGGGCCGAGACCTCGACCCCCAGCCCCTCGCGGAGGAGTTTGAGGTGGCGGTCAGCCTCGCCGAAGACGCACGCGAGGTCCGCCTGCTCGGGCAGCGTCAGGGCGATCTCCACCGGCGCGCCTCCCGGGGCTCGAGCCATGCGCTCCCACCCTGTCGCCTCATCGGCTCGAGCGTCGTGCGACAATCGTAGGCGCAGCCGATCCGCCCCCATTCCAGGCGCCCGCCACCCCTTTCGCGTCCTGCGCCCAGCCGCGGCGCCGACCGTGTCGCTACGATCAGGCCGCCATGGCGACGATCACCATCAACGGTCAGGAGGTCCCCTTCAGCCCCGGGCAGACGATCCTGCAGGCGGCCCTGGCCCACGACGTGGAGATTCCGTACTACTGCTACCACCCGGCCCTGTCGATCGTCGCCTCCTGCCGCATCTGTCTGGTGGAGGTCTGGGCGCCCAACCCGCGCAACGACAATCGGCTCGAGCCCATCCCCAAGCTGCTGCCCGCCTGCCAGACCCAGGCCCAGGAGGGGCAGGTCGTCTACTCCAACAGCCCCAAGGCCGTGGCCAACCAGAAGGCCGTGATGGAGTATCTGCTCGTCAACCATCCGCTGGACTGCCCCGTCTGCGACCAGGCTGGCGAGTGCTACCTGCAGGACTACTCCTACGCCCACGGCCGCGGCGAAAGCCGCTTCGAAGAGGCCAAGATCAAGCAACCCAAGAAGCAGGTCGGCCCGGACGTGCTGCTCTACAGCGACCGCTGCATCATGTGCTCGCGCTGCGTGCGTTTCACGCGCGAGGTGACGGGCACAGCTGAGCTGTGCGTCGAGGGCCGCGGCGCCAACGAGCAGATCGACGTCTTTCCCGGCAAGACGCTGGACAACGAGCTGGCGGGCAACGTCGTCGATCTCTGCCCCGTCGGCGCCCTGCTCGATCGGCAGTTCCTCTTCGCCCGCCGGGTCTGGGAGCTGACGAGCACGCCCTCGATCGACCCGCTGACCGCCAGCGGCGACAACATCTGGGTCGACCACGCTGACGGCAGGGTCTACCGCGTCAGGCCGCGCGAGAATCCCGACGTCAACAAGTGGTGGATCACCGACGAGGTGCGTCACGGCTGGCGCTTCGTGCACAGCGAGGCGAGGCTGACGCAGCCGTTGAAGCGTGTGCAGGGGGCGCTTGCGCCCTGCGGTCTCGCCGCTGCGGTGGACGCCCTGCTCGAGAGCGTCGAGGCGGCGCGCAGCGCAGGTGGACAGCTCTTCTGCGCCGTCTCGCCCATGGTGTCGTGTGAAGACGCCTTTCTGCTGGCGCTGGCCTGCAGGGCGGCCGATCCCGACGCGGCGCTGGCCCTGGGCCCGGTTCCCACGCAGGGCGTCGACCACGCCTATCCGCCTGGAAAGTCGGTGGACGATCCCGACGCCTTCGTCGTCCGCGCCGAGAAGGCGCCCAACCGCCGGGGCGTCTGGCGCGTCCTCGAGGCCGTGGGGGGCGCTGCGCCGCTGACCTTCGATGAGCTGGTGGCGCAGCTGCGGGGGGTGGACGCGCCCTGCGCGCTGCTGCTGGTGGGGGGGTACCCCAGCCTCTGGGCGCCTGCTGCGCTGCTCGAGCTGGTCAGGAAGCGGAACGTGTCCACGGCGCTGGTGGACGTGCTGGCGAGCCCGCTTGCGGAGCAGGTGGACGCGCTGCTTCCCGGAGCGACGTTCGCGGAGAAGTCCGGGACCTTCGAGAACGCCAAGGGCCTGCTGCAGAGCTTCGAGCAGGCCATCCCCACCCCTGCCGGCGCCCACAGCGAGCTGGAGATCGCCGCGACGCTGCTGGCCCGCACGGGTCCGCCCGCAGGCGCCGAGTCCACCCTCGACGGGCTCGTCGAGGCCGTCCAGGCGGTCTCGCTGGGGGGAGCCTTTCCCGAGACGCTGGGCCCGCCCGTCGAGCGCGTCGCCTCGGGCGCGATCGCAGGCTCTGCGCCTCCTCCGGGCTACCGGGCGGCGCCCACCGCCTCGACCAGGCCAGCCGCCTCGGGACAGGTCCTCGCGTCGCTGTCGCTTGCAGCGATGATCCGCCAGCGCATGGCCCGCTTCAGCCCCAACCTGTCAGCCTTCGAGACGGACGTGCGCCATCCCGCGCCCGCGGCGCCACAGTGCGAGGCCATGTCCCTCGTCGAGCTCTGACCCGCTGTCGCTGACCGGAGCCCGCCTACTCGCGCTGCACGCGCAGCCGGAAGGCCAGCAGGTCCGTATGGTCGCGGCCGAACCGGGTCAGGCCGAAGTTGTCGTCCGTGGCCAACAACAGCAGCCTGTCGCCCGAGCCGTCGGGCAGCGCAGGCCCGATGGCCATGGATTCGATGTTGCCCATCTTCTCGATCCCGGGGAACGACGGCAGGTCGATCTTCTCCTTGGTGATGGTGAAGCCTTGGCCGTCGGGGCCGGGCTCGATCGTCGCCAGGTAGAGCTCGACGAAGAAGATCCCTCCCGAGGCCGCCGCCCGCTCCAGCGCCAGAACATGCGACGCGTCCAGCGGAGCGATCTCGACGAGCGACTTGAGCCCGTGGGCCGTCGTGGGAAGCCCCAGCGGGTACCACCCTTGGGCCACCGTCTGCAGCGTCTCGGGATCCAGCGCCATGGCCAACGGCTTGCCCCGCGCCTGCAGGCGGGGCATGCCCTGCACGGAGGGATCCGCGGGGTTGGGCCCCCACTCCGTGATCGCCAGCGCCGTGGCCTTCTCGCCCAGCGGCCCGCCCCCAGGCAGCAGCGCCAGCGCCTCGACCCCTCGGTTGGGATAGAACCGCCGACGCAGCTCCTCAGGCAGCATCTGCAGCAGCGTCCGCTCCTGGAAATCCGCTGTGTAGCGGGCCAGGGCCTGAGGCGACTCGAGCGAAACGATCCACCCCCCCTGACCGTCCGGGGCGATGGCTTCGCAGTCGCGCGGGTTCAGCTGCGCCTCGTACAGCTTCATGGTGGCGATCTGGGTGACGTGCGGGCTCATCGCCCCCTCCAGCGTCTCCGCAGGATCGATCTGGATGAAGTACGCCCGGGGCTGGTCCTTGGCGTCGGAGACCGCGACGAAGAGCCCCTGCTCCTCGTCCCATGTCAGGCCGCTGATCCCGCCGAAGGGCCAACGGCCGCCCACCTGCTCCTTGGTCAGCTCGCCCTTGGCCAGAAACTCCAGCGAGACCGTGGGCTGCGCCTGCACCGTCGCCGTCGCCACGGACGCCGCCATCGCCGCCGCTGCCCGCCACCTCACGCCTGCAGTGATCGCCATGGTCATGCCTCCTGTCCGGGCGCCCGCCGCCGCGATCCGACGTCAGGCCACGCTCCTCTGCATCGACCGCGCAGCAGCCGCCCTTGCAGCCCTTGGCAGGGCCATCTTGGACGCCCGGCCGCCGCCGCCGGTTCCACCATCAGCAGCCATCTGCGACGCCCGCTCCGCGACACCCTCCTCACATCCAGCCGGAGATCCAGCCGATACACCCTCCCTAGGCTCCTGCCTCGACGGCGCGCACGCCGCAGGCTCCCGCCGCATCCTGCAGGAACCGCCCGCGGAACAACGCGTCTCAGTGGCGCGGGGAACCCAGGCTGAGAACGCGCAGACGCATACCTACCCATGAAGACCCACGACACGCTGCACCACTGCGCCGCAGACCCGATCCCAGGAAAGGCCCGCCAGGACCTTCGACGCCGGCGCGCCCGCCTCCCCGTTGCGCTGCTGGCGCTGGTCGCAGCGATTGCGACGTCGCTGGCGGGCTCCCCGGCCGGCGCCCAGATCCAACGACCCAACCCCGACGACGTCGTCTCCTTCGCAGGCTTCGTCGACCCTGTGGACCTGACCACGCTGGTGGACTTCGTCAGCAGGACGCTGGGGATCAACATCTTCCTGGCCGACCCGAACATGCAGGGGGCGCAGGTGCAGTTCCGCGCCCCCATGGACGTGCGGGCGGGCGACCTGCTGGACATGCTCGAGCTGCTGCTCGAGGCCCGCGGCTACGCCCTGACGCAGGAGCGCGAGGACTGGTACGTGGTCCGCCCGCGCGACGCCCTGGCGCCCAACTTCGAGGACCAGCCCTTCGCCACCACCCAGATCTTCCCCACGCCCCTGCTCAAGCCCACCTCGCTGCAGAGCGTCATCAGCAACGTCCTGCCCCAGAACGCCCAGCCGCGCATCGTCTACTCCGACGCGCTGGGGGTGATCATCTCCACCGCCCCTGCCCGGGTGAACCAGGCCATAGGCCAAGCCTTGGAGCGCATTCGGCAGCAGCTGGACGCCCAACAGTTCCACCGCATCGAGCTGACGCACATCGCCGCGACGGAGGCGAGACAACGGCTGCTCTCGCTGCTGGGGCTTGCGCCGCAGCCCTCGGGCGCCCCAGCCGCCCCGCGCGCCCAGCAGCCAGCCCAGACAGCAACCGCCGCCATCGCCGGCGCAGGCTCCTTCAGCAACCTGCCGCAACGGCTGCTGCTCGACCGCCGGGGCAACGCCCTCATCTTCCGAGGCTCCGCCCAGGAGCTGGAGCGCGTGCAGTCGCTTGTCAACGTGATCGACACGCCCAGCTCGCTGGTCGTCCGCAGGTACAACGCGGGGCCGCTGGCCTTCGAGATCGCCCACTACGGCGCCCGCATGGGTCTGGGGCCGGTGCGCACGAGCTTGGAGGAGATGTCGCAGGACGCGGGAGGCTCGCTCTTTCTCGTCGCAGGCGGCGAAGGCGCCGAGGTCTTCACCTACTTCGGCTCCGAAGCGCAGCACCAGCAGGTGCGCAAGCTCGTGAAGGAGTTCGCCGCCCAGGCCCAGGACGAACGCGTCGTCGTCGAGTTCTACAAGCTGGAGAACATCAACGTCGAAGACGCTGCGGGGCTGTTGACCGAGCTGCTCTCGCCCGAAGGAGCCCGCCGCGAGGAGGGAGACCGGGCCCAGTCGCCCTTCCTGCCACCCTCGATCGAGAACACACGGGGCCTGCGACGCGTCAGCGACCTGGGCCAGGGCGCCGCCGACCGCGTCCAGGCCGCCCGCCGCGCCGCCGCCCAACAACAGCAGCAGCAACAGCAACCCCAGCAGGGGGGCGCCGCCAGCGGAGAACCCGCCCAGACCGCCTCCGCTGCGCCCAGCGGCGCGGGCGGCGAAGAAGGCCAAGCCACGCTCACACCCAGCGAGAACGTCCAGATCACCCCCGACACCGCCAACAACCAGCTCATCGTCCGCGCGCCGGTCAAGCAGCAGCGCGAGATCGCCCGCATCATCGAGCGGATCGACCAGCGCAGGCCGCAGGTCCTCCTCGACGTGCAGATCGTCTCCGTGAGCGTGAGCGACTCCTTCTCGCTCAACATCGACACCGCCCTGAATCCAGGCCTGGAGCAGGTCTTTCAAGGCCTCTCGGACCTGGCCGAGGCCTCGTTCATAGGCGGCTCGACCTCCGTCGTCATCGACGCGGATCAAACCCCCTTCGTCATCAACGCCATCGCCAGCGCCAGCGATTCCCGCGTGATCTCCCAGCCGGGCGTCCTCGTCGCCGACAACGAAACCGCCACCGTCTCCTCGACGACCGACATCTCCTTCGCCCAGACCACCCAGGTCGCAGGGGCCCCCTCCCAGACCAGCGTCGGCGGCACGCTCTCAGCAGGGACCAACATCACCGTCACCCCCAGCGTCAGCGAAGGGGGGTTCATGCGCCTGGAGATCAACGTTGAGCTCTCCAGCTTCGGCTCCTCGAGCAGCGGCGGACAGAACCTCCCGCCCGACCGCAACACCAACTCCTTCGAGAGCGTCGTCACCGTGCCTGGCGACTCGACCGTCGTGGTGGGGGGGCTGGTCAGCGAGCAGACCCAGGACACCGAAACCAAAGTCCCCCTGCTCGGGGACATCCCCCTCATAGGCGAAGCCTTCAAGAACCAGTCGAAAAGCACCAGCCGCAACGTCATCTACGTCTTCATCACGCCTCGCGTCCTCCGCGACCCCACGTTCGCCGACCTGCGTCTGCTGACCAAGGGCCCTGCAGCGGAGTTGAACGTCGAGACCGATCTTCCCCCGCTCGAGCCCGCGACGATGCCCATCCTCGACGCTGCGGAGCGCCGCTGACCATGCCCCGGAGCGCCGACCCACCTCGCCGCAACGGCGTCGCGCAGGTCTCCGAGTCTGCCCGGAGGCTCGCCCGACTCTTCGCTCCCCTGCCCCTTCGTCCCGAGCAGCTCGAGGGCTTCTCCCGCCTGCCAGGCGCCGAGGAGGAGCCTTGGGACCTGCTCCTCTCCTCCGCAGGCGTCGACGAGCATGCAGCGCTGGAGGCCCTCTCCCAGCGCACGGGCGTTCCCTATGAGCCCGAGCCCAGACGCGACGAGACAGCGGACCGCTTCTACGAGCTGGTCCCCCCCAGCTTCGCCCGCGAGGCGCTCATCGCGGGGCTGGGCGTCGACGAAACAGGCGCTCTGCGCGTGGCCACCGCCCAGCCCCTGCAACCCGCCGCCTTCGCCCGACTCGAGCAGCTGCTGGGCGCGCCCGTCACGCTCGTCCTCGCCCCTCGCGCCCAGGTGGGCGACCTCATCAACCGAGGCTACGAAGCCAGGCAAGGCGACCTCGTCGCGGAGATCGTCGAGGACATGCCCCTGGACGAGCGCGAGATCGAGCGCGCCGCAGGCTCGATAGGCAAGGCCACCGACCTGCTGCAGCTGGCCAGGCAAACCCCCGTCATTCGTCTGGTGAACATGATCCTCTTCGAGGCCCTGCGCCGCAGGGCCAGCGACGTGCACATCCACCCGCTGGAGGACCGTCTGGTCATCCGTTTCCGGGTCGACGGCATGCTGGTGGACGCCTTTTCGCCGCCGTTGTCGCTTGCGCCAGCCATCTCCTCGCGGCTCAAGGTGATGGGCGAGCTGGACATCGCCAACCGCCACAGTCCCCAGGACGGCCAGACGACGGTGCGCATCGGACCGCGCAAGATCGACATCCGCATCTCCTGCGTCCCGACGATCTTCGGCGAGCGCATCGTGCTGCGTCTGCTCGACCAGAGCCAGACCCAGCTGACGCTCGACGCCTTGGGCATGACCCCCGCCATGCAGGCTGAGCTCGTCGAGCTGGTCGAGCGCCCCACAGGCATGATCCTCGTGACCGGCCCGACAGGCTCGGGCAAGACCACCACGCTCTACGCGGCCCTTGAGCGCGTCGACCGCGACTCGCGCAACGTCATGACCATCGAGGACCCCGTCGAGTACCACCTGGACCGGATCGGTCAGGTGCAGGTGAACCCCAAGCGGGGAGTCACCTTCGCCTCGGGGCTGCGTTCGCTGCTTCGGCAGGACCCGGACGTGATCCTGGTGGGCGAGATCCGCGACGAAGAGACAGCCCACCTGGCCGTGCAGGCCTCGCTGACGGGGCACTTGGTCCTGGCCACGCTGCACACCAACGACGCCCCCAGCGCCGTCTCGCGGCTGCAGGACATCGGCGTCGAGCCGTACCTGATCGCCTCCAGTTTGCTTGCGGTTTTCGGCCAGCGTCTGCTGCGGCGCATCTGCTCCACCTGCCGCGGCGCAGGGAAGGTCGACGCCGACCGCCGCTGCGACGCCTGCCTGGGGACAGGCTACGCAGGCAGGGTGGCGATCTTCGAGTTGATGCACGTCACCGACGCGCTGCGGTCGCTGATCACCGGCGCCGCCGACGCCGCTGCGCTGCGCAGCCAGGCCATCGCCGACGGCATGGCGCCGATGCTCGAGGACGCCCGCGCCAAGGTCGCGCAGGGGCTGACGACCGAGTCGGAGGTGCGTCGTGTGCTGCACTGACGCTGCCCGTCCCCCGGAGGTCTGAGTCGTGGCCCACGGCGCCGACGCTCGAGCCTTCTTCTTCGTCGCCACGAGCCCCGCCGGGACGCGCAAGCTGGGCGTGCGCGCCGCCGCCAACGACCGCGACCTGGCCAGACAGCTGCGCGAGGACAGACTGCTGCTGCTGCGCGCCTGGCGCCTGCCGGGCAGTGTGACGCCCGCGCAGCGGCGCGTGGGCCTCAAGGACGAAGCCGCCCTGCACAGCCAGCTGAGCACCCTGCTGAGCCGGGGCGTCCCGTTGACCGAGGCCTTGGAGGTGGCCTCGAGCGTCCTCTCCCCCCGAGCCCAGCGCCTGCTCAAACAGGTGCGGGAGGAGGTCGCCAGCGGCGCCTCCTTCGCCCAGGCTCTCGCCCGCGTCGAAGCCTTCGACGACGTCGCCGTCGGCGTCTACAGCGCCGCGGAGCGCACCGGCGCGCTGGCCGACGCCGCGGACCGCCTGGCGCACTCCGCCTCCAGACGCCTGGAAATTACCCAGAAAATCGTCACTATGCTCATCTACCCCGCCATCGTCCTGACGATGTCGCTCGTCGCCGGCGCCGTCATGCTGCTCGTCGTCGTGCCGATGATCGGCTCAGCCCTGGAGCAGCTGGACGTGAACCTCCCCTGGTACACCAAGGCGCTGCTCTCCACGAGCCAGGCCATCCGCAGCGACCTGGTCACGACAGGGCTCGTTCTCGTCGCCGCCGTCGCGCTGGCGATGACCTTTCGCAGGCAGGTCGCCCACGCGCTGCGGTCGCTGCTGCTGCGCGTCGGCGCCGCTGCGGACCTGCAGCGCACCGCGGAGGAGGCCAGGCTCTTTGCGGTGCTCGGCGCCATGACCCGCTCGGGCGTGCCGCTGGCCGACGCCCTGCGCGTCGCCGCCGACGCCCTCTCGCCCGGCCCGTTGCGCGACGAGCTGCGCCGCCTCCAGAAGGACCTCGTCGAAGGCGGCGTCCTGCGCGACCTGCTGGAGAAGAGCCGAGTCCTGCCCCTGGCCACGCGCAAACTCCTCATCGCCGCCGACCGCGCAGGCGACCTCGATCAGGCCTTCGAGGCCCTGGCCGAGGATGCGGGCAAGGCCCTGGACAGCAAGGCTGACAGGCTGCTGGCCCTGCTCGAACCCGCCCTGTTGATCGTCCTCTTCCTCACGGTGGGGCTGCTGGCCTTCGCGATCATGTACCCCATGATCACCGCCGCCTCCTCGGGGATTCAGTGACGCCTCCGCCCTTACCAGGCGCCCGCCGCCCCTGGCGCCGCCCACACAGAGGAACCCTTTCCCAGCGCAGGCGTCTGCACAGGCAGGGCGTAGCATTGCCTGCGCGGGGGTCCGGAAACGCCAAAGTCGACGACCCCGCCAACCGACAACGCCCCTGACGCGTCGCCACGCGCCGACGCAAGGAGTCGACCCCATGCTCGATCGCCACACCGCCGTCCGACGCCCCGCATCCGCCACGGGCTTCAGCCTCATGGAGATGCTCGTCGTGCTGCTCATCATCGGGCTGCTGACCTCCGCCGTGGCGTACAACTTCGTCGGCGCAGGCGAGCGCGCCCGCGTCCGCGCGACCAAGACCGCCATCCAGCAGATCGAGCAGGCCCTGCAGGACTACAACTTCACCACGGGCAGCTACCCCACGACAGAACAGGGCCTGACCCCGCTGGTCCCGCAGTACCTCAAGCGGATTCCGCTGGACGGCTGGAAGCGCCCCTTCGCCTACGCCAGCCCCGCAGCGGGGGGCCTGCCCTACGAGATCGTCTCCATGGGCCCCGACGGCCAGACGGGCACCGAGGACGACATCATCAGCTGGAGGCTCGAGGAGGAGTGAGCCGCCGGGGGCTGACATTCCTCGAGGCCGTCCTGGCCATGACGCTCCTGGCCTTCGTCGCCGCCACCGTGGCCGGCGCCTTCGGCGCCATGCAGCGGGGCGCCCGCATCGAGCAGGAGAAGCTCAACGCCATGGAGGTCGCCCACCGCGTCCTCGTGGGCTACATGAACGACCCCGAGACCGTCCCGGCCCCCGACGAATACATCGAGCAGGGCCAGGGCCGCTACCGCGTCCTCTTCTCCGAGCAGATGCTCGTGGAGGACGAAAGCTCCGACGACCACTACTCCCTGCGTCGCCCCGTTCCTCTGAAGCGGACCACGATGAACGAGCGTTTCGGCGCCGGGCTGATTCTCCTGACCGTCCGCGTCTATCCCTACGACGACTCCGGGCCCGTTCCCCGGGACACGCAGCTCGTCGAGCTCAGCCGCATCTACAACCCCTTCTCGCTCAACGCCTTCACCGACGTCTTCATGCAGCACGTCTTCAGGCTGCTGGGCAAGGAGCGCGGCCGCATGCTCCAGCAGCAGATCGAGGGCCAGCAGCGATGAGCGCAGCTGCGCGGCCAGCCCAGCGGCGGCGGGGCTTCACCGCCCTCGAGCTGGCGATGGCCCTGGCCATCGCCGCCACGCTGCTGCTGGGCGTCTTCGGCCTCTTCGCCTCGATGCAGCGGAGCGACCGTCTGCTGGCGGCGCGATTCCGCGATCTGGGCGCGCTGCTCCGCGCCCACGAGACCCTCCGCTACGCCTTCCAGACGATCCTCGCGCCGACCCCCGACGACCTCTTCAGCGACAGCGGCCAGAGCCCCGCGTCCTCCCCGCCTGCAGCCGACGCCCAGAAGCCCGTCCTCGAGGAGGAAAACACCCCCTCCGACGAGCCCCGTTTCGAGCTGGTCAGCTACACCGAACAGGAAGGCAAAGCCATCGAGAAGAGCGCCCAGCTCGACGAGCCTCTGGACGCGGAGCAGATCGCCAGCGTGATGAAGTACATCAAGGTGGCCCTGGCCCGCTCGCCGCTGGCGACTCTTCCCAGCTATTACTGGGGCGTCTGGGGCGCCTTCGAATCCGTGCCCTACAACGGCGGCTGGGCCCTGCTCTGGACGCCCATCGACCCGCCGGGCGAGCCCGTCGTGCTCATCGACGACGCCAGACTCATCCTCGCCTCCTGCCTGGCCCAAGGGGGGACGTGGACGACGAACCTGCGCGCCTCCGACAAGCAGCAGATGCCCCGGGCCATCCGCGTGATCGTCTGGACCAGAGGGGGCGCCAAGCTCGACTGGCTCTTCGAGCCGGGCTTCGTCTACGGGGAGACGCCATGACCGCTGCAGCCCTGCGCCAGGACCACCGCCACCGCCGAGGCTTCGCCCTCGCCTTCGTGTTGCTGTTGATTCTGGTCGCGTCGCTGACGGTCGGCGCCGCGTTGTCGAGGGCTTCGACGCAGCGGCTGGCGGTGCAGCGGGCCCTGCTGGCCTACCAGCGGCACCACGAGGCCTTCAGCGTCCGGGCGGTGGTCGAACGCTGGCTGGCCCGCGATGCCTCCAACCGCAGGCTCATGCTCTATGCCCAGAGCTCGGACGGCCAGCCCGTCTTCCGCTTCGAGATGCCCGCCACGGGCACGCGCATCGCCGTTCGCGTCGCCGACGGTCAGGGCGCCGCCCTGGAGGACATCGATTCCCTCGTCGGCCCGCTCTTCGATGCCTACGCCGACCTGCTCAGCCGCATTCCGCTCGATCGGCTGGACCTCGTCCGCACCGTCGGCGATCCGCAGATCAGCCTGCGCTCTGCGCCGCGGGAGATCTTCGAGGCCCTGCTGCCCGATCCCGTCCGCTCCCGCAGGCTGGCCGCCGAGGCCCTGCGTCTGCGTCGCCGCGACGAGCTGACCCCCACGAAGCTCGCGGAGCTGATCAGCAGGCACGGGGGGCCCGACGCCCCAGCCCAGCAGCTGGCCCAGCTCTTCACCAGCAACCCCACCCTCTGGCAGCTGACCATCGACGCGCACGACGCGGTCGGCGTCCGGCGCTTCCAGGCCTACGTGGAGATCATCGACAGCCAGCCGACGATTCGCCGATGGTTGGAGCTGCCGCCAGACACTTCCCCGAGCGAGGACGGAGCCTCCCCCGCATGACGCTCACGCTGGACGCCAACGCTGCGCTTCGCCTGCGACTGCTGGGCCGCGTCAGCTGCCTGGGGGCGGTGGCGCTGATCGTCGCTGCAGCCCTGGCCCCCCAGCCCGCGCCAGCTCCTCCCCAGGCAGACCGTCCCGACCCCCTCGTCGCCCAGGCCCTGGCCAGCGTGGAGGAAACCCTCAAGACCGCCCAGGAGGCCGCCCGCAAAGCCGCCGTCCCTGTGGAGAACTGGAGCAGCCTGGGCCCCGCACTGGCGAAGATCCGCAAACCCCCCAAGCCCGCCGTCGCCAAGGCCTCCCCCCCTGCGGGCAACCCCGCGAAGACCGCCGCCGCCTCGACCGCCACGCCAAAGGGACCGCAGCCCGCCACCACCAACCCCATCCTCTCGACATGGCGCTACCTCGGCCCGATCGTCGTGGGCAAGTCCAAGTACGCCGTCCTCTCCATCCGCGACAAGCAGGTGCTCCTGGCGCAGGGGGAGTCCTCGCAACAGTTTCGCATCGTGGACATTCTGCCGCACAAAATAGTTGTAAAAAAGGAGGGTGATGACTCGACCTTCGAGGTCGCCCTGGCCAAGCCCCGCACGCCAAGCGCCTCGCCCGTCGCGCCCGGCGCACGCTCCGCGCCCGGAGGCGGCGCCCGCGGCACGCTGCCCGTCTTCCAGCGCACCCCCGCAGCCACCGGCGCCTCGCCTCCTCCGCAGGACGCCATCCGCAGAGGGCGTCAGCCATGACCCGTCCCCTCCTCTACATCGAGGACGACCTTTCCGACGTCCGCCTGGCCGTCCAGGGCAAGGTCGAGCGCCCTCCCGACGCCCTCCTGCGACCCGAGCAGACAGAGGACGCGGATCCGCTGCAGGGCGTCGTCCGCCAGGCAGCGGCGCTCGCCCGCTGGACCGCTGAGCGCGTCACGGCCCCCCTGACCGTCTGCACAGGCGTCAAACGGGCGCTGTGCGAGCGCGTGCGGGCGCCCTCCGCTGCGCCCTTGGTCGTCCAGGCGGCCCTCGCTGAACGCAGCGAGGAAGAGGCGAACAGGATCGCCTCGCTGACGATCGAACCCATCGCTCCCGCCCGCCCCAGCCGCCACCGCCGAGGCGACTCGGCGCCCGCAGCCTCCCCCGTGACGGTGCTCGAGCTGCCCACCGCCGCCATCCGCCTCGTGCTGGACGAGCTGGACGGGCGAGGCCTGCCCTGCGTCGAAGCGATCACCCTCTGGCACGCGACGCTGCGCGCCACGTTTCCCGACCCTGCGCCCCCGTCCTCCACCACCGCCGCCGACCACCTTCCGCTGCGCGCCGTCGTGGTCTCCAGCCCTCCCAGCAGCGTGATCTGGGCCTTCGGGAAGGGAGCTGCGCTGATGGCGGGAGGAGCGGCGCAGGCGCCCACCGCTGCAGCCGCCGCCTCGCGCCTTCTCCTGGACTGGATGAGCTGGTGCGCGCAGCTGGAGGCCGCTCCCGAACACACGCGCGTCCTGGGGCCATGGGCAGGCGACCTGGCTGACCTGCTCCGCAACGCCCTTCCTGAGGTCCAGATCGACGCTGCCCCCTCCCCGGACCCCCTCGACCAGACGCTGGCGATCCTGTCCACTCGAGAGATCCCTCTGGACGACCCGCCTCCCTCCTCCAGCGTCCGCTTGACCTCCCTGACCACCCGACCCTCTCGCCGCCACCGCGCCGCGGCGCTGTGGCTCAGCGCCGCAGCTGCTCTGTTGGCGGCAGCGGGCGTCCTCTTCAGCCTCCGCGCGTATGCCTGGAAAGCGGAGCTGTCCCGCCAGACCACCGCCCTTCGCCAGACGATTCGACAGCAGGCGGTGGAGGCGGTGGCGCCCTCGCCGCTGCCCCCGGGCGACACCGTCCGCGCCGTCCTTGCCTCGCTCGAAGAGAGCAGGCAGGCCTTCGATCCCCCGCAGCCCCCGCCGCCGCCCCTGGCGATCCGCCAGGAGCTGGCCAAGCTCTTCGACGCCGTCGCCGCGGTCCCCGAAGCCAAGCTGGCTCGAGCAAACCTCGAAAAAACCCGCACGGGCGACCCACGAGGCTCCGCCATGATCCTCATCCCCTCGCTCGAAGCGGGCGAAAAGGTCCAGCTGGCCATCCAGGAGAAAACCCGCGACGGCGGCGTCCGCTGGACGGGCCGATTCCTCGGCTCGCCGCCCGCGCTGCGGCTGCAGCTGACCGCCCAATGGGAGCCGTCGCCATGAACGGGCCGCAGCTGGATCCCCTGGAGCTCGAGGCCCTGGCCAAGGCGCGCGAACGGCGCAACAGGCCGTGGCGACTGCTGGCTGCCTCGTCCGTCCTGGCCGTCCTCAGCCTGATCGTCGCCATCGCCTCGCGCGCCGCAGCCCACAGCGCCGCTGTCGCCCTCAGCCGCGCCCAGCGGGATCAACAGCGGGTCGAACGTCTGACGCAGGCGCTGGCCAAGCTCCGCCAGGCTTCCACCCAGGACTGGACCAAGCTCTACGCGCCCTATCCCCTCTTCCGCACCACCTTGCAAACCCTGGCCCAGCAGGCGGGCATACCGACGCTGCGCTTCACCGATCCTCCCAACCTCACCCTCCCCGACTCGCCCCTGCGCATCCAGACCATCCAGGCGAACTTCAACAAGGTGGAGCTGACGAAGTTCCTCCGGTGGCTCACGCTGGCTCAGCAGCAGATCGACAGGCTCGAAGTGCTCGGCTTGGACCTGCAGCCGGGCGACGAAGGATGGACCATCACATGCAAACTCGGCCGCTGGGAGGTCAAGCCATGACGCGATCCGCGATCCGCTTCGCGCTGCGCGCCGCAGCCCTGGCCGCTGTGGCGACGGGACTGGCGCCCTCCTGCGCCTCCCACAAACTCTCAGGCGAAGTGACCATCGACGCCCGACCCGACGCCCAAGCCTTCGAACGCGCCCGCCGACTCGCCGTCCAGGCCGCCAAGACCGCCAATCCCCAGCGGGCCGTCGAGCTCTACCGACAGGCGGTGGCGCTCTATCCCGACCTGGCTGCGGGCTGGAACAATCTGGGCGTGGCCCTGCTCGAGCAGCAGCGATACCTCGAAGCCGCCGAGGCCTTCGTGCAGGCGGCCCAGCGCGCTCCCACCGATCCCCGCCCCCTCTACAACCTCGGCTTGGCGTGGGAACGCACGGGCTACTACCGCGACGCGCTGAAGCACTACGAACGAGCGCTGGCCCGCGACCCGCGCTACCTCCCCGCCCTGCGAGGAGCCGTCCGCGCCGAGCGCCTCCTCGGCCAAGGCCGCAAGATCACCCTCGACTGGATCCGCACCGCTCTGGGCCTGGAGCGCGACGAGCGGTGGCGACTCTGGTTCACGCTCCAGAAACAGCAGGTCGAAGCCCTGGTCAAGCCCTACGGCGCCGACGCCGACGACGCTCCCGCCGCCCAGCCGGACTCCTGAGCCTCGCTGCGCCGCGACACCGCCCAACTCCCCATGCTTCAATAACGGATCTCGAAGCCGCTGTAGCCCCGCAACGAGCAGCTCCACTCGACGCGCTGGTCGGTGATGAACCCGCTCATGCGCATGTGGAGCGCCTCGAGGAACGCCTCGACAGCCTCCCGGGGCCCTTCCGCCACGAGCCTGACCGAGCCGTCCGCCTCGTTGCGCACCCACCCGCTGACGTGGTATTCATTGGCAAGATGATGGGCCGTTGCACGAAACCCCACCCCCTGCACCTTGCCGACATACACCGCCTCCGCCCGAATGGCCGTCGACTGCGTCATCAACCCCAAGCCTAGCAGGACAGCCTCTCCAGCTGCCGCTTTCGCTCGCCGCTGCGCAGCCCGTCCGGCGCCATGTGGAGAAGTCGTGGACGCCCTGTCGTCGGCTGTGTCGCTGCGCGCCTCCGCTGCGGCGCAGCGAGGCGTTCCTGCTCCCCGCTGCCCTGGCAAGCATTTTGCTGGGCCGCTGCGCCTCTTGACATCCCCCGCGCACGCGCTAGCCTGCCCCGCAGCAGCTGGGTGTTCGACACACGGATCCGCCGGGCGCCGACCACAGCGCCGGGATCGACGCAGCGCTTCGAACGCTCCGCGCCGCTTTGCCCGCTGACTCGCTGCCAGCCGCCTTGTCGCGCTGCAGCGACCAGCCCCCGCAAGGCGCCTTCAGGCGCGACGCCTGAAGGGCGCAGGAGCGACGCCGACCATGGCGCCAGCCTACGCCGACGACCGCCAACGCGTCCTCGACGCTGTGGACATCGTCGACCTCGTCCGCGACAGCGTGCAGCTGAAGCCCAAGGGGCGCGAGTGGGTGGGCCTGTGCCCCTTCCACGACGACCACAACCCCTCCCTGCACGTCGTCCCAGCCAAGGGCATCTTCCACTGCTTCGTCTGCAGCACAGGCGGCAACGCCCTCGACTGGGTCATGCGCACCCACAACCTCTCCTTCCGGGAGGCGCTGGAGGCCCTGGCGGAACGGGCGGGGATCGAACTGACCCGTCGCCCCTCCGCCGGCCCGCACCCCCGCAGCTCCGACCGCGAACACCTCCGTCGCGCCTGCCGCTTCGCCTGCGACTTCTTCCAGCAGGCGCTGCACGACACTCCCGCGGCGCAGCGTGCGCTCGAGGCGCGTCGCGTCGCGCGCACGACCGTGGAGCGCTTCGCCCTGGGCTACGCCCCCGATCGCTGGGACGCGCTGTTGCGCGCCGCGACGCGACAGGGAGTCCCGCTCGAAGCCCTCCTCGCTGTGGGCCTGCTCAAGGAGCGCGAACGGCGCCGCTACGACGCCTTCCGCGACAGGCTCATCTTCCCCATCTTCGACAGGATGGGCCGCGTCGTCGCCTTCGGAGGCCGTCGCCTGCGCGACGACGACGCCAGCGAGCGCGCAGGCCCCAAATACCTCAACAGCGCCGACTCGCCGCTCTTCGACAAGTCGAGCACGCTCTACGCCCTCTCGCACGCGCTTCCAGGCATCCGCAGACGCGACAGCGTCGTCGTCGTGGAGGGATACATGGACGCCCTGGCCTGCCACCAGGCGGGCCTCGACAACGTCGTGGCCACCATGGGGACCGCCCTGACCGGTCAGCACGCAGCCCAGCTGGCCCAGCTGTGCTCCCAGGCGGTTCTCGTCTTCGACGGCGACGACGCGGGACAGGCCGCTGCGGAACGCGCCGTCGAGGCCTTCTTCAGCAAGCCCATCGACGTGCGCATCGCGGTGCTTCCTCCTGGAAAAGACCCGGACGATCTGCTGCGCGAGCAGGGCGCCGACGCCCTGGAGGCGGTCTTCGACCAGGCGCCCGAGGGCCTGACCTTCCGCTTCGAAAGGCTCAGGCGCGCGCTGCGAGGCGCTGGCCCCGCCGCCGTCGCCGCAGCGGTGCAGCGCGAAGTGGAGCGGTTCTGCGAGCTGGGCCTCACCCAAGCCTCTCCCGTGCTGCGCAGGCTCGTGGCCAGGCAGCTGGCCCGCGCCGCGGGTGTGGGCGAAGGGGACGTCCTGCAGACCATCCGCCGCTGCGCCCGCGCGCCCCGCCGCTCCCCTCTCGCGGCCCCCTCTCGCGACCAGACGCCGCCGCGACGCTCCCCCGCGGCGCCGCCCGACGCCGCTGCCCCCGTCGACCGTCTCCGCGAACGCGCCTGTCTGGAAATGCTGGGCTGTCTGCTCGCCCAGCCTGCGCTGTGGCGAACCCTGCCCCCAGCGGAAATCCTGCAGCCCTCGGAGCTCAGCAACGACGCTGACCGCACGATCCTTCAGGCCATCGCCCAGCAGGCGCGCCGCGCCGAGACCCACCACGACGCCTTCCCCGCTGCGGGCGATCTGGTGGCGTCGATCGACGACGCCCAGGCCCGCCAGCGCGCCGTCGCTCTGCTCTCGCGCACGCTGCGCGAGACGGGCGAGGACCGCGCCGCTGTCGCGCACCGGTTCGACCGCGCCAGGCTCGCCAGACGCCGACGCGTGCTCACAACCCCTTCCTCCCGGACCCTCGACACAGCCCCGAGTCGCGCCAACGATTCCACAGCGAAGGACGCAACGTCGCAGCGACTGGTCGAGGCTCTCGAACGCCGTCGCAGACTGTTGCGTGAATGCGGCAGCGACCCGCTGGCCCTGGCCCGCACAGGAAGGGGCGACGGATGACGCATCGCAACCGCTGCCTGACGACCAGGCTCGCACGAGGGGCCGGGCGCCCCGGTGTCGCATGTCCTTCGCCGTCGACGCACCCGCGTCAGGCGCGCCAGCCTGACGCCACGAGACAGGAAGAGAGGCGCACGTGATCGCTGACCTGCACCCAGCGGTGACGGAGCTCATCGAGATCGGCCGCTCGCGAGGCTGGCTGGGGTACGAGGAACTCAACCACGTCCTGCCGGACGAAATGATCGACCCCGCCCGCGTCGACGAGTTCCTCCACCTCATGGATTCGCTCGACGTGGAGCTGCTCGACCAGCGCAAGTGGCGCGAGCGCCGCTGGCGCGAGCTGGGGGAGACCACCGACACCCCCGACCCCCTGGGCCCCTCGGGCCTGACGCTGGAAGTGGGGCAACCCGATCCGGTGGACACCAGCAGGCTCGTCGCCGACGCCCTCACCCGCAGGCTGGGCGAGCTGGAGGAGTCCGCGCAGCCCGCCGCCGCCAGCAACGGCCACGAGCCCCCCGAGGGATCGCGCCGACGCATCGACGACCCCGTGCGCATGTACCTGGCCCAGATGGGCGACATCCCCCTGCTGACGCGCGAGCAGGAGATCTTCCTCTCCAAGAAGATCGAGTTGATGCGGATGGTCTTCCGCCGCCGCTGCCTGGAGAACGACTTCGCCGTCGCCCAGGCCGTCGAGACGCTCGAACAGGTGCACCGGGGAGAGCTCCCCTTCGACCGCACAATGCGCGTCTCCACAGCGATCGAAAACCACAAGGAAATACTCGCCAGGCGAATCCCGCACAACGTCGCCACGCTGCGGGCGCTGCTCGAACAGGGGCGCCAGCACTGGCGGCAGCTCGAGGAGCTGCGCGACGAGGGCGCCCCGGAACAGCGTCTCGATCAGCTGCGCAGACGCATGCAGCTGCGCAGACGACGCATGGCGGCGCTGGTCGAGGAATGCTGCCTCCGCACCAGCAGAATCACGCCCATCATGCGCAGACTCCAGTCCATCTGCGCACGCATGCAGCGGCTGGAGCGGGAGATCCAGCGGGCGCAGAGCCCCAGCAGCGCCGTCGAGCCTGAGGACCTCGCGGTCATGCGCGACGAGCTCAACGGCCTGCGCGAGCTGGTCCACGCGGACCCTGCGGAGCTCGCGGCGCACATGCGCGTCGTCAGCGACGCCTTCTGGGAGTTCGAGCAGGCTCGGCGGGACCTGGCTGCGGGCAACCTCAGGCTCGTCGTCTCCATCGCCAAGAAGTACCGCAACCGCGGCCTCTCCTTCCTCGACGTGATCCAGGAAGGCAACACGGGCCTCATGCGCGCCGTGGACAAATACGAATACAAACGCGGCTACAAGTTCTCCACCTACGCGACGTGGTGGATCCGCCAGGCCATCACGCGGGCCATCGCGGACCATTCCCGCACCATCCGCGTCCCGGTCCACATGATGGAGCTGCTGACCAAACTGCGGGCGATCGAGAAGGAGATCGTGCAGGAGCGGGGCGAGCCTCCCACGGTCGAGGAGCTCTCGGAGCGTTCCGGCCTGCCGCTCGAGGAGGTCGAGCGGGTGCTCAGCGTGGGCAAACACCCGGTGAGTCTGGAGAAGCCCGTGGGCGACGGCGAAGACTCCGCCTTCGGGGACTTCATCGAGGACGAGAAACAGGACGCGCCCCCCGCCGCCGTCGCCGACACCGCCTTGGCCGATCAGCTCAAGGCCGTCATGCGCACGCTCACCTACCGCGAACGCGAGATCCTCACGCTTCGCTACGGCATAGGCGATGGCCACACCTACACGCTCGAGGAGGTGGGCAAGATCTTCAAGGTCACGCGCGAGCGCGTCAGGCAGGTCGAGGCCAAGGCCCTCCGCAAACTGCAGCATCCCACCCGCGCCCGCAGGCTCAAGGGCTTCCTCGAGGCTTTGGAGGCGCAGCGGGCGGCCCTGGCTTCGTCGCAGACGCCAAGCCAACAGCCACGGCCCGAGCGTCCCTCCTTCTCCCCGCCCCTGGCGCTCAAGACGTTGGAGAACAGCAGTCTGACGGCTGACCGCTGAAGCCGCCTCCCACTCTGCAGCCTCCACGTTGTTGCGACCGTCCTGTGCAGTTATTTGGACTTGCGCAGCAGCTTCGCCCCGCTGTCGAGCCGATGCAGAAGGGGAGCATGGACGCCCCCCGCAGGGTCATCGTCGTCGCCTCCTCCGCCACCGCTGCGGAAGCCCTCGCTGCGCTGCGGTTCCTCCCGCAGCCGACACAGCTGCTGGGGGTGGTGCTGACGACGCCCGCCCCGCTGCGCTGCGACGTCCCCCTGCTGGGGTTGACGAACGATCTGCCCGAGATTCTGCGCCGCTGCCGTCCACAGCACGTGTTCGTCTGGCTGCCGGTGGCCTTGGCGCACGAGTCGCTCGAGCTCCGACGGCTTCTGGAGCGTCACGCTGTCCCCTGCTCCTTCCACACGCCCATCGCGGAGGCGGTGCAGCGTCCCGAGGCGCCCAGCGGGGTGCACGTTCCCGCCCACGCGATGCAGCCCGCTGTCTCGACGCCGGTGGACGTGGCCAAGCTCGTGGGCAGGTCCCCCAGGCCGCTGGACACGGCGCTGGCCCAACCCCTGATCCAGGGCGCTCGCGTCCTGATCACAGGCGCCGGCGGCAGCATTGGCTCGGAGCTGGCCAGGCTCTGCGCCGCCCTCGATCCCGCCGAGATCATCCTCATGGAGCGGGCGGAGAACGCCCTCTTCGAGATCGACAGGCAGCTGTCCGCCTCGCACGCCGACCTCGCCCGTCGCGCGATCCTGCACGACGTCGCCGAGGAGGCCGCCACCAGACGCATCTTCCAGCGCGTCAGGCCCGACGTCGTCTTCCACGCCGCCGCCCACAAGCATGTGCCCCTGATGGAGGACCACCCTGTCCAGGCTGTCCGCAACAACGCCCTGGGGGCCGTCGCCTCCGCCCAAGCCGCCATCGACGCGGGCGCCCGGCGCTTCGTCCTCATCTCCACCGACAAGGCCGTCCACCCGCGCTCCGTCATGGGCGCCACCAAACGCTTGGCGGAGCTGGCGGTCCGCCGACTGCACGAGCGGGCCCGAGCCGCTGGAAGGCGGACGCTGCTGCGCATGGTGCGCTTCGGCAACGTGCTGGGCTCCAACTGCTCGGTCCTGCCCATTTGGGAGAAACAGCTGGCCGAGGGCGGTCCCCTCACGGTCACCGACCCGCGGATGACGCGCTACTTCATGACAATCCCCGAAGCTGCAGCCCTGGTCGCCCAGGCCGCTGCGCTGAGCGAGGAGGAAGCCCAAGGCGCCGACCTGTTCGTCCTCGACATGGGCAAACCCGTGCGCATTCTCGATCTGGCGATGCGGTTTCTCCGCCAGCGAGGCTGCACTCCCCGCCTCGAGGGCCCCCTCCACGCGCACGCCGCCTCCCTGTCCCCTTCCGCTGCGAAGGACGCCTCTCCCGTCGTCGCTGTGCGCATCGTCGGCGCCCGGCCGGGGGAGAAACTCCACGAAGAGCTCGCCTACGGCGCCGAGGAGCTCAAGCCCACCCGAGCTGCAGGAGTCCTGGCTTGGAAGGGCCGTGTCGAGAACCCCCGCCAGGTGGACCGCATGCTTGCGGAATGTCGACAACTGGTGGACAACGACGATCCCCAGGAAACCCTGCAGCGGTTGCGGCAGTGGTTTCCCTCCCTGCAGGAACCAGTCGTTCACCCCATCTTGCAACAGCAACAGGCAGGCGCTGCGTAATGAGGTCCGGACAGCGATACAATCCCGCCTGTCCCACGCCCCGCACCGGGTTCGGAGCGCCCACACAGGACGCCCGCACGCGAGCCGACGCATGACCCAAGAGCAAGCCCATCGCAGGCGCGCGCTTCGCCAGGCGCTCAAGACCAAACGCGACGCGGAGCAGCTGCTGGACGACCTGCTCGTCGCCCGGCGCGACACGCTGGCCCAGCTGCGCGAGCGGGGCAGAGTCGACGCCCTGGCGCAGGTGACGGGCCGCACCGCCTTCGACCACGCCATCGAGCGCACGCGTCAGCTGCTGGATTCGCTCAACGCCTCGCTCGAGCGGACGCGCAAGCAGCTGGCGACGCAGCGGGCGCTTGACGCGCACCCGCCCGTCAGCGAGCCTTGCGTCGATGACCGCCAGCGCGCACCCGACGTCGTGGCCCTCGGCGCCGACTGAGCCGCGAACGATCCACTCTTTCCTGGTCAAGAGACTGCGCCCCGAGGCGCGCCTGCCCACGCGCGCCAGCGCAGGCGCCGCGGGGCTGGACCTGCGCGCCTGCCTGCCCCAGGGGCCTGTCCTCATCGAGCCGTTGGCCATCGTGGTCGTCCCCACGGGCCTGGCTGTGGCCATTCCGCCCGGCTTCGAGGGACAGATCAGGCCCCGCTCGGGCCTGGCCAGCAAGCATGGCCTGACGCTTCCCAACGCCCCGGGCACCATCGACGCCGACTACCGAGGCGAAGTCCGCATCCCCCTGATCAACCTCAGCCGCGCCCCCTTCACCGTCGAGCACGACATGCGGATCGCACAGCTGGTGCTTGCGCCCGTGGCGCCGCTTGCGCCCGTGGAGGTCGACTCCCTGGACCCGACACCCCGAGGCGAGGGGGGCTTTGGCTCGACAGGCCTTCACTGACCCCTGCGAACCGCCCGCCCTCGCCGCATACACTGCCCGCGCGATGCGCCGCGTCGTCGTCACCCGAACCACCCCGGGCCGATGGACCCTCGAGGACGCCGACTTCGTCGTCGGCCCGCAGCAGGGACTGCTCGACCCCCAGGCCCTGCGCCGCTTCGTCGAACAGGCCCAGCCCGTCGACGCCCTGGTGACAATGTTCCACGATCGCGTGGACGAGGCCCTGCTTCACGCTGCGGGCGAGCGACTGTCGATCGTCTGCAACTATGCCTCGGGCTACGAGAACATCGACCTGCCCGCCTGCCTGCGCGCGGGCGTGACGGTCTGCAACACGCCCGACGCCGTCACCGAAGGCGCCGCGAACATGGCCTGGGCGCTGCTGCTGGCCGCAGCGCGCAGGCTGCACGAAGCGGGCCAGTACGTCCGCTCGCCCGCCTATCCCGCCAACGGGCCGCTGGGAATGGGCGATTTCCTGGGCGTGGACGTCGCAGGCGCCACACTGCTGGTCGTCGGCGCAGGGCGCATCGGCGCCGCGGTGGCCTTCCGCTCGCTGGGCTTCGGCATGCGCGTGCTCTACGTCGCCCGCTCAGCCAAACCGCTGCTCGAGCAGGCCCCGCTCTGCGCCCGGCGCGTCCGCCTCGAAGAGGGCCTTGCCCAGGCAGACTTCGTCAGTCTCCACGTCCCGCTGACCGAGCAGACACGCCATCTGATCAACCAGCGTGCGCTCTCCCTGATGAAGCCCTCCGCCGTGTTGATCAACGTCTCACGAGGCCCCGTGGTGGACGAGGAAGCGCTGGTCCAAGCGCTGCGCGACGGCCGCCTCTTCGCCGCTGGCCTTGACGTCTTCGAGCGCGAGCCCCACGTGCACCCCGCGCTGCTGACCCTTCCCAACGTGGTCCTCACCCCGCACATAGGCTCCGCTGAACGGGGCTCGCGCAAGCGCATGACCGAGCGGATCCTGCGCAATCTCAGGGCGCACTTCGCAGGATCGCCAGCGCCCGACGCCGTCGCGCGCCCGTCAGATCCACCCGTCTGACCGCAGCTGTGCTCCGACCCCGCCGACGCGTCCCCCACGCCCTCGCAGCCCAACGTCGCAGCGGCGCCGTCCGTCTCTCCGTGTCCGGGCCCTTCCCGCCCCCCGCCGTTGCAGGCGGCAACAGCCCCGCAAAGACGCACGCCAGAGCCAGCGCCATGACCACCAGCCTGCTGCGCTCGTGGCGCGCCAGCTGCGCCAGCAGCGAGGGCGTCTCGAGAGGCCCGGGGGAGCGAGGCGCCGCCGCCACCGCGACCTCCTCCGCCCGCGACGCTGCAGGAGCCTCCCACACCGCCGCTGCGCGCAGCGGCCGCGTCCCCACAGGCGCCAGACGCAGCTGCTCCATGACCAGAGCCAGCGCCGCGTCCCTGTCCGCCGACGTGAGCAGATCGAGCTGCTCGCTCAGCGCCGCCAGCCGCTCCATCCACGCCTGCCTGGCCGCCAGCGCCTGATCCCGCGCCCGCTCCGCCTCGACCGTCTGCTGCGCCGCAGGGAGCAGCGTCATCGCCGCCAGCAGCGCCGCCCCGCTGAGCACCAGCAGCAGCCCCGGATCCAACGTCCCCACCAGCCAAGCCGCCCTCCTCAGCAGCCTTCCCACAGGCAGCAGGGGCTGCGAAGCAGCCGTCGCGAAGCTGGACTGGTCGAGACTGTCCATAGGAGCGTCGCTGCGCAGCCGCCGCCACAACCGCAGCGTCCGCAGCTGCTGCAAGATCGGCTCGCACGCCACACCCAGCCCAGCTGCAGTCCAGAGACGGCGTCGCTGTCCGATAAGCCCCTCTCGCGCTTGCTGGGACGCAAGGAGGGCGTACAATGGCCCCGCAGCCGCCGCTGTGGGGAGCGCCGTGGAGCGCCCAAGCCCGCGCGTCCACCTCCAGCGGCTGACGAATCTGGCCCCATCGTCTAGTCAGGTCCAGGACGCCAGGTTCTCATCCTGGAAACCGGGGTTCGAATCCCCGTGGGGTCATTGGCGCCGGCG
>CAYPBL010000031.1:0-25084 GCA_964408965.1 uncultured Phycisphaeraceae bacterium | reverse complement strand
CCCTGCAAGCTCAAGTTCGTCCTGCAGCAGATCGCGGAGGACATCGAGGGCGGCACCACGCTCTCCGAGGCCATGGCCAAGCACCCGAAGGTCTTCAACTCGCTCTACACGAAGATGGTCGCTGCGGGTGAAGTGGGCGGTGTGCTCGACGTGATTCTGCAGCGGCTTGCGGAGTTCATGGAGAAGGCCCAGCGGCTCAAGAGCAAGGTCGTGGGCGCGATGATCTACCCCGCTGCGGTCATCACCGTGGCGCTGCTCATCCTCACGGCCATCATGTATTTCATCATCCCCAAGTTCCAGGAGATCTTCACGGACATGGGGATCAAGCTGCCAGCCATCACGCTGGGGCTCATCAACTTCAGCAGCTGGGTGGCGGGCACCGCCAGCCCCGATCAGCTCGCCCCAGGCGCCATCTACATCCTCTTCGCTCCCGTCGTGGTCGTCATCGTGTACAAGCTGCTGCGCAAGACGCCCTTTGGCAGAGCTGCGCTGGACTTCGTCACGCTGCGCGTCCCCGTCATCGGCCCGCTGATTCGCAAGACGGTCATCGCTCGTTTCACGCGCACGCTCGGCACGCTCATCACCGCGGGCGTGCCCATTCTCGAAGCCGTCACCATCACCAAGAACACCTGCGGCAACTGGGTTTTCGAGCGGGCGCTGGGCAAGGTGCACGACTCCATCCGCGAGGGCGAGACCATCGCGGAGCCTCTGAGGCAGGCCAAGGTCTGCGACGCCATCGTCGTCAACATGATCGACGTGGGCGAGGAGACGGGCGACATCGACACCATGCTCATGAAGATCGCGGACAACTACGACGAAGAGGTGGACATCGCCATCGGCGGACTCATCAAGCTCATCGAGCCCATGCTCGTCGTCGTGCTGGGCGGCATCGTCGGAACGATCGTCGTGGCGATGTTCATGCCCATGGTCGAGATGATCAACTCGCTGCAGAAGCAGAACTGACAGGCAAAGGACCGAGGCATGACCCCGCAGGGCCGCGAACCAGGACAGCGCGTCGCCGCGACGGGTTTCACGCTCGTCGAGATCCTCGTGGTCGTCTCCATCGTCACGATCCTGGCGGGGATCGTGCTGACCGTCATGGCCCGGGCGCTGCGGACGAGCGAAACCCAGGCGACGCGCAACCTGCTCCGCTCGCTCTCCACAGCCATCGAACAGTTCCACGCGGACTTTGGCTTTTATCCGCCAGTGTTGTCTGATGACACCAGTCTCATGAGCGGGCCGCAGCGGCTGACGGTGGTGGACGACGATCGCATCCCTCCCGCGGGCGCCTCCGATCCACAGCAGGCGCTGCAGGAGCTGCAGCGCAGCCGGTTCAACAGTGTGTTCACGCTGCCGGTGTACCTGGCGGGGATCGGCGACGTGACGGGCTCGAACGTCGGCTCCAGCGGCGAAGCGCCCAACGAAGAGACGATTCGCGACGACGGGATGGTCGGGCCCGGGCTGCGCGACCCTGGCCCGGACCGTTCCTGGGGCGGCGCATGGGACCGCACCCTGCAGAAGGCGCCGGTGGCAGGTCGCGTCTTTGGACCCTATGTCGATGTGGGATCGGGCCGCAACGTCAGGCTCATTCTCGACCCCAACGAGGCGGGCGACCCGGTCGAGGCTGCAGGGCTGTATCTTCTGACAGATCGCTGGGGAACGCCGTTTCGGTACTACCGCAAATGGCCGACGCGCGACAGGGACGATCCTTCCAAACCCAGTTTGGACCGTATTCCCGTCGAGCTCTTCACCGAAGCTGAACGTTTCACCAGCGACAACCCCTTCGCAGACACCGCCAGCGCCGCTGCGCTGCTGCGGGCGCCGTATGCGTTGCTTTCCGCAGGCAAGGATCGCGTCTTTTTCGACAACGGCGGGCCTGCGAACACTCGTCGTTGGGGCGCGCCGCTCAGCGGCCCGTTCGTCGACATGACTCAGAGCGGCTACTCCAACACCGACGAGTTCACATCGCTGACGTCCACCAGCGAAGCCGCCAAGCAAGCGCTCGTCCGCAGCGTGTCGGACAACATCCTGGTGACGCCGTGAGCGTGCACGTCCACCCAGCGAAGCGCTGTCGAGGCAGTCAGGGCTTCACGATGCTCGAGCTGCTCACGGTGATCGGGATCATCGCCATTCTCATCTCGATCGTGGTGGGTGCGGGCCTGGGCGCGCTGCGCAACCAGCGCCGCGCCGCCACCCTGGGCGTCCTTCGCGCGTTGGACGGCGCGCTTGAAGAGTTTCTCGCTGAAACAGGCGTCGTTCCGCGCTACGACCCCGAGGCGTACGCCCGCATGCCTGGTCTCGACGTTGAGATCGACGCCATGGGAAGAGGCGATCGCGAGAACACCGAGCAGGCCTTCAACTCCCCCAACGACATCGCCTTCACCAAGTACCTCGGCCGCACGCACCCGCGCAGGCCGGACGCCTCGGTCTTCCTCTCGCAGGCGATGGGTTACGGCGAGGTGGAGCAGATCGTGCAGAACGCCCCGTCGCGCTTCTTCGTCGTCACGCTGCCCGATCCCAGCGAACAGTCGTGCGACAGCGCCTCGAGTCCGGAGGCCCTGGTCGACTGTGATCCGACGCCTTCGGTGGTCGACGCCTGGGCCGACCCCATGTGGTCGCAGTATCGAGGCGGGGGGACCGATCCGTACTACCCCTTGGCGAATCAGCGTCTGATCTACTACGTGCATCCAGCGAATCGCCTCGCTCGAGCGCTGTATGGCCAGACGAGCAGCAGCAGGCCGTATTTCCTCTCGCCAGGGCCGGACGGGCTGTACGGTCTTCCTGAGGAGTTTGTCTTCACGGGCGACGCCATCAGGCCTGTCCGCGGCGAAGGCCGCACGCTGCGCAAGGCCTCGGGGGAGTCGGAGGAGCAGTTCAAGCAGCGGGCCCTGCGCGAGGCGCGGAAAGACAACATCACGTCGTACCCCCTCGACGTTTCCTTCAATCTCACGACGGATTTGCTGAATCTCGGCCCGAACGCCTGGAGGGCGTCGCCATGACGCGGGGACGAAAGTTCATGGCGAGTCTCCCGAGCCGGCGGGGCTTCACGCTCATCGAGCTGCTCGTGGTGATCACCATTCTGTTCGTGATCGCGACGGTGACGCTGCTGTCGCTGCCCCGCATTGTGGAGTCGGTCAACTTCGCCTCCGCGACGACCCGCGTCACGGGCGCGCTGGGAGCGGCGCAGACCGCAGCCGCTGCGTCACGCACGCCCACGGGCGTCGCGTTCCTGTACGACACGCAGTCCGGGGTGTACACGCTGCTTCCGTTGCAGCGACTGAACAACCGCGCCACGCTGACGAAGTTTCCCTCAGGACCCGCCAAGCAGAACTTCGCCCAGGCGTTCGGACCGCTTCCTGGAGCGGCGCCTGTGGAGCTCCCTCCGGGAATGGGGGTCTTCGGCCTGGCCTTCAACCACATCGACCCCGAGCTGCTCGCCACCTCGCCCAGCAGAACATGCATCGACAGGCAGGGAAGCGACTGTTTCACCGAAGGCTGGTACTCAGGCGAGATCTTCAAGCCTGCTGCAGCCAGCGGGCCGATTCAGGACCGACTGGTGAACCCATGGCTATTTCCCCGCAATGACCCGCGGATATATTTCGACCCCGAAAACGGCGGCCCTGTAGACGAGATCGCGGCGCTGGATCCCTGGGATCCGGAGGCATGGCGCATGGATCGCGCGCGCATGATCAAGGCGGTGCGCCACGCCAACAGCTTCTTCGTCATGTTCGCTGAGGACGGCTCGTTCGCCACGTCGTTCGCCCAAGGCGACAACAACGATCCGCCCAACGCCTACATCGAGTTTCCAGATTTGCCCGTGGATCCTGACTTCACGCCCACCGCACGGCGGCCCGACCCTGTCGCCTTCGACGACGACGCGGTGTTCGATCCAGAGTTCAGGGGCAACATTCGCAACGACGCGAGGGCTCCCAATCCCGAGGTCGTGCTGCGCACGGTCAGCCAGCTGGCCGTGGTGAACCTCAAAAGACTGGTGGAGGAGACGGGCGCGCCGAGCCCTTGGCTGCTGCACCCCTCCACGTCGCGGGCGCCATGGCCTGACAGGCGATTGGAGCTGTCGACGGGCGACGTGGCGCTTTCGCACGACGATGCGAAGCTGGATATCGATGTGGTCAAGGTCAGCCAGTGGATCGACCTGAACGCGGAGATAATCGCCTTCAACCGCTACACGGGACAGGCGATGCGACGTTGAGCACAGGAGGTCGACACGCTGTGACGCCCATGCGCAAACGACATTCGCCCAGATGCACCGACCATGCTGCCTCGCTGTCGTCGAACGGCTTCACCCTCATGGAAGTGCTCGTCGCGGTGGTCATCATCGGACTGGGGGCGCTGGGCATCTCGGCGCTCTTCGCTGGCGCAGCGGCGCAGCAGCGGCGCGCGACAGTGGTCAATCGGGCCGTGACAGTGTCGCAGAACGCGGAGTCCATCCTGCTTGCGCGGCTGGGCCGCATGGAGGGAAGCTCCCCTTCAACGCAGGGTGTATGGACGCAGGCGGTGGCTGATCAGCGATCGGGCGTGCTCACCACAGCCGATCGGGCCTACTTCCTCGTCGACGCGGGCACGCGCGTCCTCTTCGAGCAGACGTTTCAGGAGTCCCAGCTCAACGGCCCTCTGCCGTCGACGACGTCCTTTGCGCTTCCCCACAGACGCATCGACCGTCAGCGGCTGCGCGTTGAGGTGACGGTGACGGAGAGCAGCAATCTGGCGCTCAACCCGAAGGAAGAGACCTTTGTCTACCTGGAGCAGAGAATCAACGGTCAGCTGCCAGCAGGCGAGCCCGATCCGGTGCTGCTCTACCGCGACGGCGACATCACGCATCCGGACGTCGTCACCGTCAACCGTGCGGAGAGCACAGGGTTCGCTGGCGCCACGGGCTCCGTGCTGGTTCCCAATCTTTCCGCGGTGTTGACCGCGTTCCTGACGCAGCAGGGCGTCAGCGGATTCGTCTCCAGGATCACGATCACGTACGAGTGGCGCAACGACCAGCTGGTCTCGCTCAACGACAGACTGATCTACGTGGAGGATGCGCAAATGCCAGGCGGGCGCAGGCCCATGCTTGGCTACACGCTGTTGAGTCGGCAGATTCAGGGTGTGGCGCAACTGGCCATCTTCACCTACGAGCTCGAGCCTCTGAGCGCGCCGCGGGTGGACGTGAAGCGTTTTCCCATCTTCTTTCCGCCGGAGCGGCCTCAGGACTACTCCAACAAGCAGGGACTGCTCCGAGAGGTGGAAATGACCCTGGGCTGGGACGCCAACACCGGTCAGTTCTTCGTCGAGCCTCGCAAGCAGGAGGAGGAGTGGGCCATCGATCGCGGCCAACTTCTTCTGGTCAAACAGCTGCAGACGCCCGTGGGCGGAGTGAGCTGGGGGGCTGACGGCGCCGTCCGCGTGGTGGGACAGCGCCGTGTCAGACGCGGCGGCAAGGTGGTTGTGCAGGGCGTGCTCAGCGACTCGCCTCGCATCCTTGGTCGCTCGCCGCTGCGCGATCTGAACCAGACGGTCGACGTGCTTGTCTGGGCCATGCCTCCGGTGGTCAAGAATGTCAGCGATCCGGATGACGAGACGGAGTGGAGCGTCAGGCCTGTCGAGGTGCGCGTCGCGCAGGCGGTGGCTCCTTGAACGGAGAAGGAAGCGCATGATGGCGGGACAACGCGTCGCAATCCACAGAGCGATTCGCTCCTTCACGCTGGTGGAGATGCTCGTGGCCATAGGGGCTGCTGCAGTCGTCATCGCCGGGGTGGGACAGCTGTTCTCCTCCATCAGCGGCGTGGTCGCCGTCGGCAGGGCCGTTGCAGAAGTGAACCAACTGGCGCGGGCCATCCAATCTCGCATGAAGCGGGATTTCGAAGCCTTTTCCAGAATGCCCGAGGAGGAGACGTTCCTGGCTCTCCGCATGCGCGAGATCGGCGGGCCCGATCATCCCATCTACCTCAACAGCGAGGACCGCGAGGCGGACGTACGCGACATGCAGGCGGGGCTCTTCAACAATCCCTACGAGTTGGATCCCGAGACAGGCGAGCTCAAGGGGCGCGCCGTCTACCGCAGGCTCGACGAGCTGGTCTTTCTCGCGTTCGACAACGACGGCGGCGGGTTCCACACCGTGCAGGCAGCGGGGCCCGCGGGAGAGCAGGCGCCGCCTGCGCCGACGGCGCGCATTTACTACGGCCATGCGCTCAAACCCGCCCCCGATTCCACCTACCCGCCTGACGCGACGCAGTTTCAGCTCGATGTGGACAATCTGCTCACGCCGACGCCGGCGCGCACATGGCTTCCAGACGGCGATTTCGGCCAGCGCGCAGGCGAGGTGAATCTCATCACTGCGTCCTTTGCAGGGTCGCTCAAGAACGGCGACCCCTTCCAGCGCGTCAGCAATGAGGCGCGCAACGAATATGCGTCCAGCTGGTCGCTGGCTCGGCAGCCGCTGCTGCTGTTCGGCGGCAGAGCTGCAGGCGAGCAGCAAAGACCCTTTGCAGACAGGGAAGCGGTTATTGACAACGATCGAGAATATGCTCCATTCATTCGGGACATTGAGACATTTGACCGTGTCTGGACGAAATCGAGTCCGGCAATCGCCATCGACGAGCCTGGCCCGAACAAGCTCGTCGTCGGGCCGTTCGGTCCTGAGCGGGAGAAGCCCGAGCCGCGGTTGATTCGTCATGGTCGTGTCGACATCTGCGCGCAGAGCGGCGATCCGTTCGTGGGCGTGCGTCGTTGGCTCGAGGGCGATGCGCCACAGGACCCGCCGCATCCGCCTGAGGCGCTGGCCTTCGAGGCGGGACGCTTCGCCGCGCCGGTGGACCCGTATGGCGAGCTGGACACGAGCCAGATGCGGTTGCCCCTCTGGACGCTGCAGAAAGCGATGGGGACTGCGGGATTGACGCCTCTTCAGGCGGCGCAGCTCAACCGAATGGGCCTGCGCGCAGCGATCGCAGGCGTCTTTTCCAGACCGTTGCAGACGGCCTCGGCGCCCTTCATCGACCGCGCTCCCGACCTGACCGTGCCCAATGCGCAGCAGGCGGAGGATGCGCTCATGGACACGCACGCGTTGCTGGCGGCGCGTTGCAGCAGCTTCGAGGTCGCTTGGACGGACGGCTCGACGGCCAACGAGCCCATCGACTTCGACGGCGACGGTTCGCCCGATGTGCGCGAAGGCGATCTCATCTGGTTCGACATCACAAGGCTCAATCCGCGCGACCCCAATCCCCGCCGCAACAATCGCGGCGCGCCGCGCTTCACCTGGGCTGAAATGCGCAATCGTTACGGCGCGTTGGGGTCGGTGCAGAGCAACGCCATTGCGTTTCGCAACGAATACGACGAGCGGGCGTTCTCCTCAGCAGGAGCGGAGGCCCGCAATCCAGGTTTTGTCGCTTTGGCGAATGGACAGTTCCGTCCCAGGCCCGGTCCGGGGCTTGCGCCGAGCAAGGCCGCTGCGGACCCGATCAGCGCGCAGTTCCTTCCCACGGTCTTCGGCCCAGCGACGCGCGACTTCAGCAGAGCCTTTCTGCCTGTGTACAACCCCGACATCACAGGCGGCGTCCCCAGCGCTGCAGACACCGACGACGCCAACGAGTGGATCTTCATCTGGCCGTTTCGCGTGCCCAGCGAACGCGGTGATTATCTCGACGCCAACGGCGTCTCCAACGCCTGGTCCAAGGATATTCTGCTGCGCGTCAGGCTCACGCTGCACGACAGTCAGGGCACTCTTCGCCAAGGCAGACAGTTTGAGTTCATCTTCGACCTCAATCCACAAAGACTGTGAGAATGACCATGATGCGCACGACCTTGCGGCGATGCAGAGCAGCTTGCTTCCGCAGACGGGGAAGCATGATTCTTCTTGCTGTGGCGATCCTGGCGGTGCTGGCCATCACCGCGACAGCGTACATCGCGGTGGCCAGGCTCGACCGTCGCGGCGCCAGCGACTACCAGCGATCCGCCTCCCTCGATCAGCAGGTGAATGTGGTCGTCGACCACATCGGCGCATTGCTCGCTGCGGATCTGTTTGGCGGCAAGATCGTTCGCAAGGACACGCCGCAGACCGCCTTTCTCAATGGGAAGAACACCATCGTCTGGCCCCGCGCCTTCGAGGACGGCGAGTTCAGCGACTACCCGCGCACAGCCTTCGTGTGGGACGACACGCCAACGAGCGCCCGGCGCACGTTCGACGAGTCGGCGCCCAACGATCTGCCCAGCGACGACGCGCAACTCACCAAGGCGATGGGCGTGACCAACGCGTTTCTGCCTGATCCGCGCAATCCGGGGCTGCTGCAGCGCTTCGCGCCGGTTCCCGCGGACGACTGCTGGCTGGCTTCCAGCGAGCCCGTCGACGCCAGGCCCAACAGCGTCAGCCGCAGCTCCGTGGGGCCTGATGGTCTGTGGGACACCTGGCTGCAGATCACCAATCTCCGTTGTGGATGGGAGTTTCGCGATCCGGACGGCCCCAGCGGGCCCGACGAGCCCACGTGGATTCGCGGCGACGGACGCTTCGTCGATCTGGGGCAGTTCGTCATGCAGGCGCTCGACGGCAGAGGCGACCCCGCTGCGAATCTCCAGTATGAGGTCGACCCGATCACCCGCGCGCCCACTGCCAGCGACTCCAACATCTTCGATCCGCTCATCGAGGACCTCACGGGCGCACAGCTGCGCAACGGCCCGGAGGCGGGCGTCAATCAACCCGTCTACGGCGTGCAGATGTCGCAGATAGCCTCGGTCAACGGCTCGACGATCGGCAGATTGACGGTGAATCTGGACCTGCCGGAGTGCCCTGACCCGGCGCAGCCCTGTGCGATCGAGAATCAGTCGAGGCTCTCCGACGAGCGATTCTGGGCCGACTGCGACGGCGACACCTTCCCCGACTGTCGCTGGCAGAAGATCGACGCGCTGGGCGATTTGTTCGGCCTGCGCTGGGTCGCTGCGGCGCGCATCGTGGATCAGTCAGCTCTGGTCAACATCAACTCGTCGCTGACGTTCAACTACGGCGTTGCGAACCCCAACAACGTCAGCGACGGCATGACGCCGGCCGATGTGGACCTGGCTCGGCTGCTGCGCCGCTCCGCTGGCAGGAGCCCCAACGAACAGGCAGCCTATCCGGGGCATCCTGACGTCGTCGGCATGCCATTCGGCGACGTGGAGCAGGCCATCCGCAACCACATCAACAACGGCCTGCGTCTGAAGGAAGATATGCCAGGCGGCTCGTTCAACGGCGAGGGATTCCTCAAGAACGTCATGGACAATGTCTTCGCCCAGCCGCTGCGAGACGAGCTGCTGGCGTTCTTCCCCTCGACATCGGGATCGTTGCTGTACCAGACGAACGACCTGAACACGCTGACGCGCGACCAGCGCTTCGCTTATTACAGGTTCGTCGGCGCCTCGCCGCAGCGGCCTCGCGTCGGCGGCGCCACGCCCTATCCGCAGGGCGACGAGATCGACCTGCGGGCCTACTTCGGCTTCAACAACCCATCGCTCGTGAGCAAGTTCGAGCAGGCGATGGACGATCTGCAAGGCGACGGTTTGAGCAGGTATCTCTTCGGCAACACGGGCATTATCAGCGGGCTTCCGTCTGATCCATACGCTGCAAGGGAGATAGGGCTGGTGCGCTCCAAGGAGCTGCTTGACGAAGTCCGCACCTACAGCGACCAGTCGCTTGCAGAGCAAGTCAACTCCGTGGGAAGCGCAGGCTTCGGTCAGGACGACAAGGTGACGCGCGTCATGCGCGACGTCCGCAGGCTGATGACGACGGTCTCCGGGACGAGCCTGCGCAGCCCGGTGCCCGTGCTCAACATCAGCGACGCTGCGTACCGAAACCGCGATCTCTTCCACAAACCCGTCGTGGGGAAGGCCCTCGACACACGCAGCAACAAGGACGACGCGCAGTTCATCCGCGACAGTTTCGCCTCCTTCGTCTGGGCGCTTGCGCCCTTGGCGACGGATCAGCCTCTGGCGCACCCGATGACGGCCTCCGATGCAGCCAAGGACGAGAGCAGGTTCCATTACGGTGGAACGCCGACAGGCGTCAGCGGCGTGGCGCCGGGGCCTGCCCAGGCGGTGCAGGCGAAGTCGGGGCAGGACATGGGCGCCTCCTACGCGGTCCTGCGGGCCCTTGCTCTGGCGGTCAATCTGCACGACGCGCTCGACCGGGAGGGGCCTGCTGCTGGGGCTTCGCCCGATCCCGCCCAAGAACGCCCCACGGTCGTGCGGTTCTTCCCCGACGACGATCCGGACATCTCGAACGCGTGGCTTCCCCCTGCTGGGGCGCTGACGACGAGTCTTCCCCAAGGGAGCATCGACAGCGATTCGAGGCCCGCGGCGCTGCCGCAGCAATATGTGGGACTGCCGGATCAGGGCGTCACTGCAGTCGGCTTGGAGACGCAGCCTTTCCTCATCTCCGCCACGATCTTCACTGCCTACACCGATGAGGATATCACGACGGGCGGCAATCCTCCCGCCCTGGATCTCACCTCGACCAACGCACAGCTGGGAACGTTGTTCCTCGTCGAGATCGGGAATCCCTGGCCTGTGAAGGTCGCCACGCAGGGTTACAGCGTGGCGCTTTCCACCGCAGGCGCCGCTGGTCGCATCTCCTTCCAGGTTGCGCTTCCCAACGGATCGCTCGATCCGGGCGAGCGACGGGTGTACTACGTCGACATGGGCAACACGAACTCGAGCATGGCGATCGACTGGGCGCTGGTCCGCGACGAGTACCTCAAGGGGGTGGCGTCGCTCTCCGCCGTTGAGGTTCCGCTGAATCCCACCATGTTCACGAACCTCCCTGCGCCTTCATCCGCCAACGGCTTTGCGCCCTTCGACCAGTTCGTCAGCGAGATGAAGTCGCAGGGATTCAGCTCGGCGCCGGTGCTGCTGCTCGACGAGCACAACGGTTTCCCCGTGGTGGTGGATCGGCTGATCGCGTCCAGCGGAGAGTTTCCTGACTCGCTGCTCCAAGAGAACGGCGGCGCGTTCTACACCTTCCAGAACTTGCCGGCGGTGCTCTCGGGGGCCGGCCTATCTGCACGCTGGACGGGCCGCACTGCCTTCTCCGTCTCTGTGCGCAGACCCGCTGGGCCGCCTGCTGCGGGCGGGGGCTTCCCTGCCTACGTCGTCGAACGGCCTGACAACAACGTCGTGACGCTCAACAACCCGATCGTTCAGCCTGGACTCGAGTCCACCTGGGCGGTGTTCGTGCCAACAGGCTCACCGCAGCCAGATCCCGGTCCTGCGGCGCTGATCAACGGTCCCCCTCACCCTGCGCCGCCCGTCAACAACACGGATGTCCTGCCGGATCTGCCGTCGTTCCAGTTGTTCGTTCCCAACGGACCGCTGTTCAGCGTCGGTGAGCTTGGCCAGATCAGCGCCTTCTGCCACCTGTACATGCACCAGGCCTCCATCAACGCGCCCAGGCTGGACCTGGCGCACGACGTGGACTTCGCCAAGCCGGGCCTGGCAGGCTTCGGTCCCGGCAAGTGGCTGACCGTCAGCGAGCAGCTGGGCGCCGACTGGCACTTCTACTACGACAGCGCCTCGACGCCCAATCCGTATCTGGGGGTGCTCGATCCCACGCGATACACGCCTAACGGCGATCTGGCCAACCCGATGGGAGGGACCCGGCCGCTTCCCGACGCCTTGGCGGTTCCGCTGGCCACGCGAGTCTTCGACGCTTTCGAGGCCCTGCCGCCCATTGACACGTTGCTGCAGGGCAAAGTCAACATCAACACCGCGTCGCTGGACACGCTCAGATTGCTGCCGCTGCTTTCGCCCAATGAAGATCTGCTGGGAGGGAGTTTGGCGAGCATTCTTCCCAACGACGGCCTCAACGGTCGCATCGCCAACAACACAGACCGCGCTGCAACCATCGCTGCCTACCGCGACGCCCGGGTCGACAACGGCATGATTCCTGCATCGTCGACGAAGTTTGCAGGGGTGAACACAGCTGCGGACTCGCGATCGGCCAACACAGGGCTCAACGGCCTGCGCTCGCGCGAGGACCGCAGCAGGACCTTCCTCGACATTCCTGGATTGCTGCGGAGCGGTGGTCCCTTTGCGGGCGTGCAGTCGCTGGGCGAGCTGGCGTTGCTTGCGCAGTGGGACCAGACGAGAGGCTCCTCCGCGACGCCCGACATAGGAGCAGGCATGGAGGACATGCTCACACAGGCGGCGCGCGACGTCGTGGACAATCCGCAGGCGCCGCTGGACCTGCGACGGCATCCGCAGGGGGGCTTCGACGGCGTGGACGACCCGGAGGAGCGGCTGGCGCTGTTCCGGGCGATCAGCAACATCGCCTCGACGCGCAGCGACGTCTTCGGCGCATGGATCATCGTGCGGGGGTTCGACCCGCAGAAAATCGAGCTGCTGGGCACGGACCTCGGCCCTGATTTCGGCGACGACTGCGCCAATGCGCCTGCGCCGGCGCCGGACACTCCGAACGCGGAGGAGATGATGCACCTGCTCAACTGTCTGGAGGACATAGGCGGCATTGCCTACGAGACGCGCTGGTTCGTGCTCTTCGACCGCTCGAACGTCGTCAGGCCGACGGACAGGCCGCGGGTGCTGCTGAAGGTGCAGATGCCGCTGGACTGACGCGAGGCCGCCTCGCTGGCCTGGAGCGGCGTCGCTAGACTTGTGCAGCATGGGCCCGAACGCTGCGCAGCGAGTTGGTCTGCGCCCTTCGAGGCTGCAAGCAGAAGGAGTCAGCCATGCTGCTCGAGCGCATCGAAACGCCGGGACTGGCGGCGTATTCCTATGTCGTCGCCTGCGAGGGAGCGGGCCAGGCGGTCGTCGTCGATCCGCGCCGGGACATCGACGTGTACCTGCGCTTTGTCGCGGATCGCGGATTGCGGATTGCGCACGTGCTCGAGACGCACATCCATGCGGATTACGCCTCGGGAGCCCGGGCGCTGGCGGAGGCGACGGGGGCGCCCCTGCTCGTCTCCCGATTCGACGCGGGCGAAACCTACGAGACGCAGCATCCGCACCGGGACCTCGACGACGGCGAGTCGATCCGATTGGGCAAGGTGCGCATCGAAGCGCTGCACACGCCGGGACACACGCCCGAGCACATGTGCTTTGCGCTCTACGACGAGGCCCGCAGCGCCGATTGTCCCATGGCGCTGCTGACGGGGGACCTGCTCTTCGTCGGCTCAGCGGGCAGGCCCGATCTGCTGGGCGAAGCGTCCGCGGCGCCGCTGGCGAAGGAGCTGCGCCGCAGCCTCTTCGAGCGGCTTGCGCGGCTGCCTGACTTCGTGGAGATTCATCCAGCCCATGGCGCAGGCTCGATGTGCGGCTCAGGGCTTGCGGGACGACCCGTCTCGACGCTCGGCTATGAGCGGCGGACCAATCCCTATTTCCAAGAGCGCGCGGAGGAGGAGTTCGTGCGGTGGGCTCTGGCCAATGTGCCGCCTTTCCCACCCTATTACAAGCGGATGAAGCAGCTCAACTCGGTCGGAGCTGTGGACGCTACGCCGCTGCTCGTACGGACGTTTACACGGGCGATCGAACCGGCTCAGGCGAAATCGATTGTCGACGGCGGCGGGGTGATTCTGGACGTGCGGCCGCCTGCGGAGTTCTGTCGAGGTCACGCAGCGGGGGCGATCAGCGTGGGCATGGGGAAAAGCTTCACGGTCTGGGCGGCGTGGGCTGTGCCTCCAGGGACGCCCATTGTGCTCATGGGACAAGGCGCCGATGATGTGGAGCAGGCGGCGCGAGGCTTGGTGCGGGTGGGGCTGGACGATGTGATGGGGTTCGTCGCCGGCGGCTTCGACGCGTGGGAGCGTCAGGGACTTCCTCTGGAGGAGACGCCTGAGATTCCCCCTGCACAAGCTTGGAGCGAGGCGCAACGCGGTCAGCTCGTGCTGCTCGATGTGCGCTCCGATGAGGAGTGGCGGCGTGGCCATGCGCCTGGCGCTGTCCACATGCATGCGGGTGTGCTGGCTGAGCGGGCGAAGGATGCTCTGGTGGAGGGCAAGCCCATCGGGACGATATGCGCCGCGGGCTACCGAGCGACGGTGGCGGCAAGTCTGCTCAAACGGGCCGGCGCAGCGGAGGTGCGCGTCGTCGAGGCGGGAATGCACGGCTGGCGGGCGCACAGGCTTCCTGTGGACGCGACGGAAGAGGCGTAAGCCCGGCAGGACGGCGGGGTCGCAGCATGACGGAGCGGCGCAGGCCGATGGTGATAGGTCTGACGGGCGGCGTGGGAGCTGGAAAATCCACAGTCGCTCGGGCGCTGGCCAAGCTGGGCGCTGTGGTGTATGATGCTGACAGAGAAGTGAGCCACGCGCTCGCGGATCCCCAGGTCAAGCGGGAGATCGTCGCCCGGTGGGGCCAGGAGGTTCTCACCGAAGAGGGAGCGGTGGACCGCAGGGCGTTGGCCAGCATCGTCTTTCGCAACGAAGCTGACCGCAAGGCGCTGGAGGGCATCGTGCATCCTCGCCTTGGAAGGGCCAGGCGAGAGGCGATGGAGCGGGCTGTGTCGGAAGGGGCCCCAGCGGTGGTCTATGACGCGCCGCTGCTGATGGAGGCGGGGCTCGATCGAGAGTGCGACGCGGTGATCTTCGTCGACGCCCCTGAAGAGGCAAGGAGAACCCGCGTAGCGCAGGAGCGAGGCTGGAGCGAGGAGGAGCTGGGCAGGCGTGAAGCGGCGCAGCTTCCTGTAGAGGAAAAACGGGCCCGGGCACGCTTTGTCGTCCACAACAAGGGCGATCTGGCCCAGCTCGAAGCGGAAACACGACGCGTCTTCGACGCGATTCTCGAGCAGGCGAAACGGCCGACTGCTTGAGCCCAGGCCGCAACAGGCGGCTTTCCCAAGCCGACAACTTCGCAACAACGAGGGCACTGTCCATGGCGCAAGAGCAGAGCGCAACCCAACGGCGCAGATCGCAGTCGCAGAGCAGAAAGCGCAGCAAGAAGAAGCGCCGCTCCAGCGGCGGCGAGCAGACGCTTCCCGCAGGCGCCATTCCCAACGACGAAGAGCTGGCCCGCGAGGCGGAGGAGCTCGAAAAGGCTCTGGCCACCAAGGCCGGCAAGAAGGCGGAGAAGGAGGCGCTGCAGCTGCACGATCTGCAGCGCATGCCGCTGGAGGAGCTGCACAAGCTGGCCAAGGCTGAGGGGCTGGAGGACTTCCACCAGCTGCACAGGCAGGAGCTGATCTTCCAGCTGCTCAAGCACCGGGCCGAGTCGGGCGGGCTGGTCTTCGGCGAAGGAACGCTCTATGTGGCGCCCGAGCGGTACGGCTTTCTCCGCAGCGCCGAGATGAGCTACCTGGCGGGGGCGGACGACATTTACGTCTCGCCCTCGCAGATCCGCAAGCACAGGCTTCGGCCGGGCATGGTGGTCAAGGGGCCGGTGCGGGCGCCCAAGGAGGGCGAGCGCTACTTTGCGCTGCTCCGCATCGACGAGGTCAACGGCAGGCCCGCGGAGGAGGCGCTGTCGCTGCCGGTCTTCGAGGACCTCACGCCGCTGCACCCGCACGAGCGGCTGGTGCTGGAGACGACGCCTGATCAGCTCGAGATGCGCGTGGTCGATCTGGTGGCGCCCATCGGCAAGGGGCAGCGCGGCCTGATCGTCGCGCCCCCCCGCACGGGCAAGACGGTGCTGCTCCAGAAGATGACCAACGCCATCGCCCAGAACTACCCCGAGGTGAAGATCCTGGTGCTGCTCATCGACGAGCGGCCCGAGGAGGTGACGGACTTTCGCCGCAACACGCCGCCGTCGGTCGAGGTCGTGGCCAGCACCTTCGACGAGGAGACCCGCAGGCACGTGCAGGTGGCGGACATGGTCATCGAGAAGGCCAAGCGGGCGGTGGAGTTCGGCGACGACGTGGTGATTCTGCTCGACTCCATCACCCGCATGGCCCGGGCGTACAACGCGGAGGCGCCCCACTCGGGCAAGATCATGACGGGCGGCATCGACTCGGGCGCGCTGCAGCGGCCCAAGAAGTTCTTCGGCGCAGCCCGGGCCATCGAGCACGGCGGCTCGCTGACCATCATGGCCACGGCTCTGGTCGACACGGGCTCCAAGGCCGACGAGGTCATCTTCGAGGAGTTCAAGGGCACCGGCAACAGCGAGCTGCACCTGGACAGACGGCTGGTGGACAAGCGCATCTGGCCGGCGATCGACATGGCCGCCTCGGGCACCCGTCGCGAGGAGCTGCTGCTGGACCCCAAGGAGCTGGAGCTCACCTACCGCCTGCGCAAGGTGCTCAGCGACATGAACGTCGTCGAGGCGATGGAGCTGGTCAAGAGCAGGCTCAAGAAGGTCAAGACCAACGCGGAGTTCCTCATGACGCTGAGCATGGGCTGAGCCGCCCTCAACGCAGGGCAGTCGCTTCTCGAAAGAGCATGGTGAGGGCATGAGCGAGCGGACGGAAACAACAGCGAGGCTGTCGGTGCGCCAGGCGCTTGCGGCAAGGCCCGGGACGCGGGCCGTCGTGCAGGGCTGGGTGCGCACCAGACGCGACTCCAAGGCGGGGCTCTCGTTCGTGCACCTGTCGGACGGCTCGTGCTGTGCGCCGCTGCAGATCGTCGCGCCGGGAGAGCTGCCCAACTACGCCTCGCAGGTGCAGCGGCTGACCACGGGCTGCGCCGTCGAGGCCGAGGGAACGATCGTCGAGAGCCAGGGCAAGGGCCAGGCGGTCGAGCTGCAGGCGGAGCGGCTCGATGTGCTGGGCTGGGTGGAGGACCCGGACACGTACCCGCTGGCCGCCAAGCGGCACACCTTCGAGCACCTGCGCGACGTGGCGCACCTGCGGCCGCGCACCAACACGATCGGCGCCGTCGCCCGCATGCGGCACACGCTGGCCATGGCGGCGCACCGCTTCTTCGACGAGCGCGGCTTCTTCTACGTGCACACGCCCATCATCACGGCCAGCGACTGTGAAGGGGCGGGCGAGCTCTTCCGCGTCTCCACGCTCGACGCGGTCAACCCGCCGCGCACGCCCGAGGGGGCGCTGGACTTCTCGCAGGACTTCTTCGGCAAGGAGGCGCACCTGACGGTCTCGGGGCAGTTGAACGTGGAGTGCTACTGCCTTGCGCTGTCGAAGGTCTACACCTTCGGGCCGACCTTCCGGGCCGAGAACAGCAACACGACCAGGCACCTGGCCGAGTTCTGGATGATCGAGCCCGAGATCGCCTTCGCCGACCTCGACGACAACGCCGACCTGGCCGAGGCGCTCATCAAGCATCTGCTGCGCGCAGCCCTGGAGGAGCGGCCTGACGACATGGCCTTCTTCGACCAGCGCATCGAGAAGGGGCTCATCGAGCGGCTGCGGCACGTGGTCGAGTCGCCCTTCGAGCGGATGAGCTACACCCGGGCCGTCGAGCTCCTGGAGAAGAGCGGCGAGCGCTTCGAGTTTCCCGTCCGCTGGGGGGCGGACCTGCAGAGCGAGCACGAGCGGGCCCTCACGGAGCGCATCGTGCAGCGGCCCGTCGTGGTGACGGACTACCCCAAGGAGATCAAGGCCTTCTACATGCGCCTCAACGACGACGGCAGGACCGTCGCGGCGATGGACGTGCTGGTCCCGCGCATCGGCGAGATCGTCGGGGGCTCGCAGCGCGAGGAGCGGCTCGACGCGCTCGACGCGCGCATCGACGAGATGGGCCTTCCCAGGGAGAACTACTGGTGGTACCGCGATCTGCGCCGCTACGGCACGGTTCCGCACGCGGGATTCGGCCTGGGCTTCGAGCGTCTGACGCAGTACGTGACGGGCATGGCCAACGTGCGCGACGTGATTCCCTTCCCTAGAACGCCGCGCAACGCGGAGTTCTGAATCGAAGCGCGCCTGGCTGCGCACGAGAAAGCCCCGCGCGCACGAGCGGGCGGGGCGTGAGCGTGTCGCTCGGTTTTATTGCAGCGTCAGCGGCCAGCGAAGGGGTTGCGGCTCTGTTGCTTCTCCGGAGCGGGCGGAACGCCCTTGAGGGCCTGGTCGATGCGCACCGCCAGGTCCTGCAGGTGCGCCCGCGTCGTCTCGTCCATGTCGCGGCTCTTGGCGTCCTCGATGGTGTCGAGGATGGTTTGCAGCGTCGCGCGGGACAGGGCGGGCAGATCGCTTTCCACCTCATTCGTCCGCACAGCGTCGATGAGGCGGTCGACGAACGCCCGCTGGGCGCCGCGGCGGAACAGGTCAACATGCACAGGGTAGTTTTCCAGTTCCTCGAAGATGCCCGTGCGTAGATCCTCCAGGAGCTCGAAGGGGGAATACGCCTTGTCGCCGAGCCGTTGCGCAATCTCGCTCATGCGCTTGATGCGGTTGTCGGTGAGCAGGGTGCGCAGGACGCGGCTCTGCAGCTGCTCGACGCGGTCCGCTACGCCGCTGGCCTCGAGACGGAGGAGGATGTCGTCGGCGATGGCGCTGGGCCTGATGTGGAAGACGTTCTCGTTGAGCAGCGCCACCGCGTCGCGCTGGTTTTCCGCGTCCATCTCGAAGAAGCGCCGTTCCGCGTCGCCGAAGTAGAGGTTCTCGAACTTCACCCCGCCCACGACGTTGGCGACGTGGATGACCTCGCGGGCCAGCTGCCCCAGCGCCGCGTTGTAGACGTTCTGCAGGAGCGAGTAGTCCTCGCCCGGCCTGCTTGTCGCTTCGACGAGGTAGCCAAAGACCCGATCCAGATTCTTCAGCCCAAGCTCGGTGGCCTTGACGGTCTCGCCTGTGAGGTCTTCCGTTTGCCTGGTGGGGTCGACCTGGGGCTCGGGATTGCCGAAACGGAGCATCGGGTTGTCGACCTGCCGTTTGACGATCTTCTCCAGCTCAGCCTTCTCGTCGGCGCCTGGCGGGAACTGGCGGTAGCCCCACTCGACGGCGAAATAGTCGTACGGGCCGACCTTGGGCAGCAGGGCTGCGCCGTCGCCTGGCTGGGCGACGTAGTTGAAGCGGGCGTAGTCCATGATCGACGGCGCCGTGCCGTACTTGGCTGTCCACTCAGGGTCGCGCAGCTGCTCGACAGTGTAGGAGGAGGAGGCCTTCATGTTGTGGGGGAATCCCAGCGAGTGGCCGACTTCATGAGCGACGACAAAGGCAAGCAGTTTGCCCATCAGCTCGTCGTCGAGGGGCAGTTTCTGCGAGTCCGGATCGCTCGGCGACGCCTGCACGAAGTACCAGTTGCGCACGAGCTGGATCACGTTGTGGTAGATGCGCACATCCGCTTCGAGAATCTCACCCGTGCGCGGGTCGCTGACGTGCGGGCCGAAGGCGTTCTGGATGTTGGAAGGCAGCCAGCGCACGCAGGTGATGCGGGCGTCCTCGCAGTCGAAATCGGGGTCTTCGCGAGGGTCGGGAGCCAGCTTGCCGATGATGGCGTTCTTGAAGCCAGCGGCTTCGAAGGCGGGCTGCCACTGCTCGATGCCGTTGATCACCCACTTCTTCCAGCGTTCGGGCACCTCGGGGGCGACGTACCAGACGATCGGCTTGACGGGCTCGGAGACCGCCGCGTCCGGATCCTTCTTTTCCAGGCGCCAGCGCGTGATGTAGCGGACCTGTTTGACCTGGTCGTCCGAGTCGTCTGCGTAGTCCTCGAAGCTGACGTTGAAGAAGCCCACTCTGCTGTCCCATCGACGGGGCTGCATGGGTTTGTCGGGCAGCTTGACCATGGAGTGGTGCAGCAGGACGGTCACGCCGCTTTGTGTAGGGTCGCGACGCGTCTGTCCGGGGAAGCGCGGAAAGCCTCTTCCCTGCTGCGGTCGTTGTTGTCCGAGGCGGTAGGTGACCAGAGCCTTGGTCTCGACGTTTGTGGGAAACGCCTTGGACGATTCGATGAAGGTTCGTTTACTGTCGACGCCCTGGGCCTGCAGCTGCCTGGCGGCGCTGAATTCAGGATGGTCCGTGGTGAAAAGGCTGGTGACGTCGATCACGGGCGCTTTGTCCTTGCCCCAGGCCTTGACGGGAAACGCTGCGATGATGGGCGCCAGGGACGTTCGTTCGACCGCGATGGAGATGGGGTCGTCGGTGTCGGCGCGAATGGTGTATTTCACATCGCGCAGCAGCACGGTGTCGTCGCCCCGCATTTCCCAGCGCACGACGCGGTCGCCCACGGGCATGCCCGCATACGAGTACCCTGCTTGGGTTTCTTCGATCTGTGTGACCCAGACCATGTCCTTGCCCAAGGCGTCTTGGGGTATTTCGTAGTAGAGCTTGTTCTTGACGATATGCGTGATGAAAAGGCCTTTGCTGGTCTTGGCGTCTTCCGGGATGACCTCGTCGTACGGCTTGACGCCGTTGGTCTTGTCGCTGCTGGCGTCAGCGTTGCGGGCCCGCATCATGGCCCGCATCCGCTCCATCTGCGCATCGGCGGCCCGTGGGGCCAGCGACGCTGCGGCGAGCCCCGCCGCCAGAGCGGCCAAGGCGATTCGTTCGGTGCGCATCGGCGTTCCTCCTGCGACGTCCCGGCGCTGTGCCAGCGACGCCGTTTCAGCGTGGATGGCGTGTGGGGCGTCGAGCTGATCCTGCAGGCGCACAAACACTGCCAACGCCAGGCTCGACGAAGCCGCCCACCGCTCCCAGTGTACCGGTCGGGCGGGCGGGAGATTCACCCTGCTGCGGAGGCTGGGGGTAGACTCACCCTGTCGGGGCGAGCGCGACAAGCAAGCGGACGGAGCTGAAGCGTGCGGGTCATCGTCACAGGGCAGGTCGGACTGCACAAGCAGGCGTTTCTCGAAGCAGCGGCTCTCGAGGCGCGGGCGATGGGGGAGACGCTGCATCTGCATCACCTGGGGGAGCTGATGTACGCGGAGGCTCCTGATGTGACGCCCGGCAGGATTCTGAATCTGCCGTTGTCCCGCCTCAACAGCCTGCGGCGGGCCGCCTTCCGGAGGATCATGGCGGAGGCGCAGGGGCAGCGGCACGCTGTGGTCAACACCCACGCCACCTTCCGCTGGCGGCACGGTCTGTTTGCTGGGTTCGACTTCGATCAGCTGCGCGAGTTCGGCGCCCAGCAGTACGTCTGTCTGGTGGACAACATCGAGACGGTGCACCACCGCTTGCACGCGGAGCACGAGATCGACGCGTCGCTGAAGGACTGCATGGTCTGGCGGGAGGAGGAGATTCTCGCTACAGAGCTCATGGCCCAGGCGACGGGGGGGCGGTTCTACATCCTCAGCAGAGGGCGATCCCGTTTGCGGGCCCGCACACTGGCGAGGCTGATTTGCCAGCCCGACATACGCAAGGTGTATCCCAGCTTCCCCATGACGCATGTCGCTGGGCTTCCTGCGGTGCGCAAGGAGATCGACGCCTTCCGCGACGAGCTGGACAGGCGGTTCATCACGTTCGATCCGGGCGATGTGGACGAGAAACACCTGCTGGAGCGGGCGATCGAGGCTGCCCGACGAGGCGAGGACTTCATCGAGTTCGATCCGCCTCCCGACGCCAGCGAAGAGGAGCGGGCCGCTGTCAGGCGGGTGAGCGTGCGCGAGACGCTGGAGATCGCGGGGGACATCGACGGGCAGATCTACATGCGGGACTTCAAGCTGATCGACCAGTCGGACATGATCGTCAGTCTGATTCCCGAGCTGCCTGACGGGTCGCCGGCCCTGTCCAGCGGCGTGGAGCGGGAGCTGCAGCACGCGTTCGAGCACACCAAGGAGGTGTATGTGGTCTGGCGGCCTCGCCGGGGCCCTTCGCCGTTCATCACGGAGACAGCGACGAGGATTTTTCGGACCGTGCACGAGGCTCTTGAGCACTTCGAGGAGAAAGGGATGACCGCTGCGGACGGGCTCTTTGAGGAGCGCTGAGAGAGCGGTCGGCGTTGGGAGTCTGCGGCGGCGTCAAGTGAAGGTCCGAATGCGCCGATGCCTCCACTGCCTGCTTCGGGCGCGACAGGCGGGTTGGAGGAGTCGTTGTGGACATCGCCACGGTCGTCGGTCTGATTCTGGGCGTTGTGACCATTGTGGGCTCGATCGCGCTGGGCGGATCGGTGCTCATCTTCATCAACGTGCCTTCGATCTTGGTGGTGATCGTGGGCGCCTTCGCGGCGACGCTCATTGCGTATCCCCTGGGGAACTTGCTGGGGCTCCCAAAGGTCATACTCAAGACGTTTTTCGCCAAGCCTCAACCGGTCAACGAGCTGATCAGCCAGCTGGTGTCCTTCGCGGAAGTCGCCCGCCGCGACGGCATTCTGTCGTTGGAAAACCACATGGCTGAGGTGAAAGACCCTTTCATCATACAGGGCATTCAGATGGCGGTGGACGGGACGGACCCCGAGCTGATCGAGCAGGTCATGGAGAGCGATCTGGAGAATCTGGAGACGCGCCACGAGGTGGGCAGAGGAGTTCTGGAGACGATCGGGAAGTATGCGCCCGCGTTCGGCATGATCGGCACGCTGATTGGGCTCGTGGCGATGCTGGCGAACATGGAGGATCCGTCATCGATCGGCAGCGGCATGGCGGTGGCGCTGCTCACAACGCTCTACGGCGCGGTTGTGGCCAACCTCATCGCGCTTCCCATGGCGGACAAGCTCAAGCTTCGGAGCGAGGAGGAAGTGCTGGCCAAGTCGATCATCATTCGCGGCGTCATGTCGATTCAGTCGGGGGACAACCCCCGCGTCGTCGAGCAGAAGTTGCGGACGTTCCTGCCTCCTTCGCAGCGCGCCGCGGCCAGCGAGGATGAAGACGCCCGGGCGGCGGCGTGAGCGAAGGAGGGTGTCGATCGCATGGCCAAGAAGAAATGCTCCTGTCCTGAAGGCGTTCCTGAATGGGTGGTCACTTTCGGCGACATGATGTCGTTGCTGCTGACGTTTTTCATTCTGTTGGCGGCCTTTTCGGAGTTGAAGCAGGAGCGTGAGTACCAGAGAGTCGTCACGGCGGTGAAGGAGGCGTTTGGCTATTCGGGCGGCGTGGGCGTGTTGCCTACGGACGATCCGCCGCTTCGCTCCATGATCGAGACGTTGGAGCAGGTGGCTCGCAAGAGCCTCAAGGAGAAGCAGATTTCCGCAGCGGTCGAGCCCGGGATGCACGGCCAGCACACCAAGGTGACGCGTGTGCGCGAGGGGTTGATGTTCACGATCGGAGGCAGCTTGCTCTTCGAGCCTGGGTCGGCGGAGCTGCGGCCTCAGGCGAAGGAAGAAATCATGAAGGTGGCTGCGCTGCTGCGGGGGAGGCGCAACAAGATAGAGATTCGTGGGCATGCTTCCGAAATTCTGCCTGCGGACTCGCCCTACAAGGACCTGCGGGACCTGTCGTATTACCGGGCCAAGGCTGTGGGCGAAGTGCTGGTGCAGGACGGCGGACTGGACCCGCTGACCCTTTCCTACGACGCGCGAGGCGCCACGGAGCCCGTCAAGCCACGGGCCTACAGCGCGGAGGAACAGGCCGAGAACCGCAGGGTCGAGATCGTCATGACCGAAACGATGATCGACGATCTCCACCCCGACCCGGAATACGCCGATGAGGAGCGAGCCAGGCAGGGCAAGTAGCCCTCTGTGGCGAGTCACTGGAGGAGCACGCGGTCATGGCGGAGGATGCGCAGTCCCAGGAGCAGACGCCCAAGAAGAAGTCGCTCAAGCCTCTGCTCATCGTCGCGGCGCTGCTTGTGGGCGAGGGCGTAGGCGTCATGGTCTTCATGAAGGCGCTGGGCAAGCCCAATCCGGTGCAGGGGCAGGAGATCGTCGACGACGGCCTGGCTGAGCTCGAGCGCATTCACGAAGTGCTGGTCGTCTCGGACAGGTTTCCAAACAACTACACGGGCAGAACGTGGCTTTGGGAAGCGGAAATCCAGGCGCAGGTCAAGGAGAAGAACCTGGACGACGTCAAGCGCGTGCTCGAGGAGCGCAACGCGGAGATCAAAACGGGCATCAGCCGCATCTTCCGCGCAGCGCACCACAACTACTTCACGGAGGCGAACCTCGAAACGCTCACCCGTCAGGTGACCGAGTATCTCCGCGAAGTGTTCGGGAAGGACGCGTCGGGCGAAGAGCGCATTGTCCGCGTGCTCATTCCCAAGTGCGTGGGGTTCCCTGCGGACTACTGATCGTTCGAGACCACGGCGGCGACGGAGTGGAGCAGCGGGAAGCGGGCGCTGTCAGTCCGCCTGCTCCACGCGCCAGCGCAGCTCGTGGTTGGTGCAGTCGATGTGCACAGCGAAGAAGCGTCCCTGCTGACGGCGCAGCAGCGGCCAGATGATCTCGCGGTCGGTCTGCGGAATGGGGAGACGCTCGAGCTCCTCGGGTCGCCTCCATTCGAGGACGCCTTCGTCGATGGGGCCTGGTTCGACGACGACAGGCCGTGTTGCGCGGTACAGGAACATGAGCCAGTGGCCTGTGCCTTCGTATCCCTGTTCGCTGACGATCCCCGCCAGCTTGAGGTCGCTGAGGGGGACTTCCACGCCCGCCTCTTCGCGGATCTCCCGCTGGGCGCACTGGGCGGGGCTTTCGCCCGTGTCCGTCCGGAGCTTGCCGCCGACAGGCGAGTAGAGGCCTTTGTTGGGCTCCTTGGTCCGGCGCAGCAGCAGCACACGCCCGTGCGCGTCGCGCAGGTCGCAGAGCACAGCGATGCGGTGGGGCAGCGGGGTGTCAGCGTCGGCAGCCATGCGGCAGAGGATAGACGGTAATGGACCTCTGATCGGACCTCAGCCGATATCGTGGCTCAGCCATGGAGAAGCACGAGACGTCCTCTTCGAGACGGACGCCGAGTCTGCACGGCCAACGGTGCCACCTCATGGGCATAGGCGGCTGCGGCATGTCGGGGCTGGCCAGACTGCTGCGCACGCGGGGCTGCGTGGTGACGGGAAGCGACCTCCAGCGGACCCCCGTCACGGACGCCCTGGCGGCGGAGGGCTTTGCGGTTCGCTTCGAGCAAACCGCAACGAGCCTGCCCGGGGAGACGCAGGTCGTGGTGGCGTCAGCAGCGATCAAGCCCGACAATCCCGAGCTGCTCAGCGCGGTGGAGCGGGGGATTCCTGTGCTCACCTATGCGGAGGCGCTGGGAGTGTGCATGGCGGACCGCACGGGCGTGGCTGTCGCTGGAACCCACGGCAAGAGCACCACGTGCGCCATGGCGGGACATGCTCTTGTCCAGGCTGGGCTGGATCCGACGGTCATCGTGGGCGCCACGTGCAGCCAGCTCGCGGAGGGGCGGCAGGGGGGCGGGGCGTCGG
>CAYPBL010000030.1:7370-25174 GCA_964408965.1 uncultured Phycisphaeraceae bacterium | reverse complement strand
CCGTCGAGTGGACCAGGCGCACGTCGCGCATCGTCAACCCCGACGGATCGGTCGTCTTCGAAATGACCGACGCGGAAGTCCCGAAGGCCTGGTCGCAGCTGGCGACCGACATCATGGTCTCCAAGTACTTCCGCAAGGCCGGCGTGCCGCAGCTCGACGACGACGGCCAGCCGCTGCGCGACGAGCGGGGAAACGTCGTCACCGGCCCCGAACGCTCCGCCAGGCAGGTCGTCCATCGCCTCGCCGGCTGCTGGCGATGGTGGGGCGAGACCCACGGCTACTTCGACACCGCTGAGGACGCCCAGGCCTTCTACGACGAGCTCGTCTACATGATGCTCCACCAGATGGCGGCGCCCAACAGCCCCCAGTGGTTCAACACCGGCCTGGCCTGGGCCTACGGCCTGACCGGCCCTGCCCAGGGGCACTGGATCGCCGACCCCGACACCGGCGAGGTCCGCCAGGCCGAGGACGCCTACAGCCATCCCCAGCCGCACGCCTGCTTCATCCAGTCGATCAGGGACGACCTGGTCAATCCCGGGGGGATCATGGACCTGTGGGTCCGCGAGGCCCGGCTCTTCAAGTACGGCTCGGGAACGGGCACCAACTTCTCGCCGCTGCGGGGCGAGGACGAGCCGCTCTCGGGCGGCGGCAAGTCCAGCGGCCTCATGTCCTGGCTCAAGATCGGCGACCGCGCAGCCGGCGCCATCAAGAGCGGCGGCACCACCCGCAGAGCGGCCAAGATGGTCTGCCTCGACCTGGACCACCCCGACATCGAGCAGTTCGTCAACTGGAAGGTCCGCGAGGAGATCAAGGTCGCGGCCATGGTCGAGGGGCTCAAACAGCTCAAGAAGAGCGACGAGGAGATCCGGGCCACGGCGGAGCGGCTCGGCCTGAACCTCGACTACGACTTCAACGGCGAGGCCTACCAGACGGTCAGCGGTCAGAACAGCAACAACTCCGTGCGCATCCCCGACAGCTTCTTCCGCGCCCTGGACGAAGGGGGCCAGTGGGAGCTGACCTTCCGCACCAACGGCGAGGTGGCCAAGCGCATCAGCGCCCGCGATCTGTGGGACCAGATCTGCTTTGCGGCCTGGCGCTGCGCCGACCCCGGCGTGCAGTTCGACACGACCATCAACGCCTGGCACACCTGCCCCGCGGACGGCCGCATCAACGCCTCCAACCCCTGCAGCGAGTACATGTTCCTCGACGACACCGCGTGCAATCTGGCCTCGATCAACCTGCTCAAGTTCTACGACCCTGCGACGCGGACATTCGACGCGGAGCGCTTCGAGCACGCGGTCGAGCTGTGGACGATCGTGCTGGAGATCAGCGTGCTGATGGCGGCGTTCCCCTCGGCGGAGATCGCCCGCAAGAGCTACGACTACCGCACGCTGGGCCTGGGCTACGCCAACCTGGGCGCGCTGCTCATGCAGGCCGGCGTCCCCTACGACAGCGACGAGGCCCGGGCGCTGTGCGGCGTGATCAGCGCCCTGCTCAGCGGCGGGGCGTACCGCGCCAGCGCCCGCATGGCCCGCGAGCTCGGCCCCTTCCGCCGCTTCCACGCCAACCGCGAGCACATGCTGCGGGTGATCCGCAACCACCGCCGAGCTGCGATGGGCGTGGCCCGCGACGCTGTGGGGGAGGAGGCCTACGAGGGGCTCAACATCAAACCCGTCCCCATCGACCACAGCGTCGTCCGCTCAGGTCGAACGCGGCTGGCCAACGCGGGCGAGCTGCTCGACCGGGCCGTCGCTGCCTGGGACGAGGCGCTGGAGCTGGGCCGGACCCACGGCTACCGCAACGCCCAGGTGACGGTGATCGCGCCGACGGGGACGATCGGCCTGCTGATGGACTGCGACACGACGGGGGTCGAGCCCGACTTCGCCCTGGTCAAGTTCAAGAAGCTCGCGGGCGGCGGTTACTTCAAGATCGCCAACCAGTCGCTGCGACCCGCGCTGGAGGGACTGGGCTACGACGAGGACCAAATCCGCGACATTCTCACCTATGTGCTGGGAACGCTCTCGCTGCGCGAGCCGATTCCGGGCGATCCGCACAACACCACCCTTGCCCAGCTGCTGCTGGACAAGGGCCTGACGGAGGAGGACCTGCAGCGGATCACCGACGCGCTGCCCAGCGTCTTCGAGCTCTCTTTCGCGCTCTCAGCGTGGACGCTGGGCGACGAGGCGCTCACGCGGTTGGGTCTGGACCCCCAAGCCGCCAAGGCCGACCCCTCGTTCGACCTGCTGGCGGAGCTCGGGCTGTCGAAGAAACAGATCGAGGCGCTCAACGAGCGGATCTGCGGCAGCCAAACGGTGGAAGGCGCGCCGCATCTGCAGGAGGAGCATCTTCCCGTCTTCGACTGCGCCAACACATGCGGCAGAAAGGGGACGCGCTTCATCGCGGTCGAAGGGCACATTCGGATGATGGCGGCGGCGCAGCCCTTCATCAGCGGCGCCATCAGCAAGACGATCAACCTGCCACACGAAGCGGAGGTGAAGGACATAGCGGCGGCGTACCGCCTGTCGTGGGAGCTCGGCCTCAAGGCCAACGCGCTCTACCGCGACGGGTGCAAGCTCAGCCAGCCGCTCTCTTCCAAAAGCGACCGCGACGAAGCCCCAGACGCAGATGCATCCGCTGACGCTGACGGCGCCGCCGAGCGCGAGGATTCCACCCGAGGAAGACTGGCCCAGACCGAGCTGCGCCTGCTGAGCGAGGTCGAGGAGGACGACGAGGCTGTGGAGCAGGCCCGCGAGGAGATCGCTGCGGACATCGTGCGGGAGACGATCAACGCCTGCGCCGCCGAGGAGAACGTGCGCGTGAAGGTCGTGGAGCGGCCGCTGCGCAGACGGCTCCCCGACACACGCAGATCCGTCACCCACAAGTTCAACGTCGCAGGACACGAAGGCTACCTGACCGTCGGCCTCTACGACGACGGCAGGCCAGGCGAGCTCTTCATCACCATGGCCAAGGAGGGCTCGACGATCGGCGGGCTGATGGACTCGCTGGGAACGGCGGTCAGCGTGGCCCTGCAGTACGGCGTCCCCATCGAGAGCCTGGTCAACAAGTTCGCCCACCAGCGCTTCGAGCCTGCGGGCATGACGACCAACAGCGACATCCCCTTCGCCAAGAGCCTGGTGGACTACATCTTCCGCTGGCTGGGCATGCAGTTCGTCGAAGGCTACCGCGAAGCCAACGCGCCGCGCCGCAGCGGCGAGGCTGCGCAGCAGCACGAGGAGCGGCGCCTGCGCGAGCCCGGCGCTGCGCGAACGACGGCCCCCGAGCCGACCGACGGTGACGACGACGCGTTGACGATCGCTGCGCCGGCGCGCTCCGCCACGACGCACGGCGCCCGTGGAGATGCAGCCAGCGACGCGGCGCTGGAGACGAGCGTGCTCTCCAAGGCGATGCGCGACTGCCAGGGAGACGCCCCCGCGTGCGAGGTCTGCGGCACCATCACCGTGCGCAACGGCTCGTGCTACAAGTGCCTCAACTGCGGCCACAGCATGGGCTGCAGCTGACGGGTCTGCGCGCAACAGCCCCTGCTTTCCAAAGGACGACGAGGCCGGCGCCAGGATGACGACGAGGAGATGAGATGACGAGGAGACGACGAGGAACAGCACATCGCTGCAGCGGCCGAGCGGCCAGGCCGACGGCTGGGCACAGCGACACGAGGAGGACACGACGCGACGACGGCGTCGCATGACGAGCACATCCGTGTTGCCGTCAGGGCTCGGCCGCTCCGAACGAGCCCTGCGGGAACACCGCCGGGGAGGTCGCCAGCGCGGCGCGACGCCGCTGACGGCTGTGCGAGAGAACGGACTCTGACGCTCAGCGGCTGGACCCGTTGAGCGGCGCACCGGCCGTCAGCCTCAGGGCGGAGAGCAGGGTTGCTCTTCCACGGGGTCCGCAGCTGGGACGCACGATGCGAGTCGCTGCGGCCTCCCCGGCTTCTTCACGACGTTCGCAGCGTGCGCCGCTGCGAGCATCCACGCCGACCCCCACCACAACAGGGGCGGCCGCCCCCGCAACGGGGAGCCAACCGCCGCCTCTGGCCTCAACGACCCCCGAGCGGACGCCCACCGCCGCTCGGGGGCTTTTTTATGCCTCCGTTGAACACGACAACCCGCTGCTGCGGCCCATGGTCGACAACTGGACGACAGCGAGCCCGCGCACAGCTGACGCTGCATGCAGCGTGAAACACACGCGCTATCGTGAGCAATACGGAAACCTCAGCACAAGGAGCAGCAGCGATGCGACAAACATCCCTGGAAGACAGGCTTGCGCGCTCGGTCGCCCGATGGCGATTCGCCTGCGCTGCGCTGGTCGGTGCGCTGGCCCTGGCTGTCGGGCTTGGGCTGCAGGACAGCAAGCCGCACGTCCTGGGCGTCGCAGGCACGGGCCATCACCTGTTCATTGTCTGGAGCAATGGGGAGGTGCAGGTCCTCGACCTGACCGGGGCGCAAGGCGGCGTGACCGCCGACGGCGTGCCTGGCTGGCGATGGTTGGCGATCGACCATCGCCGCAGCGGCGGTCGCGTCATGATCGCGCCGTAGCCGCGTCAGGGCAGCGGAAAGCGCCCGCAGAGGTCCTCCACCTCGGCGCGGATCTGGCGGGCCGTCGCCTCGTCGCCCTGGCTTTCCAGAACGCGGTCGATCCAGCCGGCGATCTGGGTCATGTGCTCCTCGGTCAGGCCTCGCGTGGTGACAGCGGGGGTCCCCAGCCGCAGCCCGCTGGTGACGCGGGGCGGACGCGGGTCGTTGGGGATGCCGTTCTTGTTGGTGATGATGCCTGCAGCTTCGAGCCAGCGCTCCGCGTCGGCGCCCGTCAGGTCGGCGCCCTTGGGCTGCAGGTCCACGAGCATCAGGTGGTTGTCCGTGCCGTTGGTGGTGATGCGAAAGCCCCGGTCGATCAGGGCTTGAGCCAGAGCCTGGGCGTTGGCGACGATCTGGGCGCAGTAGTCCTTGAACTCCGGTCTGAGCGCCTCGCCGAAGGCCACGGCCTTGGCGGCGATGATGTGCATGAGGGGCCCGCCCTGGACGCCCGGGAAGAGGGCCTTGTCGATCTTCTTCGCCAGCTCCTCGTCGTTGGTGAGGATGAGCCCGCCGCGCGGGCCGCGCAGCGTCTTGTGCGTGGTCGTGGTGACGACGTGGGCGTGGGGGAAGGGCGATGGATGGACGCCTGTCGCGCACAGGCCCGCGATGTGGGCGACGTCGGCCAGCAGATACGCCCCCACTTCGTCGGCGATCTCCCGGAAGCGGGCGAAGTCGATCGTCCGCGGATAGGCCGAGTAGCCGCAGAGCACGACCCTGGGTCTGTGCTCCAGACAGACGTCGCGGACCGCGTCGTAGTCGATGCGCTCGAAGTCCGGATGCGACGGGTCGTACTGCAGGGGGTAGTGCACGACGTTGTAGAAACGGCCCGAGAAGTTCAGCTTCATGCCGTGGGAAAGGTGCCCGCCGTCCTTGAGGACGAGCGAGGCGAAGGTGTCGCCCGGCTCCATCAGGGCCATCATCGCAGCCATGTTGGCCTGGGCGCCCGAGTGCGGCTGCACGTTGGCGAAGGCGCAGCTGAAGAGCTCTCTGGCCCGGTCGCGGGCCAGCGACTCGATGCGGTCGTGGTGCTCGCAGCCGCCGTAGTAGCGGGCGCCGGGGTAGCCCTCCGCGTACTTGTTCGTCAGCCACGAGCCCATCGTGTGCATCACGGCGGGGGAGACGTGGTTCTCGCTGGCGATGAGCTCGATGGTCCGCTGCTGCCTGTCGCGCTCGTCGCGCAGGATGGCCGCGACGTCGGAGTCGGCGGCGCGGAGCAGATCCAGCAGGCCGTCGCTGAGCAGATCCGCCTGGCTTGTAGCGTGGGGCACGAGGGGCTCCTTTCTCGACAGTCCAGCGCGATCGTAGCGGACGGCTGCGAGCGGTCGCTGCGAGGCGGGGAGGGCGGAGGCGAAGCAACCGCAGCGATGGCTGGAGCGTAGATGCTCCCCTATCGTTGCCTGTGTGCGGCGCCTCGCTGACGCGACGGCCTGCAGCGACGCTCGGAGACGATCACGATGGCGAAGATGTTCTACAGCGTGGAGGAGGCGGCGCAGAAGCTGGGCGTCAGCGAGGAGGAGGTCCGCAAACTCGCTGAGAGCGGCCGCCTGCAGGAGTTCCGCGACGGCGATCGGCTCGTCTTCAAGGTCGAGCAGGTGGACCTGCTGGCCGCGGAGAAGGAGGACGACGACGTCCTCTCGCTCGACGAGCCGCTGGGGGCCTCGGGCGCCGAGGGCAGCAGCGTCATCGCCCTGGCGGAGGATTCGAACGAAGCGAGCGCCATTCCGCTCGAGCCGACGGCGGAGGGCTCCGGCGTCGGGCTGGAAAGCGGCTCGGGCATCGGCTTGGAAACGGGATCGAGCTTGGGCATCGAGCCTGCCTTGGGCGACTCGGGCATGGACTCGGGCCAGCGCAGCGGCGTGAGCATCTTCGACGCCGACGAGCTGGAGCAGGCGGACCCAGCTGCGATGACGCAGGTGGCCGACGTGGGGCCCGGCGAGCTGACGCTCGACTCGGTCGGCTCGGGCTCGGGGCTCATGGACCTGACCCGCGAGAGCGACGACACCTCGCTGGGCATGGACGACCTGCTCGAGGACTTCGGCGCTTCGGAGGAGGAGAGCCCCACCGAGACCGTGGCGGAAGGGGGCGAGGGACTCTTCGAAGCAGCGGAGGAAGAGGAGAGCCCTGCGCTGGCTGGAGCCGGCGTCGCTGTGGCGGCGGCGGAGCCCTACGACGGGGCGGGATCGGGCCTCGTGGGCGGCTTCGCCCTGGGGGCCACGCTCTCGCTGGCCCTGGGCGCTGCGGTGATGATCGCCGCCATCGCGGGCATGCCCGAGGGGGGGCTGGCGGCGACGATCGCCAAGACGCTCGACCCGCTCATGCTCCTGGGCGCCATGGCGGGGGCGCCCGTCCTCTTCGGCCTCGTCGGCTTCGTGTTGGGAAGACGGGGCGGCTGAGCGGCGCAGAGAGCCAGCCCACAGAGGCGCGCATCCCGAGACGGACGCTGCGCCGCCCCCGAACACTGGAGCAGCTTTCCGTGCGCGCGATCCGAAGCAGGACGCAGCGGCGCTCGCCCCCTGCCGCTCAGTCCTCCTCCTCGCTGGGCTTGTAGGCGGCGACGACCTCGGCCTGGATGTTGGGCGGCGTCTGCTCGTCGTGGCTGTAGTCCATGGTGAAGGAGCCCTGGCCGGCGGTGATGCTCTTGAGCTGACTGGCGTAGTTGAGGGCCTCGGCCAGCGGGGCCACCGCGTGGATGGCGCACAGACCGCCGGGCAGCATGTCGGTGCCCTGCACCCGGCCGCGCTTGCCCGAGAGGTCGCTGGTCAGATCGCCCATGTAGTCCTGCGGCGCCGTCACCTCCAGCGACACGTAGGGCTCGAGCAGCACGGGCCTGGCCTTCTTGAAGGCGTCGATGAAGGCCTTCTTGCCTGCGGTGATGAAGGCGATCTCCTTGGAGTCGACGGGGTGGTGCTTGCCGTCGTAGACGCTGACGCGCACGCCCGTGACGGGAAAGCCGGCGATGACGCCCTCCTCCATGGCCTGCCTGATCCCCTTCTCGACAGCGGGGATGAACTGCTTGGGAATCGAGCCGCCGAAGGTGTCGTCGATGAACTCGAAGCCCGTCTCGTGGTCCTGCGGCAGCGGCTCGATGCGGAGAAAGACTTCGCCGAACTGCCCGGCGCCGCCCGTCTGCTTCTTGTGGCGGTGGTGGCCCTCGGCCTTGGCGCTGATGGTCTCCTTGTAGGCGACCTTGGGGGGCTCGGTCTCGACCTCGACGCCGAAGCGGTTCTTCATCTTCTCGAGGACGATGCGCAGGTGCAGCTCGCCCAGACCGCGGGCGACGGTCTGCTTGGTCGCGGCGACGCGCTCGACGACGAAGGCGGGGTCCTCGTCCATGAGCTTGGCCACGGCGCCGGAGAGCTTGGCCTCGTCGCCCCGGCTCTTGGGCGAAATGCCCTGGCTGTACATGGGCCGGGGCACGGGAAGGGGCGCAAGAACGATGTCCCCCGCCTCGGGCGACTCGTGCAGAATGTCGCCCATGCGCAGCTCCTCGACCTTGGCCACCGCGGCGATGTCGCCCGCCGCGGCCTCGTCGATGTCGCTGTGGTCCTTGCCCAGCACGCGGAGCAGATGGCCGATGCGCACGGGCTTGCGGTCGTCGTTGCGGTGGATCTGCGAGCCGCTGCGCATCACGCCCTGATGCACGCGGAAGTAGGCCAGCTTGCCCACGAAGGGGTCCGCGGCGACCTTGAAGACGTGCGCAAGCGCGGGCCTGGACGGGTCGGTCGCCACGTCGGCCGGCTCGCCCGTCTCCCTGTGCACGAACTTGCGGGCGTTGGCCTCCAGAGGGCTTGGGCAGAAGCGGTCGAAGACGGCCAGCAGCTCCTTGACGCCGGTCCCCTCCCGGGCGCTGGTGAAGCAGATGGGGACGAGGGTTCCAGCGGCCATGGCCTTGCGGAAGGCGTCGACGAGCTGCTCGCCGCTGGGCGCCTCGCCCGTCTCCAGGTACGCCTCCATCAGGGCGTCGTCGGCCTCGACGATCTGGTCCACGATCGCTGCGTGGGCCTCCTCTGCGCTGGAGAAGTCGGTCTGGCCCTGGTCGGCTTCGAGCACGTCCACCACCGCGGCGCCGCCCTGGGCGGGCAGGTTCAACGGCTGACAGGCCATGCCGAACTGCTCGCGGAGCAGGTCCACCAGCTGCTGCGCGTCGCCCTTGACGGCGTCGATCGCGTTGACCACGAGCATGCGGGGCAGGTTCCGCTCGCTGCAGATGCGCATCATGCGGCGGCTGACCATCTGCATGCCGCGACTTGCGCTGACGACGATCACGGCGACGTCGCCCGCGGGAAGCGCCGAGATCGACTGGCCGAGAAAGTCGGGATAGCCGGGCGTGTCGATCAGGTTGATGTGCCTGCCGTCGTGGTCGAACTGCATGACCGAGGCGCTGGCGCTGTGGCCGTGGGTCTTCTCCTCGGGCTCGAAGTCGCTGACGGTGTCGCCCTTCTCGACGCTGCCTGGCTTGCCGACGACACCCGCCTGGGCCAGCAGCTGCTCGACGAGGGTGGTCTTGCCCGAGCCTGCGTCGCCCACGAGCACAAGGTTGCGAATGTCCGCTGCGTTGCGTCCAGCCATGGCGTGTCGATCTCCGTCCCGCTCGGTGTGTGGGTGCGTGTCGTCGAGTCGCGATATGGCCGAGCCCCTGCCCACCAGAGGCCCGGGAAGCGGGCAAGTGTAAAGAGCCAGGCGGCGTTGTGCGCGTCGCGGGCGCAGCGGCTGGGGGAGCGAGGGAGGACGGCTAGACTGGCTGCGATGACAGCTCCCCGCAGAGCCCGCGCCGCCGCTGGCGGCGGCCCTCCGGCGCCGGAGCACCGGATCGTGGTCCTGGCTGGACCCGACGAGCAGCTGCGCGCCCTGCACACGCGCAGGCTTCGCGAAGCGATCGAGGAGGCGGAGGGCGCAGCCGTCCAGGAGAGCCGCTTCGACGGCGCCCAGGCCTCGATCGCCGAGATCCTCGACGCCTGCAGGGGCTTCACGCTGCTGGGGGGGCGCAACTTCGTCGTCGTCGACGAGGCGGACGCGCTCCTGGCCCGGACGGGCTCCAGCGACGCCATGAGCCCCCGGAGACTGCTGGAGCGCTACGCCCAGGCGCCCGCGGAGCACGCTGCGCTCGTCCTGCGGGCCAGACAGTGGCGCAAGAGCAAGCTCGACGCCCTGATCGAGCAGGTGGGGACAATCGTCCGCTGCGACGCGCCGACGCCCGCCCAAGCTGTGGCGTGGGCCCAGCGGCTGTGCAGCGATCGACTGGGCCGCCGCCTGGACGAGGAGGCGGCGGAGGCGCTGGTCCGCAGGCTGGGGCCGGACCTGGGCGCGCTGGGGTCGGAGCTGCACAAGCTCGCAGCGATGGTCAAGGACAGGGAGCGGATCACGCTCGAGCTGGTCGAACGCCATGTGCGGCGCAGCGGCGAGGAGGAGGCGTGGGCTGTGCAGGGCGCCTTGGTCCGCGGCGGAGCGCCCGCTGCGCTGGTCGAACTGCAGCGGATCTGGGCGGGCTCTGCGCGCGACGCAGCGGCGCCGGTGAGCTGGGCCCTGGCGGATCTGGTCCGCAAGCTGCACGACGCTGCAGCGGCGCTGGCCGCGGGAGCCTCCCCCACGCAGGCCGCCAAGGAGGCTGGTGTGTGGGGGCCCGACCGCGACGCCCTGCTGGCCCTCGCCCGGCGCCTGTCCCCCCCACAGCTGGTCGAAGCCTTGGGCGAAGCCCTGCAGGCGGCGGCGGACGTGCGCTCAGGGTTTCCGTCGCGGCGGCGCATCGAACAGCTGATCGTGACGCTCGATCAGCAGCTGGCTCTGGGCGACCAGCGCCGCCGCGGAAGCGCCGCGGTCAGAGCCAGCCGATAACCTGCGCCGCAGGAACGACGCTGCGCAGGAGGCGCAGCGGAGGAGCGCCAGGAAGGGCGGTGCAGCATGCGCAGGACGCGAAGCGGAAGTCGCAGCGGAAACGCTGGAACAACACTGTGCCAATACAGCCAGCTGCTGCTCTGCGCAGCGGGACTGGGCGCCGCGGCGCTGGCGGGCTGCGCCTCGAGGCCCCCTGCCGCTTCCCGCACGCAGGAGGAAGTCGACGCGTCGCTGGACAGCTTCGCTGCGACGGACCGTGGCGCCAGCCTGGAGCAGGTGTTCGCGTCCAACGCTGCGGCGCTCGAGTCGCTGAAGCAGGCGCCGAGCGGCGGAGGGGCAGGCCTTGCTGCCAATCCCGGTCAGCCCACGCTGGAGGCGCCGGCGCCTGCGGAGACGGCAGCGACGGCGCCCGCTCAACCTGCCGTTGCGCACTCCGAGACGGGGATGGGGCCGCCTGCGGATCTCGACCACCTCGCTGCGGACCCGCAGCAGGCCCTGGCGATCGCGCCGACAGGCTCGCTCCTTGCCACGCTGCGCAAGAGGCTGCTGGCGGAGGAACAGGACCCGCTGCGCAGGGGGTTTCTGGAAGCGGCGCTGGCGGGAATCGACGCAGCGGCCCCCTCCGCAGCCTCAGCTGCGGACGAGACACTCACGCCTGTGGAGCGCGAGGCGGTGGCGTTGTGGCGAGACGCCCTTGCGCAGCTGCGCGAGCGACTCGACAGCGAAGGGCTCGACGCGCTGACGCTGCTGGAACAGGCAAGAAATCTTGGGGAAAAAGCGGAAGAGGCGCTGCCGCTGACCATCCGCCGGGCGGCGCTTGCGCGCAGGGTGGAGGGATTCGGCGCCTTCGAGCCGCTGCCCACGCCGCTGCTGGCCGGCAGGGCCCACCCGATGGGACTCTACATCGAAATCGAAGGCTTCAGCCGCAAACCCGACGGCCAGGGACGCTATGTCGTCGAGCTGGGCGAGGAGGTGACGGTGCGGCACGAAGCGGACGATCTGCTCGCCTGGCGCAGGCCCGAGCAGATCGTGCGGGACGTCAGCCTCAACAAGCGGAGGGATTTCTACCTGGTCGATCGGCTGGACCTTCCCGCGACGCTGACCGTCGGCCGCTACATTCTCAAGGCGCGGGTGCGGGACGTGGCGACGGGGCAGATCGCCGAGGCGACGATCCCCTTCGAGGTGGTGGCGGATCCGAAGCTGGCGGGAAACCGCCCCTGAGCGCGCAGCGGCGGCGCACAGCGCTCTACGCAGAGCGCTCCCACGCAAAGCGACGCGCCCCGAGCGATCGAGACGGGAAAGACACGGAGCACGACCATGGCGCAGGACATCGTCATCGACACCAACGACCCTGCGGACGTGGAGCTGATGGCCCACCTGTTCAACCAGGTCTTCAAACCGGCGCGCAGGCCAGCCCACTTCGCCCGCAGGCTCGAGGGTCGCAGGAACGCGCTGTTCATGGTCGCGCGTATCGGCCGTGAGGCTGTGGGGTTTTACGTCGGCATGGAGCTCAAGCCCAGCGTGCACTTCGCGTGGCTGGTGGGTGTGATGCCCGACGCCAGACGGATGGGCGTGGCGACCAGGCTCATGCAGGCCGCGGCCAGCTGGGCCCGGGACCACGGCTACTCCTACCTCCGCTTCGAAAGCCACAACGGCATGCGGGCCATGCTGCACTTCGGCATCGCCGAGGGCTACGACATCGTGGGCGTGCGCTGGGACGGCGACCTGTCGACCAACCTCATCATCTTCGAAAAGACCCTGTAGAGGCAGACCCGACGCTGCTTCCTTCGCTGCCGATCACCCCGCGGCGCCCTCCTTGAGCATGCAGCACTTCTTGTACTTCTTGCCGCTGCCGCAGGGGCACGGATCGTTCCTGCCCACTTTGCGCGGAGCGGGGGGAGGCGTTGGCGTCTTGGGCGCGGGCGCAGGCGCCGCTCCCGCTCGCGCTCCCGCCAGCCTGGTCACGACCGCCTGCTGCGAAACCCGACGCTGCGCAGGCTGCGCCGCTGCAGGGTGTGGCGACGGCGTCCTGGCGGCGCGCTGCGACGGCGCAGGCGTCGGCGCCTCCGCCGGCCGCTGCTCCTGGGCGCCCGCGTAGACGTTGCGAGGCTGGGCGGGCTGAGCGGACTGCTGCAGCGGCTCCTGCTCCTCGCCCGAGGCGGCGCTCCTGGCCGTCGCTGCGCTCTGCGCCGCCGCAGTGACAGCCGCTGGCGCCGGCGCGTAGCGCAGCTTGAAGGCGTACTCCGCCACGCGGTCGCGCACCTGCTGCTTCATCTGCTCATAGAGCCTGGCGCCTTCGCGCTTGTACTCGATGCGCGGGTCCATCTGGCTGAAGGCGCGGAAACTGATCGAGTCGCGCAGCTGATCCATCGCGTACAGATGGTCCTTCCACAGCGGATCCAGCGTCTCGAGCAGCACGAAGCGCTCGAAACGGACCATCTCCTCGCGGAGCACGCCCTCGATCATCGCCCGGATCATCTCCCGTTTGCGCTCGCCCTTGCATCTGCGCACGCGCTCGGGCAGCGGTCCGCCGTAGCGCTCCTGCAGGTGCGCGTCCAGCGCCTCGTCGTCGTCAGCGAGGGCCAGCGCCTCCTGCACAGCCTGCTCCAATCTGCCTGATTCGATGTAGTCTTTCGACGCCTCCAGCAGCTGCTGCCTGATCTTCTGCGGCGGCGTGAGCATGACGGTCCGCTCGTCCCAGTCCAGGCCGTAGCGCGCGTTGGCCCAGGCGCAGAGTCTGGCTGCGGCGTCGCGCGGGCTCTGCCGCATCATCGCCATCGTCGAGGCCAGGGCGAAGTCCACGGGGTGCTCGATCTCCCGTCTGTGGTGCAGCTCCTTGGCCTTTTCGAGGATCAGTTCGACCACCTGCTCGTTCGACTCCGCCTGGACGATCTTCTCGACCTCGACGGTGAAGCCCAGCGTCCGCTCGACCCACGCCGCCAGGTCTTTCGCCCCCAGATCCGGCTCGAGCAACGGCTTGAGCGAGGACAGGTCCGTCGCCTCGATGCGCTCCTGCGCCGCAGCGAGGAGGCGTTCGGAGATCTCCCGCCTGCTCATGCCCCGCAGCTCGTGGGGGACGAGCTCGACGCCCCACTGCTGCGCCGCCCAGTTGGCCAGGCCCGGCAGGTCGTAATCCTCCTCCGCTTCGTCGGAGAGATACTCGCCCAGCGACACGTCCACGTTGGCCCGGGCGTCGGCCAGGGCCAGCTCGCGCACGCGCTCGACGAGCTCGTCGAAGTCGCGCGTGCGCAGGCGCTCGGAGGGAATGAAGCAGCCGAGCAGCTGCTGCGCCCGCTCCGCGGCGCGCTCCGCAGCGTATGTTCCGCTCAGGTATTTCCCGACCGCGTCCCAGACCGCCTCCTCGACGTACTCGAAGATGAGCTCGCGCAACCCCACGCCCTCGAGCACTCGCTGCCGCAGCGAATAGAAGTCCTGCCGCTGGTGCTCCATGACCTCGTCGTAGTCGAGGATCTGCTTGCGGATCTGGAAGTTGCGCTCCTCGACCTTTCGCTGGGCCCGCTCGACGCTCTTGGTGAGCATGGGGTGCTCGATGGCGTCGCCCTCCTTCATGCCGAGCTTCGAGAGGATGCGCAGCGTCGTCTCGCCCGCGAACATCTTCATCAGGTCGTCTTCGAGGCTGACGAAGAAGCGCGACGAGCCGCGGTCGCCCTGCCTTCCCGAGCGGCCGCGCAGCTGGTTGTCGATGCGCCGCGACTCGTGCCGTTCGGTGCCGACCACGTGCAGACCGCCCAGCTCCTCGACCGTCTCGACCCAGCCGACGCGGTGCAGCAGGAATCTGCCGTGGTCGTCCAGCCACTGGCGCAGGACCTCGGGGTCGCGCTCGCGCTCGATCTTGCGCGGGTCGACCCAGGTGTGCTCCATCGCCCAGGCCCTGAGCAGGGCCAGCTCGAGCTCGGGGAAGTCCATCGCCTCGACGTCCTTCTTGGGAATCCCCAGCGTCCTGGGGGCGATCTTGCGGAAGATCGCCTCGCGGACCTCCTCGTCGCCGGCGTCGACGGTGAGCGAGGCCGGCGCCAGGCCTCTGCGGCGCCAGTGCTCCAGCAGCTGCGCGCGGTCGACGCGGCCGAGCTTGATGTCGGTGCCGCGGCCGGCCATGTTGGTGGCGATCATGACCGCGCCCAGCTCGCCCGCGTGCTCGATGATGTGGGCCTCGCGCTCGTGCTGTTTGGCGTTGAGCACCTCGTGCTGGATGTTGTGCCTGCGCGACAGCTCCTCGGAGAGCTTCTCGCTCTTCTCGACGCTCGTCGTGCCCACGAGGACGGGCCTTCCCACGTCGTGGAAGTTTCTGATCTCCTCGACGATGGCGCTCCACTTGTCCTTTTCCGACAGGAAGATCAGGTCGTTGAAGTCCCTGCGGATGACGGGCCTGTTGGTGGGGATGACCACGACGTCGAGGCTGTAGATGTCGTGGAACTCCTGGGCCTCGGTGTCGGCGGTGCCGGTCATGCCCGCCAGGCGCTCGTACATGCGGTAGTAGTTCTGGATGGTGACGGTGGCGACGGTCTGCGTCTCCTGCTTGATGGGGACCTTCTCCTTGGCCTCGACCGCCTGGTGGAGTCCGTCGGACCACTGCCTGCCGATCTGGAGCCTGCCGGTGAAGGCGTCGACGATGACCACGCTGGGCTGCGTCTGTCCGGTCTGCGGGTCCTCCAGCGGCACGACCACGTAGTCGCGGTCGCGCTGGTAGACGGTGTGGGCGCGGATGGCCTGCTCGAGCAGATGGGGCAGGTCCACGTTCTGGCCCGAGTAGAACGACCCCACGCCCGCGACGCGCTGGGCCTCCTCGATGCCCTTGTGCGTCAGGTGGGCCTGCTTGCGGTCCAGCTCGACTTCGTAATACTGCGTGTGCTGGTCGCGCGCCGCCTCGAGCCTGGGGAGCTCCTCGCGGGCCTGTTTGAGCTGGGCCTGCAGCTGGGGGACCCTGCTCTTGTCGCGGGCGTTGCGGATGTCGCCCTCCAGCCCCTTGATGCGCTTCCTGCAGGCCTGGACCTTCTCGTCCGCCTCGGTCCAGGGCTTCTGCTTCTCGACCAGATGCCTGGCCAGCTGGTCCGCCAGCTCGTAGCGGGGCGTGTCCTCGTGCGCAGGGCCCGAGATGATCAACGGCGTGCGGGCCTCGTCGATGAGGATCGAGTCCACCTCGTCGACGATGGCGAACTCTCTGCCGCGCTGCACCTGCTGCTCGACGCTCAGCTTCATGTTGTCGCGCAGGTAGTCGAAGCCGAACTCGCTCGTGGTGCCGTAGACCACGTCGCACTGGTACATCAGCCGCTTGACGGGCTCGGGCTGCATGTGCTGCGGATGGATCGCCCCGACGGTCAGCCCCAGGGCGTGGAAGAAGGGGAAGACCCAGTCGCGGTCGCGCTGCACCAGGTAGTCGTTGACCGTCACGACGTGGCAGAGCAGGCCTTCGATGGAGGCGAGGTAGCAGGCCAGGGGGGCGACGATGGTCTTGCCCTCGCCGGTCTTCATCTCCGCGATCTTGCCCTGGTAGAGCACCATGGCGCCGATGAGCTGCACGTCGAAGGGCCGTGCGCGAAACGGCGGTCTACTCTCGGGAAAGAGCTCGCGGCCCGCCTCGTAGAGCTGCAGCGGAATGTCCATGCGCAGCCAGCCGGGGACGGGCTCCGTGCAGCCGAGCAGGTCGCCCACGGGCTGGGCCGGCTCCAGCGCGTCCATGGCGTCGCGCGTCTTCTCGTAGAGGTCGCGCAGCTCGGGGCTGAGCCTGTCGAGCGGAAAGGCCTCGCGGTGGGCCGGGTTGAACATGTTGCGCAGCCCCACCGCCCGGTCCATGGCCTCGCGGGCCACGGCGAAGGCCTCGACGAGCAGGCTGTCGGCCTTTTCGCCCTGTTTGACGCGCTGGCGGAACTCCTCCGTCTTGGCGCGCAGCTGCTGGTCGGTGAGTCTGCGGATCTCGGGCTCCAGGGCGTTGATCCGCTCGACGCGCTGGGTGTAGCGCTTGACGAAGCGCTCATTGCGGGCGCCGAAGATCGCGCGAAGCGCGCCTCCGACGATGGGGATGTCGTGTGTCTTCTGCATGATGGTCGTTGGGACTTTCCGCGCCGCAGCGGCGCAGCGTGTGGTTCGCGGCGCAGGGCTCTTGGCCTGCGCGTCCGGGCGCAGCTGCCCGGCGATCTCGCTCAACACAAAACGGCTGGTCTGGAAACGGTCTGGGGATGCTCTGGTCGACGGCGCCGATCAGCGTCGCGCAGCGCGCGTCCACAGCGGCGCTCAGGCCAGTGGCGGCGGCAGGTCGCACAGCGTCAGCGTCCCCAGCGCGCTGCGAGGACGCAGCGCGCTTCGCGCCTCAGCCCACAGCGACCGCGCAGCCGCAGGCCTTGCCGCCCGAATGGACCATCCCTGCCTGTGCAGCGCAAGACCCTGTGCGCAGGGCAGAGGCTGGCGCGCCAGCGCGCCCTCGACCCCCGCCGCCACCGCGATGCGGGCGATCGCCTCAGCGACGCCTGCGCTTGCGCCTCCAGCGATGAGCGAGACGAGCAGGAGCAGCGCGGCGCCGCGCGCAGCCTGGCCGCCGTCCCGCCTTGGACCGCAGCGGGGACCGTCGGCTGTTCGGGTTGCGAAGCGCTGGCGGCTCATGCGACCGGCCAAGTGTATCGGCCTCGCAGGGGCTGGATTCCACCCGCTGGCCCGGGAACCTGCGCGCCCTGCCCATACACTCGCTCGAGCCTCGCAGCAGCCGCCTGCAGGAGTCGAACCATGCCCAACGCCCTGACCGACGAACAGCTGGACCTGCTGATCCCCATCCAGACCTACGAGGAGCTGGACTCGACGAGCCTGGAGGCCCGCCGCGACGTCGAGTCGGGCGAGCTGGGCGACCAGGCCCGCCTCTACGTCGCCAAGCGGCAGACCCGGGGCCTGGGGCGCTTTCGCCGATCCTGGGCGAGCCCCGAGGGGGGGCTCTGGTGCACGCTCGCCTGGCCGGTGAACCTCGAGCCCCGTCTGGTGCTCGAGGGGCTGGGCCTGCGCGTGGGCGTGGCGGTGGTGCACACCGTCGAGCACACCCTCGCCGCCCACGGCGTCGGCGCCCCCGTCCAGCTCAAGTGGCCCAACGACGTGATGGTCAAGGGCCGCAAGATCGCAGGCTGTCTCATCGAAGTCCTCGAGCGCCAGGGCAAGACGCACATCCTCGCTGGCGTGGGGATCAACCTGAACGTCCCGCGCAGCGCGCTTCCCCCGGAGCTGCAGCAGAGCGCCACGACGGTGCTCGAGCTGACGGGCAGGCCCAGCCCCGTCGAGCGGACGCTGCGCGACCTGCGCCGCAGGCTGCACGAGGCGCTGACCACCGAAGGGCTCGACCGCAAGACGCTCGTCGAGGCCCGCGAGCGCCTCTTCGGCGTCGGG
>CAYPBL010000030.1:0-7270 GCA_964408965.1 uncultured Phycisphaeraceae bacterium | reverse complement strand
TCGTCGAGGCCCGCGAGCGCCTCTTCGGCGTCGGGCAGAGCGCGACGATCGCGCTTCCCGACGGCTCGAAGCGAACGGGCGTGCTGCTTGGCCTGGACGACCGCGGCTGTCCGCAGCTGCGCACAAGCGAGGGCGTCTTCACCGCTCCCGTGGGGGCGGCGCTGCTGGTGTAGGCGCGCCCGGGGCGGCGGCGCAGGTCCGCTGCTGTTTGCGCGTCGAGCAGAGCGCTGCGCGCCGTCGATGCCTCGTTGGTGCTCCGCAAAGGCGATGTGGTCGCGCTGGCCTGCCTGTCGCTGCTGGCGATGGGGGTGGTGATGGTCCGCTCCGCGGGTCTGCGTGTGGGGGAGGGAGCCGTCGCCACCGCTGGCGACGTCCTGCGCACGAAGGAAACCGCGCTGGCGCTCCTGGCGATGGGAGCGATGTTCGCTGCCTCGCGTCTGCCGCTGCAGCAGCTGCTGGAGCGTCTGCGCGGGCGTGGGGCTGTGGCGATCGCGCTGGCGCTGGCGGGGCTGTGCCTGCTCCCCTACGTCCCGCACATCGGCCGCTCGGCCAACGGCGCCCACCGCTGGATCGCCATCGCGGGCCTGAGCGTGCAGCCCAGCGAGCTGGCCAAGTGGGCCTCGCCGCTGCTGCTGGCCTGGTGGGCAGGGCGCCGAGGCGTCGAGGGCATGGCCTCCTTCCGCTGCGGACTGCTGCCGGCGGCGGGCGTGCTGGGCGGGCTGTGCGCCGTCATCGCGGTCGAGGACCTGGGCACCGCGGCGCTGATCGCAGGGGCTGGGGCGCTGTGCCTCGTCGCAGGCGGGGCGCGCCTTCGCCACTTCGTCGCGCTCGTGCCCTTTGCCGCAGCGGGCTGCGTCGTCGCGGTGCTGGCTGCGCCCTACCGCGTGCGCAGGCTTGTCGCTTTTCTCGACCCCTTCGCCGACCCTCAGGGCGCGGGGTACCACATGATCCAGTCCCTCACCGCCATCGCCAGCGGCGGCCCCGCGGGGAGGGGTCTGGGCTTTGGCCTGCAGAAGTTCGGCTATCTCCCCGAGGACACGACCGACTTCCTCTTCGCCATCATTGCGGAGGAGCTGGGCGCTGCGGGCGTGGTCGCTGTGCTGAGCCTCTATATCGCTGTGCTCTGGGCAGGGGCGCTGATCGTGGCCAGCGAGCCCTCGAGGCGCCTGCGTGTCGCCGGGGCGGGGATCCTGGCGACCTTCGCGGGCCAGGCGGCGATCAACCTCGCCGCCGTCACAGGCCTTGGCCCCACCAAGGGCATCGCGCTGCCGCTGCTTTCCGCAGGCGGCACGGGTTGGGTGCTCACCGCTGCGGCGCTGGGCCTGCTCGTCGGCATGGACCGCGTCCAGGCCCGCCGCCCCCACAGCGCGACCACCACCGCTGGGCCAACCCCAGCCATCGCCTAGGCTGCGTCCGACGTGGACGGCGCGTTCCGGATCATCTTCGCAGGCGGCGGGACAGGCGGGCACCTGCACCCCGCCGTGGCCATCTGGGAGGAGCTGCGCCGCCTTGCGGAGCAGGAGCGGACGCCCCTTGACGCCCTGGCGCTCTGCTCGCGCAAGCCGCTGGACGGGCGGACGCTGACGGCTGCGGGCCTGCCCCACACGCCCCTTCCCGCCAGCGCGTTTTCGCTCGCGCCCCGCAGACTCGCGCGTTTTCTCGCGGGCTGGGGGCCGAGCGTGCAGCTCGCCCGCCAAGCCATCCGCGACGCGCGCAACGCGGGCGCTGCGCCTGTCGTCGTGGCCATGGGGGGCTATGTCGCTGCGCCAGCCGCCCGGGCGGCGCGGGCCGAGCGCGCTCCTCTGGCCATGGTCAACCTCGACGCCGTCGCGGGAAGGGCCAACCGCATGATCGCCCGCCTGGCGGACCTGCAGCTGATCGTGGGCGAGGCCCGCCTTCCCGCAAGAGCGGGCGCTGCGCAGCGGCGGATCGGGCCCATCGTCAGAAGAAGCGTGCTCGAGCCCGTCGAGCCCCGCCAGGCCCGTCAGCGGCTGGGCCTGCTGCCCGACGTCCCCACGCTGCTTGTCACGGGCGGCAGTCAGGGCGCCTCCTCCATCAACCGTTTCCTGGAAGCCTTCGCCGCGTCGAGCGAGGGCGCGCTCCTCCGTGGCTGGCAGGTCCTGCACCAGGCCGGCGCAGGCCCATGGCGGAGCAGGCTCGAAGCCGCCTACGCCAAGGCGGGCGCGCAGCGGGCCGTGGTCGTCGAGTCGATCGACACGATGGGCCTGGCGTGGCGGGCCGCGTCGCTGGCCGTCAGCAGGGCGGGCGCAGGCGCCGTGGCGGAGGTCTGGGCGACGGCCACGCCCTGCCTGTTTCTTCCGTATCCCCACCACCGCGACCAGCACCAGGCGAAGAACGCTGCGCCGCTGGTCGCAGCGGGCGGCGCCGTCGTGGCGCAGGACCGGATCGATCCGCAGGCCACTCTCGCAGGCCAGGCTGGCGCGGCCCTGCGCGATCTGCTGCGCGACGCGCAGGCGCTGCAGACGATGCGCCGCTCGCTGGCGACGCTGCCCCCCGCCTCGGGCGCGCGCGAGGCAGCGACCGCGCTGCTCGAACTGGTCCACGAAGCGCCGGAGCGGTTGCGCCAGTCGTAGGACCCGCTCCTCCAGCGCTCTGCAGGCAATGTGCAGGAAAAACGCCTGCCCAATCGCAGGGCTGTGCTACAGTTGCCCTGATGGCGGAGCCGTCGGATCAGCAGGGCGCCGAACACGCGCCAACGCCTCAGGAGGAGGCTGGAGAGGAGCGATCGAAGGCCGCGCCCACCGTCTGCGCCGTGCGGGCGGCGTTGGTGTGCACGACGCAGCCGCCTGCCCCGCTGTTGGCGGCGCTGACCCAGCGGGGCGTGCGCATCGAACGGACGCAGGACGTGTTCGACGCCATGGCCTGGGCCCTGGTCGCCTCCGCCTCGCTACGGCACGGCGCCCAGCGCGCGGCCTCACAGCCGGGCGCCGCTGTGCTCCTGATCGAGCCCGACGAGATCCCCCGCGCAGCTGAGCTCGCCCACGCTGTGCGGCGCCATGCGCCGGGGGTGGTGCTCTGGCGCTACGACGCGGACGCTGCCCAGCCGCTGCGAGGCTACGACCCTGCAGCGTCCCGTGCGGACGACGTGGAGCCGGTCGTCGCCATGAAGAAAGCCCAGCCTCGCAGCGACCGCCACGGCGCCTCCCACCCTGCGGAGGTCCACAGCGACGAAAGCGGCGCCTCCCGCCCCAAGCTCCGCCTCATCGACCCTGGCAGCGAGCCCGAGCCCCCTGCGCAGCACAACGCGCCCGCTGCGCCGCCCCCTCCCCAGGACAGGAGCTGCGCCTCCCCTCCTCCGCTGCTCTCTCCAGAGGAGTTGGCCATGCTCCTGGGCGACGTCCCAGCTGCGCCTCCTGCAGCTCCTCCGAGCGAAGAGAACCAGCCATGACCTCCACTGCGCCGCCATCGCGTGAGCCCCGCAACGGGCTGCGTCCCCAGCGGACGGTCGTGCTGGTGGGGGCCAAGGCGCGCCGAGCCTGCGAACAGCCCCTCCGTCGCCATGCGGACGTGGCTCTGGCGCGAGCCGCCACTGCTTGCGACGCCTTGGGCGAACTCTTCCGACCCATCGCGGAAGACGCAGGGCCGCCGCTGGTCGTGGTGGGGAACGACGCGCTCACAGCCGACGAAGCCAGCGCCTTCAGCCGCGCCGCCCGCTCGATACACCCCCGCTGCCACCTGCGCTGGCTGAGCGACGCTGAGAACGAGCCTCCCCCCCCGGGCTTCGAATCGACGCTGCCTGCAGGGGCCGCTGCGACGCTGCTCCAGTCCCCCCCCGCCGAGGCTGCGTCTCGCGACGCTGCAGAACAGCCGACGTCCACTGCCACGCCATCTCGCGGCGCCCCAGACGTGAAGGACGCCGCCGCTGCCGAGTCTCCGCCCCAGGCTCCGCAGGGCAGTGGCGCCGCGGATCTCCCCCTGGTGCACGCCCCGTTGGACGCTTCCCCCATCACCGCCACACTGCAAGGGGACTCACCGCTCCCCGCCTGCCTGGACCTGCTGCGACACGCGCTGGGCGACGAGGTCCGATTCCTCCCCGCCCCCACGCATCCCCAGCACGCTCCCTCCCTGCAGGCTGTTCCTGTCGAACGACACGGACAGCGGTTTGGCTGGCTCGTCGTCCCGCAGGACGTGGACGCTGCACGGGCGGGACAGGCTGCGGACTGGCTGGCTGCGCACCTGGCCCTGGACGCCCAGGCCCGCGCCCTGCGCCAGGCCGCCTTCACCGACGAGCTGACAGGCGCCTGGAACCGCCGCTACTTCCACCGCTTCCTCGAATCCGCCATCGAGCGAGCGCGCCGCCAGCGCACCCCCGTCACGCTGCTCGTCTTCGACATTGACGACTTCAAGAGCTACAACGACCGCTTTGGCCACGCAGCAGGGGACACGATCCTCACGCAGACGGTGAAGCTCCTGCAGAGCGACATCCGCCCCTCCGACCGCGTCTGCCGCATTGGCGGCGACGAGTTCGCGGTGATCTTCGACGACCCGCAGGGGCCGCGCGAGCCAGGCAGCGCTCCCCCCAGCACCGTCGCCCAGATCGCTGAGCGCTTTCAGCGACGGATCTGCGAGCACCGTTTTCCCGAACTCGCGGAGCTGGCGCCGGGCACGCTGACCATCAGCGGCGGGCTGGCGACCTTCCCTTGGGACGCCCACGACCCCGACTCGCTGCTGCGGACAGCGGACGAGCTGGCCCTGCGCTCCAAGAAGCAGGGCAAGAACCACCTGACCTTCGGCCCGGGCGCCGAGCAGGTCTGTCGGCTGCTTCCGCAGGAGCCGGCCCCGTCGCCGCCGCCCAGGGACGTCGATCCCTCCTCGTCCTGATCGCCCCCGAGGACCCCCGCCGCCCAGCCAGCGCGGGCCCGCTTGCCAAGACCGCAGGAATCGGCAAGATAGGGCCTTGCGAGCGGGCGCCGTGCCCGGTCGGGTCGCCAAGTTGGTCCACACCAACCAGATGCTGGAGCCACCCCGTGCAAGAGTTCGAAACGCTCAAGAGGCTGATCGCGGAAGCGGAAGAGGACATCGCCAAGGCTGAGGGAGGCAACAAGGCTGCAGGCACCCGCGTGCGCAAAGCCATGCAGGAGATCAAGAACGCCGCGCAGGCAGTCAGGCAAAAGGTGCTCGAGCTGCGCAAGAGCGAGGAATGAGCCCTTCCTCGTCCACGTCGTCCACCCATCGCGCCCCCGCCAAGGCGCCTGTGCGGCTCGCCTTGCGCCAAGGTCTCTGCCATGCCTGCGCGAACACTCTTTGACATCTCGCACCTGGACCTTGGCTCCGTGGTCATGGACCGTCAGGCCATTGCGCAGCACAATCCCCACCGCGGGCACATGGCCCTGCTGGACGGCGTGGTCTGGATCAGCGACGACTACAAGCGCATGGTGGGAGTCAAGCACGTCCGCCCCGACGAGTTCTGGGCGACGGGGCACTTTCCCCAAAGACCCATCATGCCGGGCGTCCTGCTGCTCGAGGCAGCGGCGCAGCTGGCCAACATCAGCTTCAGCCTGCGCCGCTCCCATCCCTGCCTCGCAGGCTTCATCCGCATCAAGGACGCCTCCTTCCGCGAACAGGTCACCCCGGGCGACACGCTGATCCTCCTGGCGCAGGAAAGCCGCTTCACCCCCAAGCGCTTCACGACCGACGTGCAGGGGCTCGTGGACGACCGCGTCGTCTTCGACGCCGCCATCGCCGGGATGGTCCTGGAGGAAGCCGCCGACGCCTCCACAGGCGCCGCCTAGCCCTGTCCCGCCGCCGCCCGTCGCGAGGCGCCGCCATCATGACGACTCCCGCTCCCTATCCGCTGACCTTCGAGCCCATCCTCAAGGAGAAGGTCTGGGGCGGCGACAGGCTGCGGGCCTGGGGCAAGCCGGTCGAGCCAGGCGCCAAGGTGGGCGAGTCGTGGGAGATCGCCGACCTCGCCTCGACCGACCCGTCGGGCGCAGGGGGAGGCGCCGCCCGCTCGGTGGTCAAGCAGGGCCCCTTGGCCGGCTCGACCCTGCACGAGGCGATGGCCCTGTGGGGGGCCGACCTGCTGGGCCGTGCACATCCCGCGGAGGGCGACAGTTTCCCCCTCTTGATCAAGTACCTCGACGCCCACGAGAACCTCTCGGTGCAGACGCACCCCAGCCCCGCCTACGCCAGAGAGCATCCCGAGGCGCACGTCAAGCACGAATGCTGGACCGTCCTCGAAGCGACCCCGAACGCCAAGCTCTACAAGGGGCTCGTCCGCGACACGACCGCTGCGGAGCTCGCCCAGGCCGCCCGCGACGGCTCGATCGTCGACCTGCTCAAGAGCCACACCGCAACGCCGGGCCAGTGCTACACGCTCCCCAGCGGCGTGGTGCACGCGCTGGGCGCGGGCGTGCTCGTGGCGGAGGTGCAGACGCCCAGCGACACGACCTACCGCCTCTACGACTGGGGCCGCGTCGGCCGGGCCCTGCACATCGAGCAGGCCGTCGCCTGCGCCAGACTCGAAGCCGACGCCGAGCCGCCCACGCGCCTGGGCGACGCTGACCCCTCGCCCCTGGCTCACACCGAAGCCTTCACCCTCGACGGCCGCATCGTCACGGGTCCGAACGAGATCGCGCCGCTGACCAGCGACGTCTGCATCGTCTGGATGCTTGTGCAGGGCCGCTGTGCATGGCTCTGCGACCGGTGGCGCCATGAGGCCCAGCAAGGCGACACCGTGCTCGTCCCCGCCCGCTGCGCAGCCCGGATGCGTGCGCGGGTCGAGCAGGGATCCGCGACGATCCTCGAGGCGCGACCCGCCCCCGCAGGCAGGAACACGACCGCATGACCAGCGCCCGCGCCCACCGTGAAGGCGTGATCCTCATAGGCGGCGGAGGGCACGCCGTCGTCGTCGCGGAAGCCGCTGCAGCCGCCAGCCTGCTCGTGGCGGGCTTTCTCGACGACGACCCGCACGCTCTGCTCAGCCACACGCACGAACGGCTGGGCCCGCTGGCGGCGCTGGAGCACGAAGAGCTCTTTCTGCACCACGACGTGATCCTGGCCCTGGGCGATCTGTCCGCCCGCCGCAGCCTGATCGCGCGCCTGCCCCAGCAGATCACGGGCGTGGTCCATCCCACTGCCTGGGTTTCGCCCAGCGCTTCGCTGGGCGCGGGCGTTTTCGTCGGCCCCCACGCTGTGGTACACAGCTGCGCCCGCGTGGGCGACCACGCGATCGTCAACACCGCTGCGGTGGTCGAGCACCACTGCGATGTCGGCGAGAACGCCCACATCGCGCCCGGAGCGGTCC
>CAYPBL010000029.1:0-25234 GCA_964408965.1 uncultured Phycisphaeraceae bacterium | reverse complement strand
TACTGCGCCACGCGCGACCGCTTCGAGCTTCCCATGGGGAAAGCGGCCCTGGAGGGCGGCTGATCACGCGCTGCGCGAGAATCTGCGCACAACTTGCGCCGCTGCGTCAGGGCTCTTCCACCAGCGCAAAGACCCTGCAGGGGCTGCCCGTGCCGTCGACGATGCGCAGCGGGGCGGGGATCAGGATCGCCCCGCGCAGCGGCAGCTGGTCCAGCCGCTGCAGCGACGCCAGGCCGAACTTCCCCTCGCCGTGCATGATGGCGTGGCAGGGGAAGGGGGGATCGAAGTTCGCCGCCTGTCCCGCGTCCGTTCCCACGGTCTCGACGCCGACCCCCCGCACGTCCCGCTCCCGGGCCAGCAGCTTGACCGCGTCGGGAGCGAAGCCAGGGGTGTGGGCCTCGCCGTCGCGCACGTTCAGAAACTCGTTGGGGTCCGTTCGCTTCCACCAGTCGGTGCGCATCAGGACCCAGGAGCCGGGCTCGATGCGTCCGTGCTCCTGTTCCCACGCCAGAATCGCCTCCGCGGTGAGCAGGTAGTCCGGGTTCTCCGTCGCCTGCAGGGAGCAGTCGATCACGCAGGCGGGGCCGATGAGCTGCTCCGGACCGATGGCGTCGGTGGCAGCGTCGTGCAGGTCCCGTCCCGAGATCCAGTGGCATGGGGCGTCGAAGTGCGTGCCGGTGTGCTCGCCCAGCCGCAACGCACGCCACCGCCACGCAGGGCCGCGGTCGTCGAAGTCGCTGAGCGTGTCGATCTCCACGGGCGGGGTCTGCGTGAAGATGTCGGGCAGTTGAATGACGGGGGTTTGTGGCCCCAAGGGCGCCGTCAAATCGACCACGCGCACGCGCCCTGTGTGCATTGCCTCTTGCAACCGTTCAAGGATCGGCAGGCCAGTCACAACGTCGGGCTCCTCCAATCCTTCTTTACCTGCACCCCATGGCAGCGTGTGCCCCTGCTGCGCGCAACGACGCTCAGCAGCGAGCTTCGAGCCAGCGTTTGAACTGAAAACGGTTTTCCAGCAGCGTCAGGCCCAGGTCGAACGACGCGGGGCCTTCCGCCTCCACCTTCACCACGAGGGTCGTCGTCTCCTGTGCTTCGACCGCTTTGCAAAAAGCCTTGGCAAAGGCGTCCACAGTAGGCGGCTGATGGACGCAAGTCGACCCCGCAGCTCGGGCCATCGCCGCAAGATCGGCTCCGGTGGTCGTGGCGGTGGGGAAACCGCCCACCGAAAGAAGGGTTTCGTTGTCGAAGACGACGTGCGTGAGGTTGGGGGGGCTGTAGCGGGCGAGCGTCGTCAGCGACCCCAGGTTCATCAGCAGCGAGCCGTCGCCGTCGAGGACGACCACAGGAAGATCAGGCCTGGCAAGGGCGATCCCCAGCCCCATCGACGAGGCCAGGCCCATCGCGTGCTCGAGGTAGAAGAAGTTGGGACGATGCCCCAAGCTGTGCAGCTCCGCAGCGACGGCCCCCATGATCGTCACCACGGCGCAGCGGCTGAGCTCCTCGTACACAGCCTCGAGGCACTCCACGCGGCGCATCAGCCCTCTTCCTCCCACATCAGGTCGCGGGTGAGCAGCAGGGCCACGGGTCGCAGCGAGGCCTGGGCCAGCGCCATGGCGTCCGCGACCGCCTGCTGCGCCTCCGCTGCGTCGCGCAGCTCCCGCCAGGGCACAGCCAGGGCGTCGAGAACCCGCCTCGTCAGCAGCCCTCCCTCCGTCTGCCACGGGTGTGTCTCGCCGAACCATCCGCGGTCGCTGACGAGCATGAGCAGGGGGATGCGGTAGAGCTGGGCGCCGGAGATCAGCCCGTTGACCGAGGCGAAAAGCCCGTGGTTCTGCATGAGCATGGCGCTGCGGGCCCCCGCCAGGTGCGCGCCCATCGAGACGCCCACGCCTTCCTCCTCCTTGGCCAGACGCACCAGCGAGACCTCGGGGTCCTCCTCCGCCAGTCGGATCAGGTGCACCAGCCACGTCTCGGGAAGCGCCGAAACGATGCGCACGCCCTGGGCCTTGAGGGCTTCGTACACCTTCAGAGAGCTGTGCAAGCAGACCGGGGACATCCGACGCCAACGCCTCGTCCGCCCCCCAACGCTGTCACGCGCCGCCACTGCTGCAGCGCGTGTCGACCGTTCGCTTCATGCCCCCAAGCGTTCGATCCAGCCGAAGACGAGGATAGCAAGAATGGCTGCGGGCGTCACCCAGCGCAGGTGCCATTCGAGGAGCCTGGGTACGGGGACGGTGGAGCCTGTGCGCAGCTCCCGCATCGCGGCGCCTCGGTCCATGCACCAGAAGGCAGCGACCACCGCCACCGCAGCACCCAGAGGCTGCATGGTCGTTCCCCAGATCAGGTCGCTGGCGGCGATATACCCGTCGCCGAAGAGGATCGGCGGCGCCGACAGCGCTGCCTGGCCCAGCGCGACGATCGTCATGGCTCTGTGGCGGGGCCAGCGCAGCGCGTCCTCCGCCGCCTGGGCGAGGGCCTCGTACGCAGCGATCAGCGAAAGCAGCGCGACCAGGAAGACCGCGAAGAAGAAGGCCGCCCCCCAGAGATCGCTCCAAGGCAGGCGCTCGAAGACGTTGGGCATGACCTGAAAGAGCAGGGGGGGGCCGCTGTCGAGGGCCACGCCCAGCGCCGTCGCTGCGGGAATGACGATCATCGCCGCCAGCAGCGCCGCCGCGACGTCCGCCCCCACGGTGAAGGCCGCTGTGCGGGGCAGCGGTGTGTCCTTCCGCATGCGGGCGCCGTAGGCCACCATGAACATTCCCCCCAGGGCCAGGGAAAAGAACGCCTGTCCCGTCGCCTTCAGGGCAGTGGACCAGCTGAGCTGCTCGGGCCTAGGGACGAAGAGCTGCTGCAGGCCCCGCCCGGCGCCGGGCAGCGTCAGCGCTCGTCCGAGCAGGACGAGAAAGAGCAGCGCCGTCAGAGGCAGCGCCGCCTTGCTCAGCCGTTCGACGCCTCTGCGCACGCCCAGCGCGTCGACCCCTGCCGCCACAGCGATGGTGACAGCGGTGAAGGCTGCGGTCCAGCCCGCGGAGGCTGGCGCCAGCGTGCCCAGCGAAGCGTCGCCGCTGACAGCGCGGGCGATGTAGACCATCGCGTCCTGGAGCACCTGGGCGACGATCACGCCGTAGTACGACGCCGCCATGGCGATGCTCAGGAGGATCAGGGTGGCAAAGAGCTTGGCGCCGGGCAGGCCCGCCCGTTGGTACGCCCCCCAAGGCCCTCGCCCCGTCGCCCGCCCCAGGGCCCACTCCGCCATCAGGGCTGGAGCTCCCAGCACAGCCACGACGAGCAGATACACGACGAGGAACGCGCCGCCTCCTTCCTCGCCCATCATGTAGGGGAACCGCCAGACGTTGCCCAGCCCGATGGCCACGCCCGCTGTGGCCATCGCCGCCGCCCACGCTCCGCTGAAGGCGTCCTGGCTGCGAGGTCGATCGTCTCTGCGCGGGGGATCGGGGTGGGTGGCAGTGTGTCGGCTCATCGCTGCGCGTCCTGGAGGGGAGAATCTCAACCAGCGGCCCCGCCCCGCTGTCTCCGCAGCGGCGCAGGCTATCATCCCGACGTCGGTGCAGCGGACAGCGCGCAGCGACGCGCGCCACGAGCGGGGCGATAGCTCAATTGGGAGAGCGCCGGCTTTGCAAGCCGGAGGTTGCCGGTTCGAGCCCGGTTCGCTCCATTGCAGCGGACGCCGACGCCGCTGCGTCAGGCGTCAGAAAGGCGGTCCACCGCCCGCGCCGCCGCCGCCCTGCATCGCCTGCAGGGTCTGCAGCAGCTGTGTGACGGTGTGAATGACAGGGGCGGGGGCGAATGTCGTCACTCGGGCGGTGCCCTGGTCCGTCTGCAGCGCAACGCCGACGGGGGGCAGATCCGGAGGAATCTGCACGTTCACCTGGCCGAGGAACGTCGCAGCGACGAAGAGCGCCTGCTTGAGCAGCTCGCCCACGTTGACGAAGCCCTCGCCCGTGCGGGGCGCAGGCAGCTTCTGGCTGACCCCCGTGACGAGCGCGTTGTCCGCCAGGCTCGCGCCGTCGCCCTTGGCCAGTCTGATCGCTTTCTCCAGCGTGGCGGTGTCGGGGCCGATGCTCTGCAGCGCGCCGTCCTGGAGCGCCGCGACATAGCCCGACAGCCCCATCGAGCCGAACAGCGCTCCCAGGGCCTGCTGTTGTTGGCCGAATCCCGCTGCGCCGGGCTGCATGGTCATGGACCAGCGATGGGCCTTGACGCCTGCGACCTCCGCAGCGTTCTCCTCGAACGTGCCGGTGAAGAGCGGCGGGTTCGCCTGACCCAGCGCCTCAATGCTCTTGCGCAGGCTCTCGATCGCCGCTGCGGGCTCCTTGGAGGCGATGTACTGCAGCGAGTTGGCGAAGAGCCCCGTCAGCAGGCCGCCTTGCGTGGTGTAGACAGCGAAGGCGAGCCCGGTGGCGAGTCCCTCTGCAAAGGGGCCAGCTTCGTTCCCCTGTCCCGCCACGGCGCTGAGCCGCTGGAACAGGTCGCGGACGGTGTCGCTGCTGAAGTCCCCTGCGCCAGCGAACAGGAAAGGCTGATCGGGGAGGCGCGTGAGCAGCGTGTGGGCGTCTCCCCTGGCCTGCAGGGTGGTGAAAGCGTCTGTGCCTGGCTTGAAGGCCAGGGCGATGTCGAGCGTCGCGCCGAGGCTTTCAGCCGTGAAGCCCACGACCGCAGCGGCGCTCTGCGCAGCAAGGCTCTGGACGGTCTTTCCCACAGCGGCCGCCTGCTGTTGCAGCTGCTGCGGATCGCCCGCTCCCATCATGCCGACCATCGCTGCCTGACCTTCGAAGAACTTCGCCGCCTCCGCCGCGACCCTCGCCAGGCCCGCAGGCTCGACGACGACGAAGACATCGCTGCGCGACGCCGCTTCCTGTCCCACGGCGCCGACAGCCCCCTCGTGGAAGGCCTGGTGGCCCTGCTCCGCAGCTGCGGCGCGGGCTCGGTCGGTCGCCAGCAGCACGTACTGGTTGTCGAGCAGGCGGACGTAGAACGACTGGCCGTTGAAGTGCAGTTGCTTGAGCCCGTCGCCAGCGTCCTGAGGGGTGTAGGCCGCCAGCAGCGCGTCGGGGTCGGTCGTGGGCAGGTACACGAGCAGGCCTGGATCAGCGTCCTCGTCCGCGGGGGGAGTGATGGCTGCAGCGATGGGGCGGTTGGTGTCGAGGCCCTCACCCAGGCCAAGGACGGCCAGCAGCTGGGCAGGGGTCGACAGGCCGGGCGCCTCGATCGCCCCCAGCAGGTCCCGAGCGTGCTTGTCCAGCTGCGCCAGACTGGGCGTCGCCGCTGCGGCCCAGACGTCCTCAGGGATGCGGTCGAAGATGGGAGGGAGCGCCGCCCACGCTGAGGCTGCGGTTGTGCAGAGGCACAGACACGCAGTTGCGGCGCCGCGCGCCGAGAGGGCGACAAGGCGAGAGAGCCAGACCTGCTGCATCGCGAAGTCCTTTCGTCAAAGGCCGTTCGGGCGCACGCCGACAGAGCGAACGCCGATCGCAAGTGTATTCGGTGAAGCGGACCGGGTTTTTCACGCCTGGCTCCGCGGCGATAGGGTTGTTCGCCATGGTGGGCGAAGCCTTGGCCAAACTGCTGGCGGACCAGAGCCTGTGCGAGGCGGAGGCTCGCCGCTTGATCGACGCGATGTTCGCGGGAACGGTCCCGCAAGCCCAGGTCGCAGCGGCGCTGGCGCTGCTGGCCCGTCGCGGCCCGACCGTGGAGGAGCTGACGGGAGCCGCGCGCGCCCTGCGGCAGCGCGTTCTGCCCGTTCCTGTCGACGCTGCTGCGCTCGCTGGCCCGCTCATCGACACCTGCGGCACAGGCGGAGCGGGCAAGCGGCTGAACGTCTCCACCGCCGCTGCGCTTGTCGCCGCTGCCTGCCGAGGCGCAAGCCGCGTCTACGTCGCCAAGCACGGCAACCGCTCGCGCACGGGCCGAGGCAGCGCCGAGACGCTCGCTGCGCTGGGGGTGAACGTGGACGCTTCGCCTGCGGCGCAGGCCCGCTGTCTGCAGGAGGCAGGCGTGTGCTTCTGCTTCGCGGTGCGCCATCATCCTGCGATGAAGCAGGTCGCGCAGGTGCGCAGGGCCCTGAAGTTTCCGACGATCTTCAACCTGCTTGGGCCGCTGACCAATCCCGCGGGAGCGCGCAGGCAGCTGCTGGGGGTCTACGACGCTCGCTTCGGACCGCTGCTGGCCCAAACGCTCGCGCAGCTGGGCTGTGAGCGGGCGATCGTCGCGCACGGCGAGGACGGCCTGGACGAGCTGACGATCGCAGGGCCGAGCAGGCTCTGGGTCGTCGACGAACAGGGTGTTCGCGAGGAGCGGGTCGTCCCCGAAGACGCGGGGCTGCGCACCAGGGCCTTGGACGCGCCCGAGCCGCGGAGCGTGGACGAGGCAGCGGCGCTGCTGCGGCGCGTGCTGGCAGGCCAGGAGACAGGCGCGCTGGGGGACATCGTGGCGCTCAACGCCGCGGGGGCCCTGCTGGCTGCGGGCGTCGTGGAGGACCTTCGGGAGGGGGCGGCGCTGGCCCGCGAAGCCATAGCCTCAGGCGCTGCGCTGCGGGTCCTCGAGGCGCTGGTCGCGGGCTCGCAGCGAGCCTGAGCCGTCGTGTCTGGATGTCACGAAGCGGCCCGCATCGAGGAGTCGGCGCCGTGCGGGTTGCGTGCGTCCGCAGCAGCCTGGCGCTTGCGCTCCTTGAGCCTGCGCAGCTCGCGAGCGCGGGTGAGCAGCACATGCTGGCGCAGCAGCGCGAAGGGCCCGTCCACCGCGAAACGCTCGTTGAGCCTGCGCAGGGCGTTGATCTCCAGCTGGCGGACGCGTTCGCGCGTCAGGCCCACCGCTTCGCCCACCTCCTTGAGCGTGCGCGGCGGCGAGCCGTCCAGGCCGAAGCGCATGCGCAGGATGGTGGCTTCGCGGTCGTCGATCGTCGCCAGGAGCTCGCGCACGCAGCTGAGCTCCTCCTCGTAGATCACGTCCTCGTCCGGGAGATTGAAGCGGTGGTCTGGAATGAACGCGTCCAGGCCCATCGTTTCGCCGTCTTCGCCGCGAGGCGCCTGCGACGGCGCCGAGAGCGCCTTGATGGCGCTGCGGATGATGCGCACCTTCCTGGCGGGAAGCTGCAGCACCTGCGCCAGCTCCTGTTGGGTGGGTTGTCTGCCGTGCTGGTCTTCGAAGCTGCGCACCGCCTGCTTCCATCGTGCGACCAGGTCCACCATGTATGCGGGGATGTGGATGGGCTGCACAGCGTTGATCAGCGCCCGCTTGATGGCCTGTTTGATCCACCACGAGCCGTAGGTGGAGAAGCGCACGCCCAAGGCGGGGTCGAATCCTTCGACGGCGCGGATCAGCCCGATGTTGCCTTCCTCGATGAGGTCAGCCAGCGCAAGACCCCGATTGGTGTAGCGTTTGGCGATGGAGACGACGAGCCTGAGGTTGCAACGCACCATCCGCTCGCGCGCATCCGGGCAGTTGTCGTTGATGATGCGCCAGCCCAGCTCCTTCTCCTCCTCTGCGCTGAGGAGGGGATAGCGGTTGATCTCCCGCAGGTAGAGCTGAAGTTCAGACTGCACGGTGTTCTTGCCCATGACCGTCGCTGTCGCTGACGGCTCACGCGCGAACGTCCCACAGACGCGTCGCCTTGTGAACCCACCACCGGCGCAGACGCCTCGCGAGCATGCTAATAGCCCGCGCGGACCTTCGCAAGCCAGGGCGTCGCTTACGCATCGGCCCAGCGGGGAGGGCGATTGAGCGCCGCAGGGGCGTTGCCGTCTTCGAGGGGTCCGGGAGGGGGAGCGGTCGGCAGCGGGCGTCGGCGATTATCGGCGGAGGCGCGTGTGGGGGGCTTCGCTGGCCCCGGACGGGCGTCCAAGCCTCCTCGCCGCTGCGCCGATGAAGTCGACGGGGGAATAGCATTGTCAGCGCTCTGCGTCAGGAGCGAACGCACGCGAAACGAGGACGCGTCGCAGGGACCATGTCGCTGGACATCAGCCCCATGATGGCGGATTGGCCCTTCGAGCCGGGGCAGCTGTCGGTCCGCCTCATCGAAGGCGACGACGGCTCGCCCAAGATTCAGATCCGGGTGGACCTGGGCATTCTGCAGCTGGAGACGCAGGGCCGGCCCGACGGGCAGCGGCCCCATGGCTGCGAGAGCCTGCTGGACTACTACGAAAGCCAGCTCGATGCCCATCTCGAGGCGGGCGGCGAGCCGCACGAGTTCGTCCTCGACGAGGAGGCCTGCAAGGCCCTGCGCGACGAGGCGGTGCAGTACTACCACCGCTACATCGCGCTCTTTGCGCTGGAGGACTTCACGGGCGTCGTGCGCGACACGACGCGCAACCTGCGGGTGATCGACTTCTGCCTCGAGCACGCTGCGCGGGAGGAGGACAAGGCGGCGGTGGAGCGGTTTCGGCCGTATCTGCTGATGGTGCGGGCGCGGGCCGCTGCGACGCTGGCGGTGCGCGAGAGCGAGCCCAAGGCCGCCATCCTCGCCATCGACCAAGCCTTGGAGGGCATCAGGCAGCACTACGTCCGCATCGGGGAGCCCGAGGCCTTCGAGAGCTCCAGCGAGGCACAGCTGCTGCTGAGCATGCGCGAGGCGCTGGCTCCGAAGCTGCCGCCCAGTCCCAAGGCGGAGCTGCGCGAACGGCTCAAGCGGGCCGTCGAGCAGGAGAACTACGAGCTGGCGGCTATCCTGCGCGACGAGCTGCGGATGATGCGCGATTGAAGCGCGCCTCGGCGCTTCAGCTCCGCTGCTGGGCGGCCGAGAAGCGGGAACACGGCCCGACGCGCTCGACGATTCCCTGCACGGAGGCCCCCTGTGCGCCGCTACGCCGCCCGAACCGGAGCCTCACGCAGCCGCAGCGCCGTGGCGGCGCTTGCGCTGATGCTGCTCTGGGTGGCGGTGTACTGGCTCTGGCCGTCGCAGGGGGGCTTTTCAGCGTCCCCCACCTCCGCCATCCGCTTCGACGCGACCCCGCCGCTGGAGACGACGCCGTCGTCGTCCGCTGCGCCCGTGGCGGATCGCCAGGTGAGCGCCCAGGCGACAGGGACCGCTGCGGAGGCTTCTGCTGCGGTCGCTGCTTCCCAGCCGCCCGCGGTCCAGCCGCCCCGCTTCACCGAGCGCGTCGTCCAGGCGGGCCAGACCATGCAGAGCCTGGCGGAGGAGGTCTACGGCGACGCGGCGCTGTGGGAGGCGATCGCCAAGGCCAATCCCTTCGTCGACCCCGCTGCGCTTTCACCGGGACAGCGGCTGCGCATCCCGCTGGACCCGACGAACATTCAGGGGAAGGTCATGGCGCCGACGGTGGTCCAGCCGCCCGCGCCCCGTTTTCCCATGGAGTACGTCGTCCAGCAGGGCGACACGCTGAGCGCCATCGCCAAGCGGCTCTACGGCCGAAGCTCGCTGCACCGGATCATCTTCGAGGCCAACCGCGCGCAACTGGCCTCGCCCGACACGCTCAAGCCGGGCATGCGGCTGCTGATTCCCGAGCCTCCCAGGCCCTGACGCTGGGCTCCCTCTGGTCATTGTTCGCAGAAAAAAACGGGCTGAGCGCGTCGGCGCCCAGCCCGTCGGTCGTTGCGGTTCGCTGTCGCGACGTCGTCAGACGACGTCCTTGAGCGCCTTGAGGGGGCGCACCTTCAGGACGTTGCGCGCGGGCTTGGCCTTGAAGGTGGTCTCTTCACCCGTGAAGGGGTTGATGCCCTTGCGGGCGCGGGTCGCGGGCTTGTGCTGCACGACGACCTTCATCAGGCCGCCGAAGTTGACCGCCGCCTTCTTGTCCTTGCTGGACTTCTGCAGGGCCTTGAGGTCGTTGGCGATCAGGGCCTTGCTCGCCTCGAAGACCTGCGCGACCTGCGCCCTCGTCAGGCCGGTGGATTCAGCGATGGCCTTGAAGAAGGCAGCCTTGGTGCGGGGCTTGTCGGGCTTGTCGAAGCGGAAGGTCGCGCTGCGCGAGGTCGTCTTGCGCGAGGCGCTTCTGCGGGGGGTGGTCTTCTTCGTCGTCTTCTTGCGCCTCGTGGTGCGCCGTGCGGTTCTCGTGGCCATGTCGGAGCCTCCAGAGCCAATGCGTGGCTGCGTGGTGCGTCATGGGGCGTCTCGACGCTCGACACGCCCCGCCTGCTGCGTGATTCATACCCGATTCCAACAGCGGGCACAAGCGGCAGGGGCGATTTCTATCGGCGAACACAGCCCCAAACGCTTGAACCTCGCCATGGCGTCGCGGGCGGTGTCGTCCTCTCACGGTTGCGTCGTCACGTAGGCCAGCGTCGCTGCGACCTGCTCGACGCTGCGGCAGACGGCTGCAGCGGCCTGGTCGATCTCCTTGAGCGCATGATCGAGCTCGGGGCTGTGCAGGGTGATGAGCCCCTTGCCCATCGCGACGGCTCGGCCGGCGTCGAAGGCGGCGTTCCACTGCCTGTAGCGCTCGCCGAAGCGGACGACCACGACGTCCGCCCTCGCAAGGGCCGTCCCGGTGCGCAGGCTGTTGATCCCCGCTGACTTGTGGTCCTTCCAGAAGGCGGAGGGCTCCTGGCCCAGGATGGCGACCCCCGCCTCGTCGCTCTTCTGGTGGTCCGTCACCGGGGCGAGCAGCTCGACGGGAAGCCCCCTCGACGCGATGTCGCGGGCGAGCTCGTCGCGCCAGTCGCTGTGGATCTCCCCCGCCAGATACACCTTCAGTGGCAGCTCCATGTGCGCGATCCTCCCGAAGGCAGCGCGACGCGGGCCTGCGCGACGCCTGGCCGCTGCTTGGGAACCTCCCTCCAGACTACGCTTCCAATCCTCAGCGAAGGGAGTCCAACGCGCCCCCGGAGACGAACGCCATGACCGATCCACGCCCGCAACGTCGCTGCAGCCTGGTCCTGCTTGGCGCCACGAGCCTGGCCGTCGCTCTGACGGCTCTGGCCAGGCCCTTCAACTACTCGATCTTTCCCGAGGACCCCGCGAAGATCCAGGAGCAGATCGAAGCGACGAAGGTCTCGCTGGAAGAGGCCATCGCCCAGGCCAAGGCGCACGTGGGCGGCGGCGTCGTCAAGTCCGCTCAGCTGTACCTGCCGCAGGCCGACGCGCAGCCTCCCCGCACGCCCGGCGCCAAGCAGGAGCAGGCCAACCCCGAGATCGACGTGCTGCTCTACAAGGACGGCAAGGCCCACCGCGTGACCATCGACGCTGTCTCGGGGACGATCGTCGAGTCGGTCGTCGTGCCTCGCTTCTTCGGCTGGGAGGTCAAGGGCGACTACGTCGAGCTGCCCACCTTCGTGCGTTACTACGACATCGAGGAAGGCGACGGCCCCAGCCCCGACGAGGACGACGCCATCTTCGGCGTCATCGTGGGGTACCTGGCTGACGGGACCGTCTTCTGGGACTCCAGGCTCAACCCGGACGGCAAGACGGTGTTGCAGCTCCGCAACGCCATTCCGGGCCTCAAGCAGGCGCTGACGTCGATGCGCGAGGGGGGCAGACGCAAGATCATCATTCCCTACACGCAGGGCTACGGGCTCTTCGGCTCGCCGCCGTTGATCCCCTCCAACGCCACGCTCATCTTCGACATCGCCATCGACAAGGTGTACAAGCTGGACGCGCAGGGCAATCCAGAAGGCGAGCAGGCGCAGGAGAAGCCGAAGAAGAAAAAGGCGATCCCGCCGCCGCCGCCTGCTCCTCCGGGCAAGCGCCTGCCGTCTCCCAAGCCTTACGAACCCGAGGAGAAGCCGCCCGCGGCCCTGCGGGGCGCCGCCTCGGTCTGAACAACGAGTCGGGGCGTCGCTGTTCGCACGACGCCTGGAGCCTCTATGCTGCTCTGAGCCGCTGGCGTCCTCGCCAGCCTGCGGACGTTCAGCCTGAGCAAGGAGACACACCGCCATGCACAGCCGTTTCCCTTCCATTCCCGCCGCTGTCGCCGTCCTGGGCCTGGCCGCTGCGACGGCGCTGACCAACGCCGCCGTGCACGTCGCCCGCGCTGACGGCGGAGAGGAGAAGACCGTGCTCGTGAAGCTGCAGACCAACGTGGGCGACATTGTCCTCGAGCTCGACCGCGAGCACGCGCCCATCAGCGTGGAGAACTTCCTCCGCTACGTCGACGAGGGCTACTACGACGGGACGATCTTCCACCGGGTCATCCCCGGCTTCATGATCCAGGGCGGGGGCTACGACGAGAACCTGCGTCCCGCGGGCAAGACGCATCCGCCCATCAAGAACGAGTGGCGCAACGGCTTGAAGAACACGCGGGGAACCATCGCCATGGCCCGCACGCGGGTGGCTGACTCCGCCACCAGCCAGTTCTTCATCAACCTGGTGGACAACGCCTTCCTCGACCAGCCGCGCGACGGCGCCGCCTATGCGGTCTTCGGCAAAGTGGTCGAGGGCATGGACGTGGTGGACAAGATCGCCCAGATCCCCACCCGCCGCGTCGGCCCGCACGCCAACGTGCCCGTCCAGACGGTCAAGATCGTCAAGGCCTTCCGCGTCGAAAAGGGCCACGACGACGACAACGACCACGACACGGACCACACGGACAGCCACAAAGGCGAGGGCCACGGCGGCTGATCGCCCGCTCAGCTGGCTGCTGCGGCGGCTGCGAGCAACTGCTGAGCCCTTCAGCTCTCGTCGCTTTCGCGCAGCTTGGCCAGGACGGAGTAGTCCTCGAGCGTGGTCGTGTCGCCGACTTGGGCTGCGCCCGAGGCGATGTCGCGCAGCAGGCGGCGCATGATCTTGCCGCTGCGCGTCTTGGGCAGGGCGTCGGTGAAGCGGATCTGGTCGGGTTTGGCGATGGCGCCGATCTCCCGCGCCACGTGCTCACGCAGCGCCTGACGCAGCTCCTCGTTGGGTTCGACGTCGCCGGCCAGCGTGACGAAGGCCGCGATCGCCGTCCCCTTGATCTCGTGCGGCGCCCCGACGACGGCCGCCTCGACGACCGCCTCGTGGCTGACCAGGGCGCTTTCGACCTCCATCGTGCCCAGCCTGTGCCCTGCGACGTTGATCACGTCGTCGACCCTGCCCATGATCCAGAAGTCGCCGTCCTCGTCGCGGCGGGCGCCGTCGCCGGGGAAGTAGCAGGGCGTCCCGTCGGGCCGTTTGACGCGCGACCAGTAGGTCTCGATGAAGCGCTCGCGGTCGCCGAGAACGCCCCGCAGCATGCCCGGCCAGGGGTTGCGGATGACGAGCAGGCCGCCGGTGTTGGGCGGGACTTCCTCGCCCTGTTCGTCCACGACCGCAGCGTCGACGCCGAGGAAGGGCCGGGCGCACGAGCCGGGCTTGGTGGGGGTGGCGCCGGGAAGGGGCGTGATCAGGTGCCCTCCCGTCTCCGTCTGCCACCAGGTGTCGACGATGGGGCAGCGGTCCTTGCCGACGACCCTGCGGTACCACATCCAGGCTTCGGGGTTGATGGGCTCGCCCACCGTCCCCAGCACGCGCAGCGAGGAGAGGTCGCGCCTCCTGGGGTGCTCCTCGCCCCACTTCATGAAGGCCCGGATGGCGGTGGGGGCGGTGTAGAACTGCGACACCTTCCAACGGTCGACGATGTCCCAGAAGCGGCCTGGGTCGGGGAAGTTCGGCGCCCCCTCGTACATCACCGTCGGGACGCGGTTGGGCAGGATGCCGTAGACGATGTACGAGTGCCCCGTGATCCAGCCGATGTCCGCGGTGCACCAGTGGACGTCGCCCCGCTCGGGGTGCAGGTCGAAGACGAGCCTGCTCGTCAGAGACGTGTAGACCATGTAGCCGCCGGTGGTGTGCATGATCCCCTTGGGCTTGCCTGTCGTGCCCGAGGTGTAGAGGACGAAGAGCAGGTCCTCGCTGTCCATGGCCTGGCAGGGGCAGTCCTCGTCGGCGTCGGCGACGAGGTCGCGCCACCAGTGGTCGCGTTTGCCCGCTCGGGCGGGGTTGGGGGTCTGGTCGAAGTCGATCTCGCTGTCGACGCGCTTGAGGACGACGACGTGGTCGACGCGGCCTTTGCGCTCCTTGACCAGGGCGCAGGCCTCGTCGACGTTGGCCTTGAGCGGCACGACGCCGCCGCGGCGCCAGCCGCCGTCAGCGGTGAGGACGACGCGGCTGGAGGCGTCGAGCAGGCGGTCGGCGATGGCGCTGGCGGAGAAGCCGCCGAAGACGACGGAGTGGGCCGCCCCGATGCGGGCGCAGGCGAGCATGGCGACGGCCAGCTCCGGGACCATGGGCATGTAGAGCGTGACGATGTCGCCCTTCTTGACGCCAAGGCTCTTGAGCGCGTTGGCCAGGCGCGAAGTCTCGCGCAGCAGGTCGTTGTAGGTGAGGGTGCGGACCTCGCGGGGCTTGCCCTCTTCGTCGACGGGCTCGCCCTCCCAGTGGATCGCGGGCCGCTCGCCAAGCCCCGCCGCGACCTGCCGATCGACGCAGTTGTGACACAGGTTGGTCTTGCCGCCGACGAACCACCGGGCGTCGGGGGGATTCCACTCGAGCACGCGGGTGAAGGGCTCGAACCAGTCGAACTCGCGGGCGATCTCGCCCCAGAAGCCCTCGGGGTCGCGCAGGGCCCGCTCGTGCAGGGCCTCGTACTCCGCAAGGCTCTTGACGTGCGCCTCAGCGGCGAAGTCCGGGGGAGGCGGAAAGACGCGGTTCTCGACCAGCACGCTGTCGATGGCGCCGTCAGCCATGGGAAGACCTCCTGTTGCCCTTGGGGCAGCGGCAAGAGCATAAAGCCCGGCCTGTGCGCGCCAAGGCTGTCGGCAAGAAGCGCGGTCAGCGGACGCTGGGCTGGTCGGTCTGCTCGTCGGCGAGTCGGGCCAGCAGCGGCGAGCCCTGGGCCTTCTTGGCCTTGAGGGCCTCGACGACCAGCGGCGGGCACATCGGGGCCAGGGCCTCCTCGAGGTTTTCCCCCAGCGCCGTGATCTGCTTGATGAGGCTGGAGGAGGTGTACGCGAAGCTCTGGCCCGCCACGACGAAGGCCGTCTCCAGGCCGGCCACTTCGCGGTTGGTCACCGCCTGCTGGGCCTCGCTCTGCAGGTCCGACAGGTTGCGCACGCCCCGCAGGATGACCGTGGCCTGGATCTGGCGGGCGAAGTCGACCGTCAGGCCGTGGAAGCCCATGACGCGGACGGGCGCCCCTTCGGGCTCGCGGGCGCAGAGCTCCTCGACCAGCGCTCTGGCCATGGCCACGCGCTCCTCGAGGCTGAAGAGCGTCTCTTTTCCGGGGTTGCGCCCCACCGCGACGACCAGCTCGTCGAAGAGCCTTCTGCCCCGAGCCACGACGTCCAGATGCCCGTAGGTCATCGGGTCGAAGGAGCCGGGGCACATGGCCCGGTGCAGCCTGACCTTGGCGGCGCCGCTCATGGAGCAAGTGTACGACGGGGCGGGGGGACGGAGGCATGCGCGCGCGACAGCGCCAGCCCGAAGGCTGGCGCTGGGATGCGCACTCTTGCGCTGCTCAGGCTGGCGCGCCGCGGTTCAGCCGCCCTTGGCCTGGATGAAGACGAACCTCTTGGCGCCGCCCGAGAGGATGGTCATGCGGACGCCCTCTTCGAGGTCGCGGCGGTCGAGCTCGCGCTCCAGCTCGCGGGCGCTGGCGACGGTCTTGCCCTGGACGGAGAGGATCACGTCGCCGGGCCGCAGCCCCGCAAAGGCAGCAGGGCCGTTGGGGTCGACAGCGGTGACGATCACGCCCTCGTCCACGTCCCGCACGCCGAAGCGCTCAGCCAGGGCAGGGGTGAGGGTGCGAACGCTCATGCCCAGCGATTCCTCGTAGGCGAAGGCGCCGTTGCTGTGGCGCTCCATCCCGGGGGTGTTTGCGCTGGTGAGCTGCTCGACGGGGAGCTCGCCCAGCTTGACGCGGAAGGTGCGCGTCCTGCCGTCGCGGAAGACCTCCACGGGGACGCGCTCGCCGGGCTCGGCGCTGGCCACGAGGAAGCGCAGCTCGTTGGCGCTGCTGACCCGATCGCCGTTGAAGCGGACGAGGATGTCGCCCGACTGCAGGCCCGCCTTCTCCGCGGGGCTGTTCTCGGTGACTTCAGCGATCAGGACGCCCTTGCCGTCGAAGTCGAAGGACTTGGCCAGCTCCGGGGTGAGGTCCTGGATGACCACCCCCAGCCAGCCACGGACGACCTTGCCGTTGTCGATGAGGTCAGCGGTGATCTCCTTGACGACGTCGACCGGGATGGCGAAGCCGATCCCCGCGTTCTGCCTCGCGACGCCCGCGATGGCGGTGTTGACGCCGACGACTTCGCCCCGCAGGTTGACCAATGGTCCGCCGCTGTTGCCGGGGTTGACCGCAGCGTCGGTCTGGATGAAGTTCTCGTAGTTGGTCACGCCCACGCCGGTGCGGCCCAGGGCGCTGACCACGCCCGTGGTGATGGTCGAGGAGAGGCCGAAGGGCGAGCCCACCGCGACGACGAGCTGGCCGACGTGCAGGTCCTCCGCGTCGCCCAGCGCAGCAGGCTGCAGGTCGTCGCTGTCCGCGTCGATCTGGAGCACCGCCAGGTCCGTCAGCTGGTCGGCGCCCACCACGGTCGCGTCGTAGGCCTCGCCGTTCCAGAGGCGCACGCGGATGGTCTGTGCGCCGCGGACGACGTGGAAGTTGGTGACGATGTGGCCCTGCTTGTCGAGGATGAAGCCCGACCCTTCGCCTCGCTGCACCGGCGCCCGCCATTCGGGATGCGCAGGCTCCTGCCGCTGGGGTCTTTGCGGCTCGAGGTCCCGCTCAAACGGATCCCTGCCGAAGAAGCGGCGCATGAAGTCGCGCATCATCTCGTCAGGGCCCATCATCGGCCCCATGCCGTCGCGGCGGACCAGAGGCTGGGCCAGCGTGCGCGAGGTCTCCACGCTGACGACGGAAGGCGTGATGATCTGCGCGACGCGCTCGTAGGCGCGGGAGAGCTGCTCCGCCACGCGCATCTCCGCCTCGAGGTCTTCGCCTCGCGACGTCTGGGCGATGGCGGCCGCCGGGTTGAACAAGGCGGCGCCCGCGATCGCAAGCGTCGCCGCTGAGAACGCATGCCTGCACACGATGGGGAAGCTGCGCATGGGCGACTCCTTTCCTTGGAGGTATGGAGAGCCGCTGGCCACGCAGAGGCGACGCGCCCCCCGGACCCTCGGCCCTCGCGTCTTCGATTGGGGAAAGGCCCCGACGAGCGGTTGCTTCCTCGGGGCCACATCACTCACATGTGCGCGATGTGCGCCGCGAGCCGGGCAGCGCCTGTGCGGTGCACGCGCTCCAGACGCCCGCGACGCACCGAAGTTCCCTCCGTGCAAGCGGCGCGCCGCGTCCGCAGCGTCTTTCCGGACCGAGCGCACGGGCGCGCCACAGCTGCGGGCGCCGAGTCGGCGCTGGACGTTCGCTGTCGCCTGTCAGTCTGGCGCCCGCGGAGGGGCCTGCAGCAGCATCGTCGCCGTGGGAGGAGCAGCTCCGCTGGGCGGGCGCTTCCTGGGGACGTGCGCGCAGTGTGCAGAACGTTGCTGCGGTCCGACCGCCGCTGGTCAGGCTCGTCTGCGGCGTGTGGCGAACGCCGCGGCGAGCCCCGCTGCTGACAGAGCGATCGCCGAAGGCAGCGGAACCACCGCTGTTGTGCGAGGATCGCCCGAGCCCGCTGTGTACTCGCCTCCTGCAGCGGGGGGCCTTGTCTCGGGATCATCGCCCCCGAGCGTTGGATCAGCGTCGGGCTCGATGAGGATTTCGCCGCCGAATCCCGTGGCGCTGCGGATCGAGGCGAAGGCGCCCCCTCCCGCCAGATCGACGTTCGAGGTCGCTGTGAACGCGGCGCCGTTCGCAGGCGAAACAGCCACGCCTGCGTCGAGCACGTCGTTCGTCGCCGCCAGGCAGCTCGAAGCCGCCAGAAGCGCAGCGGACACCGCTGCTGTCCTTGTTCCCCTGTGCGCTGGTTGTCGCATCGTCTTCCCCCCACTCTCGCTGACGGCCGTCAGCGAAGGGTTCCCCACGCACACAAGCCTACAGGCCTGCGCTTCCCAAGACAAGGCAGCAGCGGGCAATCGCCTGCAGATTGTGCAGATTCTGGTCTTTTGTGTGTCGCTGCGCCCTGCTATGGGACGAACGCCTCCCCCTCCTTCGAAGCTGGCCATCGTCTGCGCCTGATCGCGCGGGTCAGTCAGCAGCGGGAGCAACGCGTTGTTCGCCCCTTGTGCAGGGCGATGGCGCTGCCTGCGCAGCGGTTCAGTCGCCGTGCTTTTCCCGCAGCCTGGGGCTGAGGCGGAGGAGCAGCTGGACTCGCTCGATCTCGTTGAGCCACTCCTGCAGCGCTGCGCGGGTCTCGTCTTCAGGCACAGGAGCGCCGGGAAGCGGGCAGGCGGCGCCGAGGTTTCGCGCCGCCACCGCCCGGTACCTGCTGAGCACTCTGTCGCCGTACAGCCCTACGAACTCGCCGTCCTCAGCTGCGAAGAGCACCGTGGGAACGCGCAGTCCGCCGTTGATCTGGGCCCGCTGGGCCAGGTCCATGTGCCCGTCGCGGTCAAGCAGCCGCAGTTGCACCTTCTCCGGGTTGGCCTGGGCGATGCGGGCCAGCAGAGGGCACTGGGCGACACAGTCGCCGCACCACATGCCCGAAAGGACGATCAGCTTCATCTGGCGGGTGAAGCTCTGCACGAGCGCGCGCTGCTCATCCGTCAGCGAAGCCTGGGCGTAGACCTGCTCCCAGGCGGTCTGCTGATCGGGCTTGCCTGTGGCGACATAGGCCTCGTAGGGCAGTCCCTCGTCGAACTTCCGGAGCAGCATCTCCGCGGGAAAAGCCGCTTCTGCAGCAATCGTCTGCTCGAGCATCGCGTCAGCCTCCCTGAAGAGCGCGCCTCCGCACGCTGCTGCGCGTCGAACGCGTGGAGGGACTGTAGGCGCACGGACGCCCTGTTCAGCGTCCCGCTGCAGCGAGGCGCAGCTGCTGGAGACGAACGGGCCCCGGGCGAAGCAGGCGGTCCTCCGCAGGCGTGGCTCCGAGCGTCGCGACGGTCGAGGGCTCGCCCGCGGGAAGGGGAGGCTCGTCGGGCAGCACCATGACGTCGCGCCGCGGACCCAGCCACGTTCGCGCCTCCTCAGCCCGCACGGCGGGGGGGCGACCCGAAGGATTGGCGCTGGTGCAGGCCAAAGGCTCTCCAACCGCCCGGAGCAGGGCCAGCGCCAGGGGATGGGCCGGGCAGCGCAGTCCGACGGCGCCCTCCTCCCCCAGCAGCGGCGCAGGCAGCGGCGTGCGCGCAGGCGCCACGAGCGTCAACGGGCCGGGCCACAGCCGCTGCGCAGCCCGTCGCGCCCGCGCGGTCAGACGCGCCGTCGCCAGCGCCGCCTCCACGTCTTCCACCAGCACAGGCAGGGGCTTTCCGACTGGTCGCTCCTTGAGCTCGACCAGCCGCTGCACGCCTTCGACGCTCTGCGCGCACGCCGCCAGGCCGAAGACCGTCTCGGTCGCCACCGCCACGACGCCACCCTCACGAAGGAGCCTCGCCGCTGCCAGCACGTCCTCGCGACGGGCCAGCGTCTCCGCTCGCGCGCGCAACGATGCGTCTGCGTTCTCAGCGGAGGACATGGGTCGTCAGCTCGTCGATGGCTGTCCAGTCCACGGAGGTCTTCGGCTCGACGAACTCGACGCCGCGGCGTTCCAGGGCTTCTCCGGTGGCGGCGTAGAGCCTGGCCAGAGCGACGCTGTAGTCGACCCTGGCCTGGACCTCCTGCAGCTCCGCCACAGCCAGCGCCTCCTGCCTGCGGAGCTTGAGATCGAGAAAGTCAGGGGTCAGCGCCCGGATGTTCTCCTCCTCGACCAACAAGGTGCGCAGGTTCTCCGCAGCGGCGAGTCGAGCCGATCGCGTCTGCTCGATGAGCTCATAGGCGGTGACGACGTCGCGCAGGGCCGTCTTCACTTCGAGCAGCGCCTGTTGCACAGCGTTGCGATGCGCCGTCACCGCCGCCAGACGCTCGAGTCTGCGCTGCTTGTGCGCCGCGACCGCCAGGCGGTTGCCCAACGGCTGCTCGAACTGCAGGCCAAAGAGATAGTCCACGAAGTCGCCCGTGAAGAGCTGGTCGTAGGCCCGGTCCGCGTCCTCCCCCAGACCGCCGAATCGTGCCTCGAAACGCACGTCGAGCAAGGGCAGCCTGGCGTTGCGGGCGACCTCCTCGCGAATCTGCGCGTCGTCGATGGCCAGGATCGCCTGCTGAATCTCAGGGCGTTTGCGCAGCGTGGCGTCGACGAGCGAGCGCAGATCGAAGGAGACGGGCACGTCTGCGGGCCTGTCCACAGGCAGCAGGGCCGTCTCGCCCGCCAAGGGGAGGTCCGGATCATTGAGCAGGGCCTTGAGCCTGTCCGAGGCCTGGAGCACGCGGTTGCGCGCCCGGATGACGTCGCCCTTGCGGGCTTCGACGCGGGCCACTGCGTCGGAAAGCTCCGCAGGCCTGACGTCGAACCCCAGCCTCCCTTCGAGCACACGCTGCGTCTGGACGCCCCGCTCCAGCAGCCGCTGTCGAATGCGCAGCTCCTCCACCGCAAGCGCAAGGCTCCAGTATGCCTGCTCCACGTCCGCGACGGTCCGCAGCAGCTGGGCCTTGAGCGCCTCGACCGCGCTGCGCTGGGCGTTCTGGGCAAGACGGATCTGCGCACGATTGACTCCGACGCCGAAGTTTCGCAGCACAGGATGCTCGAGCGTGATGTCCAGACTCGCGGTGCGCGTCGGGTCGGGGAAACGCTGCACGCCCGGACTCTTGTTGTTGAACACGTCGAGCCCCTGACTGACCGTCAGCTGGCCGCCTGTCTGGAATCTGCGGCGCAGTCCAGTCTGGAACGCGAACGACTGGTTCTTGTTCAACGCTGAGCCGATGGGGATGCCTTGGATCAACGGCACGGGGGTCTGCTGCTTGACTCTGCTGAAGTCGAAGGAAGCGAAGAGGGTCCAATCGAAGACCGCCTGCGCCTGGACGATCTGGGCAGCGGCCACTGCGGGCTGAATGCTCGCCAGCTGCGCGTCCAGGTTGTGGCGCACCGCCCGCTGCACCGCTTCCTCGAGCGTCAGCGAGACCGTCTGCGCCGACTCGCCCAGCAGATCGTCAGGCAGGGGGACGTCGCCCTCGGCGCTGAGCAGGTCGGGGCTCATCGCCTCCAGCTCCTTCAGACGCTGGGGGGAAAAGTGCAGCGGACTGGGCGTGCGCGTGAGCTGCCGAGGCTGCTTCGCCTCCGCCACCGCCTGGAGCTGTCGTTGCGTGGTTCGCACGACCGCCTCGCGCAGCTGCTGTTCCTGATCGTGCATCGCGGCGCAGCCCGCCTGCGTCGCCGCTGCCACGCACGCCGACCATCTGCGCCACGATCGCACCAGCGACGCGAGCCTGGCTCGTGCGCCGGTGGGAGGACGCATCGTGTGCTGAGCCGTCAAGACGCTTCTCCACCTGCTCGCCGAAACGACGACTCGTCTGTCAAGGCGAAGCCGCCGCTGCGGAACGCAGACCCCACGGGTCGAAGAGGGAACCCCGCTGCAATCTTCAACCTCCGACAGCGAGGCGCCGATGCAGAGAGTATCCTTATCGGGCAAAGGCCGCCCGCTGACCGCCGCAGCGGAGGGCCCGCTCGGGAAAGGACTCCTGCCATGCTGAGGAACAGCGCCCCCTCCGTGAGCCCGTTCGCCGCCGCTGTGGCCCTGACAGCGGCGCTCTTCGCTGGCTCGCCCGCCTCCGCCCAGGTGCAGGATGTCGAGCCGCACTGGGTGACCGTCGTCACCGACCGGGTGAATCTGCGCTGTGGCGACGGGGTGGTCTGGTATCCGGTGTGGCAACTCAAAGCAGGGACGACGCTGCGGGTGGACGGCAAGGGATTCAAGTGGCTGCGCGTGGCGTATCCCCCTGACGCCGTCGCCTTTGTGCGGGCCGAGGACGCCAAGCCCGCCCCTGACGGCCGCTCCGTGACGCTGGCCAGGCCCAGCAGGCTTCTGGCCGCCAATCTCCATTCCGGGCTGGACGGCAGCTGGAAGGCGTTGCTCTCCACGGCGCTGCCCCCCGGGACGGCGCTGCCCCTCGTGGGCGAGGTGAAGGACGCGTCCGGGACCGTCGTCGCCTACCGCGTCACACCACCCGCCCAGGCAAGAGCGTACGTCAGCGAGGAGTTCGTTCGCCCTGCAACCGAGGAGGAAATCGCCCGCGCGACAGGCCTTGCGCCGGGGCGCAGCGCCCCCGCAGCGTCTCCCGCCGTCGCTGCCGCCCCCTCGTCCACGCCTCGCCCAGCAGCGACGGCCGCTCCCGCATCGTCGTCGGCGCCGCAGCCTGCGTCCCCTGCGTCTGCAACAGCGGCAGCGGCGCAGCGTCGCCGTCCTGTGCCCACGATCGCCGCCACACCCGCCCAAACGGATCCCGTCACTTTGGACGAGGTGTTGAGCCAGTACAGCGTCGGATCGTCAGCGTCCTCCTCCGCCCAGCCTTCCGCCAAGGCCCCTGCCGTCTCGGGTGAAGCGCAGCAGCGCCCTGCCCCGTCTCGCGCCGCTGCAACGTCGAGCCCCGCAGCGTCCGCTGCGTCAGGCGCAGCAGCAGCGGCGCCCACGATCGCCGCCACCACTCCGTCTGCCCCTGCGTTCGACGACGACAGGCCGCTGCCGTCCCTGGAGGACCTGATGACAGCGTTCCGCAAGGTGATGGCGGAGCCCATCGTCAACGCGGAGATCGAGCCGCTGATCCACGAGCACGAGAGACTGCTGGCGTCGCTGCGGGGCAAGCCTCGCCAGGAGGCCGCCGTCGCCCACCTGCAGCGGCAGATCGCCTTGCTGCGCATCAAGGCGGATCTGCAGCGGAACATGCGCAAGCTCGAGGAAGCTGCGGAGCGCGCCGCCCTGGCTTCCAGCCAGATCGATCGGAAGATCGCCTCGCTCGAAAGCGACAGGCTGTATCCCATCCGAGGAAGGCTCGTCGCCAGCGCCCTCTACGACGGCAAACGCCTGCCCCTGCTCTACCGTCTGCAGTCGGTGGAGGGGGAGACGCCGGTGACGATCGCCTACGTGCTTCCCGACCACGAGCTGGACCTGGCCGCCAAGCTGGGCGCCGTGGTGGGTGTCGAGGGCGAGAAGACCTTCGACCCTGACCTCGGCGCGCCGCTGATCAAGCCCAGCAGGGTGGACGTGCTCGCCAGGCCTGGCCTCGAAGCCAGCGTGCCCGACAACGACCGCTGAAGTCGAGCAGCGGGCACATACGCAGCCAACGCTGCAGCATGTCCTACAGGATCCGCGTCGCTCTCGGGTAGCCCCCCAGGACGAGCAGCTCCCTGCATCGCCGCTTGGCCTGCTCGACGGCCCGCTGCATGGCGTCGTCCTCGGGGTGCCCAAGCGCGTCGATGAAGAACGTGTACGTCCAGTTCTCTCTGCCGCTGGGGCGTTTGTCGATGTGCGAGAGGTTGACCCCCGCGTCCTCGAAGGCCTGCAGCACAGCGACCAGGGCGCCGGGCTTGTCGTCGGTGATGAACATGATGGAGGTCTTGTCGTCGCCCGAGCGCTTGGCGCCCTGACGGGAGAGGACGATGAAGCGGGTGATGTTGTTGGGGTTGTCCTCGACGTCTTCGAGCAGAATGTTCAGGTTGTAGAGCTTTCCCGCCAGCTCCGAGCCGATGGCCGCGGCGCCGCAGGCGGGATCGGCCTCGTGTTCGCGGCGGGCCTCCTGGGCTGCGCGCGAGCTGCTGGGCCAGGGGATGCGCTCAGCGTGGGGGAACTGCGTCGCCAGGAAGCGCTTGCACTGCGAGAAGACCTCGGGCTTGCTGTGGATGCGGCGGATCCGCGAGGGCTCGCAGTTGGCCAGCAGGTGGTGTCTGACCGCGATGAGCGCCTCGGCGCAGATTTGCACCTCGCCGCGGCTTTCGCGCAGCGCGTCGAGCGTCTCAGCCACGCCGCCATGGGTGGAGTTCTCGATGGGCGCAAGCGCGTAGTCCACCCTGCCTCGGCGCAGCTCGGTGAAGACGCCCTCGATGTCGTGGAGGTCCTCGTAGGCGACGCTTGAGCCGAAATGCATCGTCGCCGCCAGGTGGCTGAAGGAGCCGGGCGGCCCAAGGTAGCCGATGCGCAGCGGCTGCTCCAGGGCGAAGGAGCCGCTCATCAGCTCGCGGTAGATGGCCTCGATGGTGCGGGGGGGCAGCGGCCCCTTGCTCGCCGTGATGGCCTGGCTGAGCACCTGGGCCTCGCGGTGCGGCGCGTAGATGGGCGCTTCGCGGTCGCGCTTGCGCTGTCCGATCTCGACGACGATCGCCGCCCGCTCGTTGAGCAGCTCGACGATGCGCCGGTCGAGCTCGTCGATGCGGCGGCGCAGGTCGGCTAGCGCCGCTTCGACCTGCGGATCGGGAGGAGGGGGGGCCTCGTGTTCGGGATGGTCCTGGCTCGACGGCATGTTCTGGGCTCATCGGCGCCTGAGGGGGACGCCTTGGAGTCTTGGCGCGTAGCGAGAAGAGAGAGCGGAATCAGCCTCGCTCTTTGCCGATCTACACTGCAAGACTGCCAGAGCCCAGGCAGGCACAGGGGGTCGTGTGCCGTTGCAGACGCTGGACAGCCTTGCTCCCGGAGCGACCGACGCCCTGCTGGGCGCCGTGGGCGACGCTGCGCAGCAGGCGGCGGGGCAGGCGTCGAACCTGCCCTGGGGAGCCGAGGCGCTGGCTGTGGCGGGATTGCTGGTCGGCCTTGCGCTGTGGATCGCGGGACGCAGGGTGCTCAGGCCCTTCTTCGCCCTGGCGGCAGCGTCGCTGCTCGGCGCCGCGGGGTTCTTTCTGCCCGCAGGCCTTGGCGCCTCGTTCAACCCGCACCTGACGCTGGCGGTCGGCGCCGTCGTGGGCGCCGCGGCGGGGCTGCTGCTCTACCGCTTCGCCATGGCCCTGACGCTGGCGATTGCGATGGGGGCGCTGTCCCCCACCCTCTTCGCCGTCGCGACAGGCGTCCACGCGCCACAGCCGTCGGCGCAGCGGACGCTTGGGCCGGAGGAGCTTGCGCTGCCAGGCGTTCCCATGCAGGGGGCGCAGCCGCCCGCAGCGGAGGCGTCCACAGCGGCTGAAGCAGAAGAACCCGCTGCAGCGTCGCTACCGCCCGACCAGGGATCCGAGGCTGCCCGACGCGTGCGGGCGTTTCTGCGTGAAGCCTCCCTCGAGCTCGAGGCCCGCTGGGTGGCGCTGCCGTTGAACGTGCGGCTGCTGCTGCTGGGGGTGGCGGCGACAGGGGCGTTGGTGGGGTTCCTTACGGGTATGGCTTTTCCCAAGCCCGTGGCTCTGATGGCGACAGCGATCGTCGGCCCGCTCCTGTGGGTTCCCTGCGGACTCTCACTGGCGAGTCTGCACGGGCTCGACGTGGACG
>CAYPBL010000028.1:0-26785 GCA_964408965.1 uncultured Phycisphaeraceae bacterium | reverse complement strand
GGCGTCGGCGTCGTGCAGGGGGCCGACTTCGCCCTCAAGTTCGCCCGCAACGCCGACCTGCTCCGCCGCAGTGTGGACAACCCGGACGACGCCGCCCTGCGCCAGCAGCTGCCCGGCGAGAGCTGGAGGAGCCTGCGCGACTACCTCGTCGAGCAGCTCGACACGGCGCCAGACGCCGACGAGCAGGCGCAGGGCGCAGCGAGCCAGGCGCCCCTGCAGGCCGTCTTTCTCAAGTGGCTCATCACCAAGCTCGAAGCCAACGCCGACGTCATCGGCAGACGCGTCCTCAGCGGCGGCGTCAGCGCCGTCGAGGCGGTCGCGCGGGCTGCGGCGAGGGCGGGCTCGCTGGCCTTCAGCGCCTTTCTCACGGCCTTTTTCTTCTTCTTCATCTGCACGCGCTATGCGCGGGTGCTGGCCTTTCTGCGCGATCTGCTGCCCGACAGCGCCCGCGACGAGGTCCTGCAGCTCGTGGGCAGGATGGACCGCGTCGTGGCGGCCTTCGTGCGGGGAAGGCTCACCATCGCGGCGATCCAGGCGGTGGTCTTCACCGCTGGCTACACGCTCATAGGCGTGCCTGCTTCGCTGATCCTGGGGCCGGTGGTGGCGGCGCTGTCCATCGTGCCGTATCTGGCCCTGGTGGGCGTGCCTGTCTCGGTGATATTGCTGTGGCTCGAGCCCAACGCGGCGCCCTTCATGGACTCCTGGTGGTGGACGCTGGCGGCGCCCGTCGCGGTGTACATGCTCGGTCAGGCCCTGGACGACTACGTGCTCACGCCGCTGATCCAGGGCAAGGGCACGGGCATGGACACGCCGACCATCCTCTTCGCCTCCATCGCAGGCGGCGTGCTGGCGGGCATGTACGGCCTGCTGCTGGCGATCCCCGTCGCAGCGTGTCTGAAGGTGCTGCTCACCGATGTGGTGTGGCCGCGGGTGCAGGCGTGGAAGGAGGGCAGGGCGCCCGATCCGCTGCCCTTCGGCCAGCGCCGCAGGCCCAGCGATTGACAGCTGGCTCAGACATCGAGTCTGCACAGGGCCGCAGCGGCGTGCGCCTCGAGCGTCTCCAGCCTGGCCAGAGCCGCGGCGTCGCTGAGCAGGTCGCGGCTGGCCTCGCCCCGACGCAGCTCGAGCCAGGTGCGCAGCCTGATGAAGGTCAACGGCGACAGACCCGCGCCGTGGCGGCAGGCGCCGCCTGTGGGGAGCGTGTGGTTGGGGCCCGCCCCGTAGTCGCCCGCCACTTCCGCGCTGGCGGCGCCGAGGAAGAGGGCGCCGGCGTGGCGGATCCGCTGCGCAAGGCTTGCTGGGTCGCGCGTCTGCAGCTCCACGTGCTCGACAGCGAGGACGTTGGCCAGCTCGACAGCCTGGCTCTCGTCGGCCGCGACCAGCGCGCCGCCGTTGGCCAGAGCTGATCGGGCCCGGCGCCGATTGGCCTCGGGCAGCGCCGCAAGCTGTCCGCGCAGCGCAGCCTCGACCCGCTCGACGAAGGGCTCCGAGAAGGCGATCAGCAGCGGGCGGGCTGCTTCGTCGTGCTCCGCCTGGGCGAGCAGGTCCGCGGCGACGAGCTGCGGATCAGCGGCGTCGTCGGCGACGACCAGCAGTTCGCTGGGGCCCGCCAGCATGTCGATCCCCACGCGGGCGGAGACGACGTGCTTGGCGGCGGTGACATGGCGGCCGCCCGGGCCGACGACCATGTCGCAGCGGGGGGCGCCTGCGCCGAAGGCCATCGCGGCGACAGCGTGGGCGCCGCCGACGCAGAGCACCGCGTCGGCCTCGGCGATGTCTGCGGCGGCGAGCATGAGCGGACTGGGGTTGGGCGTTGCGCAGACGACGGTCGCCACCCCCGCCACGCGCGCAGGAATCACCGTCATCAGCGCGCTCGAAGGCAGGGGAGCTGCGCCGGCTGGCGCGTAGCAGCCTGCGGTCTCGACGGGCTCGAGCGTGTGGCCGGCCCGGCCCCAGGCGGCGTCGAATCGCAGCGGCCGCAGCGACGCCAGCTGCGCTTCAGCAAAGGCGCGCACGCGCTGGGCGACGCGACCGAGCAGCGCCCTGGTCTGGCGGTCGACCTGCGCAGCGGCGGCCTCGATCGCAGGGCGCTCGAGCAGCAGCGGCTCGCCCGGCTGGCGCTCGCCAAAGCGCTCCGCGAAACGGCGCACCGCTGTTTCGCCCTCCGCGGCGACGGCGGCGACGATCGACCGCGCCTCGGCCAAGGCCTCGTCGTCGAAGGCCGGCCGCACAAGCGTCCGGACGCGCTGGGGGTCGATCCTCGGCAGCAGCTGGCTCATGGCGTGGACTCCCGCTGTGCGCCTTCACCGCGGCGGCGCACGCGCAGCGCCCGGCGGTCGAGCTCGCGCTCGATCTCGGCCAGCGAAACGCCCCTGGCCTGCGCGGCGACGAGCGCGTGGTAGAGCACGTCCGCGGACTCCGCGCAGGCCTCCTCGCGGGTCGCGGCCTCGGCGAGCTCCGCAGCCTCCTCGAGCAGCTTGCGCCTCAGCAGCTGCGGGTCGCTGCACAGCCTTGCGGTGTAGGAGCCTGGCGGGGGCGACTGCAGACGCTCCTCCAGAGCGCGCGACAGCGCAGCGATCCCGGCGCCTCTTCCAAAGCACGACCACGAGCCCCTGTGGCAGAAGCCCGGCGGGGACTGCCTGACCGTGAAGCGCAGCGCGTCGCGGTCGCAGTCGAGGTCCACCCGCAGCAGCCGCTGCACGGCGCCCGACGTTTCGCCCTTGCGCCACAGCGCGTTGCGCGAGCGCGACCAGTAGACGCCCGTGCGCGTGCGGACGGCTTCACGAAGGCTCTGGCGCGTCGACCAGGCAAGGCCCAGCGCGACGCTGTGCTCGTCGCAGACGACGGTGGGAACAAGCGCGTCGGCGCGGGGTCGGAGCGGCGCGGCGATGGCGTCGCCCAGATCGAGCGCGCCGGTGTACAGGGCCATGCCCACCTGCACGTCGGCGCCGAGGTCGTCGGCCCGGGCGACGTCCTCGGCGCTGCGGCAGCCGCCTGCGATCGTCACCTGCGCATCGCCCGCAGCGGCGACGACGCGCTCGACCAGCTCCCAGTCGAAGCCTGCCATGCGGCCCTCGCGCTCGACGAAGGTCACGAGAAACCCCCCCACGTGGTCGCGCAGCGCCTCGATGCGCTCGAAGAGGCTCTGGCCCGTCGCTGTTCGCCAGCCCTCGACGACCACCTCGCCCCTGCGGTTGTCCAGCGCAGCCACCACGCGCCGCCGCGGCAGCTGTGACAGCAGGTCGGGCGACGCCGCTGTGCCCAGAATCACCCGCTCGGCCCCCGCATCGAGCAGGTCCAAGGCGGCCTCGACGCTGCGCACGCCGCCGCCGACGTCGCAGGGATAACGACGGACGAGCTCGTGGACGATCGGCCGGTTGTGGCCTTCGCCGAAGGCCGCGTCGAGGTCGATCACCGCAAGACGGCCTGCGACGGCGAAACGCTCGGCGACGGCGAACGGGTCGCCCGCGTCCAGCGCAAGAGTCTTGCCTTCGACGAGCTGCACCGCAGAGCCGCGGCGCAGGTCGATGGAGGGGACGATCATGGCCTGGTCTCCACGCCAAGACGCGCAAGCTGCGCCTTGAGCTGGCTGACGGTGACGCGGTCGTCGTGCAGCATCGAGGCGGCCAGCACAGCGTCGGCGCCCGCTGCGACCGCCTGGGCCAGGTGCTCGGCGCAGCCTGCGCCGCCTGAGGCGATGAGGGGAACGCCCACCGCCCTGCGCGCCGCAGCAATGAGCTCGAGGTCGTAGCCCCGGCCGACGCCGTCGCTGTCCCAGCTGGTCAGCAGGATCTCGCCGGCGCCGCGCTGCACGACCTGGCGGGCCCAGGCCACGGCGTCCAGTCCCGTGCGCTCCTTGCCGCTGCGCACGACGACCTCCCAGCCTGGCGCCTCGAGCCTGCGGGCGGCGTCGATCGCCGCGACGACGCACTGCCTGCCGAACCGCTCCGCCAGCGCGTCGATCAGCGACGGATCGCGCACGGCCTGGGTGTTGACGCTCACCTTGTCGGCGCCGGCTTCGAGCAGCGCCTGGGCGTCCTCGATGGAGCGGACGCCGCCGCCCACCGTCAGCGCCAGACCCATCACCGAGCGCACGCCCCGCACGACCCGACGCGCCGCGAGCCTGCCCTCCAGCGTCGCTGAGACGTCGAGGATGGTCAGCTCGTCGGCGCCTGTCGCTTCGTACCAGCGGGCGCGCTCGACGGGGTCGCCCGCGTCGCGCAGGCTCTGAAAGCGCACGCCCTTGACGACGCGGCCGTTGGCGACGTCTAGACAGGGAATGACGCGGATCAGCGCGGGCATGGCGGCGCCTCCAGCGATGGCCCAACGCCTGCGCGCCTGAGCCAGCGGCCCAGCAGCGACAGCCCCGCGGCGCTGGACAGCTCCGGGTGGAACTGGCAGGCCAGCGCGCTTCCCCGCTCAAGCGCCGCGACGAAGGGCCCAGCGTGCTCCGCCTTCGCCCAGGCCCAGCCCGGCGGGGGCGACGTGAAGCGGTAGGAGTGGGCGAAGTAGACGAAGGCGGGCTCGAGCAGCTGACAGGGGCCCTGCGGCTCGATGCGCGACCAGCCCAGCAGCGGTGCGCGGACCGCCTCGGGAAAGCGGGCAGCGACGCCTGGAAAGGCGCCCACGCCCTCGACGCCCGGCGCCTCCTCGCTGCCTTCGCCCAGCAGCTGCATGCCCAGGCACACGGCCAGCGTGGCGCCGCCCGCCTCGACGCGCGCCCGCAGCGGCTCGACCAGACCGTGCGCCCGCAGCGCAGCCATCGCCGCTGCGAAGGCGCCCACGCCCGGCAGCACCACAGCGCGGGCAGACTCGACATCGCCGGGCGAGCGCGTCCGCCGAGGCGTCGCGCCCAGCCTGCGCAGGGCTGATTCGACCGAGGCCAGGTTCGCCACGCCCGTCTCCACGACCACGACCTCGCCCGCCGCGGCGCTCACAGCGACCCCTTGACGCTGGGCGGCTCAGCGGCGCCGCTGCGCACGACGGCCTGCCTGAGCGCAAGCGCAAAGGCCTTGAAGGCCGCCTCGGCCCGGTGGTGGTCGTTGGCGCCGCGCAGCAGATCAAGGTGCAGCGTCAGCCGTGCGCTCGTCGCCAGCGAGCGGAAGAAGTGGGGGATGTTCTCGCAGGAGACGTCGCCCAGCCGCTCGCGGACCAGGCCCAGCTCGCCGACGAAGAGCCCCCGGCCCGACAGGTCCACCGCTGCGCGGGCCAGAGCCTCGTCCATCGGCGCCAGCGCTGAGCCGAAACGGACCACGCCTGCGCGATCGCCCAGAGCCTTGTCGAGGGCTGCGCCAAGGGTGAGGGCGCAGTCCTCGACGCTGTGGTGGTCGTCCACCTGCAGATCGCCCGTGCAGCGGAGCTGCAGCTGCACGCCCGCGTGCCTGGCGAAGGTGGCGAGCATGTGGTCGAGAAAGCCAAGGCCCGTGGCGATCACGCTTTGGCCAGGCTCGTCCAGACGCAGCTCGACCCGCACCGACGTCTCGAGCGTGGCGCGCTCCACGACGGCTTCTCTTGCAGGACATGGCGTGGTCATGAGACGGCTCCTTCAGCGCCGGAAACGGCCTCGAGCAGTCGGGCGAAGACCGCCTCGTCGCCTGGGCAGGTGATGCGGACGCAGGCCGCAAGCGGCGACGCGGGGGGGTAGTCGCGCACGATGAGTCCGCGCGTCGCCAGCGAGCGCGTGAAGCGCTGCGCCTGCTCGCGGCTGTCGAAGCGGGCGAGGACGAAGTTGGCGTCGCTGTCGTCCGCCTTCACCCCCGCGTCGCGCAGCGCCTGCGCGAGCCTCATCTTTTCCCGGTTGATGCGCGCGACGCTCTGCTGCATGGCGCCCTCGAGCGTGCGCAGCGCATGGCGGGCGGCGGCGATCGAGGCGCTGGAGACGGCGAAGGGCGCCCCGAGCGCTCGACAGACGCGGGCCAGCGGCTCGGGCGCGGCGAGCCAACCCACACGCAGCCCAGCAAGGCCCCAGGCCTTGGAGAACGTCCGCACGACAGCGACGCCGCCCCGCTCCAGCAGTTCGCGCAGCTGCGGCGCGTCGCTGGCGAACTCCGCGTAGGCCTGGTCCAGCAGCGCCAGAGCGCCGACCGCGGCGGCGCGCTCGACGACCCGCTCGATGTCGGCTCGGCGGATGGAGGCGCCGGTGGGGTTGTTGGGCGAGACCAGCGCGGCGCAGCCCGTCGTCGCGTCGAGGGCTGCGCAGTATTGCTCGACGGGAAAGGGGCCGTCGAGCCACTGAACGCGGCGCGCCGCGGCGCCGACGCGCCTGCTGAAGATCTCCAGCATCTCGAACGTCGGCGCGTGCGTGAGCAGAGCCCGGCTGGGGTCCACGCTTGCGCGGAGCAGTCGGTCAAGAGCGTCGTCGGCGCCCGCGGTGACGACGACCTGCTCGGGCGCAAGGCTGAAGCGCTCGGCCAGGTCGCGCTCCAGCGGCGCAGCGTCGGGATAGCTGCGCAGCGCGTCGCGGTCGAGCTGCGCAAGCAGCGACTCGGCGTCCGCCAGGGCGGCGCTCTCGTTGCGGTCGAGCCTGACGGCGCCGGGCGGGATGGGCGTCGAGGCGCCCTGGTACGCGACAGCCCCCTGCGCAGCGGCGCTGAGGAGGAAGGGCTGGGCGTCTGCTGCGGTCGGGCTGGGCATGGCTGGCTCCTCGTGGGGCTGCGCGCTCATGGCGTGATCTGCGCAGGAAGCGTCACGACGATGTCGCTGCCGCCCGCGGCCTTGACGCGGGGAAGGAGCGAGGGGAGCTCGGCCCTGGGCGCGGCCACGCGCACGGCGTAGCCGGCGCCGTGGGCCAGCGCAGCGATCGTCGGCTCGCGCATCGCGGGAAGCGTCTGCAGGACGCGCTCCAGAGCGCCCTCGGCGACGTTGACCTCGATGATCGCCCGCTTGCGGGCCTCCAGGGCCGAGGCGACGAGCGTGCAGAAGGCCTCGATCGCCTCGCGCTTCGGGGGCGACTCGAGGGCCTGAGGGTTGGCGTAGAGCCTGGTGCTCGAGCGCAGCAGCTCGTCGAACTCGACCAGGTGGTTGGCCCTGAGCGTGGCGCCGGTGGCGGTGTTGTCGACGATGCAGTCGGCGTCTTCGGGGGGGAAGACCTCCGTGGCCCCCCAGGTGCGGACGACCAGCGCGTCGAGCCCCCTGGCCTCGACCCAGCGCCGCGTCAGCTGTTCGTACTCCGTGGCGATGAGCAGTGGGCTCTTGGCCCTGGGCCAGCCCGAGGCGTCCAGCGCCTCCTCCGGCGCCGCCGCGACCACGCGCACCGGGTCCAGCTCCGTGTCCAGCAGCTCGACGAGCTCCGCGTCCAGCTCGCGGACCCAGTCGGCGCCGGCGAAGCCCACGTCGCGGGCGCCGATGTGCAGCATCTCCACGACGTTCTGCGGCTTGAGCGTCTTGGCCTGCACGTTGGGCAGGTTGACGACGGGTCTGTAGGCCCGGCTGCCCTGCTGCACCTGCACGCTCGCGTCGCGCAGCAGCGCCAGCACAGCCTGCTCCATGCGGCCCTTGGGAAGCGCCAGACGCAGAACGTCCTCGGCGCCGTTCGTGCGGGCCTTGCGCAGGCGCTCCAGCGCCGCGGCGTTCAAGGTGGTGGGCATGGCGTCGACCTCGCGTGCTCCTGCGAGTCGGCGCCCGGGACGCGCGCCCCGGAAACGACAACGCCGACCCGCAGGCCGGCGTCTCCGGATGGCGTCATCAGCAACGAGAGCGCTTCAGGCCATCACACCGCCGGCGCCGCGGCCAAGCCGTGGCGATGGTGATGACGGCGGTGATGGCGCAGCGTCGCGCTCATGGCGAAGCAGGGTACCGCTGAATAGCGCGATGGTCAACCGCTCAGAGGTCGCTAGGCGGTGTACATGTACTGCTCGAGGTAGGTGATGGTCTGCGTCATCTGCCTGGCGTCCTCGGCGTTGAGATCGCCTATCGAGAGCAGCCCCAGAAGACGACCGTCGTCGACGATGGGCACATGGCGGATGCGCTTCTCACGCATCACCTGGCGGACCTCGGTCAGCGGCGTCTGCGGCGGGCAGGCGAACACAGGCGTGGTCATCACGTCGCGCACGAGGGTCTGCTGCGGCGGCTTTTCCACAGCCACCACTCGTGTGAGCACGTCCCGCTCGGTGAACATGCCGACGAGCGTCCCTTGGGCGTTGACGACGGGAAGGGCGCCGATCCGCCTGGCGTTCATCACCTTGGCGGCCTCGAGCACCGTCGCGTCGGGCGAGACGACGACAAGGTCGTCTGGATGAGTGGCTCTGTGCGCTTTGCGGGCAAGCGCGTCCGCTGCTGTGGGCATGGGAGCCTCCTTTCCGTGGATCTCCCTCTGCTGGGTGCGGAGTCCGCCTGCGGCGCCTGTGGGAATCGGTTGTTGCTAGCGCTGCGGCCAGACCCCCTGGACCGTCTGTATTGTGACAGCACAAGGCGTCCAATGCCAGCGTGAAACACCCCCCTCGGGAGAAAAAAGCGTCGGTTCGGCACGGAGAGGGGAGAGAAAGGGGGTTATCGCCCCGATGGGCGAGGGTGGATCATGCGGTTTGCCGCTTCCAACGGGTGAGATGCCAGTGCTTCTTGCCTCTGCGGAGGAGAATGGCTTCGTTGTGCAGCAGGTCGGCGCAAGTGAGCCTGCGGCTCGGCTCGGCTCGCTCGCTGTTGACGCTGACGGCGCCCTCGGCGAGCAGCTGCTTGGCCTGGCGCTTCGAGGAGGCGAGGGTGGTCTGGGGGAGCAGTTCGACGAGCGGGAGGCCCTCGCCCTCGAGCAGGGCGGCGTCGTGCTCGGAGCTGGGGGCCTCGGCGAAGGCGTCGCGAAGGGCCTCGGTGTCGAGCGAGCGGACGTCGCCCCGGAAGAGGGCCTCGGCGATGGCCTCCGCCCGCTGGCAGGCGGCCCAGCCGTGCAGCAGCGTCGTCGCCTCGCGGGCCAGCGCCCGCTGCGCGACGCGGGCGCCGGGGTCGCGGCTGTGCTCAGCCATGATCTGTTCGATCTGCTCCCGGTCCAGCAGTGTGAAGCGCTTCAAATGCGCCTCGACGTCGGCGTCGGCGGCGTTGATCCAGAACTGGTGGTAGGCGTAGGGGCTGGTGCGCTCGGCGGTGAGCCAGACGGCGCCCGACTCGGTCTTGCCGAACTTGCCCCCGTCGGCCTTGACGACCAGCGGGCAGGTCAGGCCGTGGGCCTCGGCCTGCTCCAGGCGGCGGATGAGGTCGACGCCCGAGGCGATGTTGCCCCACTGGTCGGAGCCGCCCGCCTGCACGGTGACGCCCAGTTCGCGGAACAGATGCAGAAAGTCGTAGGCCTGCAGGATCATGTAGGAGAACTCGGTGTAGCTGACGCCCTGCTCGCGCGACTCGATTCTGCGGGCGACAGCGTCGCGGCGGATCATCTCGTTGACGGAGAAGTGCTTGCCGATGTCGCGGAGCGTCGGGATGAAGCGCAGCTTCAGCAACCAGTCGGCGTTGTCGACGACCAAGGGCGCAGGCTCGCCGGCCAGCAGCTGGTCGAAGATGCGCCGCTGCGAGTCGATGTTGCTGCGGATGGTCGCTTCGTCGAGCAGCGGCCGTTCCTGCTCCTTGCCCGAAGGGTCGCCGATGAGCCCCGTGCCGCCGCCCATCACCACAACGGGTGTATGTCCGCGTCTTTGGAAGTGTTTGAGCAACATGATCGGCACGAGATTGCCGATAGTGAGGGAGTCGGCGGTCGGATCGAAGCCTGCGTAGACCCTGCGCGGGGAGCGCAGGTGCTGCTCGAGGGCGCGCTCGTCGGTGGTCTGGTGGAGCAGGCCCCGCCAGCGGAGCTCGTCGAGCAGGGACGGCGTGTCGGCTCGTGTCGTGGCCATTGGTGGAGGACGATACTCCCGCAGGGTTGGTTGCGGGGGCGGAGGCGACAGCATGGCGGTCGCCTGTTGCGACCGAGTCTCATCGCGGCTACACTCGCTCCTCGACTACTGGGAGGCAGGCATGGTTGCTGTCAGGCAGGAAACCTCCGTCGCTCCCGCTGCACGTCTTGGGGCTTGCACCCAGACTGCACGACGCTGCCTCCGCAGCAGCGGTTTCACACTCATCGAGCTGCTGGTGACGGTCTCCATCATCGCTGTGCTGATCGGGATGCTGCTGCCTGCGCTGGGAAGGGCGCGGGACGGGGCCCGGCTCGTCCGCGAGCAGGCCCAGGGCAGACAGCTCATCACCGCATACCTGGCCTGGGCGCAGGACCACAAGGGGCAGCTGCTGCCCGGCTATCTGCCGCCGTCGCAGACCGGTGAGCCGCTGGCGTACGACGAGACGGGGGCGCCTGTCGAGCAGCCTGCGTCGCAGCGGTATCCGTGGCGGCTGTTGCCTTACATGAACTACAGCGTCGACGGGCTGTACCGCGACGCAGCGTTTCTGGAGACGCTCAGACGCGAAGCGCGGGCGGACTTCGTCTATGGCGTCTCGGTGGCGCCTGCTTTCGGGCTGAACCAGACCTTTGTCGGCGGCAGCGCCGACAGCAAGCACGGCTGGTCGTTGAGTCCCAATCCACGGATCCGCCAGCGGGCGGAGCAGGCATGGGGGCATCGCTGGTGGGCGGCGAAGGTGGACGACGCGCCGCGGCCGGCGTCGTTGCTGGTCTTCGCCACGGCGAGGTCGCAGTTCGAGGCGCAGGGGCGGGAGCTGAAGGGGGGCTACCGTGTGCTGCCGCCAGCCTTCATCGCCCGCGAATGGGCGACGGCGCCACCCAGCGAGGGGAGTCTTCCATTGCAGACGGGCAACGTCTGGTTCCTCTACGCCAACCGCGCTGCAGCGGCCATGCTCGACGGGCACGTCTCGGCGCTGTCGTGGGAACAGATGAACGACATGCGGCGGTGGGCGCCGCGGGCGACAAGCGCTGACTGGACGCTGCCGAGGCCCTGATCACGAGCGACGCAGCGCCGGCGGCGGCGATGACGGCGTGGGCGGGGCGGGAGAACGGGAGACGATCATGAACACGGTCCGCAACGGAACTCGAGTTTGCGTGTGCGCGGGGTCAGCGTGGGTGGTGAGCCTTGGTCTGGCAGGGCCAGCGGCTGCGCAGCAGATGACGGTGACGTTCTCCGAGCCGACGCTCGACCGCTGGAACTATCCCTTCAACGCCACACCCGGAACGCGCGACAGAGCCTCGACATTCAGCGCGGGCGCCGACAACAACTTCGACGACCGCGACGGCCAGGTCCTGCTGGGGTTCGACACGCTCGGCCTGATACCGGACGGCCTGCTGGAGAAGCGGTACAAGCTGATTTCGGCGACGCTGCGCATCGCGACGTTCAACGGCGGCTTCGCCTACGACCCGACGTACGACCCCTTCACGACCTATCTCCCGACAACCGACCCCGCGTTCACGCCCGACGCGGACCCCGGCAGGCCTGTCGAGTTGTATGGAGTGGGTTTTCGAGGTGAGTGCGCGCCGATGGTTCCGTGCGACGAAACGACGTATGTGGAAGACGCTCCATGGGGCGCGGGAGCCGGAACGACCTTTCGCGGCGTCAGGCACGCATACCCCACGGATTATTTCAACCAGATGCCTCAGGACGTCTCCAACAACGTGGACGACCGCTTCGATCCGCAGCCCTTCGCTGTGGGGCATGTCGCGGGGCTGAATCCTGGCGACACGACGCCTTTCGACGCGGATTTCGTCTTCACCGTCGACCCGGCCAACCCTGACGTGCAGGCCTACTTCGCCCGGGCGCTTCGGCTGGGCAGACTGCGGCTGATGCTCTCTTCGCTGCATCCTGCAGTGCAGCAGGGAGGCGTCTTCGCGGACTTCTACACCAAGGAGAATCTTTTCGGGGCTGGGCTCGCTGCACGGCTCGATCTGACCGTGGAGATTCTGCCGCCGCTGGTCGGCGACGTGGACGGCGACGGCTCAGTGGGGCCTGGCGATCTGTTCCTGCTCCTGGGCAGCTGGGGCCAGAGCTGCGCCGCTGCGCCCGCCGCCTGCGACGCGGACGTGGACGGCGACGGCTTTGTCGGGCCTGGTGATCTGTTCCTGCTGCTGGGCAACTGGGGCCAGACGCTCTGAGCCCGCACAGGGGGGGCGCCGTGCTGCACGGCGTCGCGCTGCGGGCGTGCGTTTTCAGGACGCTGTCGCTGACGCTTCTGCTGCAGAGGCGTTTTCACAGCGATCGCCGCAACACGAAGGCGGGTTGGGGTGTATGGTGGTCATGGGCCCGGCTGCGACGGGGACAGCCGATCGCGGCTGCGCAGAGGCCTACGCCGCTGCTGCGAGGCAGCGGACGGAGGTAGTTGTTCGCGCGTCTCGGCGCGCGAAGGGGCGCACGGCGCGCCGAGGGAGCATTGGTCATGATGGGGCGTTGGTTTGAGCGAGCGAAGATCGCAGCTGTCGTTGTCGCGTCAGCATGCAGCGTCGCTGCAGCGGGAGGGTGGGCGCAGCACCCTCATCCCGATCAGGAGAAGCCCGCAGCGAAACAGGATGCTGCCAAAGAGCGGGCTGAACGGAAGAAGAAACACGACTTGCCGTTGCAGCCTGAACGGAAGCTGCGCTTCAGCACGTCGGAGGGGACATGGATCTCCCTCGATGTCTCCCCCGACGGCAAGACCATCGTCTTCGACCTGCTGGGCGATCTGTACACGCTGCCCATCGAGGGCGGCAAGGCGACGCGCATCACCGAGGGACTGCCCTTCGACAGCCAGCCTCGCTTCTCGCCCGACGGGACGAAGATCGCCTTCATCAGCGACGCCTCGGGGGCGGACAACCTCTGGATCGCCAACGCGGACGGCTCGCAAGCCCGAGCTCTGACGAAATATCAGTCGGGCGAGATCGCCTCGCCCATCTTCACGCCTGACGGCGATTACGTGATTGTTTCGCGCGTGGGGGCGGGACTGGGGGGATACCAGCTGTGGATGCACCACGTGCGGGGCGGCACGGGTGTGCCGCTGGACCCGCCTCAGGAAAGGCCTGGGGGACCCGGCGGGGGCGGGGGCGTCAGCAGGTTGGGAGCCTTTCCCTCGCCCGATGGGGAATATCTGTACTTCGCTCAGCGAAGCGCAGGAGGGCTCTACAACGCGACCTTTCCCATCTGGCAGATCTTCCGCAGAAGCTTCGTGACCGGCGAGGTCGAGCAGCTGACGCAGGAGCAGGGCAGCGCCATGCGGCCTGTGCTCTCGCCCGACGGGCGACTGCTGGTGTACGCCACGCGCAAGGAATCGGACACGGCCTTGCGCGTGCGCAATCTGATCACGGGCGAGGACCGTGAGCTGCTCTATCCGGTGCAGCGGGACGACCAGGAGTCGCGGGCTACGCGCGATCTGTACCCCGGCTATGCCTTCACGCCCGACGGGGAGTCGATCATCGTCTTCTTCGATGGGACGATCAATCGCGTGGATGTGGACACGGGGGCTGCGGAGCAGATTCCCATGGCCGTGGACGTGGATCTGGATCTTGGGCCGAGGCTGCACTTTCCGCAGAGGACGCCCGAAGGCCCGGTCCGCGCAAGGATTCTGCAGAGTCCGAGCCTCTCGCCCGACGGGGCGCAGGCGGCCTTCTCGGCGCTGACGCGCGTGTACGTGGGGGACCTCGCCAGCGGGTCGATCAGGCCGCTGACGCGGGAGGACGAGCGGGCGTTCCAGCCTGTCTTCTCACCCGACGGCCAGTGGATCGCGTACGTCACCTGGACGGCGCGGGGAGGGCATGTGTGGAAGGTTCGGGCTGACGGCGGCGGCAGGCCTGTGCAGCTGAGCAGAACAGCGGCGTTCTACGCCAACCCCGTCTTCTCGCCCGACGGCTCCAAGGTCGTCTGCCTGCGCAGCAGCGCTCGCGAGCGCACCTATGCGCAGGTGGATTTCGGGTCTGTTCCAGGGATGGAGCTGGTCTGGTTCGACGCGCGCAATGGAGGCGATCCGCACACCATCGCCCATGCGCAAGGGGTGGGTTCGCCCCACTTCGGCCCAGAGCCCGACCGGGTCTACATCTACAGCCCCAGAGGACTGGTGTCGATGCGCCTGGACGGGACCGACCGCAGGACGCACCTGCGGGTGACGGGGCCCGGGCTGTACTTCGCCCGCGGACCGGTCCCCGCAGACGACGTGCGCATCTCGCCCGATGGGAAGTGGGCTCTGGCGCACGTGCGCAACCAGCTGTACCTCACGGCGCTACCGCCTGTGGGGGGACAGACGCCCACGATCAACGTCCAGGCGCCGGCCATGCCCGTCAAGCAGCTGACGGACATCGGGGCGGACTACTTCGGCTGGTCGGCGGACGGGCAATCGTTCTACTGGAGCGTGGGGGCGACGATCCACCGCATGGCGCTCGAGGACGTGTCCTTCGAGCCCAAGCAACCGACTCCCGCTGAGGCGAAACAGCCCGCAGGGAAAGACGACGAAGAGGCTGAGGCCGCTGAGGCGGACCAGCCCGACAAAGACACACAGAAGAAGCAGGAAGACGCGGAGAAACAGGGCGAAGAGGCTCCCAAGCCCGCCTTGGAGGAGCAGGCGCCCGTCGAGACGTTCACCTTCACGGTGGAAGTGCCCAGAGCCAAGCCCCACGGGACGATCGTCCTGCGGGGGGCGACCGTCATCACCATGCGGGGCGAAGAGGTGATCGAGGACGCGGATGTGATCGTCGAGGACAACCGTGTGGCCCATGTGGGGTCGCGGGGTTCGCGCGATCTGCCCGAGGACGCCAGGATCGTCGACGTGTCGGGCAAGTACATCGTGCCCGGTTTCGTCGACACGCACGCCCACTGGTTCGAGATCCGCCGAGGCGTGCTGGACACGCAGAACTGGGCCTTCCTGGCCAACCTGGCGTACGGCGTGACGACGGGGCTGGACGTGCAGACGGCGACGAACGACATGTTCGCCTATGAGGATCTGGTGGATGCTGGGATCATCCTCGGGCTGCGGGCGCACTCGACCGGGCCCGGCGTCTTCTCCAACAACGCCTTCCGCTCGCTCGACGAAGTGCGCAACGTGCTGCGCAAGTACCGCGACCACTACGGCACGCACAACATCAAGGCCTACCTGACCGGCCCCCGCAAGGTGCGCCAGTGGGTGGTGCAGGCGTCGAAGGAGCTGGGCATGATGCCCACGACGGAAGGGGCGCTGGACCTCAAGCTCGACATGACGCACGCGATCGACGGCATGGCGGGATCAGAGCATGCGCTGCCGATCATTCCGCTCTACAAGGATGTGGTGCAGCTGTTCGCGCAGTCCAAGACGTCGTACACGCCGACGCTGCTGGTGCTCTACGGCGGGCCGTGGGCGGAGAACTGGTTCTACACGCACGAGGACCCGCACAGCGACCCCAAGCTCAACCGCTTCGTGCCGCACAACGTGCTCGACGCCAAGACGAAGCGCGTGCCCTGGTTCCGTGAGGACGAGCACGCATTCTCGCGCACCGCGGCGCAGGCGGCGAAGATCCTGCGCGCCGGCGGCCTGGTCGGCGTGGGCTCGCACGGCCAGCTGCAGGGGCTGGGCTACCACTGGGAGCTGTGGGCGCTGCAGAGCGGGGGCATGACGCCCATGGAGGCTCTCCGCTGCGCCACCATCGTCGGCGCCACGATCATCGGGCGTGAAGACGAGGTCGGCTCCATCGAGCCCGGGAAGTTCGCAGACATGGTGGTGCTCGACAAGAATCCGCTCGAGAACATCCGCAACACCAACACCATCCGCTATGTCATGAAGAACGGCGAGCTCTTCGACGGCGACACGCTGCAGAAGCTCTGGCCGACGGTTGAGTCGCTCGAACCCCTGTGGTGGTGGCCCGACGAAGCGGGTGAGTGACCTGATTCGCGCCGCTGGCGGACGATGCCCCTGAGCGCAACGAACAAGCCCCGCGCAGTGCGGGGCTTTCTTCTGCGCCAGCGCAACGGCGGCAAAGCGGGAGAGGGGAGGTTGTTCAGAGACTTGCGGCGCCCTGCGCAGCCTGCTGGGCCGCGGGCCAGAGCCAACCGAAAAAGCCCGCAACGACCAGGCCGTACACCAGCGCGTCGAACAGATCCGTCACGACGCTGCGCAGCGACTTGCCGAACCAGATCGCAGGCAACAAGCCCGCAAAGCCATAGGCCATGAAGCCCGCAGTTCCGACGATCTGGAACACCTTGAGGTACTCGGCGCCTGGGTCGAGCGCCGCAGCGGCGAGGTAGCCGAGAAAGACGTTCGTGACAAGAAACGCCAGGAACGTCAGGACCAGGTTCCTGCCCATGCTCGGGGCGGAGGCCCGCCTGTAGATCGACACGTGCGGGCCCTGCTGGAAGCGGCGTTTGCCCTCCTCGGTCTTCATCTCCGCAGGCTCGCACCAGGGAGCCATGTACTGGCCTGGCGGGACGTTCCGCATGACGTCCAGCACAGCCTCCTCGTTGGGGAGCTTGCGCCAGTCGTTCTTGTGGTGCAGCGGCGCCATCCAGAACACGGCGCTGAGGACGAAGACCGCGACCGTGGACAGCGCGATCGGCAGCCAGAGGCTGAGCAGCTCGCTCATCATGGGTTGTCTCCTTCTTGATTGAGCGGGGCGCGGACGCGGGGCGCGTCCGTCTCGACCCCCCAGGGCGGCGCAGCGACTGAGCCGCTACAGCGGCGGACACTGCGGCGGTTTGTGCCCGATGGTCCGGGCTGGAGGGCGCGGCGTCAACCGCAATCCCTGCTGCACCAGCCTGCCCAGCTGGCCTGCAGGGCGCTGACCGTGCAGCCAGGGGGTGGCGGCTGGGGGCGGCCTGCAAGGGGCTGGAGAGGCCTGTGTTTTACATAACATGGATTCTCGGGCCTGCAGCAGGGGGCTCGGGGAGGGCTGCGGCCCCGTCGGGCACGCACGACGGGCGCTGCAGAGCGCGGAACAGCTGCGCCTGCGAGTCAGGGAGTCCCTAGGCTCAGCCGGACACCGCAGCGGCCCTGCGGCGATCGCGTCGAGACTGCAGGGCTGCAGCTGAACACCGGGAGCAGCCTGATGGCTGACGAATGCGCCGGATCGATGGCCACGATCACCGACGGCCACAAGCGCCTGCAGCCGTTCATCGGGACCTTCAGGGCGGTCGTCAGGCTCTGGATGGGCCCGGGCGAGCCGCTGGTCTCGACCGGCGTGATGCGCAACGAGTGGGACCTGGGCGGGCTGTACCTGCGGCACACCTACAAGGGCGACCCGAACGAGGGACCCTTCCCGGACTTCGAAGGCCGCGGCTACTGGTCCTACAACCCCGCCACGGACCAGTACGAGGGGTTCTGGATCGACAACGCCGCCTGCGTCATGCAGACGGAACAGGGCCGCGTGGACGAGACGGGCCGCGTGTGGACCATGCGCGGCGAGACGCCCAACCCGCAGGACGGCTCCAAGACCATCCGCAAACGCACCGTCGTCACGCTCCTCGACGACGACCACCACACGATGGAGACGTACTTCGAGTCCCCCCAGGGCGAGTTCAAGGGCATGGAGATCCAGTACGAGCGGATCGCCTAGCGCCGGCGCCTCTTCTTCGTCAGCGGCTGAAGAGCCGGCGCCTATCCTCCCCGCGGCATGTTCGATCGACTGACGGAGCGCTTCGCCGCGGCGGCCCGCTCGCTGGCCGGCCGGGGCAGGATCACCGAGCGGAACATCCGCGAGGCTGTCGAGCAGGTGCGCACGGCCCTGCTCGAGGCGGATGTCGCCTACGACGTGGCCCAGGCCTTCTGCGACGAGGTCGTCGAGGAGGCGCTGGGCCGCGAAGTCACCAAGAGCCTGCGCCCCGAGCAGGAGTTCGTCGGCGTCGTCCACGACAAGCTGACGGCGCTGATGACGCCGCCCGAGGAGGCCCAGCTCGCCCCCGGCGTCGTCCGCGTCAGCCCCCCGCCGACCATCGTCATGCTCTGCGGCCTGCAGGGCTCGGGCAAGACGACCACCGCGGGGAAGCTCGCGGGGCTGCTCAAGAAACAGGGCCGCAGCGTCATGCTCGTCGCGGCGGACCTGCAGCGGCCCGCTGCGGTCGAACAGCTCGAAACCATCGCCCGCAGGGTCGACGAGGAGCTGCCCGGCGGAGCGCGCGTGCGCTTCTACAGCGAGCCCGACAAGGTCGGCGCCTACGGCCAGCGCGTCGGCGTCGCGGTCGACGTCTGCAGGCGAGCCGTCGCCCAGGCGCGCAGGGAGGGCGTGGACACCGTCATTCTCGACACCGCTGGACGCCTGCACGTCGACGACGCCCTCATGGGCGAGCTCAAGGCGGTGCAGCGGGCGGTGGCGCCCCACATGATCCTCTTCGTCGTCGACGCCATGGCGGGGCAGGACGCGGTCCGCAGCGCCAGGGCCTTCCACGATCGGCTGCGCATCGACGGGGCGATCCTCAGCAAATTCGACAGCGACGCCCGCGGCGGCGCGGCGCTGACGGTGGCCAGGGTCACGGGCGCCCCCCTGCTCTACGTCGGTGTGGGCGAGAAGCTCGACGCCATCGAGCCCTTTCATCCCGAGCGGGCGGCGGGTCGCATTCTGGGCATGGGCGACGTCGTCTCCCTCGTCGAGAAGGCCCACGAGGAGGTCTCGGAGGAGGAGGCCCAGAAGCTGCAGGAGAAGATGCTGCGGGGAGAGATGACCCTCGACGATTTCCTCAAGCAGCTGCGGGCGCTGCGGAAGATGGGCCCCATGAAGCAGCTGCTGGGGATGCTGCCCGGGGTCGGCGCAGCGCTCAAGGACATGGAGTTCGACGACGCCCAGCTCAACCGCATCGAGGGCGTCATCAACGCCATGACGCCTCAGGAGCGGGCGAACGTGGCCATCATCAACCACTCGCGCAGACGCCGCATCGCCCGAGGCGCGGGCGTGGACGTCGCGGCGGTCTCCAGGCTCACCAAGCAGTTCGAGGCGCTCTCGAAGATGACCAGGCAGCTGGCGGGCATGGGGACGCTCGGCAAGCTGGGCGCCCTGAAAAAGGCCAAGGCCCAAGCCGCTGCGGGGGTCGTGGGGGCGCCTGGCTTCAAGCCCAAGCTCGGCACCCGCACCGTCAGCCCACGAGCAGCGGCGCGCAAACGCAAACGCCGCAGCCGCTGAGCTGGGCCGCAGGGCGACGCTGACTGGTTGTAGTGGAACCGGATCGGTGCTACTATCTGGCGCCGGCGCGGGGCTGTTCCAGACGCCCCCCACCCACGCCTCGACCCATGCTCGCCCTGACGCGAAAGACCGACTACGCCCTGGTGGCCCTCACCGCCCTTGCCCGCGCTGCGGAGCACGGCGAGGAGGCGCTCAGCAGCACGGCGCTGGCGGAGCGGTTGTCGTTGCCGCTGCCGGTGCTGCGCAACGTGCTCAAGGCGCTGGCTGGAGCGGGGCTGCTGACATCGGAGCAGGGGCCCTTCGGCGGCTACCGCCTGGCTGTGGCGCCTGACGAGCTGAGCGTGGAGCGGGTTGTCGAGGTCATCGAGGGGCCGGTCGCTTTGACCCCCTGCTGCAGCGAAGGGTCGGCGCCTGGCTCTTCCGAGTGCAAGCGGCTGGACTCCTGCTTGATCAAGGAAGCGGTGCAGGCCCTGCATCAGCGGCTGCGCGCGTTTCTGCGCAGCGCAACCATCGCGGATCTGGCGCGAACGGCGGACGAGGCGGAGGGCGCCTGCGGCGCGGCGCTGACCGCAGGAACGAAGGCGATCGACTTCGACAGTTGAGCGCAAGGCACGAGACAAACACGACAGGAACAGGGAACGATGACGACAGCTGACGCGCAACTCGAACAGTGGGCCTCGCAGCGATACAAGTGGGGCTTCACCACGGACATCGAGCAGGAGACGTTTCCGCCCGGCCTGGACGAGGAGGTGGTGCGACGGCTCTCGGCCAAGAAGGACGAGCCTGCGTGGATGACGCAGTGGCGCCTGGAGGCGTACGACCGCTGGCGGAAGATGCGCGAGCCCAACTGGGCCAAACTCGACATCGCCCCCATCGACTATCAGGCGATCTCCTACTACTCGGCCCCCAAGAAGAAGCCGGAGCTCGCCAGCCTCGACGAGGTCGACCCCAAGCTGCTCGAGACCTACGAGAAGCTCGGCATTCCGCTCGAGGAGCAGAAGATGCTTGCGGGGGTGGCGGTCGACGCGGTCTTCGACTCCGTCTCCGTCGCGACGACCTTCAAGGAGGCGCTGGCCGAGGCGGGCGTGATCTTCTGCCCCATCTCCGAGGCCGTCCGCGAGCACCCCGAGCTCGTCCGCAGGTACCTCGGGTCGGTGGTGCCGCAGGGGGACAACTTCTTCGCGGCGCTGAACTCCGCGGTCTTCACGGACGGGTCCTTCGTGTACGTGCCGCCCGGCGTGGCCTGCCCCATGGAGCTCTCCACGTACTTCCGCATCAACGCCGCGGCGACGGGGCAGTTCGAGCGCACCCTCATCATCGCTGACGAAGGGGCCTCGGTCTCCTACCTCGAGGGCTGCACCGCCCCGATGCGCGACGAGAACCAGCTGCACGCGGCGGTCGTCGAGCTCTACGCGCACAGGGACGCGGTGATCAAGTACTCGACGGTCCAGAACTGGTACCCCGGCGACGAGAACGGTGTGGGCGGCGTGTACAACTTCGTCACCAAACGCGGCCTGTGCGCAGGCGAAAACTCCCGCATCAGCTGGACGCAGGTCGAGACGGGCTCGGCCATCACGTGGAAGTACCCGTCCTGCATTCTCAAGGGCGACGGCAGCGTGGGCGAGTTCTACTCCGTGGCCCTGACCAAGGGCCGCCAGCAGGCGGACACCGGAACCAAGATGCTCCACATCGGAAAAGACACGCGCAGCACGATCGTCTCCAAGGGCATCTCCGCCCAGCGCGGCCAGAACACCTACCGCGGACTCGTCAGCGTCCTGGGCGGAGCCGACCGCGCCCGCAACTACACCCAGTGCGACTCGCTGCTCATGGGCGACCAGTGCGGCGCCCACACCTTCCCCTACATCGACGTCCGCAACGACACCGCCCACGTCGAGCACGAAGCGACCACCTCCAAGGTCGGCGAGGACCAGCTCTTCTACCTCCAGCAGCGAGGACTCACCGAGGAGGAGGCTGTCTCCATGATCGTCAACGGCTTCTGCAGGGAGGTCTTCAAGGAGCTCCCCATGGAGTTCGCCGTCGAGGCGACCAAGCTGCTGAGCATCAGCCTCGAGGGAAGCGTCGGCTGAGCGCCGAGGCCCCCCTGCTGCGGGCGAACGCGAGAAGAACCCACACGAACACCGAAGAGGAACGCGACACGATGACCACCACGCCTGTGCTTGAAATCCGCAACCTGCACGCCTCCGCGGACGGCCAGCCCATCCTCAAGGGGGTGAACCTGACCATCCACAAGGGGCAGACGCACTCCATCATGGGGCCCAACGGCTCGGGCAAGAGCACCCTCGCCCAGGTCCTCGCAGGGCGCGAGGAGTACGAGATCACCGAGGGCCAGATTCTCTACCAGGGCCAGGACCTGCTGGAGATGGACCCCGACGAACGGGCCCGCAAGGGGCTCTTCCTCGCCTTCCAGTACCCCGTCGAGATCCCGGGCGTGAGCAACATGCAGTTCCTCAAGGCTGCGCTCAACGCCCGCAGACGCGAGAAGGGCGAGGGCGAGCTCGACGCTGCGGACATGCTCCAGGTTCTTTCGGAGAAGCTCAAGCTCGTGCAGATGGACCGCAGGCTGCTGGAGCGCTCGGTCAACGAGGACTTCTCGGGCGGCGAAAAGAAACGCTACGAAATCCTGCAGATGGCGCTGCTGGAGCCGACGCTGGCGGTGCTCGACGAGACGGACTCGGGGCTGGACATCGACGCGCTGAAGGTCGTCGCCCACGGCGTCAACGCCATGCGCGACGGGGAGCGGGCCTTCCTGGTCATCACCCACTACCAGCGGCTGCTCAACCACATCGTCCCCGACGTGGTGCACGTGCTGGTGGACGGGGCGATCGTCGCCTCGGGCGGCAAGGAGCTGGCGCTCGAGCTCGAGCGCCAGGGCTACGCGGCGTACGCGCCGGCGGGCGTGTGAACGGGATCGACGACATACAGGCGGCCTGGCCTTTGAAGAGGACGCAATGACGACGGTGACTTCCACGACGAAACCGGTGGCGATCGAGTGCGATCCGCTGGAGCGACTGGGCGGAGCTGCTGGGCGGACGGACGAGCCCGCCTTCGCGCAGCAGCTGCGCGAACGCGGCGCCAGGGCCTTCACAAGACTGGGGCTGCCCACAGCGAAACACGAGGAATGGCGCTACACGAACGTGGCGCCTGTTCGGGAGCGGTCCTTTGCGCCCCCTGGGGCGGCTGACGCGGCCGCTGCGCAACGAGCGGCTGCGCAGGCGACGCCCTTCGAGTCGGCGGCGCTGCTGGTCTTCGTCAACGGCGCGTTCTGCGCCGAGCTGTCGAAGGTCGGCCAGGAGGCGGGCGTGCGAATCCTGCCGATGGCCCAGGCGCTGCGCGACGAGCCCGCGACGCTCGAGCGCTGGCTGGGCGCCGTGCGCGACGTGGACGACGACGCCTTCGCCCACGCCTGCGACGCGCTCTTCAGCGACGGCGCGTTCGTGCGCATCGACAAGGGCGCACGGCTCGACAGGCCCGTGCACGTCGTCCATGCGCTGCTGGAGCAGGAGCGGCCGACGGCTGTCCACACGCGGTCGCTGATCGTCGCAGATGAAGGCGCCTCGTGCGCGATCGTCGAGGAGACGGTCGGCCTCGAGGGCGCCACCCCCCTGCTCTGCAACGCATTGACGGAGGTCGTCCTGGCGCAGGGCGCCAGGGCGTCGCTCGTCCGCACGGCCCGCGACGCCGGCAGGACGCTGCACATCGAGTCGCTGCGCGTCCACCAGGAGGCCGAGAGCGCGCTTGCGGCCCACAGCCTCCAGCTCGGCGCCCAGCTGCTCCGCAGCAACGTCTCGCCCGTGCTCGCGGGCGAGAACTGCTCGTGCGAACTGCACGGCGTGTACCTCCCGGCGGGCGAGCAGCACATGGACAACCACATGCGCGTCGTGCACGCGGCGCCCAACTGCTTCAGCAGACAGCAGTACCGCGGCGTCATGCAGGACCGCTCACGCGGCGTCTTCACGGGGCGCATCATTGTCGAACAACAGGCGCAGAAGACGGACGCCATCCAGAGCTGCCGCAACATCCTCCTCTCGCCCGACGCCCGGGCCAACGCCAAACCCCAGCTGGAGATCTACGCTGACGACGTCCGCTGCACCCACGGCGCCACCGTCGGACAGCTCGACGAGGAGGCCGTCTTCTACCTGCAGGCGCGCGGCCTGCGCAAGACGCAGGCGCGGGCCCTGCTCGTGCACGCCTTCGTCAAGGAGACGCTCGACCGCATCGAGCGCGAGGACGTGCGGCGGGCGGTCGAGCAGCTGGCGGCGCAACGGCTGCCCGGCGGGGCGGAGATCGCCCCCCTGCTGGCGGACGGCGAGTCGTGAACGCTGCGGGCGCCCAGGCTGCAGTCTCCGCCTCGACGCAGCCGCTGTCGCTCGAGGAAGTCGAACAGCTGCGCAGCGAGTTCCCCATCCTCGGCAGGCAGGTCCGCGGCAGAGCCCTGGCGTACCTCGACAACGCGGCCACGGCCCAGAAGCCCCGCTGCGTCATCGACGCGGTGCGCCAGCACTACGAACTGCACAACGCCAACGTGCACCGCGGCGTGCACCTGCTCAGCCAGGAGGCCACGCAGGCGTACGAAGGCGCCAGGGCCGCTGTGGCCAAGCTGCTCGGCGCCGAGCGGACGCGGGAGATCGTCTTCGTGCGCGGCGCCACCGAGGCGATCAACCTCGTCGCCCAGGCGTGGGCCAGGCCCAGACTCGGACCCGGCGACGAGGTCCTCGTCACGCAGCTGGAGCACCACTCCAACATCGTCCCCTGGAAGATCGTCTGCGAGCAGACCGGCGCGACGCTGCGGGCGGCCCCCATCGACGATCAGGGCGCCGTGGACCTCGACGCCTACGCGGACATGCTCAGCGAGAGGACGAAGGTGGTCGCCTTCGCGCACATCGCCAACGCGCTGGGGACGGTCAACCCCGTCGAGCAGATGGCCCGCCTCGCCAAGGAGCGCGGCGCGGTCGTGCTGGTCGACGGCGCCCAGGCGGCGCCCCACACGCCCATCGACGTGCGCAGGCTCGGCTGCGACTTCTACGCGATCACCGGACACAAGCTCTTCGGGCCCACAGGCGTCGGCGCCCTGTGGGCCAGGGGCGAGCTGCTCGAGGCGATGGAGCCGTACCAGGGCGGCGGGGAGATGATCAGGTCGGTCTCCTTCGACCGCGTCGAGTGGAACGAGGTCCCGCACAAGTTCGAAGCGGGCACGCCCAACATCGCGGGAGCGGTGGGCTTGGGGGCGGCGATCAGCTTCCTCCAGCGCGTGGGCGTGGAGCGCTTCGGCGCCTGGGAAGAGCAGCTGCGCGCAGCGGCTGAGGAGCGGCTGCGCGAACTTCCCGGCGTGCGGATCGTCGGGACGGCGCCCGGCAAGGCGGCGATCGTCTCCTTCGACGTCCAGGGCGCGCATCCGCACGACGTGGGGGCGGCGCTGGACGAGCTGGGGGTCGCGGTGCGGACGGGACACCACTGCGCCCAGCCCGCCCTGGAGCGCTTCGGCCTCTTCGCCACCACGCGGGCCTCCTTCGCCTTCTACAACACGCCTGCGGAGGTCGAACGGCTGGTCGAGGGCGTGGCCAGGGCGATCGAGCTCTTCCGCTGACCCCCTACCATGACGGCGCTGCGATGAGCGAGCTGGCGAGCCTGTACCAGGACCTCATTCTGGACCACTCGAAGCGGCCCCGTTGTCGCGGCGCGCTGCCGACGCCTCCTGCGCACAAGGCGGAGGGGCACAACCCGCTGTGCGGCGACCGCGTGACGATGTACGTCGAGCTTGACGACGAGGGCGCCGTGCAGCGGGCGGCCTTCGAGGGCGTCGGCTGCGCCATCTGCACCGCCTCGGCCTCACTGCTCGCCGAGGCGGCCACGGGGCGCAGCGCGGACGAGCTCGAACGCATGTTCGAACGCTTCTCGGCCCTGGTGCGCGGCGAGGCGGACGCCGTCGACGCGGCGGCGGAGCTGGGAAAGCTGGCGGCGTTTGCGGGGGTCTCGGCCTACCCCATGCGCGTCAAGTGCGCAACGCTCCCCTGGCACACCCTGCGCGAGGCGATCCGGGGAGGCCAGCGGCCCGTCACGACGGAGGACGGTCCGTGAGCGGCCCTGGCGACAAGCCCGACAGCCCCATGCGCAGCGCCCTCGTGGCCGCCCTCAGGACGGTGCACGACCCGGAGATACCGGTCAACATCCATGACCTGGGGCTCATTTACGACCTTTCGTGGGACGAGAAGACGGGCGCTGCGCGCGTGCGGATGACGCTGACGGCGCCCAACTGCCCCATGGCGGAGCAGATCGTCAGGGACGTGCAACGGCGGCTGGAGGCGGTCGAGGGGGTGAGGGCGGCGGAGGTGGAGCTGGTGTGGTCGCCGCCCTGGACGCCCGAGCGCATGAGCGAGGAGGCGCGCCTGGCGCTGCTGGCCATGGGCGTCGATCCCAACAGGCCGGGCGCCGCGGGCGCGCAGCGCCCCGCTGCGCGGCTGACCGTGGGGCGCAGGCCCGCGGAGCCCACGTAAGCAGGCGCTACACGTTGAAGTACTTGGCCTGCGGGTGGTGCACGACGAAGGCGCTGGTGCTCTGCTCGGGGTCGATCTGCCAGTTCTCCGTCAGCGCGCAGCCGATGCGCTCGGGCCTGAGCAGCCGGAAGATCTTCTCCTGGTCGCGCATCTCGGGGCAGGCGGGGTAGCCCGGGCTGTAGCGCGAGCCGCGGTAGCGCTGCACGAAGAGCTCGCGGATGGTCGGCGCGTCGTCGCCGGCGATGCTGAGCTCCTGCCGCATCCGCTTGTGCCACAGCTCGGCCAGGGCCTCGGCGCACTCCACGCTCATGCCGTGCAGGTAGAGGTATTCGGTGTAGTTGTTCTCTTCGAACAGGGCCCGGGCCCGTCTGCTCGCCTCCGGGCCCATGGTCACGCAGGACAGGCCCAGCACGTCCTTCTCGCCGCTCTCGACGCTGCGGAAGAAGTCGGCGATGCACAGCCTGCGGCGGCTCTTCTGCCGGGGAAAGCGGAACCGCTCGATCTCGCGGTCGTGGTCCTCGGGGTCGAAGACGATCAGGTCGTCGCCCTCGCTCTGCACGGGGAAATAGCCGTAGACGACCGCGGGACGCAGCAGACGCTCGCGCAGACACTGCTGCTGCAGACGCTGGAAGATCGGCTCGACGGTGTCGCGGAGCAGGGCGGCGTACTCCTCGTCGCTCATGGCGCCCTTGCGGAACTGCCACTGACCGCGAAAGAGCGCCACGGTGTTGACGTAGGGGTAGATCTCCTCCAGGGGAACGTCGTGGACGACGCGCGTGCCGAAGAAGGGCGGCGTGGGGATGTCCACATCCGCAGCCACGTCGCTGCGCACGGGCGCGACGGCGACGCTGCCCCCCTCTTGCGCCTTGGCGGAGGCCGCGACCCGCTGGTCCACCGCGTCGCGCTTGGCCAGTCGCTGTTCGATCTCGCGGTCCAGCTCCTCGAGACGGCCCTGCGAGAGCAGGTCCATGAAGCGCAGGCCCTCGAAGGCGTCGCGGCCGTAGTACGTGCGCGGGTAGACGCTGCGCAGATCGCGCTCGGCGTAGTGGCGGTTCAGCGCGGCGCCGCCCAGAATCACCGGCGCCGACCACTTGAGCCGGCGAAGCTCCTCGAGGTTGCTCTGCATCACGCCCACGGACTTGACCAGCAGGCCCGAAAGGCCGATCGCGTCGGCCTGGTGCTCCTCGAAGGCGCGGATGATGTTCGCCAGCGGCTGCTTGATGCCCAGATTGATCACCTCGTAGCCGTTGTTGGTGAGGATGATGTCGACGAGGTTCTTGCCGATGTCGTGCACGTCGCCCTGCACGGTGGCCAGGACGAT
>CAYPBL010000027.1:0-27604 GCA_964408965.1 uncultured Phycisphaeraceae bacterium | reverse complement strand
GCTGAGCACGAGATGCCCGGGCTGATGGCTGCGCGGGCGGAGTACGGGCCGAGCAAGCCCCTTGCCGGCGCCCGCATCACCGGCTCGCTGCACATGACGGTGCAGACGGCGGTGCTCATCGAGACGCTGGTGGAGCTGGGGGCCGACGTCCGCTGGGCCTCGTGCAACATCTTCAGCACGCAGGACCACGCCGCCGCGGCCATCGCCAAGGCGGGCGTCCCCGTCTTCGCCTGGAAGGGCGAGACGCTCGAGGAGTACTGGTGGTGCACGCTGCAGGCGCTGACCTTCCCAGAGGACGAGCACGGCTCGTGCGGCCCGTACATCATCGTGGACGACGGCGGCGACGCGACGCTGCTGATCCACGAGGGCGTCAAGGCTGAGCAGCGCTACGCCCAGGACGGCTCGCTGCCCGACCCCGACAGCGCCGACAACGCCGAGTTCCGCATCGTCCTGGCCACGCTCCGCGACAAGCTGCAGGAGGACCCCACCTTCTGGACGCGCATGGTCGGGCATATCCGCGGCGTCTCCGAGGAGACCACCACAGGCGTGCACCGGCTGTACCACCTCGCCTCGAAGGGCCAGCTGCTCTTTCCGGCCATCAACGTCAACGACTCGGTGACCAAGAGCAAGTTCGACAACATCTACGGCTGCCGGCACAGCCTCACCGACGGGATCATGCGCGCCACCGACGTGCTCATCTCCGGCAAGCGGTGCGTGGTCTGCGGCTACGGCGACGTGGGCAAGGGCTGCGCCCAGGCGCTCTCGGGTCAGAAGGCCCGCGTCTTCGTCACCGAGATCGACCCCATCTGCGCCCTGCAGGCCTGCATGGACGGCTACGAGGTCGTGCAGCTGGAGGACATGCTCGAGACGGGCGACATCTTCATCACCGCCACGGGCAACAAGGACGTCATCACCGTCGAGCACATGAAGAAGATGAAGCACAACGCCATCGTGGGCAACATCGGCCACTTCGACAACGAGATCGACATGGCGGGGCTCGAGCGGCTTGTCGAGGAAGGCAAGGTCGAGCGCGTCACCATCAAGCCGCAGGTCGACGAGTTCCGCTTCAAGGCCGACCCCGCAGCCGGCGTCGAGCCGCACAGCGTCATCGTCCTGGCCGAAGGCCGTCTGCTCAACCTCGGCTGCGCCACGGGCCATCCCTCCTTCGTCATGTCCAACTCCTTCACCAACCAGACGATCGCCCAGATCGAGCTGTGGCGCAACGCTGAGTCCTATGAGAAGAAGGTCTACACACTGCCCAAGCACCTGGACGAGAAGGTCGCCCGTCTGCACCTGGACAAGCTCGGCGCCAGGCTCACCAGGCTCAGCCCCGAGCAGGCGGCCTACATCGGCGTCCCCGTCGACGGGCCCTACAAGCCCGACCACTACCGGTACTGATCCTCCCCTGCGCAGCAGCGCGAGGCGCCCATGCACGCCCAGGACCTCTTCCAACGCCGCACGTTCTCCTTCGAGTTCTTCCCGCCCAGGAGCGCCGAGGAGGCCGAGCGGCTCTTCCACACCATCGAGGAGCTCGAGCCCCTCAAGCCCACCTTCGTCTCCGTCACCTACGGCGCAGGCGGCTCGACCCGCGAGCGCACCCGCGAGCTGGTCGTGCGGATCAACCGTCAGACCTCCCTCCAGGCGATCCCCCACCTCACCTGCCTCGGCCACACCGAAGCGGAGATCTACGACATCCTCGAGCACTACGCCCAGGCGGGGGTGTCGAACATCCTGGCGCTGGCGGGCGATCCCCCTGCCGATCAGCCCGACGTCTACGACCGCTCGCTGGACGCCTTTGAACACGCAGCGGACCTGGTGCGCTTCATCCGGGACTTCCCCTCCCGCCAGGGCGGCAGGGCGCTGCAGGACCCCCGGGGCTTCGGCATAGGCGTCGCGGGCTTTCCCGAAGGCCACCCCGCCACGCCCAACCGCCTCGTCGAGATGGACCACCTCAAGGCCAAGGTCGACGCGGGCGCCGACTTCATCATCACCCAGCTCTTCTTCGACAACCGCGACTTCTACGACTTCCGCGACCGCTGCGCCCTGGCGGGGATCGACGTCCCGATCGTGGCGGGGATCATGCCCATCACGACCCTCAAGGGGATGCGCCGCATGGCGGAGCTGGCGCTTGGGGCGCGCTTTCCCGCGCCGCTGCTGCGCGCCGTGGCCCGCTGCGACGGCGACCCTCAGGCCGTCCGCCGCGTGGGCGTGCACTGGGCGACCGAGCAGTGCCGCGACCTGCTGGACAACGATGTGGCGGGACTGCACTTCTACACGCTCAACCGCTCCACCGCCACGCGCGAGATCTACGCCAACCTGGGCGTGAAGGACTCGCTGGCCCTGACCTGAGGCGCCTGCGTCGCAGCCCCTCTCAGGCGAAGGCCTCCTCCTTGGCCTCCTCGATGTCGGGGGCAAGGCGGGTGATGATCCGCGCCCCGCAGGAGTCGCCCCAGACGTTGACCATCGTCCTGCACATGTCCAGGAAGCGGTCCACGGGCAGGTAGAGGCCGACCGCGGCGAAGGGCAGCGGACTGAAGCCCTCACGGCCCTGCATGGTGGTGTTGACGGCGCTGATGATGATCATGATCGTGGCGAGGCTGCCGCCGGGCACGCCCGCTGCGCCGACCGCCGCGAGCGTGGCGGTGAGCACGATCACCAGATACTCGGAGAAGTGCAGGTCGTAGCCGAAGGCCTGGAAGAGGAAGATGACCGTCGCCCCCTGGTACAGGGCCGTGCCGTCCATGTTGACCGTGGCGCCCAGGGGGAGCACCAGGCCCGCGGAGCGCTTCGAGGCGCCGGCTTCGACGCTGGTCTCGATGGTCACGGGCAGCGTCGCCATGCTCGAGGACGTGCCGAAGGCGGTCAGCAGCGCAGGCTTCATCGCCCACATGTACTTGAACGGGTTGACCCTGCCCAGCAGCCACAGCACCGCGGGCAGCACGCCGAACATGTGCAGCGCAAGGCCGGCCAGCACCACCACCACGTACTTGGCCAGCGTCCTGCCCAGCGTGGGCAGCCCCACCGAGCCCACCGCCCAGGCCACCAGCAGCGCCACGCCGATCGGCATCAGCCACAGCACCCACTGCACGATGAGCATCAGCGCCTCGTGCAGCGACTCGACAGCCTGCACGAAGGCCTTGTTCTTCTCGCCAAGCGCCACCAGCCCCACGCCCAGCAGCATCGTGGCGGTGATGATCGACAGGGCCTGGCCCTCCACGGCCGCCTGGAAGAAGTTGGTGGGGATCATCTGCCTGAGGATGTTGAGCCACGCAGCCCCGAGCCCCTGCGCTGCGGAGCCCGCAGGCGCCCGCTGCGCCGCAGCCTCCTGTCCCGCCTGCAGCCCCTGCTCAATCACCTCCTTGGGAAGCCCGACGCCAGGCTGAAACATCGCTCCGAACGTCACGCCTATCGCCACCGCGAAGATCATGGTGACGACGTAGTAGACCAGCGTCGCCCCCCCCAGCACGCCCAGTTTCTTCGGATCCCCAATCGACGTGATCCCCGTCAGCACGCTCGTGAAGACCAGCGGAATGATCAGCAGCTGCAGCGGCCTGATGAAGATGAACTCCCCCGCGGTCTTCCACCCCGCAGTCCTTCCAGCAACCACCTCCGCGGAGGCGTTGGGATCCCACAGCAGAAAGTGCCCCACCACAACGCCCAGCACAAGGCCGATGGCCACCAGCAGCGTGAGCAGGTTCGAACGTTTCGTGAGAGACATGCCTGCTCCGAAGAAAACGCTCCAGCGAACGACGCAAACACCCCTGCCTCACGCCGCTGTGCGCCGAGGCTCCTCCACGGGAATGGACTGCGCCACCGCCTCAGCCAGCGACCTCGGATCGCACACGCCGTGCGCCCGCGCCTTGGACAAATCGCACACGTTGTCCTCGCAGGCCATGTGCACGTCGTCCTCGGTGAAGGGGAGCGCCGCGTCGAGTCTGAACCGCTTGGCGATGCGCGCCACACGAATCGCAAAACGCTGCCCCACACCCCGAGGGCGCAACCCGGGCTTGGCCTCTGGGTCCGCCTCGTGGAACATGCGCAGCAGATCGGGCCACGTCACCGCTTCAGGCCCGCCCAGCGGGTAGACCTCCCCCACGCTCTGCTCGCGCTCCAGGCACGACGCGACAGCCTCCGCCACGTCGTCCACGTGGAGGGGCTGCACGCGCGCAGCCCCGGGCAAACGGGGCAGCCACTGCGGATCGACCCCCGCAGGAGGCTCAGGGACGAAAAAGGGCAGGAACCGCCTCGGCGGAGCCTCTCCCGTCACCCAGCCATGGACCATGGCGCTGAACTCCCCCCCCCGCCCCAGGATGAGCGAGGGTTGGAGAATCGTCCAGGCAAGGCCGCTGGCGCGCACAACCATCTCCCCTGCGAACTTCGACCGGTGGTAACAGCTGGGCGCCTCAGGCCGGGCGCCAAGGGCCGAGACATGGAGCAGTCTGCCCACTCCTGTCTCCTCCGCTGTCTCGACAAGCCGTGTGACCGCCTCCACATGCATGCGCTCGAAGGTGTCGGCGCCGCGCTCACGGCGAATCCCGATGAGATGAACGACCGCAGCGGCGCCGCTGAGCAGCCGCTCCCGGGCCTCTGCGTCGAAGACGTCGCCCACAACGACCTCAACGCCGTCGCCCGCCTCGGGAAGCGCCTGGTAGGCCTTGTTCGCGTCGCGGGCCAGCGCCCGCACTCGCCAGCTGCGCCGGCGCAGCGCCCGCACGACAGCGCGACCGACAAACCCCGTCGCGCCGGTCACCGCGACCACGTCGTCCAGTCCCTTGGCGCCTTGCTGCGTCATGGTCGACCGCTCCCTGCTCGTGGGCCGCAGTCTACAGCCAGCAGCGGCCCCTTGCCGCTGCGTCGGAGCTGTTGGAGGCGGTCTCTACAATCGACCCATGCTCCGTGCGACGCTCGCTGCGGGCGAGGGGCTCTCCGCCCTGACCACCGACCTGCTGATCGTCCTGAGCGTCGCCGCCGCCCTGGGGCTGGTGCTGCAGAGACTGCGTCTGGCGCTGGTGCCTGCGTACCTGATCGCGGGGGGAATCGTCGGTCCCGGAGCGCTGGGACTGATCGCCTCTCCCGAGTCGCTGGACGCGATCGGCCGCTTGGCCCTGCTGCTGCTGATGTTCGGCGTGGGGCTGGAGCTGCACCTGTCGACGTTCCGCCGCGACGCGATCTGGCTGCTCGCTGCGGGCCTGCTGGCCTGCGTGGCCACGACGCTGATGGGCTGGCCCGTGGCGATGCTCTTCGGCCTCGGCGCGCCAGCTGCGCTGCTGGTCTCGATGGCCCTGAGCCTCTCCTCCACCGCGGTCGTCCTGCGGATCATCGTGCAGCGGCGCGAGCTGCACCACACCACGGGAAGGCTCTCCTTCGCGATTCTCATCGTGCAGGACCTCGTCGTCATCGCCTACCTGGCGCTCATTCCCGCCCTGGCCAGCTGGGCTGGTGTGGGCGACAGCAGCGACGCTGCAGCCTCCACCCCTTCGACGCTCGCCGACGCGGCGCTGGGGCTGGCCAGGCTTGCGGGGATCGCTGCGATCGTGCTGCTGGGCCGCTGGGCGCTGCCCAAGCTGCTCTTCGAGTCGGTCCGCGCAGGCTCGATCGAGTTGATGACGATCCTGGCCGTCGTCGCCGCGATCGCAGCGGGCCTGGCGACGCAGGCTCTGGGCTTCAGCCCGGCGCTTGGGGCCTTCCTGGCGGGCTTCGTGCTCTCGGAGACGCCCTTCCGCCACCAGCTCAGCGGCCAGATCGGCCCGGCGCGCGACCTCTTCGTGGCGGTCTTCTTCACCTACCTGGGCATGCTGCTGGACGTGGAGGCGCTGGCCCAGTGGTGGTGGGCGGCGCTGCTGGCGGGTCTGGCCATGAGCGTGGTCAAGGGGCTCGGCATTGGCGGCGCCTGCTGGGTCATGGGCGCGACGCCCGCCACCGCGGTCGTGGTGGGGCTGGCGCTGTCGCAGGCTGGCGAGTTCAGTCTGGTCGTGCTGCAGTCGGCCCAGCCGACGGGCCTGCTCTCCCCCTCGATGCTCTCCGTCGTCGTGGCCGTGGTGGTGCTGTCGCTGATCCTGACGCCGATTCTGATGCAGCTGGGCCGGGCGGTCTCCCCCTTGGCGGGCAGCCTGCCAGCTGCTCCCTGGACCAGACGGTCGCCGCTGGCCGCCGACACCGCCCGCGACGAAGCGGTGCAGGCGCCGCAAGCGTCGCAACGCCCTCCGCTGCGGGCCGTCATCGGAGGCTTCGGCCCCATCGGCCGCTCCATCGCCCGCAGACTCGAGCAGGCCAGCGTCCCCTACACCGTCGTCGAGATGAACCCGCGCACGGTGCTGGCCGAGGAGCGGGCCGGGCGGCGCATCGTCTTTGGCGACGTGGGCAGCGCCGACGTGCTGCGCAGCGCAGGAATCGAACAGGCCGACGCGCTCATTCTGACCATTCCCGACACCAGCGCCGCCGCCCGCGCCTGCCACAACGCCCGTGCGCTGAACCCGGACATCTTCATTCTCTGCAGAGCGCCGCTGCTGGCCAGGCGCGAGCTCGCCCGCGGCCAGGGCGCAAGCGTCGTCGTCGTCGACGAGCTCGCCACAGCGCGAGCCATGGAGCGCGAGCTCGTCCGGGCGCTCTCCGCCAGGCGCCGTGCGCAGCGGAGCGACACGCCCAACAGCCCGCAGACCAGCCAGGAAGACGCCGCACGCTGACGAGCCCCCGCAGCTCTACACCGCCGCCAGCGCCGCAGCGAGCTCTCCCGCCAGGGCCGCGTTGCGCTCGAGCAGGGCCAGGTTCGCCTCGACCGTCGCCCCGCCCGAGACCTCGGCCAGGGCCGCGAGCTCCGCAGGCGTGCGCTGCGGTCCAGCGGCCCCGCCCAGCGAAGCCGACGCTTCGTCCAGCCAGCGGCGCCATGCCTCGGGGGCGATCGCCAGCTCCGCAGGCAGCGGATTGACGACGAGCACCGCCGCCTGGCGCCGCGCCAGTGAGAAGCGCACAAAGCGAGCCAGCTCCGCCATGTCGTCGAAGCGCGCGTCGACGGCGCCGCCGCCTTCGGCAAGGTAGAACGCGGGCGCCTCGTCCGTGCGCCACCCCACGACCGCGACGCCCAGCGCCTCCAGGGCTGCGCGCGTCGCCTGCACGTCGAGCGTGCACTTGACGCCGCTGCAGACCACAGCCATCGGCGTGCGCGACAGCGTCAGCAGATCACCGCTGACGTCCAGCGCAGCGGGCCAGCCGCGGTGCAGCCCCCCCACGCCGCCCGTGGCCATGACGCGCACCCCCGCCCTGCTGGCCAGCTCGAGCGTGGCCGCGACCGTCGTTCCGCCCGACCAGCCAAGCCCCTGGGCCAGAGTCAGGTTCGCCGCGTTGATCTTGACGCGATCGGGGCGTTCGACCAGGGCGTCCAGCTCCGCGTCGCTGAGCCCCACGACCGCCCGCCCCTCGAGGACGCCGACGACCGCAGGCTGCGCCCCTGCGCGCTCCACCGCCTGTCGCATGCGCTGCGCCGCCTCGCGGACGCGCTCCGCCGGAAGGCCATGCGTGAAGACGGCGCTCTCCAGCGCCACCCTGATTGGACCCGAGCTCATCGACCACACTCCCGCCAGCTCAGCTGCGCACGGCGCCAGGGGCTGCAGGCAAGAGGTATAGCGGCGCGCAGCCGCCCTGTGCCCCCAGCCCAGCCCCCGAGCGGCCCCTTGTGGCGATCTCGCTTCCTTGTTAGCATGACGTTTGGATGCGCAGGCGCCTCGACGACCACACCTACCGCGACGCGCTGCCCCACGGCCCAGCCCACCGCCGCGGCGCCGCGATCAACCCGGGCAACCGCTTCGAGCGCGTCCGTCTGCACGTGCTCGGCGAGGAGCTCGACAGGCAGCGGATCGAGCGGCAGGAGCAGGACGGCTCGCTGGTCAAGGTCGATCGGCAGGTCTTCCGGGACCGGACCCGCCGCGTCATCAACCGCGTGGCGCCGACGTCGGACGTGCCCTTCCGCTGGACGCTGAACCCGTACCGCGGCTGCGAGCACGGCTGCGTCTACTGCTTCGCCAGGCCGTACCACGAATATCTCGGCTTCAGCTGCGGGCTCGATTTCGAGACCAAACTGGTGGCCAAGCCCGACGCTCCTGAGCTGCTCAAGCGCGAGCTGGCTTCGCCCCGCTGGAAGCCCGAGCCCATCGTGATGTCCGCCATCACCGACATCTACCAGCCCATCGAGCACAGGCTGCGCATCGCCCGCCAATGCCTCGACGTGCTGGCTGCGTGCGGTCAGCCCGTGGCCACGATGACCAAGAGCGCTCTGGTGTTGCGCGACGTGGACCTCTGGTCGCAGCTCGCCGGCATGGGCGCAGGTCGCGTGACCGTCACGCTCGTCACGCTCGACGCGGAGCTCGCCAGGAAGCTGGAGCCCCGCGCGACGTCGCCTCAGGGCAGGCTGCGCGTCGTCCGCGAGCTGACCAGGGCGGGCGTCCCCGTGACGGTCAACGTGGCGCCGGTGATACCGGGGCTGACCGACGAGGAGCTGCCCCGCATCCTCGAGGCCGCTGCGGAAGCGGGCGCGCGCCGGGCCGCCTGGGTGGTCCTGCGTCTTCCGTATCAGCTCAAGGACGTCTTTCTCGATTGGCTCAAGCGCAGCGTGCACCCCGACCGCGTCCGCAAGGTCGAATCGCGACTGCGTCAGCTCTTTGGCGGAAGGCTCTACGACGCCTCGACGCGCCGCCTGCGCGGCAGAGGCCCCTACGCAGCCCAGCTGGCCCGGACCTTCGAGATCTTCACGCGGCGCTTCGGCCTCAACCGCGACGTCAGACCGCTCAGCGCAGCGCACTTTCGCAGGCCGGACGTCAGCGGTCAGCTCTCGCTCTTCCCCTGATCGCAGCCACCGCCGGCGCCGCAAGCGGAGAGGGCGGGATTCGAACCCGCGATACGCACGAGGCGTATACCGGTTTTCGAGACCGGCGCATTCAGCCGCTCTGCCACCTCTCCGAAGAGCCTCATTCTCCCGCCCTGCCCCGCACAGGTCAACCAGCTGCGTCGGGCGTGCGGGACACCCCTCGTGGCCACCACTTGGGCCGCGCGGGAACGCGCAGAATCGGATACCGCCCCCCCTCGCGCAGCCGCTCGTCGAGGAAGTTCCACCGCGTCAATCCGTCGTCCGACTCGGGCTCGAGCAGGTACACAGCCAGCGTCCCCAGCGGCTGGGCCGTGCGGACCAGGCGCCAGCTGCTCGTGATCCGCCGCAGCGCAGGCTCGAGCAGCGTCGCCTTCACGAAAGCTTCGCGATGCCCCTGAAAGACCCGCTCCGCGAAGCGCACGCTGTCGATGCGCATCTCCTGCGCCATCACATCGTGCGAACCGTCCACCGGCTCGACGACCACACCGTGCTGCTCGAGCTTCTCCACCACCGCGTCGAGCCCGGGCGGGATCAGGTACCCCCAGGGCCTTGGGACCGACACGACAGGCTCGAACCTGCCGTAATGCTGCACCACGTAGTCGCGCAGCTCGCTGGTGGGAAGCGGCCGAGCGCCAGGCGACGGAGCTTTTTCCACGAAACCCGGAATGGTCACGGGCTTGTCGAACGCCGCGATGCGGTGCTGAATGCCCACCAGATCGTCAGGCGATGGGTTTTCTCCCCGCGCAATCGTCTCCCGCTCCGCCTCGTCGACGATGCGGCGCACCGTCTTGGCGTGCTCGACCGCGTCGTCGAAGCAGGCCCTGACGAAGGCCAGCGTCGCTCGCACGCGGTCCTCGAACGATGCGTACTTGTACGCCTCCGTCAAGATGGACATCCTCCCGCGCAGCCCCCGATACGGGCAGCCGAAGCGAGGCTGCGACGAGTACGTCCGCCACTGCGTCCTGTCGCGGTTGAAGTTGCCGTAGAAGAACGTGCGGTAGCCGGTCTCCTTCAGCACGCGCTGGCTGACGCGCGGCAGCATCGCGTCGCGCACGTATTCGATGGGCCCTGCAGGGCCTGATGGGTTCTGGGGCGCTGCATACGTCAGCGCAAAACGATGGAACGACCCATCCGTCGTGTGCGTGTCGATGACCAGGTGAGGCTTCCACTGGTTGAGCAGCCTGACCATGGCCCGCGTCTCGGGCGCTTCGAGCTTCATCCAGTCGCGGTTGAGGTCGAGACCCTGCGCGTTGGCCCGCTGGCCCATGCCCTCGACCGGACCGTTCTGGCCGGGCCTGTTGTCCGGGCTCATGCGTTCATTGCCGTCGGCGTTGTACAGCGGCGCCAGGAGCACGACCGCCCTGTCGAGCAGCGTCTTGTTCGCAGGCGTGTCCGGATGCAGCGCCACGTCGCGGGCGAGCATCTGCAACGCCTCCTTGCCGCAAATCTCACCGCCGTGAATGGACCCGAAGGCGAACAGGATCAGCTTGCCGCTCTGTTGCGCCTCTTGTGGCGTGCGAACGGGCGGATCCGCCAAGATGAGCAGCGGCAGCTCGCGCCCCTCGAAGCTTCTGCCAAACGTCGTCAGCGTCGCTGTTTCTGAGCGATCCGCCAAGGCCCGCAGGAAGCCCATGACGTCGGCATAGCGGCCCGTGGCCCGAAAGCCCGAGCGCTCCGCCACGGTGGGCAACCCGTCAGTCTCGTCCGTCGCGCTCGCCCTCGACAGCGCGCCCGTCTGCGCGCCGACGAACCAGAGGGCCAACAGCGGCGCAATCCCTATGCTCTTCATGCCTCCAGCGTACCAACCACGGCGGAGCAGCGGCAGCTACGCCACGGTGTAGACGCCGTCGGAGGCAGCGGGCGGCTGTGCACGGCGTTCGAAGCTGTCCGCCGCCACAGGCGACCTCGACGCGCCGGCGCGGCTGGGGGTGCTGGAATGCCCCGACTCGATCACGTCGTCCGTCGCCGCCATGGCTGGATCGAGCTTGTCGTCCTCCAGCTCGTCGCTGAGCGTGCGGCCCCACTTCGGAAGCTTGCCGTGGTGCGCCGCCTTGGCCAGCAGGTGGCTGCCGATCGGCATGGCCACGAACGTAAAGACGATCGTCGCCGTGGCCTTGGCGACGATGGGCAGCGAGCGGATGTGAAAGCACGCCGCGATGAGCAGCCCCGTCAGGCCGAGCGTCACGCAAATCGACGCCGCATGAATGCGGTTGTACGCGTCGGGAAGCCGCACAACGCCCAAGGCCCCGACAAACATGAAGAACATTCCCCCCGCCAGCGTCGCAGCTGCGACCAGATCCAGAAACGCCCGAAGCGTGAACCCGTCGAAGACGCTCATACCGCACGCCTCCTTCCGATGAACTGGGCAAACGCCACCGTGCTGGCGAACCCCAGGATCGCGATCACCAGCGCCGCGTCGAAGTAGATCAGCGTGCGCAACCTGATGGTCAACAGAATCGCCAATCCGACAACCTGCAGCGAAATCGTGTCGCTGGCCAGCCCGCGGTCGACGAGCGTCGGCCCCTTGAGCAGTCGGGCAAAGCACATGAGAAACGCCAGCGACAACAGCGCCACTCCCACATCGACGACCGCAAACAGGGCGGACTCCGCAAAGCGCTCCGCAGGCGTCAGCGAGGCAGCGTGCGCGCCCAGGGCGTCCAAACCGCCTTGCGCGACAGCCAAGGTCGAAACCAGCGCAGCCATCATGTGAAGAGCCCCTTTCTGATGCGCTCAGCCAGATCGTCGATCTCCGCCACCGCCTTCGCTCTGTCCCGGGCGTACATGCAGTGGATGTACATCCACCGGTCGTCCGGACTGACATCCACGACCAGCGTGCCAGGCGTGAGCGTGATGGCGTTGGCCAGCGTCGTGCGATGGGCGTCGCTCAATCCGCTGACGGGATAGCGGATGATCCGCGGGCTCTGGTGCATGCGAGGCGTGAGCACCTCCCACGCCACCAGGGCGTTGGCCTTCGTCAACAGCCATACATACCCCATGGCGAAGCGCAGCAGCTCCCACCCTCTTCCCAGGTAGGGCTCCTCCCCTCGGGCCCGCGAATAGGCGCTGATGACTCCAGCGCCGACAAGCATGCCCCCGATGAACATCCATGCGGTCGCCACGCCCCACAGGGCGCACCACACCACCGCCAGCGCCAGATTCATGAGAAAGCGCGTCATGGCGTCGCCTCCGCCACCTCGTCCTCAACCTGCATCCTCGCCCTCTGCGATCGGGCCTGAGCGACAACGCCGCTCGAAACAGGCCACGTCCCAGGACCGAGCACCCGCTCCACATATGTCTTGGGGTGATTGAGCTCCGCCGTCGCCCGCCCCGCGGACTCCAAACCGAGTTGCGCCGTAGCCGCAATCGCCAAGGCGCCCGCCGCCAGGAGAACGCTCCCGAGGTACGCCCACCCGACGCCCCGCTGCTGCGCCGCCTGCGGCGCCTCTGGAAGAACCGTCCCTGCGGAGGACTCCACCACCGGGCCGTGCGGCGAGGGCGACCAGAACGCCATCACCCATACCCTCCCCAACGCAAGGAGCGTCAGCAAGGACGTGATCAGCCCCGCCCCCACGAGCACGCCAAAACCGCCGCTGCTCAGCGCAAAGCCTTCGCGGAAGATCAGCAACTTGCCGTAGAACCCCGACAGCGGCGGCACACCCGCAAGGCTCAGCGACAGCAGCAGAAACATCGCTGAAAGCCACGGGGCCTTGCGCTGCAGGCCGCCCAGCCTGCGCAGGTCGTCCGTCCCCCCGATGCGTTCGATCAGGCCGCAGCAGAGGAACAGCCCCGCCATCACCACCATGTGCTGCACCATGTAGAACACCACCCCCTGCAGCGCCGTCGCCGTCATCATCGCTGCGCCCAGCGCCAGATAGCCGATGTGGCTGATCAGCGTCAAGGCCAGCACCCTGCGGATCTGCCGCATCGCCACCGCTGCGACAATGGGCGTCAGCATCGTCGCCAGCGCCCCCCACCAGAGAATGTCCATCGTCGGACTCTGGCTCCGAAACCCCGGCGCCGCGAAGATCATGGGAAACAGCCTGCAGACGCCATACACCCCGACTTTCGTCAGCAAACCGCTGAACATGGCGCCGATGGCGATGGGGCAGGTGGGGTAGGTGTCAGGCAGCCAGAACCACAGCGGAAAGATCGCCGCCTTGAGCGCAAACACGAAGAGCAACATCACCGCAACCGCATGAAACCCCACGGGAAGCCCAGGCCCGCCAGGCGCCGTCGCCTCCGCAGCCAGCCTGGCCAGGTCCGCGTAATTGAGCGTCCCCATCATGCCGTACACCAACCCCGCGCCGAGCACGAAGAGCGTCGAGCCTACGAGATTGAGCATCACGTACTTGTGGGCATGGACCATCACCCTCCTGTTGCCCCCAAGAATCAGCAAGGCGTAACTGGCCATGAGCATGATCTCGAAGGCCACGAAGAGGTTGAACAGGTCGCCGGTCAGAAACGAGAAGTTCACCCCCATCATGAGCAGGTGCGCCAAGGGATGGAACCACCTCGCCTCGGTTCGCCGACGCAGCGAGGAGAACGCGTGGACATAACAGGCCAGGGCCACAAAGTTCGCCGCCAGCAGCAGCAACCCCGACAGCTCATCGAACGCCACCGTGATGCCGAAAGGCGCAGGCCAGTCGCCCATCTGCGTGACCAACGGTCCGCGATGCGCCGTCTCCCACAGAAAGAAGGCCGACAACCCCGTCGTCGCGATCAGGCCAAGCGTCCCCACCACACGCTGCGCGCTGATCCAGCCGCGCAGCAGCGTGGTCATGATGGCCGTCGCCATGGGGAGAACAGCGATCAGAATGATCCAGTTGTCAAGAGGCATGACCGTCCTCCTCCGCAGCGTCGACAAACAGCGTCGGCCCAGCGGACGCCGTCTCCGCCTTGGCCAGATCGTCCACCCACAGCCTGGCTGTCCTGCGGTGCGTCACCACGAGCAGGGCAAGCAGGAACGCCATCACCGCGAACGAGATCACAATCGACGTGAGAATCAGCGCCTGAGGCAGCGGATCGACCGCCGTCGCCGTCGTCGCCAGCGTTGCGCCCTCGTGCACCTGAACGATGGGAGGCGACTTGGGCTCGAGCACCCCTTCCGAAACCATCCGCAAGGGCTGCCCGCTCATGGCGATGATGCCCAGATTGGCTCCGTGTCCAAGCAGAAACAGCCCCATGGCGATCTCCTTGAGCTCGCGACCGAGCACCAGGTAGATGCCCACCGCGAAGATCACCGCCACGCAGATGGAAAGCAGCAACGTCATTCCAGTTCCTCCGTGAGCCGGTTGAGCATGCCCACGCTGACCGCCACGACGACAAAGAACACGCCCAGATCGAAAAACATCACGCTGACCAGGTGGAACTCCTCGCCTCCCGCCAGAGGTATGTGCGCCTGCCCCGAATGCATGAAGGAAAGCGGCTGGCCCGTCGCCAGACCCACGAACAACGGCGCCGCTCCCGTCGCCAGGGCCAGCCCCAGCCCCATCGACGCCAGCACAGCGGGCTTGATGGGAAGCAGACTCTTCAGCGCCCCCTTGCCTTTCGCCATCCGGAACACCGCGATCGCCACCGACGCGACCAACCCCGCAATGAAGCCCCCGCCCGGAGCGTTGTGCCCTCGGAAGAACATGTAGCTCGCAAAGATCAGGCCCAACGGCAGTATCAGCCGCATCGACGTCGCGAAGAGCGAGGAGGTCAGCGAAGGCTGCGGACCGGGATACACACAGGCGAACTCCTCCGCAGCGTCGAGCACGTCTTCGCTTCCCGTCCCCACTGCTTTGCGCTTACGGAGCAGACGACGCAGAGCGATGGCGGGCGTCGTCCCGATCATCGCGAAAACGCCCATCGCCGCGATCGACAGCACCGTGATCTCGCCCAACGTGTCAAAACCGCGGAAATCCACAAGGATGACGTTGACCGCGTTCTCTCCCCCCCCGCCTCGCGATCCGTCAGGCCCTGCGTAGGAGCGAGCCAGGAACCAATCGCCAAGCTTGGGTCGCTTCCCCGCTGCAGGCTCCTGAGCAGCCTCCTTCGCCAGCGCGACAAGCGTCGGCGCCCCCGCATCCGCCGCTGCGACTTCCTGATGTCGAGGCGGGAACGCCCGCTCGTCCACCGTCGCAGCGATCTGCAACACCACCCAGCCAATGGCCAGCCCCGCCGCTGCGGACGTGACCACGCGAGGCGGCGTCCAGCCGCGAGGCCTGGCCTTGGGCTCCTCCGGGAGCATCCGCAGCACGAGCAGGAAGAGAATGATCGAAATGAGCTCGAACATCAGCTGGGTCAACGCCAGGTCGGGAGCCTGATACAGCAGATACATCGCCGTGACGCTGAATCCGCACGACCCCAACACCAGCACGCGCACGATCCTGCTCCGCACGATGGGCATGGAAAACGCGGTGACGCAGATGAGCGTCGTCGCCGCCGCCGCCGCCAGCACAAACCCCAGCTCCGCGCCGAGCAAAGGTCCGCCTGTCCGCAGCGTGAGCAACCCGGGATCGACAAACGCAGCGCCGAGCAGCCCCAGAAGCAGCGCCATCGTCACGATGTAGCCGTACACGCGAACGTTGCCGCTCTGCACGACGCTGTGCACGCGGGCGCCAAACGACTCCAACCACCCCACCGCGCCCGGGAACAACCGATTGTGCGGATCCTCCACAGGTCGGCGCCAGAAGGGCGCGAAGCCCAGCAGCAGCCCCAGCCCGATGGCGATCGCCGACATGAGCAGCGGAGGCGCCGGATGCGACAGGGCGTGCCAGACCGTGGGCACATGGTCCCACACCTGCCTGTATGTTTCGAGCCTGCCAGCTGTCGCCTCGAGCAGCGCAGGCGCCGCGCCGAACACGAACTGCGCCGCCACGAGCAGCGCAGCAGGCCACCAGATGCACGCCCCCCAGAATCCCCGCTCAGGCGCATGGCCATGCCGCGGAGCAGCGGATTCCTCCTGCGAGGGTTTCGCGAAGAACGTCGTCAGGAAACGGATGAAGATGGCCACATTGCACATCGCCGTCGCCACCGCCATCGCCACCACTGCGCCAAGCCACGGATGTGTCTCGCTGGCCGCATAGGCCATCTCGAAGAACGCCTCCTTGGCAGCGAAGGAGAAGGTCAACGGCCCTCCCGCCAGCGCATAGCAGCCGAGCAGACAGATCCACGCCAGGAGCGGCCGCTCCCGCACAAATCCCCGCAGCTGCGACAGGTGGGCGCGTCCAGCGATGTGGATGATCGCCCCCGCGATGATGAACAGCGGCGCCTTGTACAGGGCGTGGTTCAAGATCTGCGCGACAGGCCAGACCAGATTGCCCTCCCCCCCATGCTCGCCCGCCGCTGCGCCCAAACCGTACATGCACACGAACAGCCCCAACTGACTGACCGTGGTGTAGGCGAAGATGCGCTTGAGCTCGTCCGAGCGAAACGCCAGAACCGCCCCCAGCAGCATCGTCACCGCCCCGAAGGCGACCAGCGCAGGCGTCCAGACCGACAACCCGTGCAGGGCCGGATACAGCCTCGCGATCAGATACACGCCCGCCTTGACCATCGTCGCCGAGTGCAGGTAGGCGCTGACAGGCGTCGGCGCCGCCATGGCTCCGGGAAGCCAGAAATGGAAGGGCCACTGCGCCGACTTCGTGGCGCATCCCACAAAGATCAGCCCCAGCGCCCAGGGAACAGCCCATCCCCAGCCTGCGACCACCGCCCCGTTCGCGAGGTCTTGCGCCGCCGCCGCCAGCGACCACTCCCCTGTCGCGCCGCCCAGCAGCAGAACACCGCCCAGCAGGGCCAGGCCGCCAAGCCCCGTCACGATCAACGCCTGCAGCGCAAGCCGCACTGCGCGTCTGCTCTCCCGCTCCCAGCCGATGAGCAGAAACGACGAAACGCTCGTCATCTCCCAGAACAACAACAGGGCGATCATGTTGTCCGCCAGCACGAGACCGAGCATCGCGCTGGCGAAGAACCCCAGGATGGGATAGAACCGCGCAAGGCTTCGGGCGTCCGCGCCGAAGTATCCCCGCGCATACAACACGATCAGCGCCCCCACGCCGGAAACAAGCAGCGCGAAGAACATCCCCAGCGCGTCAGCCCGGAAGGTCAGCGCCAGCTCGACCGCAGGCGCCAGCGGCGCCCCCACAGGCGCATCGAGAAGCCCATGCTCCGCCCACAGCGTCCCCAGCGCCGCCACACTGACCAGCGGCCCGAGCAGCGCGATGAGAGTCCGCGTCGCAACGCTCTCCCTCGTGGTGAGGAGCGAAGCCAGCCCTGCCGCCACAGGCGCAAAGACCGCTGTCGTCAGCAGCGCAAGAGGCGTGGGGTCCATAGGCGTGTCTCCATCTGCATCTGCGCCGCCTGTCTCCGCTCAGCCCCTGAGCCGACACACGGCGCTGATGGCGAGATATCGGTTGAGCAGCCAGGGCGAATGAACCTCTGCAGAATCCCTGCACAGGATTATTCCGGACCCGTCGCCGAACGCCCAGCCTCAGCCTCGACCACCTCTTCCCCCTCGTCCTGCGCTGTTTCTTGCGCATTTTCGTTGCGCAGCGAGCGAGCCAGCGCCGCTCGAAACAGCACCGGACCTGCGATCTCGTGCACCGCGACAGCTCCCAGCATCGCTGCGATCAGACCGGAGACGTCCAGCTCCTCGCCGAGCTTCTCGTCGATGATCGCCAGCAACGCGAGCGACACGCCCGCCTGTGGAACAAACGCCGTCCACAATCCGCGTCCAGCGGCGCCCGCCGCCCTGATCCCCGCCGCCGTCGCCCCCCAGACCAGCGCCGCGCGAGTCCCCACAATGGCCAGCGTCGCGGGGGCCGACGCCCACAAACTCTGCAGGTCCACCTTCGCGCCGGTCGCCGCAAAGAAGACGCAGAAGACGGGCAGACTCAAATCCTCGATCGCTTCGAAGAGCGCCTCGCTCAGGCGACCCCAGACATTCTCCATGAGCATCCCTGCGACAAGACCCACGATCAAAGGCTCCAACCCCAACGCCTCCGCGCCGATGGCCACGCCAAAGCCGCCCAGCACCAGGAAGAGGGGCATGTTTGCGCTCAGCGCCCGCATCCACCACGCCAGCAACAGCCCCACGGCGCCTCCAGCCGCTATCGAGCCGAAGATTTTCCTGCCCACCTCCAGAAAGACGCCGCCGTCGCCCCCCAACGACGCTGTGGAAGCCGTCGCCCAGACAGGCGACGCAGTGTGAGAAGCGCTCTGCACAGCGTCGACGCTGAGCGGCGCGTCCAGCGACACCGCGATCGCCACCGTGAACATCGCCACCAGCGCCAGGTCCTTGCACACCGCCACCGACACCGCCCGCTGGGCAAAGGCGTTGACCGCCCGCATCTCCGCAATGACCGCCACCACCACCGCAGGCGAGGAAGCCACGCCTATCACGCCGCACAACATCGCCACTCGCCACAGCGCTCCAGGCGCCATTTCCCCCTGAACCAACCCGAAGGCGGGGATCAGTCCGTACATCACTGCGCCCACCCCCACCGTGACGACAACCGCTTGGAACGCTGTGACGAAACCGATGAGCCTGGCCTCGCCTCGAAGAAACTGCCAGCGAATCTCCCCTCCTGCGGTCAGCGCGATCAGCGCAATGGCCAGATCGTTGGCCAACGACATCATCTGCAACTGCGACTTCGTGATGAGCCCCAGCGCCCCCGGCCCGACCAGGAGGCCCAGCACAAGATACCCCGACACACTGGGCAGATGCATCGTCTTGAAAAGACGCCCCGCCAACCACGCGCCCAAGAGCAACACTCCCAGCGCCGCCGCTGCGGACGCCTGCTCCTGCGTCGCAGACATCCCCTCACGCTGCGCCCCTGCGCCAACCAGCCATGTCAACGCAAAGACGCCCCCCAGCGCAGCCAGCAGGAGGCCTCGTTGTCTCCACGGCCGGCTCACAGCGGTCGCTCCGTCTCCGGCGACGTCGCCCGAACCTGCCTGAACAGCGTCAGCAGCGCCGCCTCCGAGAGAACCCCCGCCACAACAAGCACTCCCAGAAGCAACCGCGACGCTGTGGAGTACTCCGACGCCGCCAGCGCCACGCCCAACGCCAGCGCAAGCGGACTCTGCCTCATGAGCGTCGGAGCGGACAGCGCCCGTTCCCTTCGCCTGTCGCGTCGTCCAGGAAGCGACGCCCTGTCGTCCCACGGCGCACACCGAGCCAGACGAGGCTTGAGCAGCAGACGAAACACCGTCACCCCCCCCGCCAGTCCCCAGCCTGCAGGCGCATCGGGAAGGAGCAGCAAGGCTCCTGCCACAGTGGCGAAGACCGCAGCGATCACATGCTCAGCTTCAAGAACGACCCGCTCGAAGCTCCGCAGCCTCGCCCCCGCCAGGTTCGCCACCACTGCGCCCAGGGCAAAGGGGGCCAGCATGGGCGAAGCGCCCGCCCACACCCCCAGCCCCGCCGCCAGCGACACCACTCCCAGCAGCACAGCCAGAAACTCCGCCCTGCTGTCTCCAGCCAAGCGGAGCAGCCCGCGGGTGGCCCACCCTCCCACACAGCCTCCCAGCGCCGCCAGCACAACGACCATTGCGGACTCCACCGTGACGCCTGCAGCCTTCGCAGCTGTCAGCGTGTACAGCGAGGCGAAGCCGCCCAGCGCCGCCATCGACGCCAAGCCTCCCACAGCCCGGATCAACAGCAGGCGGGTCCGTTGCGACGCCTCCGCCTGCGCCCAACGGGTCTCCATCGACCATCCCATCGAGGCGCACACCAGCAACGTCCCCCCCATCAGCGCCGCGGGTCGGCTCTGGAGCGAAGGCCACAGACGCAAGGCGAACCAGCTTCCTCCTCCCACAATCGCGCTGGTCAGCGCGACGTCTACAAGGGCCGCCCGCCAGCACCAGCGAGGCAGCGCCCGGAGCATCGGCGCGCTGGCCTGCATGCCCACCATCAGGGCGATCCACCCCAGCCCGACCACGATCAACGGCGCCAGCGCCTGCATGGTCTGCAGCGTCAGCGCGCCTACCCCCGAAGGCCCCAGCAGAAAACCCGCCAGCGCCCACAGCCACCCTCCGCTCATCAACGCGGAGACGGCGCGCCACCGCCGCAACCGCTGCATCTGCACGCTCGTCGCCAGCGCCCCCAGCGCAGCCAGGAGCAGGATTTCGAGAAATGTCGCCATGCTGCGGCGCGCCCTGTCCCTGTGTCTGGTCGCCAGACGCTACAGACGAATCCCCGTCCAGCGGAGGATCGGCGAAGTGAAGACGATGGGCCGTTCCGACGACCGTCGCTCCTGCTCGACGTAGGTGAACACCGCGTCAGCCACCTCGGGCGTCACAACCGAGAGTATGACATGGCTGCCTGTTCGTTCAGGAATCAGGGAGGCGAGCCCCGCAAAGATGGGCATCTCCCTGCGGAGAATCGCCCCGAGCCCCTGACTGTCCAGCACTGTCGCGCCCGTGGCGCCGACATCGAGCAGCACCGTCACGATGTCGTCCAGCCAGGCTCGATCCGCCAGTATCAAAACGAGCAGCACGAGCTCTTCGCGCCTCGGCAGAGGCTGCTCGGGCGCGGGCTCTGGCTGACGCTCCTTCGCAGCAGCGTCAGACATGTGCGCGGTCCTCCGCCAGCAGCGCCTCGTAGAGCGCCTCAGGCGTGGCTGCCTGGCGGAAGCGATCGAGCGCGCCTTCCGCGCGGGCCAGCCTCGCCAGTCTCGCCAGCAGCCGCACATGCCGCCACGGCGCCTCCGCTGCGCCGATCATGCAGAAGACGAGATCCACAGGAGGATGCTCCTGCGACAGCTGCACACCCTGAGGAAGCTTGGCGACGATGACCGCCGTCTCCTTCACCTCGGGAAGCAGCGCGTGCGGAAACCCCACGCCTTCGGGCGTGGACGTCGGCGCCTGGGCCTCGCGCTCCTGCAGCGCTGTGAGCAGCTGCGCCTCGCTCAACTGTGGAAACACCTCCGCCCCCTTCCGGGCCAGCGCCTCCAGCAGCGCGTCGCGGTCAGCCACATCCTCGAGGAGGAGCATGTGTTCAGGCTTGAGGTGCTCTTCCAGGCGCATCGCTGGTCTCCGGGCCGCTGCATCGGGCGTCGTTGCAGCGGTCCATCCCGAGCAGGGCCGACACTTCCCACAAGGTACCAGCAAGGCGTCCCGCCTACCATCGCCAAGGACGAGAACGAAACTGCAGGGGGGCGATTCCGCACAACCCAGAGCAGGCGCCATCTCCCAAGACGGCGCCCAAGCCCCGGGAGGTTCGCCATGGGCACGCTCAGCAGCGCACTGGCCATGCACGCCGCTTCGCTCGCTGTGGACTTGGACGACCCGATCGTCGTGTTCGGCGCCGTGGCTGTGGTCGCGATCCTCGCGGGGGCCATCCGCAGCGTACTCAAAACGCAGGCCCGGGAGCGCAGCCGACGCGAGATCGCCGCCTACATCGCCGAGGGATCCATGAGCCCCGACGACGGCGAACGGCTCATGCGGGCCAACCCGGACGACGAGGACTGAACCGACACCGCCGCAGCCCAGTCGTCGCAGAACCGCGACCTGTTCCACACGGAGACCCCACCATGCTCGCCGCCATCGAAGACCTCGACCTGGGCGCATTGGTCCCTCTCGTCGCCGTCAGCGGCGCCTTTGCGATCCCGATCGTGGTGATCGTGTTCGGCGCCGTGCGCTCGATGGTCGTCGCCGCTGCGCGGGAGCGCACCCGCCGCGAGATCGCCGCCTACATCGCTGAGGGCGCCATGACACCCGAGGAAGGCGAACGGCTGATGGCTGCGGGCGAGTCGAAGAAGCCTAAAGGCTGCTTCTGACGATCGCCCGCAGCACAGCGACCGGGCTGTTCCTCCACGGTACACTGCCTCCGACGGCGCGCACGGCCCGATGCGCAGCTGTCCGGAGACAGGCTCATGGCCTCATACGTACAGGACTTTCTGGCCCAGCAGCGCGACCGTCTCGCCCGCGAACCCGAGTTTCTCCAGGCTGTGCAGGAGGTGGTCGAGTCGCTCGAGCCCGTCTTCGAACGCCACAGCGGATACCGTCAACAGAAGATCCTGGAGCGGATGATCGAGCCCGAGCGGACCATCGCCTTCCGCGTCGTCTGGACGGACGATGCTGGGGAGATTCATGTCAACCGAGGATGGCGCGTCCAGATGTCCTCAGCCCTTGGCCCGTACAAGGGCGGCCTGCGGTTCCACCCTTCGGTGAACCTGTCGATCCTGAAGTTTCTGGCCTTCGAGCAGATCTTCAAGAACAGCCTGACGGGCCTGCCCATCGGCGCAGGAAAGGGCGGGGCTGATTTCAACCCCAAGGGCAGAAGCGACAACGAGGTCATGCGCTTCTGCCAGTCCTTCATGAACGAGCTGCACCGGCACATCGGCCCGGAGACGGACGTCCCCGCGGGCGACATCGGCGTGGGCAGCCGTGAGATCGGCTATCTCTTCGGCCATTACAAGCGGCTGCGCAACGAGTTCACGGGGGTGCTCACGGGAAAGGGCGTCGTCTGGGGGGGCAGCCTCATCCGCGAGGAGGCGACCGGCTATGGCGCCGTCCGCTTCGCTGCGGAGATGCTCGACGCCCACGGCAAGTCGCTCGAAGGCAGAACCTGCCTGATCTCGGGCGCAGGCAATGTCGCCCTGCACGCTGTCGAGGCCCTGCTGCAGCTGGGGGCCAAGCCCGTCACGCTGAGCGACAGCACAGGCTGTCTGCACGACCCCGAGGGATTCGACGCGGAGAAACTCGCCTACCTCAAGACGCTCAAGCTCAAGGAGCGGGGCACTCTGCAGCGGTACACGGAGCGCTGGCCGACAGCGGCGTTCCACTCGCAGGATCCCGGGGCGGAGCGTCACATCGTCTGGTCGATTCCAGGACAGGTCGCCTTCCCCTGCGCCACGCAGAACGAGCTCACCGGCGCCGACGCCCGCGCATTGGTCGAGAACAACCTGCTCGCCGTCAGCGAAGGCGCCAACATGCCCTGCACGCCCGAGGCGATCGCCGTCTTCCGCGAGCATGGCGTGCTCTACGGGCCGGGCAAGGCCGCCAACGCGGGAGGCGTCGCCGTCAGCGCCCTGGAGATGGCCCAGAACGCCATGCGCACCAGCTGGTCGCGCGAGGAGGTGGAGCAGAAGCTGCGGACGATCATGCGCCGCATCTTCCACCGCTGCGCCGAAGCCGCCAGCGCCTACGGCCGGGAGGGGGACTACCTCGCCGGCGCCAACATCGCTGGTTTTCTGAAGGTGGCCGACGCCATGGTCGATCAGGGCCACGTCTAGACTCCCGCCCATGGCCTTCATCAAGCGCATTCTGGTGACCGGCGGCGCCGGCTTCCTGGGCAGCCACCTCTGCGACAGGCTCGTCGCCCAGGGCCACGACGTCATCTGTCTGGACAACCTCTTCACCAGCCAGAAGAACAACATCGAGCACCTGCTCAGCCAGCCCAACTTCGAGTTCATCCGCCACGACGTCGTCCACCCCATCTGGCTGGAGGTCGACGAGATCTACAACCTCGCCTGCCCCGCGGCGCCCGGCCACTACCAGCACAACCCCATCAAGACGATGAAGACCAGCGTCGCCGGCGCCATCAACATGCTGGGCATGGCCAAGCGCTGCGGCGCCAAGATCCTCCAGGCTTCGACCAGCGAGGTCTACGGCGACCCGGACGTGCACCCGCAGCCCGAGTCCTACCGCGGCAACGTCAACCCCATCGGCCCCCGGGCCTGCTACGACGAGGGCAAGCGCGCCGCGGAGACCCTCTTCTTCGACTACCAGCGCATGAACGGCGTCAACATCCGCGTGGTGCGCATCTTCAACACCTACGGCCCCCGCATGCACCCCTTCGACGGCCGCGTGGTGAGCAACTTCATCGTGCAGGCCCTGCAGGGCAGGGACCTGACCATCTACGGCGACGGCTCGCAGACCCGCTCCTTCTGCTACGTGGACGACCTGATCGACGGGATCATCGCCATGATGAACGGCCCGGACGACTTTCCCGGGCCGGTCAATCTGGGCAACCCGCAGGAGTTCACCATCCGCGAGCTGGCGGAGCTGACGCTGGAGCTGACCGGCGCGGATGTCCGTCTGGTGCACAAGCCGCTGCCCGCGGACGACCCGACGCAGCGCAGACCCGACATCAACCTTGCGCAGGAGAAGCTGGGCTTCGAGCCCCGCACGCCGCTGCGCGACGGGCTTTCCCGGACCATCGAGTGGTTCCGCTCGATCGACATGGCCCGGTACCGCCCTCCCACGCCGAACTGGCGCGCTCCCAGCTCGTAGGACACTCCTTCCCCGCAGCCTGCGCCTCCCCTAGGCTCATGGCTTCGCGCAGCGACACAGCGGCGCCGAGGATGACGCCGCCGCGTTGAGCGGACTGCAGATCGAAAGGAACACGCGCGATGAAGCTGACGATGGTGGGCACAGGCTACGTGGGTCTGGTGACGGGAGTGTGCCTGGCCAACACGGGCAACGATGTGGTCTGCCTCGATGTCGACCCCGCCAAGATCGACACACTCAACAAAGGAGGTTGCCCCATCTACGAGCCAGGCTTGGAGGAGCTCATTCGCGCCAACGTCAAGGCGGGAAGGCTCCACTTCACCACAGACAAGCGTCAGGCCTACCGCGACGCCCAAATGATCTTCATCTGCGTGGGAACGCCCACGGGGGCCGACGGCGAACCCGACCTCTCCTACGTCTTCGCCGCAGCCGACGACATCGCCGAGGCGATCCGCGAGCTCGGACCGGGGCAGACACCCAAGGTCGTCGTCGTCAAGTCGACCGTCCCCGTTGGCACCACGCACCGCGTGCGCGACCGCATCCGCGAGCAGGTGGGCGATCTGCCCTTCCACGTCGCCGACAACCCCGAGTTTCTCAAGGAGGGCGCCGCGGTCAACGACTTCAACAAGCCTGACCGCGTCGTCGTGGGCGTGGACGACGAATCCACGGGCAAACTGATGCGGGAGCTCTACGAGCCCTTCGTGCGGCAGGGCCACCCCATCTTCGTCATGGACGTGCGCAGCGCCGAAATGGTCAAGTACGCCTCCAACAACTTCCTGGCGACGAAGATCTCCTTCATCAACGAGATGGCCCAGCTGTGCGAAGCCTTCGGCGCCGACGTCAGCCGCGTCCGCGAGGGCATGTGCGCCGACGCGCGGATCGGGCCGCACTTTCTCTACCCGGGCCTTGGCTACGGCGGCTCGTGCTTTCCCAAGGACACGCTGGCCTGCATCTCGATGGGAAAGGTCGCGGGCGTCCCCACGCCCCTCTCCCAGGCGGTGCACGACGTGAACCAGGCCCAGCGTCAGCGGTTCTTCGAGAAGATCCGCAGCCACTTCGCCTCCGCTGGCGGCCTTGCTGGAAAGACGCTGGCCTTCTGGGGCGTCGCCTTCAAGCCCAACACCGACGACGTGCGCGAGGCGCCGGCGATCAGCCTCATGCGCATGGCCCTGGAGGAGGGCGCCGCCCTGCGGGCCCACGACCCCGTCGCGGCGGAGAACGGCAAAAAGGCCGTGGGCGAAGCCCTGCGAACCTTCGACGACATGTACGAGACGCTGCAGGACGCTGACGCGCTGGTCGTGTGCACGGACTGGGACGAGTTCAAGTCGCCCGACTTCGAGCGCATGAAGCAGGCCCTGCGTGCGCCTGTGGTCTTCGACGGTCGCAACCTCTACCGCCCCTCCCAGCTGGCTGACCTCGGGTTCACCTATTACAGCGTCGGCCGAGCCCCTGTGCTGCCTCGACCCTGAAGCGCATCCCGCCGCAGCGTGCACCGTGTCGCCAGCGATCCGGTAGGCTGTTTCCTGCGCCGCGCCGTGGACCGCAGCGGCGTCCGCACTGGAGGTCTGATCATGCGCAAGGGCGTCTGCTTCGCTGCGTTGTCGCTGGTCGTCGTCGCTGTCGCTGCTGGAGGCTGCGCCTCGCAGCACCCGTTCGCGGGAGGCGCTGTCCCCGAGGAGCCGCCGCCCTACGAGGTGCGCCAGATGCTCCGCGAGGTCTCGCCCGAGCGGACCAAGGGCTACGTCGAGACGCTGGTCGGCTTCGGCACGCGCCACACGCTCTCCGACACGCAGTCCCAGACGCGAGGCGTCGGCGCCGCCCGCCGCTGGATCAAGTCGATGTTCGAGCGGTTCAGCAACGAGTCGGGCCGCGTCGGCGACGAGCGCATGCTCGTGTCGTTCGATCCGCACCACTACGAGCCCGACGGCCGCCGCGTCTTCCGGCCTGTGGACGTGGTCAACGTCGTGGCGATCCTGCCAGGCTCGATGCCCGAGGCGCGGGACAAGCGGGTATACGTGCTGGGCCACTACGACTCGCGGGCCAGCGACCCCAACGACGTCGAGACCGACGCCCCCGGCGCCAACGACGACGCCTCGGGCGTCGCGGTCGTCATGGAGCTGGCCCGGATCATGAGCAAACACCGGTTCGACGCCACGGTCGTCTTCCTGGCCACCGCAGGCGAGGAGCAGGGGTTGCTCGGCGCCCGCGGCCACGTGAAAAAGCTCGTCGACGAAGGTGTCGAGGTCCGCGCTGCGCTCAACAACGACATCGTGGGCGACCCGAGCTCGCCCTTCGGCGGCGCACACGACGACGCTGTCCGCGTCTTCTCCGAAGGCCTGCCCCTCCGCTTCGACGAGCGGACCATCCGGGGCATTCGCGCCCTGGCTGCGGAGGCTGACTCCCCCTCCAGGCAGCTGGCGCGGTACATCGCGGAGACCGCTGCGTGGCATGGAACGGAGGTCGCCCCCATGCTGATCCACCGCCACGACCGCTTCCTCCGAGGCGGCGACCACACGCCCTTCAACGAAGCGGGCATGTCCGCTGTGCGGTTCACCGTCGTCGAGGAGGTGTACGAACGGCAGCACCAGGACGTGCGCGTCGAAGACGGCGTGGAGTATGGCGACACGCCTGAGCATGTCGACGCTGAGTACCTGGCGGGCGTGGCGAAGATCAACTTGGCTGCGCTGGCGCACCTGGCCAACGCGCCTTCCAAGCCCGCCAACGCGCGCATCGTCACCGCCAAACTCACACCGACGACCACACTGCGCTGGGAGCGCAGCCCCGAGCCCGATGTCGCAGGCTACGAAATCCTCTGGCGCGCGACCACCAGCCCCGTCTGGGAGCATGTCCTGGACGTCGGCGACGTCAACGAAGCCACCCTCGAGGTGAGCAAGGACAACCACTTCTTCGCTGTCCGCGCCTACGACCGCGACGGCTACCGCAGCCTGGCCGCCTTCCCGCGGGCTGCGCGCCGTTGACGGTCACCGAGGGCGCAGCGGCGCAGGCGTCCCCAGCCACGTGTCGATGAACCGCTGCACGTCGAAGCAGTAGCGCCGCAGCGCGACGCTGCGGGCCTGCGCCCCCATCGTCGCGCGGAGCGCGCGGTCGCTGGCGATCGTGGTCATGGCCTGCGCCATCGCCTCCACGCTGTCGACGACGATGCCTCCCCCCTCGTCGAGTTTTTCCGTCAGCACAGGAAGGTCGCGGACGATGACGGGCAGTCCTGTCAGCATGCCCTGCACCATCGCCTGGGAAAACGTTTCCTTGCCTCGCGACGGGACGAGCAGGCAGTCGAGCTGACGCAGCGCAGCGGGCACGTCCTTCTGGTCGAGCCAGCGATGCGTCGTCACACCGGGCGTCTTCCTCCATGCTTCAGGCGGACGTTCGCAGGCGATCAGGTGCAGCTCGCAGCGGCTGCGCAGCGGCGCAGGCAGACGCCTGAACGCCTCCACAGCGTCGTCCGCCCCCTTCCACGGATTCTCCAGCCTGCCGAGCACGCCAAAACGGACAGGCTCGCCCTCGCCCCTT
>CAYPBL010000026.1:1444-27740 GCA_964408965.1 uncultured Phycisphaeraceae bacterium | reverse complement strand
CCGCAGCGCCGCGCTGGCCCACCGCCCCCGGGGCGTCAGCGCCACGAAGGCGACCTGGTGGTCCTCGAGCAGCGCAAAGCGCTCCGCGATGCGCTGCAGCGCCGCTGTCGCGGCATCGAGCGGCGAGGCCCCCTGCCGCATCAGCTCGACGACGAGAAAGGAGCCGCACACGCCGGCGACGAGCTCGCCCGTTCCCGTGGCGCAGCAGGCGCCGGCCCGCTGGTCGACGTACAGCCCCTGCCCGATGATGGGCGAATCCCCCACCCTGCCCGGCGTCTTGAAGGCCATGCCGCTGGTCGAGCAGGCGCCGGCCAGCCGTCCCGAGCCGTCCAGCGCAAGCAGCCCCACCGTGTCGTGCGACGACGCGGCGTCGCCAGCTGCGCGATCCTGATCGAACGTGCGCTCCTCGACGTTGCGGGGCGGAATCCAGCCCTTGTAGAGGTCGCGGTCGATCGCTGCGGGGTCGCGCCGCCAGCGCTCCCACTCCCGCTGCGACGCCTCGACGAGCAGCTCGCGGCGCGCAAAGCCCTCACGGTCGGCGAAGCGGTCCGCGTCGGCGCCGGCGAGCAGCACATGGATGGTCTTCTCCATGACGCAGCGGGCGATGGCCGCCGCCTCGGCGTGCTCGCGCAGGGCGCAGACGCCGCCGCAGCGGTCGGGGTCCTCCATCACGCAGGCGTCGAGAGAGACGCGGCCCTGGGCGTCGGGAAGCCCGCCAAGACCCACCGAGCGGATCGTCGGGTCCAGCTCGATGCGCGTGGCCGCCTCGACCACCGCGTCCAGCGCCCCGGCCCCTTGCGCAAGCGCCTCCCACGCGGACGCCAGCCCCACGGGGGCGAACGACCAGGTTCCAAGCATGACCGCCATCACGCCAGCGTAGCGAGCGCGTCAGCTGCGCAGCGGCCTGTACAGAGCCACGATGAGCGTGTCGTCCAGCAGGGGGCCTTCGCGGTGGCGGTTGACCGCGTCGAGCACCGCCTGACACAGGCCCGCCTGGTCGCTGGCGGCAAGCCCCAGCACGATCGCCCGCAAGCCCTCGACGCCCAGCATGCGTCCCTGCCTGTCGCGGGCCTCGATGGCGCCGTCGGTGTAGGCGACGAGCGTGTCGCCCAGGCCAAAAGGCACGACGCGCTCGCCAGGCTCGAAGTCCTCGTCGCTGCAAGCGCCCAACACGAAAGCGGTCGAGTCGAGCTGTTCGAGCCTGCCGTCGACCGTGCGCAGAAAGGCCGGCGGATGGCCGCCACTGGCGTAGGCCAGGGTCTGCCTCGTCGGATCAGCCCGCAGGCACAGCGCCGTGGCGTAGACGCTGTGGGTGGCCAGCGTCAGGTTCACGTAGCGGTTGAGGGCTTCGAGCGTCTGGCCGGGCGTGATGTCGGGCTCCTCCGCGAAGAGCCGCTCCAGCTCGCCGTGCAGGCGATTGACCGTCAGCGCCGCGGGAATCCCGTGGCCTGTCACGTCGATGAGCACGAGGGAGACAGGCTCCGCAGCGACGTCGGGGTCGTCCACGACGCCTGCAAATCGATGGGCGAAGAGGAAGTCGCCCCCGATCTGCCGCATCGGCTCGTAGCGGTAGTCGAATCGCACCGGCCCGGTGCGCAGCGGCGCAGGGAACAGCGCCTCGTGGATTCTGCGCGCGTCGGTGAGCTCGCGCTTCATCTGGCCGTAGCGGTCGCGGAGCACCGACAGGTGGAAGCGCCTGCGGAAGGCTCCGTGGCGCCGCCAGGCGATCAGCGCGCCGGGCGCAGCCGTCAACGGCGACAGCGCGATCACCAGCGCCGGCGTCCAGAACCCGCGGGCGTACACCAGCGTCACCACCGCCGCCAGGAGAAGCAACGGCGCCATAGGCTTGAGCGACTCCCGAGGCGAGAGCGGCAGAAACGCGCAGGCGAAGAAATGCGTCAGGAAAATGCTCACCAAGGCTGATATCGCGACAAAGCTCGAAGGCACGCGCTGCACGGGGGCCTGCGGCGCGGCGCTGGCGTCGACCGCGTCCTGCGCCGCGTCCGCTGCTGAGGACGCAGGCTGCGCGTCGTCCATCGAGAACCGCACCGTGCCCGCCGTCGGCGCCTGCAGCTCGTAGGCCAACACGTTGGGCGCAAGCGCCAGCACGCCGTAGACCACGATCAGCCGCTGCGCCAACGTGACCACGCCCTGCTGCGTCAGTTGTCGCGAGCGCACATGGAGCGCCGCCCAGGTGAAGAGGCTCAGCGTGGCGAGGGAAAACCCCAGCCTGACCAGCGCGCTGAGCTGCAGTCTTGCGCCTGCTGTTCCTGCAACGTCGGGAAAGAGCAGCGCCGCCAGGGCCGCCAGCAGCGACAGCGCGGAAAACGCCAGAATCACCCCCGCCCACCAGAGAAACCGCCTGCGCAGCAAGCCGCTGCGCTCCTGCTCGTACTCATGCCGAAACTCGGTGGTGACGGTCGCGGTGGCCACGATCCCCCCTGCAGCGTCGAGTCACGCAGGCGAGCAGCTCAGGCGTCGCTCCTGTTGGCGCCAGGCTCCCAGAGCGTGTCGCCGGCGCCGTCGTCGTTGGCGACGCGGGCCAGCACGAAGAGCAGGTCGCTCAGCCGATTCAGGTACACCAGTGTTTCCGGATTGGTCGTGTCCGGTTGCTGCTCGAGCAGGACAGCCACGCGGCGCTCCGCTGTGCGGACCATGGCCCGGGCCAGATGCAGCCTCGCCGCCAGCTCGCTCCCGCCAGGCAGCACGAAGCTCGTCAACGGCGCCAGCCGCTCGTTGAAGCGGTCGATCAGCTGCTCCAGAGCGGCGCTCTGCTGCGGCGTCACGCGCAGCCTGGCCCCCTCAGCCTCGTCGGGCCCTCTGGGCGCGCACAGGTCCGCCCCGACGTCGAAGAGGTCCTGCTGCGCCCGCAGCAGCGTCTGGCGGATGTCGCTCTGCCGCGGATCACTGACGGCGCACGCCGCGACAGCCAGGCCGATCGCGGCGTTGGCCGTGTCGACCTCGCCGTAGGCCTCGACGCGCGGGTCGAACTTGGCCGTGCGCGAGCCGTCGCCCAGGCTCGTTCTTCCACGGTCGCCCTGCTTCGTGTAGACGCGGGTGATCTTGACCATGCCAAGCCCAGTCGACGCCCTCACGAGGGGGACGCGCCGCCCCGGGGATCCTCCGGTTGCTTGGGGTCGCTGTCGCTCTTGGCGCCGCGCGGCTGCGCCGCCGCTGCGCCCTCCGGCGCCTGCCCTGTCGCCATCAGCTTCAGCAGCTCCGCCAGCGCAGGCGGCGCCGCCACCTTCGCAGGCGCAGCTGTCCCCTGCCCCGGCGATGCCTGCGTCGTCGGCGCCGTGGCCGCTGATTCGTCGTCCAGCCGCTGGGCGAGCCTGAGCACCGCCTCGATCTCCCACTGCGCAAGCCCCGCCGCTGACAACTCGCTCCGCGCCTCGTCCACCGACCGCTTGACCACGACAGGGCGCCGCGAACGCGACGGCGTCTCCAGCTTTTGCGCAGCGACGGCCACAGCGTCGCTGGCAGCGCCGGGCATCACCAAGGCAACGTTGTAGCCGTCGCGGGACAGAATCACCCTGTTGTTGCGCATGTCGATGGCGAGGACGCGCCAGGCGCCGTTCTCCCCCGTGATTTCCTCACCTTCGTGCACGAGCTGAGGGCTTCCCGCCACGCGCACCACGGCGCCGAGCTGCGGTTGCGAGCGGCTGGGCGACTCCTGCCCATACAGCACCTCCAGCTTCATGGCCTTGACCTGCTGGTACAACGCTGGAGGCAGCTTGTTGGAAATGGGCGTCAGCGGGATCGACTCGAGCGAAAGCCTTCCATCATCGTCGCGCAGCGTGGGAGGGGGAGGAGGCGGCGCGCCCAGCGTCACCGCAGGCGTCTGCTCCTCCTGCGCCTGCTCCGCAGGTTCGGGCCACGGCTGCCGGTTCGCAGCGAAGATGTTTCCCCCTTCACGAAGCAGGTTCAGCAGGTGTTGGCGCCTGGCCAAGGTTGCATGCCCCCCCTCGCTGAACAGGACAGCGTCCACGTCCTGCATGCTGGGCGACGCTGCGACGATCGGCTGGGCCTCCTCGCCGCTGGGCGGGGCGCTGGCAGGACCGAGCTGTCCCGGAAGCGGCGCCCACAACGCCCACAACGCTCCCCCTCCCGCCGCTGTCAACACAGCCGCTGCGCCAAGCCACGCCAGTCGTGCCCGGGTCCAGCGCTGCGTCCCCAGCGAGGGAGGCGCGACCCAGTCCTGCGTGTTCCTCTGGCTCATTGTCCGCTCCGAACGATCCACGAGAGCGCCTGGAGGTCCATCGTCACTTCCAGACCTGCTCCGCCAGAGCGTCCGGGACCGAGGATTCGCACACGCGACACGTTTGTGAGCAGATCGGGCATGTGCTCGAGTTTGTCGATCAGCGCGTAGAGCGTCTCGGGATCGTTGGTCCGGAACTGCAGCTGCAATCCGACGAGGTGCACAGGCTCCCCTTCCAGCACGGGCTTCGCTGACGTCGTGTCAGAGACGTCCAGCGTCACGCCGACGTCGCGCATCACTTCCTGCACGACCTGCTTGAGCCTGGCGCCGGCGACCTCGACGCTGGGGGCCTCGATCATGCGCTCCTTGACAGTCCGGACCTGCTGCTTCTCCGCCTCCAGCGTCGTGCGCCACTGCTCCTCCTGGCTGGCGACGGCCCGAGCCTTGGCCAGCTGCGCCGCCTTCTCCACGAGCGGCTCAGCGACAGGCTGCGCCTCGACGCCCCGACGCAGCAGCAGGCGGTCCGCCGCCACCAGCGCAGCCAGCAGCGCCGCTGCTGACACAAGCCACACAAGCCGCCTGCCGCTGCTGCTCATGACCGCTCCCCCTCCCCCACGTCGCCTGCGTCCTGAGCCAGTGTGACGCTGATCTCGAACACTTCCATGCCTGACAGCGTCGAAACGCTCACCGGAGCCGTAAACGCTGCGGACGCGATCAACGGGTGGCTGGCCAGCTGCTGGAGCACCGCGGAGGCGTCAGGGGCTTCGCCCCGCAGTCTTGCCCCAGCCTCGTCCACGTCGACACGATAGTAGAAACCCTCCTCGCCCAGCGCCTCGCGCAGCGCCGCCAAGACGGGCAGGGGCGACCGCCACGACGCCAACGTGGACGCAATCCCCTTCTCCAACAGCTCCTTCGTGCGGATCGCCTCACTGCGCAGTCGCTGAGCCCGCATCGCTGCGGGGGCCCAGCGCTCGATCGCCTGATCGACGCTGTGGAGGCGCTCGCGCTGTCGAACCTCCCGCACAGCCGCCCCTCCCACCAGCAACAGCGCAGCCACGGTTGTCAGCGCGACGGGCCCAGCGTAGAGGCTCACGGGACGTGGGGGCGTGCGCCCGAGCGGCGTAGCCAGCCCGGGCGACGCGTGCGTCACGAAGCACGCTCCCAGCGCAAGCTCCTGCGGCGCAATCGCCTCCAGCCCCTCCACCTCCGCCCCGGGCAGCGTCATGGTCTGACGGGGGGGCATCGACGCCAAGGCGGCGCGCGTCAGCGGCTCCTCCACAGCGACAAGCAGCCCCTGCGCGTACGTGTGCGCCACCATCGCTGCCGACCCCACCCCCTCGACAACGACGCAGCGCCGCTGCTGCGCGACGCGGGGCACCCCCGTCGCTGCGGCGCAGGCGGGCAACACGACACACGATCGCGCCCCGAGCCCCGCAAGCAACGGCGCGGTCAACGCCTCGAGCTCCGACCGCCGCATCGCCACCAACGCGCCGCCCACTGGTCTGTCCAGCGCGGGCCGTTCAGGATCGAACAGGTCCACATGCCCTACGACAGCTTCGTCGCGAGCGATGGGCAGCAGCTCCTCGATCGACTCCAGCAAGCGGTCTCGCCCGCTGCGCCACTGGGCGTGGTCGAGTTGGGGCCCGCCGATGACGCGGCTGCTTCCCGGCGCAAGCACGACCACCTCGCCTGGAAAAGGCGCAAAGGAAGCCACCGCCGCCTCCTGCTCGATGCGCTGCAGCGCCGCAAAGCGCGCCACGCGCAGACTGCGGACCACCCGAGCGCGGCGGAGCCTCCACCGGCACAGCGTCAGGTGCAGATCCTCGTCCGCGAAGACCGCGATCAGTCTGGAGCCGACGCCTGGCTTCACATCCCGCGCTCCGCGAGCGCTCGCTCAAGAGGGATCGACGCGACGACGCGCGGCCCGCGCTGCTCCATCACAACCTCCACCAGGGTCGCTGCGCCTCCGTCTTCAGGCATGACGATAGCCCGCAGGAAACCGCTGGGCTCGAAGCGAAACGCCTTGAAGGCCTCCTCGCCAAAGGGAATCGTGATGGCCCGCAGCTTCGCTTCGTCGAGCTCGCCCTTGCCTCTGGCCTCGACGATCCGCTGCGCTGCGTCGCGGGAAAGCCCCGGCGCGCTGGCCAGCACAGGCCACGGCGCCGTCGGCGCATGGATGCTCCCGTCCCCGCGAGTCGTCAGATAGGGCCCGACCTTCGCCAGCGTCGACGGCGTCGCTGCGGGCAGGTACGCCAACTCCGCCAGCGACAGGAACGGCCCGTTGCGAATCCGCACGCCTCGAGCCTCGTACGCCTCGCGCTCCGCGCCCAGCGGTCTGACGAAGGAGTCCTCGTCGCGCCAGTCGACGATCTGCTGCGCCAGCGCCGCTGCGTCGAAAGGCTGCACTCCCGCCTCGACGAAACACCGCTGCAGCTGCGCCAGACTGGCCTTGTTCACGTCGACGAGCCCTCCTTCGTCGACAAAACGCACAACGAGTCTGCGCCCCGTCCCCGAGCCCTCCTCGATCGAAGGGAGCGACACGACCAGGGGCGCCCCCGGCAATCCCGCGCGCTTGAGCGCGTCCACGGCGCTGGGCCTGCTCGTCGACAAGGAGACGCCCCCCGCGGCCCCGCTGTCGGAAGCAGGCCCCGCAGGCTGGTCGCTTGCGCGCAGCGACTCGAGCAGCTCCTTGATGGGAAGCCCCGGAGGAAGGTCGGGAATCGAGTCGTCCTCGAGCTTCTCCGCCAGTTGCTCGGCGCTCTGCCGCGCCTGCTGCAGATCGACCTCCCCGCCGCCCGCGCGCACCAGGGCCAACGCTGCAAGCAGCGCTGCGGACTCCGCGTCGCGCAGCTGCTGGGCGCGCGAAGCCCTGACCGCAGCCTCGACAACGCTCAGTCGCGCCGCGGCGCCGCCCTGCATGGCCAGCGCCGTCAACCCCGCCGCCGCCAGCAGCGTCAGAACGAGCGCAAAGCCTCGACGTGAACCGTCCATTCGAACTCCTGACCGTCGCACACGCCGCGCAGCTGCGCCGTCCGCACAGCGAGGGCGCGGTCCTCCTGCGCAGCGGGGCTCCAGCGGCGAGGGGGAGGCGCCGCCGCGCGTCGCGACGCCTGCGACCGCTGCGCAGGACCGCCCTGCGCCGACGTCAGCGTCCACCAGCTGAGCTCCTCACAATCCTCCAGCAGCGTGCGCGACCGCACGTCCTCCTGCGCAACACGCGTCGCGTCCCCCGCCTCGGAGCGGACTGCAGGCTGTGCGGGGCTGCGCACCACGCGCTCCGTCAACACCAGCGACACCTTGGGCCGTTGCTTCGCCCCCACCAGCAGCGAACGCTCCTGCTCGCGCAGGCGGTAGGTCGCCTCGACGATCGCAGCGTCGTCGTGCAACGCCGACACCCCCGTGTAGACGCGCAGCGTTTCCGCGTCCAGCAGCGCGGTGGCCTTGGGCTTTTCTCCGCGCGTAGCTGCGCCCGAAGCTCCCACCACCGCTGCCCTCTGCAGCTGATCGCGCAGCAGCGCCTGCACGCGAACCAGCTGCAGCGCCTCCACTGCGGGGGATCGCTGCTGCGTCCAGCGACGCGCTTGAGCCATAGCTGCAGCGACCAGACTGACCAGCGCAACCGCCGTCGCCGCCGCCAACAGCGTTTCCAGAAGCGTGAAGGCCCTTCGCCTTCCAGTCCTCATGACGCGCTCGCTGTGTACACGACGCCTCGGCTCCGTCCGCAGCGGGCGAGGTAGCGCCACACCACCAACGGCGCCTGCGTCGTCGCTGCGCTGCCGCTGTCGCTCGACGCCTCGGTCTGCTGCGTCGCTCCCGGCCCCTTGCGCGGGGTGAGCGGATCGTCCACCTCCACCAACCTGCGCTCGCAGGAGCACGCGACGCCTGCGACCTCCCCCCGCCACAGCTGTGCGCCAACTTCGCTGGCGGCGGCGTCCGAGACGTTCAGTGGGGGAAAGAGCGTGCCCGCCACGGCTCGCGCCAACGTCGCCTCCACCGCCTGCTCCCACGCGAGGGCGCGCTCGATCCTCGCCGCCGCCGCCACGCTCTGGGCGCGCAGCGCAAGCGTGGCGACGATCACCGCGCTGAGCAGCGCCAGCGCCACGACCGCCTCCAGCAGCGTGAAGGCCCGCGACGACGACCGCCTCGCCACCGCCTCACCCTCCGCCGCTCGCAGGCGCATCGCCCAGCGTGGAAGCCTCGGCCCGGATCAACAGCGAGCGCAGGAAACTCGCCACCATCGCCTCGCCCGATCCCTGCCCAGGCAGGGCCGCCAAGGCCCGCAGACTCTCCACCGGATCCCTGCTGTCGACACGCCCCCTGACCCGATCGTCGTCCGCAGCAGGCGAGCTGTCCAACCGCTTCTCCTCCTGGCCGACAGGCGCCATGGCGCGCAGCTGCGTGGTCATGGCTGCGGGCAGCGCCTCCTCGAACCGCACCAGCGCCGCCTCCAGGGCCTGCGAAGCCTGCACGAAATCGCTCAGCAGACGCGTTCCTTCCTGCGGATCGCTGACGATCTGCGGGGTGATGGCGATGAGCAGCTCCGTCGAATCCTTCTGCTTGTCGACGTTGGAGAAGACTGCGCCGACGCCTGGGATGTCCCCCAGGAAGGGCACCTTCTGCGTGCGATCCACGTCGCGTCGCGACCGGATGCCGCCGATGAGCAGCGTCCTGCCGTGAGGCACCGTCGCGTCGGTCTCGACGACGCGCTTGGTGAACTGCGGCGAGTCGATGCCGCTGGTGGAGTTGGGGACCGCGTCCGTGATCTCCAGCCGCAGATGCAAGGAGACCTCTCCTCCCTCGTTGATGCGAGGCTGCATCGTCAGAATGACGCCCGTGTCGCGGTACTCGACCTCGTTGCGGATGCCCGACGTGCCGCCCTGCTGCGTGGGGCTGTCCAGGCTGGCCCGGAGGACGGGCACTTCCGCCCCCACCTGAATCGTCGCGTCCTTCTTGTCCGTCGCCAGCAGGGTGGGCGCGTCCAGAATCGTCACCTCGCTCGCTGAGTCCAGCGCCTGCAGCACCGCAAAGCCGTCCGCAGCGGTGAAGGCCACCGCTCCCGTCGGCGCCGCGGGCCCCAGCGACAATGCGCTTCCCGTCAGATCCAGCGAGCCTTCCTCGAGCTTGCTTTGCAGGAAGTAGTCCACGCCCCACTGCAGCGTGTCGTTGAGCGTCACCTCCGCGACCACGCTCTGCAGCAGCACCTGCTGCCTGGCCCGATCCACCCGCTTGAGCAGCGCCAACACATCCGCATAGTCCGTGGGGGTCGCCTCGATGATGAGCAGATCCTCCTCGGGCGCCAACACGAGCTTCATCTTCTCCCCGTCGTCAGGGGCGTTGGGCGTGACGAGCCTGCCCGCAAAGACCGCTCCAAGCAGTCTCTCCAGCTGCGTCGGGTCATAGGCCTGGATGCGGTAGAGGTAGCGCTGCCTCGATTGGCTTCCCGCAGGCCTGTCCACCTGCTCGATCCACCGTTGCACGACGGGCTGGATCGTGGGGTCGCGACTGACGACCATGAGCTGATCGGTCCCGGGCACGGGCACGAAGCTCGCCAGCGCATCGCCTCCGGCGCTGAGTCCCGCTGCCTCGCCCACCGCCTGCAGCACTCTGCTCGCCTGCTCGGGCGCAACCCTGCTGAGCTTGTACGTCCAGATCTCCACCCCCGCAAAGGCAGGCTGATCCAGCGCGCTGAGCAACTCCCCCAGGCGGTTGAGCTGGCTGGTGCGGTCGACCAGCACGAGCGTGCGCCCCGCCACCGCGATCGCCCCTCCCTGGGACATCAGGGGTTGACAGACAGCCTGGGCCTGCGACACGGGCAGATAGCGCATCCTGAAGACGCGCGTGGCCACGTTGGCTGAGGGATTGGCGGCCTTGGCCCGGATCAGGGGCGTCTCCGCCCACCGGGCCATCCCCGAGGCGGGCCCCACGACCGTCACAGGACCGCTGCGCTGCACGCTCCAGCCAAACGCCATCGCCAGCGCATCCAACGCGTCCTCCAGATCCCCATCGGTCATGTCCGCGTCGATCTCGACGTTCACGCGCTGCGTCGCAATGGCGGGGTCGACCACCACATTGCGCCCCAGCAGCTCCTTGACCAGCGCCCGGACCACCTGATCCGCCGTGGCGTCGCGGGCGACGTACGCGACGTGTCGCAGCTCGCCTTCCTCGACCGCCGCCAGCTCGGGCGACAGGCGCTCCGCCTGCGCAGGGGGCGCCTCCAGCCGCTGCCTGTCCACCACCACCGGCCCCGCGTGCGGCGCGTCGACTCGGGGAAAGGCCTCCACCACCGGCCTGCTGGCGGGGTTGTACACCAGCGACGGCTGCGCGGGTGCGGGCGCGGGCGCAGCCGTCTGCTCAGGCGCCGCAGCGCACCCCGCCAGAACCAGCGACCACGCAGCAGCCACCCCCCACGCCGTCGTCGTCGCCAGCCGCCCGACTCGTCGTGTCGTCATGATCAGCCCACCTTGCTCTGACCGCTGCGGGCGCAGCGTCCGCTCACACCCCGCCCAGGTCGTATATCGTCAACATACCAGCGACGAGGCTATAGATCACCCACCCCACCACAGCCGCCAGCGCCAGAATCGTCGCGGGTTCGAGGAAGGTCACGAACCGCTCCGTCGCCTCCCGCTGCCGTTGCGCCGCGACGCGGGAGGCCCGGGCGAAGGCCCCTTCCAGGTCTCCGCTGCGCACACCCGTGCGCACCACCGCCTCCACCAACGGGGGAAGGGCCCGCGTCCGCCTGAGCGCCTCAGCCACGTCCATGCCCTCGCGCACCAACGTCAGCGCCTCGTGAAATCGCCGCTGCAGCGCCTCGAGGCCCAGACTCTGACCAGCGAGTCTGAGGCCTTCGAGCACATCGCCTCCTCCCGCGACGGTCGAGGCGATGGTGTCGCAGGCCAGGGCCGCCTGTCCCGCCCACAGCATGTCCCGCAGCACCGGCGCCTCGAGCAGGCGCCGTCCAAGCCACGCGCGCAGACGGGGCGGCGCCCACCCCCTTCGCCACGCGACCACCGCTGCGACGACCAGCGCCGCCAGCGCAGGCGCCCCCCACACCGCCGCCTGCGCGACGCCCAACGTCGCCCGCGTCATCCAGGGCAACTCCGCCCCAAGCGAGCGCAACGTCTGGGAAATGCGGGGCACGACGAACACGGACAGAAACCACACCGCCCCCAGCGCCGCTGTCAGCACGATCGCGGGATAGGTGAGCTTGGCCCACGCCGCCTGCGCCAGCTCCCGCCGGCGGACAAGCCCCTCCGCCGCCAATCGCGCAGCCCGCGCCACGTCCCCCGTCGCTGCGCCCACACGGAGCAAAGCCGCCTGCTGCGGCGGCGCCAATCCCTCAATCGCCTCGACCGCCTGCGCCAGCGACTCGCCGCTGCGCAGCCTCTGCCTGACCGCCTCGCACGCTGACCGCGCCCGCGGGCTGGGCGCAAGCTCCTGCATCGTCGCCAGCGCCTCCTCCAAGGGCGTAGCCCCCTCCAACAGCTGTGCCAACGTCTGGAAGAACCACAGTCGCTCCGCGGCCCGAAGCCTCCCCTGCCCCCGCCGCCACGTCCCAGCGACGCCCTTGCCCGCAGGCTTGGCCTGCACGACCACCAGGCCTCGGCTGCGCAGCTGCCTGCGCAGCGCCTCGACGCTGACCGCCTCTTCCACCCCCTGAACGAACCCCCGCCGCTGCGCCCCCCCCTGGGCCGCCACCGCCTTGTACGCGAAGCGCAGCGTCACTCACACCGCCTCCTGCCCCAGCCCCAAGGCCCGGGCGACCTCCGCTTCGTCGGTGATCCCCTCCTCGACGAGCTGCTGGGCCACGTCGCGCATAGGGCGGTATCGCTGTTGAGCCAAGGCGGCGCGCAGCGCCGCCTCGTCCTGCTGCCTCGCCACGACGGTCCGCAGGGCGGGCGTCATCTCCACCTGCTCCATGACCGCGACGCGCCCGCGATATCCCAGCCCCTGACACGTCGCGCAGGACGCCTCCGCCACCGCCCCCGCCCTGCACGCGGGACAAAGCCTGCGCAACAGCCGCTGCGCCGTCGCTCCGAGCGTCGCTGCAGCGACAAGGTAGGGCTCCACCCCCATGTCCACCAGCCGCACCGCCGCCCCCGGCGCGTCGTTGGTGTGCAACGTGGTCAGCACCAGATGCCCCGTCAGCGCCGCCTGAAAGGCCATCTGCGCCGTCTCCGCGTCGCGGATCTCGCCGACGAGGATCACGTCCGGATCGTGTCGCAGCACGTGCCTGAGCGTGTTGGCGAACCCCATCCCCGCCGCTTCGTTGACCTGAATCTGGTTGACCCCCTGCATGGCGTGCTCGACAGGGTCCTCGACGGTGACGATCTTCCTGCTTGCGCTGCGCAGGCGCTTGAGCAGGGCATAGAGCGTGGTCGTCTTGCCCGACCCCGTCGGCCCGGTGATCAGCAGCATGCCGTGACCGGAGCGACACAGACGATCCAGCCACCGACGCTGCTCCGCAAAAAACCCCAAGCTGTCCAGCTCCACCCGCTCCAGAGCCTTGGCGTCCTGGAGGCGGATCGCTGCGTCCTGGCCGTAGAGCGTGGGGACGAGGCTCACGCGCAGATCCACCACGCCGCCTCGCAGCCGCATACGGATGCGACCGTCCTGGGCGACACGGCGTTTGGCCACGTCCAGCCCCGCCAGGATCTTCACCCTGCACAGCAGGGCCTCGAAGAGCGACTCGGGCGGCGGAGGCTGCTCGACCAGCAACCCGTCCACGCGCATCCGCAGCGAGCACACCCTGTCGTACCGCTCCAGATGCACATCGCTGGCTCCCAGCGCCAAGGCGCGCTCGATGATCTGGTTGAAGAAGCGAATCACCGGCGCCTCGCTGGCCAGCTCCCGCAGCGCTGCGACCTCGCTCTCCACGCTCGCGACGGCGCGGGCCTCCACCGCTGCGTCCTCGCCACCGCTGCGTTCCCGAGCCTCGTGCAGCGCCTCGACAGCGCTGACCCGGGCGACCGCCAACCGCACGGACCGCTTCCCCAGCGCCTGCGCCGCCGCCCGCAGCTGCGCCTTGAGCGACGGATCCGTCACCACCAGCGTCAACTCCCCCTCCGCATCCACCACGAGCGCCATGCCCGCAGCCCGCTGGTACGCCGACGGCAACTGCTCCGAGACCTGCGCCGTCTCAGGCTCCAGCTCCAACAACGGCGCCCCCAGCGCCGCTGCCAGGGCCGAGGCCACCTGCTCCTCTCCCGCCACGCCCAAGTCCAGCAACGCCCGCACAGGCGTCACGCCGCTCTGCCTGGCCACCTCCAGTGCCAAAGCCGCGTCCTGCTCCGTCAGCTCCCCCCCCTCCACAAGAGCTGACAAAAACGCCTCCGGATCGAACGCAGCCACCGCCTCCAGCGCCTCCGGCGCCGAGGCCGCCTCGAGCTGTTCCGCCTGCGCGCTCATGCGGAGCGGTTGTCCAGGTCCGCGTTCTCCCCCTCCCCGCCCGGTTTGCCATCCGCCCCCAGCGACCGGATGACGAATCTGCCCTGTGTATCCAGCAGGTACTCGAACGCTCTTCCCCACCCGTCTTTCGGGAGATAATCCTTCTCGAGATACGGCCCGTCCCAGAGCGTCTCGTCCACGCTCTCGGGCCTGTGCAGCAGCGCTTCCAGCCCCTCTTCCTGCGTGGGGTACCTGCCCACGTCGAGCATGAACTGGTTGACGGCGCTGGCCAGCAGCTCGATCTGCGCTCGGGTCGTCTGCACCTTCCCCTTGCCGATGTTCCCCGCCACCCGAGGCAGCACCAGCGCCACAAGCAGCCCCATGATGACCAGCACCACGAGCATCTCGAGCAGCGAAAAGCCACGCCGCCTCCGCAGCGCCGTCTCTCCACGCGTCGCGACCGAGCCACTGTGCCTCTGCCTCATGCCTGACAATCCCCTCAGCCGCCAGCGGGCCCGCGCCGCTGCCCCCTGTTCGTCAGCGTCGGCTCGCCGCTGACCGGATCGAACACGATGCGCCACAGTCTAGCCTCGCCCCCTTCTCGCCCCAGCAGCCGCCTGAACGCCACCCCCCGCGTGCGCGTCCTTCCCGAAGGCTCGAACACGACGACGACATCACGACGCTGCGCCTCCTGCGCCGCCGACCCCATTGCGTGGACCTCCACAGGCGCCCGCAGCAGGCGACGGCGCCGCCCGTCCTGCGTCCACACCACAAGCCCTTCCCGCCCTCCGTGCGCGTGAACCTCTCGCCTTGCAGCCTGCTCCAACGCCTCGACACGCGCCCCTCTGCACACGTCGAGCAACGTGAACGCTGCGCGGCGCTCCGCCATCCGCCTGGCCGTCCCTCCCAGCGTCGGCGCCGCCACCCCGAGCAGCAACGCCACGATCGCCAACGCGACGATCAACTCCAGCAGCGAAAACCCGCGTCCGCTCCGCAGCGCGCTCACCGTCTGCTCTTGAGAATGGCCACCGCGTCGCGCGTGTCCACGACCCCGTCGCCGTTGACGTCCGCTCGGCTGGCTTCCTCGTCGCTGACCGCCCGACGGGCGCCGATGACCAGCCGCAACACCACCGCTGCGTCCCGCCTGGTCACCTTGCCGTCGCCGTCGACGTCGAAGCTTGCGCCGCCTGTCCCCGCCCCGGGGCTTCCCGTCGAAGGAGCCCCGCCTCCCCCTCCGCTGCCGCTGGCGCTCTTCCCGAGCACCGCGTCCAGCGTCCGCCGAGGCGTCAGATCGATTGGAATCGGCAGGGGGTTGCCGTCCGGATCGGTGATGGCGATCACCTCCTGCCCCTGAAAGGTGAGGTTGAAGACTTCGCCGTCCTCGTTGAGCGCCGCGACGTCCGTGCGGACGAAATTGGTGCTCGCGTCGAAGAACCGCAGCTGCACAGGCTGTCCCCGCGTGGGCCCCTCCACCGCCTCGGTGTTCGGATCGTCGCCGATGAGCAGCAGCTCGAAGGCCCGCGGATCCTCCTGGTCGCTGGTGAAGGTGTAGACGCCGATGAGCGTGTCGTTGAAGAAGGCCAGCAGCTGATCGCCCGCTGCAGGAGCAGGCGCTCCCGGCGCGCTGAGCAGCGACCCCGCGATGCGCTCGCGCACGTTCGTCTGCGCAGGCGGATCGAAAGGCTGCGCCGCAACAGGCGCCGCCGTCGCCACAGCTGCGCCCACCGCCCATGCAGCGATTCTCCCACGTCCGATCATCGCGCAAGTGTATCCACGGCGCCGTCCGCTGGCGCCTCGCGCACCGTGCTGCAAAAAAAGAAAGCGGGGACCCGATCGGGTCCCCGCGCGTCGTGTCTGGCGTCAGAGCCTGACGCTCCACTGGAGCGTCGACTCAGCGAGGCGTCGTCACGGCGTGTGGCCGAAGAAGGCCGCGCCCGCAGGCACGCTCACCGTGTCGCCCGAGCCGCCCGGCCCAAGCGTGGTGATGCTCACGCCCGTGGCGTCGTGCGTGAAGAAGATGGCGAAGTCGAAGCCGTTGGCCGTCAGGAACGAGCCGGGATTGGCCTGGGCGCCGGTCGTGTTCGTCAGGAAGCCCCAGCCGAGCGTCGCGTTGTTGTTGGGGAAGGGGTCGGAGGTGGAGAAGACGCTCGAGCCGCTCGCGATGCCCATGCCGAACTGGAAGACGCCCAACCTGTCGTTCGTGAAGAAGCCCGTCGCGTAGCCGCCGATGACCGCGGTGATCCCCTCAGGCGAGGAGTCCGTCGCCACCTGCACGCCGCGGCTGGTCGCCGTGAAGGCCACGTAGTCGATGCAGTTGACGTCGATGATGAGGCTGTCGAAGAAGTCGCCGAAGTCGTCAGCAGAGGTCCACATGTCCGCAGGAGCGGCGCTCTCGTTGTAGTAGACGTAGTTCGACAGCGCCGTCGCGTTGGGCAGACTCGTGCCCAGCTGCACGTTGGCCGAGGAGACGCCGCGAGGCAGGATGGGCCTGGTGCTCGAGGCCGTGGCGAAGCCGAAGTCGCGGTCGTCAGCAAGGCCGTTCCAGCCGGGGAACAGGTCCCGCCTGGCGATCTCCTGCAGATCGATGTTGAAGGTCGTCGCCGCGGGGCTGTTCGAGCGGTTCATGGGCTGGAAGAGGAGCGGCCCGCCCCCGCCGATCTTGTTGAGCAGACCCGAGACGGGGAAGCGCTCGCCCGTGGGGAGCACCACCACCATGATGACCGGCCTGCCGACGGCGCTCATGAAGCCGTTGAACGCGCCGGTCGGCGCCGTCATGTGCAGCAGGTACGAGCCGGTGTCGCCCGTGACCACCGCCGCCGAGACGATGGCGTCGTCGCCGAAGTCCTGGCCGTTGGCGAAGAAGTCGTCCACATCGCCGGCATTGGACCTGCCCACGTCCCAGGACATGCGGATCGTGCCGTTGCCCTTGGCGCCGCCCGAGAGCGTGAAGCTCACGCTCGAGAGCGACTTGACGTTGATGCTCAGCCGACCCTTGACGCGCGTTCCGCTGCCTTCAGCGTCCTTGTCGTTGCGGATGACCATCTCGTTGCCTTCTTCGATCGGGTCCTCCGAGATGAGGAAGGCCTCCGACTCGACGCCGAGAATGACGTTGGTCACCGCTTCGAGCGAGAGCGTGTCGGAGATGCTGAAGGTCAGGCCGTCGACCGTGATGATGATCTCCTTGGCCACGGGCACCACGAACATGCCGAAGACCTGCGTGCCCGCGGGAACCAGGTTCCCGTCGGGTCCGGTGATCGTGCCCGAGATGTCCATGACGCCCATGAACTGGCCGTCGTTGGCCGGCTCGGGAACGGGCTGCGCCACCACCGGCGTCGCCGCCACGTTCTCCAGCGCGTTGCCGTTGGCGTCAGCGATGCCGCTGTTGCCGACGATGTTGACCACCACCTCGAGGCTGGAGTTGAACACTTCCACGCCGTCGGTGAAGTTGATCGTCACCACCGAGCCGTTGACCGCCACGGTCCCGACGATCGACAGCGACGGATTGGCGAACGTGAAGTCCGCGTTGTCCACCGTGGACGAGTCGAGATCCTTGTTGAAGATCAGGCGGACCTGATCCGCAAAGCCGTCGTTGTTGGTGTCGCTGACGAAGGCGGACTCGATGGTGTTGCCGTTGATGTCCGTCTGCAGCTGGATGTAGGGGGCTGAGCGATCCACCGCTGTCAGCGGGCTGTTGTTCAAGCCCCGCAGCTCGTTGCCGCCGGCGCCGTCATCAATGCCGTTGCCCGTGGCGATGGTGAGCGTGTCGCCCGCGCTGTAGCCGCCCGAGGTGTTGTCGCGGAAGCGGACGCTGTTGTTCGTCACCGCGACGAAGTCGCCTGCCTGGAACCGCTCGGTGGGCTGGTTGCCGAAGATGAACTTCGTCGGATCGACCGCCATGTTCGCCACGTTCTCCGTGGTGATCAGGCGAGCCTCGTTGTTGTTGCTCTGGTCGCCCACCTGGCCGGGAACAGGCTTGGCGGCGACGGCGGCGGCGCCGTCCGTCTCCACGCCGATCTGCACACCTGTGTTGTCGATGTTGTCCGCCGTCACGAACTGGGCCTCGACGACCAGCGGGTTGGCCATGTCCACGCTCACGTTGGCCGCAGCGAAGTCCTGCACGCCGGTCGTGCCCAGATCAGCGTCGAAGCCGTTGCCCGCGGGGTCAGCGATGCCCGACGTCGCCGCGGTGATGGCCACCGTGGCGAAGTTGAGGTCCCCCGTGCCGGGGAAGGCCTCGCCGTCCGTGTCCGCTGCGCCCGCATTGCCGTCGTCGTCCCAGTCCACCGCGTCCGGATCGAACTGGATGACCAGCACGTTGTTGGTCTGCAGACGGTCGGTCGCGTCCTGGCTCTGCAGGCTGAAGGTGGTCGGCGTGAACGTGTCGTTCATGCCGTCAGCCAGAACCGTCGCCTGGTTGGCCGGGTCCGTCAGATCCGTGTTGCCGGGCAGGTTCGCCAGCAGCTTGTCGATCGGGTGCACCGTGACGTTGTTGAGCTTGGTGAGCGTGAAGGCCGACGCGGTGGCGCCGCTGGCCAGCGGCTCGCTCATGTTGATCTTGAAGGCGTCGATCTTGCCGTCGTTGTTCAGGTCAGCCGTCATCGGCGCGCTGGTGTCCGTCGGGGCGATGCCGTCGCCGATCGCCGTCACTGTGGGCGTGCCCGTGATGGCTGTCCCCAGGAAGTCCGACGGCGGCGTTCCCACCGAGGCGTCCAGCGACAGGCCGAAGGGCGTGGGCGAGAGGTTCGACGTCGGTCCGGTCAGACCGTCCGCCTCCACCGTGTCCGTCCCCGCAGCGTTGGCCGTGACGGTCAGGAAGACGCTGTTGGGGAAGTTGGGGTCCAGCGCGTCGACCGCGGTGATCTGCAGGCACGGGGCGCCCGCGCAGTCGCTGGTGTTGGTGATCGTCGTGGGGTTGCCCATGACGACGTTCTGCCAGAAGGCCAGGTTGCCCGCGGCGCCGACCGTCTGGTTGAAGTCCACCCGCAAGGCGCCCGCGACTGGCGCGCCGTTGTTGGCCACCGTCTTGACCCACTTGGCGCCGGTGATGGCGGGCGTCTGGATCGCCTCGATCTGCACGGCGCCGTTGGTCACCTCGAGGCCGGTGACGTCCTTCAGATCATCGACCGCAGCGTCCTTGTACCGGATGTAGTTGCCCACAGCCAGCACGCCCGCGTTGACGTCCAGGCTCAGGACGTTGCGCTGCGGCGCCGTGGCCACGAGCGTCGGGTTGGCGATCTCGGTGTTGTCCAGGTCGCTGACCCCGCTCGAGAAGGCCGCGTCGTCCGCGTTCTCGAACTCCGCAGGAGAGCCCGTGATGCTGGCGATCACGGTCTGGTTGTTGTCGTTGGCGGCGTTCGTGTTGTTGATGGTGTCCGAAAAGATCAGAAAAAGCTTGTTGGGCGTGGGCGTCGTGTCCAGGAACGCCTTCGTCAGCGTCGGACGATTCTTGACGATCTGGTAGTCCACGTTGACCGGAGGATTGGTCCCGTCGTCAATGATCAGCCGCAGCGTCACCGCGTTGGGATCGCCCATGGCGAAGGCGAGACCGCCGATATTCGGCAGAATGACCGACAACGCATCGGGAGCCACCGCGTCGAAGGCGCCGCCACCATCAACGGGGGAGCCGTCGATGAACGAAATGCCCGACCCTGGGGCACCGACCGCGTCGAACAACGATCCGCCGAGAATCGACGTTCCCGACGAGTCGAGGATGTCGATCTGCAGTGTGGGCGTGGCGTTGGCGAAGGGGCTGCCGGGGTCCTCCTGCATGATGAGTATGGAGGCGCTGCTCGCCTTGAGCGTCGTCCCCGCGACATCCGCAGGCTGGATCGCGCCCGCGGTGCGATCCACATCCTGAGCGACGGCGACAGCGGGCAACGCCAAGCCCGCCGCCACCGCGGCAAGTCGTGTGCTCATGCGTCTCATGAGGCTGGTTCCTTTCTGCTGGTGCATGTCTGTCCTTTCCGCACGACTGCTGTGCGGATGCGTGTGCGTTGGTTGTGCGTGAATGTCGTTCACCGTTCGTCTCGTCGATTCGACGCTGCATGGAGCGCGTCGCTTCAGGCGCATGTCCGTGTCGACCTCCCTTCTCCTGCCGGGACCATTGCAGCCGAGGCTCCGGGCCCTGCGCGAGTCTGCACGATCCGTCCGTCTGCCTGTCGCTCCGCGTCGGTCAGCAAGGTCGCCCTCCCGTGGACGCTGACGCTCTCCGAATCGATCCGCCTATCGGTCGATCCTGTCGGCCTCTGTGGGTTTTGTCGCAGACGTCGTCTGCGCCGACTGCGCCGCAGCCGAGCGACCCATAATGCATCGTTCGCCCGCCGCACGCAACCAGGCTCGACCACGCAGGCCCTCCTGCTCCGTCCGATAGAGACCGCACATCCCCCCATCGGCATCCTGGAAGTACAGCGTCCACAAACTTACCGCCATTGTCCCCGCTGCGTCGCCGCTGTCGTCATCGAAAGCGATGATTTTGCCCATTCCCCCCTCAGCCGCCCCACCTAGACCCCCTCCACAGGCAGCAAGCCTGTTCGATACCCCTCCAGCAGCCGCTGGGCGACGAAGCGAACGATCTCCCCCTTGTCCCGCGTACCCAGCTTGCGGTGGATGCGCATCAGATGCGTGCGGAGCGTGGGCGGCGCCACGCACATCCGCTCCGCCACCGCTTCGTTGGTGCCCCCCACCCACACAGCCTCCACCACGTCCCGCTCGCGAGGCGTCAGCGCTGTGAGGGCCTGGGCCAGGAGGGCCCGCTCCTGCGGCCGAAGCCCTCCCCGAGCCTCGTCGCCGCCCGCCTGCGTCGCCCCTTCCCGCGCGCAGCGGGCCCTGCTCCTGGCCTGGGCAGGCTCGCCAGGCTCCAGCGTCGCTGTCAGCGTCGCTGTCGGGGCAGGCTTGCCTCCGTCTCCCTTCGCCTCCCTGGACGTCCACTGCTGCTCCCAGCGATCGTCCTGCGACCACGGTTCCTTCTTCCGCATCACACCACGTCCCCACTGCTTCCAGCGTCCGACGAATCCGCTCCGCCTCCCTCCGCCGAGCCTGAGGCTCCCGCCCCAGCCAGCCAGAAGGCCTCAACGCTATCGGGCCCGCAGCGTATTGCAAGCGAGCCCCGCCTGGCCCCTGAGGACCGCACAGGCGGGCGGGCGGGCGACGCTGCTGCTGAACCTCGCTGATGTTCCTGCGCCGCCTGACCGATGCCCCGCGCCGTCCTCAACGCCTGCACGCGGAGACGCTGTCCATGGACCTCCTCCAGATCCTCACCCAAGCCGCCCAGAAGGACGCCTCGGACATCCACATCGTCGCAGGGCATCCCCCCATCGTGCGCGTGCACACCGTGATGGAGGAGCTCTCGGAGGAGCCGCTGACCCCCGAACAGGTCCAAGGCTTCTTCGAGCAGATGGCCCCCCCGACAGCGATCCAGGACTTCCAGGAGCGGCGCGACGCGGACTTCTCCTACGCCGTCGACAACCTCGGCCGCTACCGCGTCAACGCGCACATGCAGCGGGGCGTGGTGGGCCTTGCGCTGCGTGTGGTCAAGACCTCGGTGCCTCCGCTGACGGACCTGAACCTGCCCGAGGTCATCGCCCGTCTGACATACCTGCCCCGCGGCCTCATCCTCGTCACCGGCGACACAGGATCGGGCAAGTCCACCACGCTCGCCGCCATGATCCAGGCCATGAACGAGCGTTACCGCAAGCACATCATCACCCTGGAAGACCCTGTGGAGTACGTCTTCGAGTCCAAGCGCTCGCTCATCGAGCAGCGCGAGCTGGGCCAGGACATGCCCTCCTTCGCCTCGGGCCTCAAACACGCCCTGCGGCAGGACCCGGACATCATCCTCGTGGGCGAGATGCGCGATCTGGAGACGACGGCCCTGGCCATCACCGCCGCTGAGACAGGCCACCTCGTGCTCTCCACGCTCCACACCGTCAGCGCCGCCCAGACCGTGGAGCGCATCATCGACATGTACCCCGCCTCGCAGCAGAACCAGATCCGCTCGATGCTGGCCAACACGCTGCAGGCCGTCGTCTGCCAGACGCTCTTCCGCAGGATCGACGAGCCGGGCATGGCGCCTGCCTGCGAGGTGCTGCTGTGCACCCCCGCGGTGCGCAACATGATCCGCGAGGCCCGCTCCTTCGAGATAGGCAACGTCATCGACACCAACCGGGCCCTGGGCATGACAAGCCTGGACGCCTCGATCGCGGAGCTCTACTTCAACGGCATGATCAGCCGCGAGGACGCCATCGCCCAGGCGGCCTTTCCCGACAAGCTGGAGCGTCAGCTGGCGGCGTGAAGCCCCCAGGCGACACGCTTCCTCGCGCTGTTCCGAGGAGCACGGATGCCCACCTACCGCTACCAGATTCGCGCCGCTGACGGCCAGATCGCTGTGGGGCTGCTCACCGCGGAGGACGCCATGGCCGCCGCCGCCCTGCTGCGCAGGAAGGGGGCGCACGTCCTGGCGCTCAACCCCGTCCGCGCAGGCGCCGCCAGCGCAGGCCTGCTCGAGAAGCTCCGCAGACTCAACAGCGGCAAACCCTCCCTCAAGCACGTGCTCGACTTCACCAGCCAGCTGGCCGTCATGGTCCGCGCAGGCATCAGTCTGCGGGCCGCCCTGGACGGCATCGCCGAGCAGACCACCCACCAGGCCTTCCGCAAGATCATCCAGGGGCTCAAGACGGACGTGGAGTCGGGCAAGCAGTTCTCCGAGGCCCTGGCCAGGCACCCCGGCCTCTTCGGCCCGCTCTACATCAACATGGTCCGCGCCTCGGAGGTCTCGGGATCCTTCGGCAAGATGCTCGACCGCATCGCCGCCAACATCGCCCAGCAGATCGAGACGCGCAAGATGGTCATAGGCGCCATGATCTACCCAGGCGTCATCGCCACCATGGCCATAGGCGTGACGATCTTCCTGCTCACCTTCGTGCTGCCCAAGTTCGCTGCGATCTTCGAGGGAAAAGAGGACGCCCTGCCGTGGGCGACGATCTTCCTGCTCAATCTGTCGGATTTCCTCGTGCACCAGTGGCCGCTCGTGGCGGGCTTCGCAGCAGCGGTGGTCACAGGCCTGCTGTTCTTTCTGCGCACCGAGGTGGGCGCCCTGTGGTTCGACAGGCTCAAGCTCACCATCCCCATCTTCCGGTCCATGTTTCGATCGCTGTACATCAGCAGATCGCTGCAGACCATGGGCGAGCTGATCAACGCAGGCGTTCCCATGCTCGACACCATCGCCATCACCGGCGACATCGCCGGCAACCGCCTCTACAAGACCATGTGGAAACGGGTGTACAAAGCGGTCAAGGAGGGCAAGAAGATCGCCCAGCCGCTGGTGGGCTCGCCGCTGCTGCCCAAGGCCGTCGTGCAGATGGTCGCCGCGGGCGAGGAGTCGGGCAAGCTCGGCGAAGTCCTCGACGAGATATCGGGCTTCTACGCCAAGCAGCTCAAGGACAACATCAAGGCCGTCACCGCGATGATTGAGCCGATCATGATCATTGTGATGGGCTCGATCGTCGGATTCATCGCCATGGCCATCATCCTGCCCATCTTCCGCATGAGCCAGATCGTCTCCTGACCGATGCCCCAGGCGAGGGGCTGGAGGCCCGCGCCTGCAGCGAGGAGGACGACGCCCATGCGCGCTCCGCGCACAGCTGGCCACGACGTCCAAGGCCGTCCAGGCTTCACGCTCATCGAGACGGGCCTGGCCCTGATCGTCATTGGCGTCGGCGTGCTGGCCCTGGTCCAGGCGCAGCAAGCCTTCCTGAAGAAGAACGCCTGGTCCACCAACGCCTCCACCGCCACCTTTCTCGCCAACGAAATCCGTGAAATGACCCAGCACATGCCCCGCCACGACCCCTTCTCGGGCGGCATCTACTTCCAGGATCCCGTGGCCAGGACCGGCTTCACGGGATGGGGCGCCGAGCCCTCCGAAACCGCCGTGCTCGACTTCGACGACCTCGACGACTTCGACGGCGTGGCCTTCGGCGACGCCCCCAACCTGCCCGGCCCCCTGAGCCTGCGTCTTCCCGGCCCTGTCGACGCCTCGGGAAGAGTCATCCCCGACGTCGACTGGCAGGGCCAGACGCGCCTCGACGCCGACGGTCAGCCGCTGCCGCTGGCCGGCTGGACGCAGTACGTCCGCGTCGAAAAGGTCCTCCCCGGCGACTACACCGCCGTCGTCCCCAACGACTATGAGCAACCTGCGCCCTTCATCGCCGTCGACCAGTTCCCGCTTCGCGTGACCGTGCACGTGCTGTACCAGGGGCCCTTCGACACCGAAGCGACCGAAATCGCCCGCGCGGTGTGGATCGTCCCCCGGTAAGGGGTGGAGAGGAGAGCGCCCATGCTGCTTGATCCGTCGCGTCACGGGCTTCGCCGCCCAGCCGCTGCTGCAAACCGTCGACGTCCGCTCCGCCGACGAGCCGTCATCGGCGTGCTCTCGATGATGTTCCTGGTGCTCTTCTCGTCGCTGGCCCTGGCCATGGCCGTCGTCAGCCGAGGCAATCTCCGCACCGCGGAGGCGCACCTGCGCGTCGTCCGCGCCCTGGGTTCGACCGACACAGGCCTGGCCATCGCGGAGGAGCGTCTGCGGCAGGCCGCGGCCACCTTCCGCGTCGAGAAGGGCGAGATCACTCCCGATTTCGCCATCGACCTGTGGCAGGGCGTCTTCAGCCCCACTGACGGCCAGGTCCTTCTTCCCAGCGGCGACCCCGCCACCTTCGGCGTGCGAGACTTCCTCGCCGCCCTGCACGCGAACGACCAGACCATCGACATCGCCCCCTACTTTCAGCCGCAAAATGACTGGCTCGTCACAGCTCCCATCATCCTCGACCGCGCCAGCGACGACCCTGCAGACCCCCTCTACAACACCGTCACGTCCGCTGCCCAGATCACCTACATCCCGCTTCCCGACATCGGCGGCGTGCGGGCCGTGGTGACGGGCTACGACTGGGACTGGACGCGCAGCAGCTGGATCGAGCGCACCGCGCAGCGGGACTTCCGCATCTTCAAGCGCGTCGACCAGGCGATCCTTGCGCCGAGCAAGATCATGATCGGCAAGAACGTGCAGATCAACGGTCCGCTCGGCGCCCGCTTCACAGGCGTGGAGAACGTCGACGGCGACCCGCTCGTCGTCCGCTCCGATTTCCTGGGTCTCTCTCCCACGCTTGATCAGAAGATCCAGGACTTCTATGCCGCCGTCCACAGCGACGACGTCGACGGCGACAACCGCCTGGCTTCGGAGCACGCGGTCGAGTCCAGCTCGCTGGCGGCGCTGAACCTCAAGGACTACGACGGCGACGGCGACCCCGACGCCGCCTTCACCGACATCTCGGGCGACGGCGTCGTCGACGAGTTCGACATCTTCCTGCAGCACTTCGACGCCGACGGCGACCACCGCGTGGTCCTGTCCGACGCCCTGACCGCAGGCACTCCTGCCCAGGGAGAGGCTGCGGAGTTCGCAGGCGTCGACGAGGACCTGGCCCTGCTCATCGACTCAGCCGTTCCCGACCGCAACGGCGACGGCGTCGTCGACGCTGCGGACACCGTGCTGGGCTACCGCGACGGCAGACTCGACTTCCGCGACCAGTACGCCAAGGTGCGCGGCCCGGTGCTCTTCCGCGTCAATCGCGCCGACTGGGAAGCCTCGCTCGACGCCCAGGGCGATCCGCTCGGCGACTACCAGAAGCGCGTCGAAGGGGCCATCCGTCCAGGCGAGGACAAGGCGCCGGTCTCCTTCGACCAGGACGACGCCACACTGCCCCAAGTCTCCTTCGACACTTTCAACAGCGCCTCGAGCGCCCTCGCCCAGGACGCGGACGGCGCCCCCTTCGCTGTGCAGGCGGGAATCTCCGGCCCGCTCTTCACGCTCGTGACCAATGCCGACGGCGTGGTCATCGGTCAGAGCTTCAACCCCGCGATCCCCACCGTCTTCGAGCCCATGCCTTTCGGCGCCCTTGCGCCCGCCGACTGGTACGAGCGACCCGTCTTCCAGAACATCACCTTCAAGGATGTGGTGATTCCCATGGGCCTCAACGCCCTCTTCGTCAACTGCACGTTCGTGGGCGTCACCCGCGTGGAGACGTATCAGGACAACACGCACCCCGCCTGGCAGTTCTACGGGCAGCAGGAGTCCTCAGGGGCGCTGAAATACCCTCCGCTTCCGGATGACAGCCCCGCCCAGCTGGACAACGACTACTACCCCCCCAACGATCCGCTCTTCATCAAGCCTCCCGACTTCGACGTGCCTCGGCTGACCGTCGGCGGCGTCCCCTACGTCAACACCAAGCCGCTGTCCAACAACATCCGCTTCCACAACTGCACGTTCGTGGGCTCGATCGTCGCGGACAAGCCCACAGTCTTCACGCACATCCGCAACAAGCTGCAGTTCACCGGCGCCACCAAGTTCTACGAACAGCACCCCGACAGCCCCAACGACCCCGCCCTCAATCCCGAGCCCGGCGATCTTCCCGACATCGAGAAGAGCTCCATGATGCTCCCGCAATACTCGGTCGACGTGGGCACGAACAACGCCCCTGCGGATCAGGACGTCAATCTGCAGGGCGTCGTCATCGCGGGCGTGCTGGACGTGCGAGGCAACACCACCATCAACGGCGCCTTGCTGCTCACCTTCGAGCCCTCGCTCACCGACCCCGCGCTGCAGCACTTCGGCACGCCCGTCGGCAATCCCGCCAACTTCAACGTCACCCTCGGCTACTTCAGCCCCGA
>CAYPBL010000026.1:0-1344 GCA_964408965.1 uncultured Phycisphaeraceae bacterium | reverse complement strand
GCCCTGGCCATCAGCGCCACGCTGCTGACCGCGGCGCTGGCGGCGCTGGACTCCTCCTTCAAGGGCTACAAGGCCACCACCGAGTCCGCCTCGACGCACGTGGTCAGCAGGATCGTCATGCACCGCCTGCTCTCCATGCTCCGCACGGGCGTGGACTTCGGCCCCTTTCCCGCCGACGTGCTCGACCCGGCCCAGAACCCCCTGACCAGCGACTTCGTCGAGTTCGTCAGCGGCCGCGACCACCAGGGGGGGATCAACCGCGTCACACGCATCGAATACCGCCCCGGCGCAAACGGGGCGCCGGGACAGCTCTGGTATGTGCTGCTCGAGCCGCAGCAGCCGACGCCCGTCGTCCTTGAGGAGCGGCCGCTGCTCGACGGCGTCGTCGCGGCCTCGTTCATTCTCCGCTACGACGTGGGGCCAAGGCTCCGGCGCGCGACCATCGACCTGACCATCGCGCCCAACGACTCGCAGGACCTCACGATCGGCGCCGACGCGACGCCCCAGACGATCAGGCTCGTCGCCTCGACCTCGCCCCGCCAGTTCGACTGAACGCCTGCGGACAGCCTCAGGCGACGCTGACTACGCCACGCCCACCTCGAGCATGTTCAGCGCCTTCTGGACGATGTCCTCGGCGCTGAGCCCGACGTAGCGCAGCTCCTCCTCCGGCGTCCTGCAGGACTTGGGGATCCGCTTGACGCACAGCTGATCGAGCGTGAAGGCGTCGCCCGACTCGGTCATGGCGTCGGCCACCGCTGAGCCCAGCCCCCCTGCGTAGTTGTCCTCGATCGTCAGCACGTAGCCGTTGTTGGCCTGAGCCACGTCGAGCAGAGCGTCGCTGTCGAAGGGCAGCGAGTACAGGTCGACCAGCGAGGCGTCCACCCCCTGCTTGTCGAGCATGTCCAGGGCCTTGTTGGCCTCGTGGACCATGTAGCCGGCCGCGACGAGCAGAATGTCGCGTCCCTCCGCGAGCACCTCGAAGCCGCCGAGGTTGAAGACCTGCTGGTCGGAGTAGATGAACTCGGTGTCGGGCCTGAGCGTGCGCATGCAGCAGACGCCCTCGTACTCGGCCATGGCCTGGGTCAGGGCGTAGGCGGCGAAGGCGTCGGCGGGCTGGAGCAGATAGCAGGCCGGGTCACCCCGATGGGTGCGCACCTTCGTCCACGAGCGGAAGTACGCCACGTCCACCAGGCCCATCTGGCTGGGGCCGTCGGCTGCGAGCGTCACCCCTGCGTGGGAGCCCACGAGCTTGACATTGGCCCCGCTGTAGATGGCCATCTCCACCTGGTCGTAGGCCCGGGTGAGGAACTTGGCGAAGGTGGAGACGAAGGGAATCTTCCCCGC
>CAYPBL010000025.1:0-30289 GCA_964408965.1 uncultured Phycisphaeraceae bacterium | reverse complement strand
CTGGGCCCGCATCGCCTTTCGCCGCATCTTCGGCGACGGCGAGAACCTGCTCGACTGGGCGGCGCCGATGGGCTCGATCGCGGGCGTGCGCGTCCGCATCCATCTGTTCTTTCTCGTCTTCATCGTCGCCCGCCTGCTGTGGTCGATCTCGCGGGACAGTTTCGGCCCGGGATACATGGCGCTTTCCCTGGCGATACTGGTCGCGCTGGTCGTCGCGCACGAGCTTGGCCACTGCGTCGTCTGCAGGGCTGTCGGCGGCGAGGCGGAGGAGGTGGTGCTCTGGCCGCTGGGGGGCCTTGCGCCCTGCGACGCGCCGCCGCTGTGGCGGGCGCAGCTGCTGACGGCCCTGGCTGGGCCTGCGCTGCATGTGGCGATCCTGCCCCTGACCAGCGCGGCGCTGGCTGCGATCGGGGCGCCTGTCCTTTTCAACCCCCTGCGCGTCGGGCTGTATCTGGCCCAGCCTCGGTTCGACGCGTGGTGGACGATCGCCCTTGGCTGGACGCACGTCCTCAATGCGCTGCTGCTGCTCTTCAATCTGCTGCCCATGCTGCCGCTGGACGGCGGACGCGCGCTGGAGGCGCTGCTCTGGCGGTCAGCAGGCAGGCGGGGAGCTGCGGAGCGGACGCTGCAGATCGGGTTCCTGCTGGCGGGGGTGTTGGGGGTGGGGGCCTTGGCGAGCGACCACGGCATGATCCTCGGCGTGGCGGTCTTCTGCGCCCTGTACTGCTGGATCGAGTGGCAGCGGCTGCGGGCGGTCGAGACGCTGGCGGACCCCGCCTTCGCCCGCGCCGCCTGGCTGAGCCTGTCGGAGGACGACTCGCCCCCTGTGGAAACGCCCAGCGAACGCCGCGAGCGCCTGCGCCAAGAGCGCGAGGCGCGCCAGCAGCAGGAGGTCGACCGCATCCTGGCCAAGATCGCCAAGCACGGCATGCGCAGCCTCACCCGCGCAGAGCGGCGCACGCTGCGCGCCGCGACGAAGCGCAAGCGGCAAGGCTAGGATCGCGCTCCTGTCGTTTCCCCCGAGACGCGCCCATGGGCATCTACGACCGCCACTACATCCGATTCGGCCGCGGCGCCGACACAGGCGTGGGGGCGATGCAGCCGCTGTCGGTCAACGCCTGGCTGATCATCGTCAACGTCGCTGTCTTCCTGCTCGACAGGACCATCTTCAACGGCGCCCTGCTGCGATGGTTCCATTTCTCCACCGCCCGGGCCTTTTTCGGCCTGGAGGTGTGGCGATTCGTCGGCTTCCAGTTTCTGCACGCCAACTTCACCCACCTCTTCTTCAACATGCTCGGCCTGTTCTTCTTCGGAGGATTGGTCGAAGGATATCTGGGAAGAAAGCGCTACCTGGCCTTCTACCTGCTCTGCGGCGTGGCGGGGGCGCTGATGTACCTACTGCTCAACCTGCTGGGCCAGTTTCTGCCGGGCGTTCCCTTTCTGCTCTTCAACGACATCCGCACGCCGTTGATAGGCGCCAGCGCAGGCGTCTTCGGCGTGCTCATGGCGGCGGCGCGCATCGCCCCCAACGCCATGATCCTGGTCTTCTTCCTCATCCCCATGCGGCTGGCCACGGCGGTGTACCTCTTCATCGCCCTGGTGGTGCTCAATCTCCTCACGGGCGGCCCCAACGCGGGCGGCGACGCAGCCCACCTCGGCGGGGCGCTGGCGGGGTGGTATTTCATCCGCCATCCCCACCTGCTGCGGGACTTCTTCGAGGGGCTCCCTTTCCTCAACCGCAGCGGCGCACCCAGCGGAGGCGCTCGACGCCGCCTCGGCCGATTGCGCACCTCTGGCCCTCCCAGCGACGACGAGATCGACCGCATTCTCGCCAAGGTCGCCACGCAGGGGCTGCACAGCCTGACGAACAAGGAGCGGGAGACCCTGCAGCGGGCCACCGAGGCCAGACGCCGGGTCTGAACAGCACAGCAGCTGCTCCGACGACGCTGCGCCGCTCAGGTTCGAAAGGCGTCAGCGGCGCGAGCGGGCGAAGCGGGTCGGCGGGCCACGACCGTCGCAGCGGCGCGCTGCGGCGACTCGCGCGTGGGACGCTCGAGCAGCGCCCGCAGTGCCCGTTCGATCCCGGCGCTGTCCAAGCCTGCCTCAGCCAACTGCTGCTGCCTGGAGTCCTGCATGATCCACGCGTCGGGCAACCCCAGCGACTGCACGCCCGAGGCGTCCAGCCCCAGGCGCCTGGCGGCGTCCAACACCGCGGCGCCAAAGCCGCCAATGAGGCTGTGGTCCTCGACGGTCAGCACCGGAAGACCCTTTCCCAGCAGATCCGCGAGCAGGGCCTCGTCCACGGGCTTGGCGAAGCGGGCGTCGTAGACCGCCACGCGCAGCCCCTCCTGTTCGCCAAGACGCTCGGCTGCGGCGCAGGCGTCGATAGCTGGCGCGCCGTAGGCCAGGATCACAGCGTCAGCCTCGTCAGGGCTTCCCAGAAGCAGCCTGGCCTTTCCGAGCGCAAAGGGCGGGCACGGGACGTCAGCGAAGCGCGTCGAGACGTTGTCCCGCGGGTAGCGCACCGCGCTGAGGCCTTCGTCGTAGCCCCGCATGAACTCCAGCGCCGCGATCAGCGACGGTTCGTCGATCGCCGCCAGCAGCGCAGCGTCGGGCAGCGTGCGCAGGAGCGCCACGTCGCAGAACCCGTGGTGCACCGCGCCGTCGCCGCCCACGAGCCCCGCCCGATCCAGACACAGCCTGACAGGCAATCCCTGCAGAGCGACCTCCTGAAAGGCCTGGTCGAAGGCCCGCTGCAGGAACGTCGAGTACACCGCGAGGAAGGGCTTGAACCCCGTCCTGGCCAGCCCCGCCATCATGTCCATCGCGTGCGACTCGCAGATGCCCACGTCCCACGCGCGCTGCGGGAAGCGCTGCAGGGCCTTGGCGACGCCTGTCCCGTCGGGCATCGCTGCGGTGCAGGCCACGACCTGCTCGTCCCGCTCCATCAACTCGACCAGGGCGTCGGCGAAAGCAGCGGTGAAGGAGCGGCCCTTCTTCTTGATTTCCACGCGGCAGCCGACCTGCTCCAGCCCCAAGTCGGCCCGGTCCGGATCCGCATGCTCGGGCTGCTTGATCTCGAAGGCTGCGGGGGAGTGAAACGTCGTCGCGTCCTGCTCAGCAAAGGGAAAGCCCTTGCCCTTGACCGTCTTGACGTGCAACAGCATGGGCTTGTGGAAGTCGCGGGCCTCAGCGAGGAACTCGATGAGCGTCGGCAGATCGTGCCCGTCGATCGGCCCGACCGTGAGCAGGCCGAAGTGCTCGAACCAGCTGTGCTCGGCGATCATGGCCTTGGTGGCTTCGCCTGCGCGGTGGTAGGCCTCCTCGAGCAGCGAGCCGCCCGGCAGGGCCTCGAGCACGCGGTGGGCCTGGCTCTTGAAGTCCTTGTACATGTCGCTGAGGCGCAGTCTGTCGAAGTAGCGGGCCAGGGCGCCCTGGGGCTTGGCGATGGACATGCCGTTGTCGTTGAGCACGACCAGGAACTGCCGCTGCAACGTTCCCGCGTTGTTGAGCCCCTCCATCGCCACGCCGTTGACGATGGAGGCGTCGCCGACCAGGGCCACGACGCGCCGGCCGTCGGGGTTGGTCTGTGGGTCGAAGGCTTCACCCTTGAGCGCGTCGCCCCGGGCCATGCCCACCGCGGTGGAGATCGCTGTGCCCGCGTGACCGACGGCGAAGAGGTCGTAGGGCGACTCGCTGGGCGCGGGAAAACCCGCCATGCCGCTGCTCGTGCGCAGCCCCGACAGCAGGGCCTGTCTGCCCGTGAGCAGCTTGTGCGGATAGCACTGGTGACCGACGTCGAAGAGCAGCCTGTCGTGGCTGAAGTCGAAGACATAGTGCAGGGCGATGGTCAGCTCGACCACGCCCAGGTTGGGCGCCAGGTGCCCTCCCGAGCGGCTGACCTGCTCGATGATGGCCTGGCGGATCTCCTGCGCCAGCTGCGGGAGCTTCTCGAGCGGAAGCTTCTTCAGGTCCGCAGGCGACTGGATGGTCGGCAACAGCTGCATGGTCGCTCCTCGACGCTCCCCCCTCTCAAACCGTGAGCCTACGCTGCGAAGACGCCGCTGCAAAGGGGGCGGCAGCGACGCCATGACGCCTTCCCTTCCTTCATCGGGTTCTTCGGGCCATTTGCTCGCACAGGCGGCGCAGCGGTCGTCCCTTCTCGCCCAGAGAGGCTGCAGCCTCGAGCGCCTGGGCGCACAGCTGGTCGCGCTGACGCCTGGCCCCCTCGAGGCCAAAGAGCGTCGGGTAGGTGCGCTTGCCCTGCAGCTGGTCCTTGCCGGTGCGCTTGCCCGCGTGCTCGGCGCTCTGCTCGACGTCGATGAGGTCGTCGACGACTTGGAACATGAGCCCGACAGCCTGGCCGTAGCGCCGCAGGGCGTGGTATCGCGGATCCGTCTCCTCCAGGCCCGCGCACAGCGCCCCCATGCAGCAGGCGGCTTCGAGCAGGGCGCCTGTCTTGCAGCGGTGTGTGCGCTCCAGCTGCTGAGCCTCGCTCAGCGAGGGATCCACCCCGCCCAGCGTGTCGTAGACCTGCCCCTCGATCATCCGCCGCGTCGCCTCGCTGAGCAGTCTTGTCAGCGCGCCGGCCTGGGCGGGGCTTGCTGAGCGCGACGCGATCCACTCGAAGGCCAGGGCAAGCAGGGCGTCGCCCGCGAGGATGGCCATCGCCTCGCCAAAGGCCACGTGCACCGTGGGTTTTCCGCGGCGGAGGTCGTCGTCGTCCAGAGCGGGAAGGTCGTCGTGGACGAGGCTGAAGGCGTGGACGCACTCCAGCGCCGCCGCTGCGGACAGCGCTTGGTCAGCCCGCCCTCCCGCTGCTTCGCACGCCGCCAGCGTCAGCACGGGCCGCAGCCTTTTGCCTCCGCTGAGCAGCGCATGGGCGACCGCAGCGCGAAGGTTCGCAGGGTACGGCGTCTGCGCCAGCCACTGCTGAAGCGTCGATTCGACCAGCTCGCGGAGCGGGGCTTGGGGATCGCAGGGCGAGACGGCGCCAGCAGGCTCCTGGCTGCGGCGCTGCGTCGGACTGGGGGAAGTCGCCTTCGTCATGCCGCCTCGCGTGGTCTGATCGCCCCCCGCGCTCGGCGCGCCGGTGCGCATCGGTGATGGTATCGCCCGCGGGCCCCGTCGGGCGCGCCGTATCATCGCTGCATGCTCGACGGCTCCCTTCGCGCCGCTGCGGACATCTTCGGCAAGGGCGGCTGGGCGATGTGGCCGCTGCTGGCGTTGAGCCTGGCAGCGGGCGCGATGGCCTTCGAGCGGGCGCTCTTCTGGCTCGGAACCCACAGGCCAGGACGCTCCCGCTGGCTCGTGCGCGTCGCGGACACGCTGCGTCGGGGCGACGAGGCAGCGGCCAGAGCCCTGTGCAGCAGAGACCGATCGCTCTACAGCGACTTCGTGCTCGAACTGGTGGATCGGCACGGCGCCGAGGACGCAGCCTTGGAGCTCATCGAAGCCGCCAGGCCTCGCTTCGAGCGGTTCCTCACGGCGATGAACACGATCTACGCTGCGGCGCCGCTGCTGGGGATCCTGGGAACGGTCAGCGGCATCATCAGCAGTTTCGAGATCCTCGGCGCCCGGGCCGAGGCTGTGCAGGACCCGGTTCTGGTCGCCTCGGGCATCGCTGAGGCGCTGCTGACCACCGCTGCGGGGCTGATCGTCGCGACGCTGACCCTCTTCGTGTTGGCCTTCTTCCGGGCAAGCGCCCGCAGGTGCCTTTCCAGGCTGGAGTCGCTGGCTGCGGCGGCTGCGCAGGGGTTCGCCGCCTCCACAGCTGCGGGGCGTCAAGCGACCGTCAACGGCGCCTCCGCCAGCTGCGCCAGCAGCAGCGCCAGCAGCTGAGCCCGCTCGACCAGGCTCGCCAGCTCGATCCATTCGGAGCGCGTGTGCAGCCCTCCGCCGCGCACGCCCAGCGTGTCGATGGTGGGAAGCCCCGCCGCCTGGAGGTTGTTGCCATCGCAGACGCCGCCTGTGCGGGCAAAGGGAAGGGCCTGCCCCAGCGCCTCCGCCTGGGCCCGGGCAAGCTCCGCCAGGGCCAGCGTCGCGGGCGTGGCGGGCTTGGGCGGCCTGCTGAAGCAGCGCCTCACGACAACGCGCGGCAGGGCCTCCTCGTCCGTGGCCAGAGCGTCCAGGGCGCGGGCGATGAGCGCCTCCTCCTCAGCGTCGTCGTAGCGGGCGTTGCCCCAGCAGCAGGCGCGCTCGGGGACGATGTTGATCGCCTCGCCCCCCACGAGCGGCCCCACGCTCACCGTATGCGCAGGCGGCCCCGCGGCGAGCCGCTCCACCTCGACGATGGCCCGGGCAAGGGCGTAGACGGCGCTGACGCCCTCGCTGAAGGCTCTTCCCACGTGGGCGGCTCTGCCGTGGGCGTCGATGCGGAACTGTCCGCTGCCCTTGCGGGCGATGGCCAGCTCGCCCCGGGCCAGCGCCGGCTCGGTGGCCAGGCCCACGTCGTGCTGTTTCGCCTGCGCAGCCAGCGCCGCGGCGGAGTGGTGGCTGCCCCGCTCCTCGTCGCTGTTGAGGAGGTACGACCAGGAGCAGTCGATCCCGACCTCCTCCAGCGCCTCCAGGGCGTGCACCGCGACGACGATCCCCCCCTTCATGTCCACACAGCCCGGCCCTGTCGCCGTGGCGCCGTCGGGGGCGACGCTGAGCTGGGCGAAGGGGTCGTCGGGCGCGAAGACCGTGTCGAGGTGGCTGGCGAGGAGCACGCGGCTTGCGCAGCTGTCGCGCAGACGGGCGCAGACGGCGGTGGGCGGGACGGGCTCGTCAGCGGATGGGCCGCCATAGAGCCAGTCCGGCGCAGGCTCTCCCGGAACGAGCGTCGTGCGGGCGCCCAGCGCTTCGAGCCGGGCGGTCACGATCCCGCGCAGCTCGTCAAGGCCCGGCGTGTGGTTCATCCCCGTTGGGATCGCCACCCAGCGGCGCAGGTCCTCGAGCATGGCCGGCTGCCTGCGCGCGACAGCCTCGATCAGCTGCGCTTCGCGCTGGGAGAGCGCCGGGGGCATCAGACAGCGGGAAGGCCGCAGGCCCTGCGCCAGGCGCTGAGCTGCCCCAGATGCACCGCGACGTGCTGCACGAGGAAGTGGGCGGGCATGTCCCCGACAGTGGGAAAACGACTGCGCCAGCGCTCCAGCGGCGCAGGCTTTTGGAAGACCTCCTGCTCGGCTGTGCGCAGCGCCTCGACCGCGTCGTCGTAGCCTGTGCGGAACCGCTGCAGCAGCTCGTCCCTGGGCGGATAGGCCGCTGGGTCGGGCAGCGGTCTGCTGTTTCTGCCGAAGGGGTGGTCCGCGGGGTCGTCGATGGGTTCGTCCCGCAACGTGCGGGCCAGCAGCGGTCCGTAGATCGACAGGTGGGCCAGGACCCACGCTGCATGGTTCATGACCACACCCTGGAGGGGTTGGCGGACCATGGCCTGTTCGTCCAGGTCAGCCACGAGCCGCTCCGCGTAGGCCCGCAGGTCGCGCCAGCGGTTGGCGATCGATTCGACGCACTGCGTGTCCATAACGAAGACATCCTATCGCTGCGCCTTTTCGGACGCAGCGGACCTGCGCAGCCTGTGCGACAGCGCCGCGCACAGCGGTGGAGCGAAGCGTGCGGGCAAGTCAGCTCCGCGACCAGCCGATGCCCTCAGTCCTGTTTCTTCGCGCATGACGCCACAGCGGGGGGGACAAGCGAGGCACGCTGCACATGCTTCGAGTCCGCATCAACGACGTCGAGCCCGGGATGACCCTGGCGCTTCCCGTGCAGCACCCCCACAACGCTGCGCAGACGCTGCTCCGCAGCGGGTTCACGCTGGACGCCCGCTCGGTGCGCCGCCTGCACGAGATGCAGATCCAGGAGGTGTGGATCGAGTGCCCGGGGCTGGAGCTCGTGGCCCGCTACGTCGATCCCGAAATCCTCAAAGCCCACGGCAGGGTGGCCGGCGCCATCAGCTCGACGCTCAAGGACTTCGCCTCGGGCAAGGACGAGTTGAGCCTGGCGCCCTTTCGCGACGCGCTCAAGACGCTGCTGGACACGCTGGTGTACAACCCGCGCGCAGCGCTGTTCATGCGCGAGCTGGCCCAGGGCGAGCACCCGCTGCTCGACCACTCCACCAACGTCTGCTACCTGAGTCTGCTGATGGGTCTGCGGCTGGGGGGCTACCTGGTCAACCAGCGCAAGCGCCTTCCCGCCAGGCACGCAAAGAATGTCACAGCCCTGGCGCTGGGCGCCATGCTGCACGACGTGGGGCTGCTGAAGATGGACCCCATGGTCTACAACCGCTGGCGCCACGACCAGAACGACGCGGACCCCGAATACCGCAAACATCCTGAAGTCGGCTACGAGGCCATGCGGGGCAAGATCGAGCCCTCCGCTGCGAACATCATTCTGCACCACCACCAGCGCTTCGACGGCAGAGGCTTTCCCAAGGTCGAGCAGGAAATGGGCGCCGTCGAACCGCTCAAGGGCGAGCAGATCCACATCTTCTCGCGCATCGTCGCTGCTGCGGACTGGTACGACCGCCTGCGCAGGCCCGCGCAAGGTCCGTTTCGTCCCCAGGTGAAGGTGCACAGCCTGATGCAGGGAGGAGGCGTGGCCAGCGGGCTGGACCCCATCGTCTACCGGGCGTTGCTCTCGGTGGCGCCGCCGTATCCACCAGGCCTGATCGTCACGCTCAGCGACGACACGCAGGCCGTCGTCACGGCGCTTGCGCCCAGGGAGCCCTGCAGACCCACGGTGCAGCGCATCGAAGGCGAGCTCGGCGATCGCGACCTGACCCTGGGTGAGGAGATCGACCTGCGCGAGCACACCGATCTGTGGATCGCCAAGGTCGACAACGTCGACGTCAGCGACGACAACTTCTATGCCCAGGGGGCCAACAGCTTCGACGTGCTGGCTGCTCAGAGCCAGGCGCTGCACGGCGAGCTGGGCGAAGCGGCCTGAGCGACGATCCACGGGACGGCGCCGTTGAGGACCGCAGAATCGCTTCCGCTCGTCAGCGTCTTACGGGCTTGACGGCGGCGAGGAGGCGCCGTGGTCGCGCCGACGGTCGCCTCCCTGCTGACGCATCTTCTGCCACAACTCGGGGCGCTTTCCCATGATCTCGCGGAACTTGCGGAACTGCTCCGCCTGATCGCTGAGCGACTTGAGTGACTCGAGCTCCTTGGCCAGCGCCGGGTCGTCTGGCTTGACCCTGTCGATGAGTCCGTCGAGCATGGCCATGCCTCGGGCTCGGCGGGCTGCAGCGTCCGTGGCGCCGTTGCGCCCTCCCTCCTGCTGGTGGCGAGCGTCCGCGTTGGAGCCAGCGACGATGGAGACGGGCCCTGCAGCGTCGTCAGCCTGCCCAGGCGTGGCGCCTTGGTGCGCGAAGCGCGAGCCTCCCTCAGCAGCGTCCTTGTCCCGCTCCGACTCGGGATACAGCTTCGCCAGCGCCTGCGGGTCGAACTCCATCTGGGCGACCTCCGCGGGAGAAGGCTCGCGCAGCAGGACCGCGTCGCCTTCCTCGAGCCCCGCAGCGATCTCGACCAACCCGGTCGCGCGCCGGCCGACGCGCACGGGGGTGCGCGCGTAGCGCCCGCCGCCAAGGTCCTTGTACACGTAGGCGATCTTCCCTTCGTAGAACACCGCCTGCACAGGCGCCGCCAGGACGTTTTCCGCCTTCCCCAGCAGAATCTCCGCCTCGCAGCGCATGCCAGGCTTGAGGCGCATGTCTTCGTTCTTCGCGTCGAGCAGCACCTTGACGGTGTACTCGCGCCTGTTGGGGTCGCGCCACCCGCCGCTTTCCGCCAGGATGCTCACCTCCGAGACGGTTCCCTGGAACGCTTCGTTGGGAAACGCCTCGACGCGCACCACAGCGGGCTGGCCCGGGTGGATCCGCCCCGCCACCGCCTCCTGGACGCGCACACTGGCGACCATCTCGGAGGTGTCGGGGAGGACGATGATCGTCTCGTTGGGCTTGATGGTCGCGCCGATCTGGATCTGCTCCCCCGCCCCCATCATGATCATGCCTCGACGCTTCGACATGCTGCTGGCGTAGACGACCAGGCCGTCGGTCGGGGCGTACATCTTGGTCGCCGCCAGCTGCTCCTTGAGCTTGGCCAGGCGATCCTCGCGGATCGAGAGCGTGCGCTTGCGGTTGGCCCGGTCCGCCTCCTTGCTGGCCAGGCGCGAAGCGTTCTGCTGCTTGACCCGCTCGACCTCCGCCTGCGCCTCCTCCACGTCGGAGCGCAGCTTCTTGTACTGCTGATCCACTTCGAAGGTCTCGAAGACCCACTTGTTGCGCTCCGCGGTCTTGACGTCAGCCTCGGCCTGGAGCAGCTGGATCTCGTCCTGTTTCAGCTCGTCGTAGCTGAGGAACTCGCGCTCGTAGAGCTTCTGCGACTGCGCGTACTTGTCCTTCCAGCGCTCGAGGTTGCGCTTGGCCTTGTCGATGGCCAGGTCCAGCTCCTCGCGGCGTTTGACGATGTCGCCCTTGTCCCACTTCTCTAGGGCGATCTGGGCCAGCTCGAGCTTGAGCATCGCCTGCCGCAGCGCAGCGTCGTTCTCGCTGACCTGGATGTCGTAGGCGTTCTCCGCAGCGACGAGGTTGTTGCGCGCCTCCTCCACGCGCAGCGTCTCGTCTTCGATCTGGCTCTCGATCGACTCCGAGGCCAGCTCGACGAGCAGGTCGCCCTTCTTGACCATGGCGCCTTCGTCGACGACGTAGACGATCGCTGCTGGCGTCTCGAGCTTGCTGCGGATCTCCGTCTGTCTGCGGGCCTCGAGCTCGCCGCTGGTGGTGATGGTGATGTCGAAGCTCTGCGTCTTGACGACGTGCAGATCGCGCGACGGCCCCGAGGCTGCGTCGTTGCTCATCGCCCGCAGCGCAAAGGCGCCGCTGACCGCGACCGCCGCCACGAGCGCCAGCGCCGCGAGCAGCGTGACGGGCGCCTTGGCGGCCAGGCTTCGCTGCGCCGCCTCCACAATCCAGCTGGTGTTTTTCCGCATTGTCGCGCTCCTGCTGAGCATGGGGCTGGGGCAAGGCCTTCCCGACTCCGTCTGCGCAGCCATGAAAACCGCCCCGAGCGATCGCCCGCTGCGCCTCATTGAACCAGCCAAGGACGCTGAGGTTTCCACATTCCGCAGGCTGACGCTCCACCCGACGGGCCAGCCTGGCGAAGGCTCGCGCCCAGCCACGGCCCGGGAACTGTAGGACGCCACGTGCAGCGACGCCCCGCGCGACGCGACGCCCCGCGGCGAAACGCCCAGGAAGCGGAGAAGGCATCGGCTCAGCGACGAGGCGATCCAGCCTGCTGCTGTTGGTCGTGACGGGCTGGCTCGTTGCGGCTCTGCTGCGACGGAGCGCGGTCCTGTCCCTCAGCCTGACCTGGCGCGTCCTGTTCCTGCGCGGGGGGCTCCTGCGTGCCCTGTTGATCGGGCTGTGCAGTCTGCCCCGCATCGTCTGGGCCTGCGGGCCGCTGCGCCATGCCAGGCAGGGGCTGGAACTGCCCCTCGCGGTCCACCCGCAGCTGCCCCGTGGCAAGGAGGTACTCGAGAATGGCGATCTGCAGGTCCCGCTCGCGCTCGTCCCGGTCGTTCTCCGCCCGCAGCAGGTTCTCCTCCGCGTCGGTCAGGTTGAAGGGGTTGACGTCCGTGCGGATCTCGAACTCCTCGAGCGTGAGCCTGTTGACCCGGACGTTGCCCTTGGCCAGCTCCAGACTCACCCGCTGCTGATCGATCCGCCGTCTGGCGGCGCGGGCGTCGAGGATGACCTGATCGCGGAACTGCTCGTAGGTGCGCACCGCCCGATTGAGGCTCAGCACGCTCGACCGCAGGTTCAGTCGCTCGATCTCCCTGTCCAGCGGCAGGCCGAAGGTGACGCTCGTGGTCCAGTCCGAGGCGTCCGTGCTCAGGTCGAAGCCCGCGTTGCGGTTGTCCGGATCGGTGCGGAAGTTGGCCTGGGCGCTGAGGTCCAAGTCGGGCAGGATCTGGTTGCGGGCGTTGGAGACGGCTCTGCGGGCGTCGTCGAGCTGATCGCGGCGGTTCTGCAGGTCCAGGCGGTAGCGCAGGGCCAGCTCCGCAGCGTCGCTGGGGGTGGCGGCGGGCTCAGGGAGGCGAAAGTCCGTCGGGACGATCACCACGTCCTGCGTGACAGGCAGCCCCAGGCGGATCTTGAACTGGTCCAGGCTCACCAGATACCGCTCGGTGATGTTGATCAGCTGCGAGCGGGCCTGGTCGAGCGACTGGCCGATCTGGTTGCGGGCGCTGGGCCGTTCACGGCCCGCCTGCACCTGGGCGATGGTCCGCGCCAGCGAGCGCTCGAGCGAAGCGATCGAGCGCTTCTGGTTCTCGATCTGCTGCAGCTGAGCGACGAGCCCCAGAAAGTCCCGCGCGATGTCCACGAGAAACTCACGGCGAAAGCGCTCGAAGTCGCGCGCCGCGTAGATCAGGTTGCGCTCCTGTTGAATCAGATCCTCCTGGGCGATCAGCCCCGCGTTGCGGAGCAACGGGACGTTGGCGATGAGGCTGAGCGTGGCCCGCTGGTCGTAGTCCGCGTCGCGCTCGCCGACCGCTTCGCGCAGCTGATCCGTCGCCTGCCACAGCAGCCTGGCCTCCAGTTCGCCGCCGTAGGGAAGCCGTTGCGTCACCCGCAGCTCGTTGAGGATCCGCAGGGCCGTCTCTCCGCCGTCCTTCAAGTCGCTGTCGACCGTCGCGCTGAGGGAGTCGAAGAGGCGGGGCCCCCAGCGATGCCTTTCGATCAGCAGCCTGATGGCGGCGAGAATGAACTCCTCCTCCTGGTTGAGGTACTCGCGGGCGCTGCGCTGGGCGATGCGGAAGGCTGTGGGCAGGTCGATCTTCAGCGCGCCCTTTTCGTCGATCTCTCCGTAGCCCTGGAAACTCTCCAGCCGCTGGGCCACGGACAGGTCCTTGTTGAACGTCGCGTAGGAGAGCTCCGAGGCAGCGGGATTGACCGTCTCGACCCGTTTGCGCGCCTGTCCTGGGCGCTCGTAGTCGTCCAACGGCTTGTAGGTCCGCTGCGGCGCCACGGGAGCGCCGATGGCCTGGGCCGCCTGGGCCACGAGTCTGTTCGTCCTGCGGTCGACAGCGTCCAAGCCGCAGCCCGGCAGCGCCAACGTCAGCAGCGTCAGCACGCAGCAGAGCAGCGCCCCCAGCGACGCCCAAACAGGACGACAGCACATGCGCTGCGCTGCGACGACGTTTCGGGGGGACATCGGGGCGAGTCTACCGCTGGGGTCTCCACCTGTTGCACACGACGACCACAGCGGGGCTCGGCGGGGGCGTTGCACGAGCGCCGCGCTCCCTTTATCTTCACCCCCCGCTGCAGAAGCAGGCTGCAGGCCGCCTCGTTCGCTGAAGCGGTCAGCAGGGCCCCCTTCCTGCGCGGTGGAATGCGCCTCTCCCATGCCTCCGATCACCTTCGACGCCCGCGGCTTCACCATCACAGGCAAACGCCGACTCCTCTTGGCGGGGAACGTGGATTACGCCCGTCTTCCTCGCTCGCGCTGGGCGGATCAGCTGCGTCTGGCCCGGGAATCGGGGTTGACGGCGGTGGTCGTCTCGACGCCGTGGCTTGTCCACGAGCCGGCGCCGGGAGAGTTCGACTTCCAGGGCCAGCGCGACGTGCGGGCCTTCCTCGAGCTGGCGCAGCAGGAGGAGCTGCTGGCGATCCTCAGGCCAGGCCCCTTTCTCGGCCCGCCGTGGGACATGGGGGGCATGCCTGCGTGGCTGCTGGACGAGGAGGCGTTGACGCTGCGCGGCCCGTCGCCCGCCTTTCTCGGGGCCTGCGCCCGCTGGTTTTCCGCCCTGTTCGAGCAGGTCCGGGACTTGCAGGCCACGGCCTCTCCCCCAGGACCCGTCGCGCTGGTGCAGAATGAGCACGCCTGGTTCTGCGGCTCGGAGCAGACAGGCGCCGCCTACATCAACGAACTGCACCGCTATCTGCGCGAATCGGGCGTGAGCGTCCCGATCGTCACCGCCAACAACCTCTACCACAGCGTCGAGAGCGCCATCGAGGCCTGGATCACGCAGGAGGAGCTGCACGCCACGCTGCGCCAGCTGCGCTCGATCATTCCCGATCGTCCGCTGCTGGCGATGGAGCTGGGCAGGGCTGCGCATCCGGTGTGGCGGCGGGGCAAGGCTGGACCGACGCCTCCATCAGGCGACGCGCTGGCGTACCAGCTGGCCCAGACGCTGGCTGCTGGGGGAGGCGCGGCGATCGCGGGGTTCAGCGGCGGCGCCGTCCCAGGCCTGCTGGGCGGCCGTGGCGACCTGCCCGGCGAGGCGACCTTCGCGCTTCCCGACGACGACGCTGCAGCGCTGCTTCGCAAGGACGGCAGGGCGCATCCGACCTTCGCCCCCGTGCGCAGGCTGCTGCGCTTCGCCTCCAGCTTCGAGCGGCTCTTCACCGCGCTGGACCATCAGGCGCTGACAGCCACCGTCGTCCCCACACCCGGACGCTCGCCTTTGTCGGTGGTGCATGCGACAGGGGCGGGCGGATCGTGCGTCTTCGCCTTCGCCGCCCAGCCAGGCCAGCGGGCGCAGGCGACCATCACCCTTCCCGACGGGTCGCTCGAGACGATCGACACCGGGCGGTCGGGCTGCGCGTGGGCTCTGCTCGACTACAGACTCAGCCCGACGGCGCTGCTCGAGCGATGTGGGGCCTGCGCGCTGCACCACGAGGCGGACCTGCTCGTCTGTTTCGCTCCTGCGGGGAGGCGCTGCTGGTTCCAGATCAACGGCGCCCCCTTCGAGATGATCGCGCCCGAGGGCAGGACGCCTGTCGTGGACGAAGTCGAGGGCGTGACCGTGCTGCTGCTCAACGAGGAGCAGGCCGACGCCTTCAGCATGCAGCACGGCAGGCCTTTCGTCGGGGCGGCGTCGGTCGACGAACAGGGCGCCGCTGTCGCCCTCCCGGGGTACAAGCAGGGCTACACCGTCGAATCGGGCAGCGTCAAGCGGGTGGCGCTGACGCCTCCAGCCACGCCTCCCCGGGCGCCTGCGTTGACGGGATGGTCGCGGGCGACGCTCGACCCCTACCTGCAGGGCCACAGCGAGCGCTTCGCCCGCATCGATGGTCCCGCCCCCATCCACAGACTCGGGGCGCCGCACGGCTATGCGTGGATTCGCCTGGAGATACCCGCCTCCAAGGCAGGCAAGGTCCAGGCAGCGTGCTTCGAAGCAGGCGACCGCCTGCTCCTGCTGCACAAGGGCGCCTGCCACGCTGTGCTCGGGGTGGGGCCGGGCGCCGAGGGCGACATCGCCTCGCTTTCGCTGCGCAAGGGGACCAACACGATCGTGGTCTTGGCTGAATGCCTCGGTCGCAGCGGTCTGGACCCCGCTGAGCGTCAGCTGCGCGGCCTCTTCGGCCACGTGTACAGCGTCAAGCAGATCAAGGGCCTCACCCCCGAGCTGCAGACGCGCGAGCCGTTGAGCCCGCTGGAGCATCGGGCGCCGCTGTGGCGCCTGCACGAAGCGGACCGCACTTCGCCGCACTGGATCACCTGGACGATCCAGTGGCGTCGCAAGACGCCGCTGCTGGTGCGCGTCGCGCCGCCTGCGAACGAAGCGGAGGCGGTGCGCGGGGTGGCCCTGCTCAACGGCGAGGTGATCGAGACGCTCGAGGAGACGGACGCGCTGCGGCTGCGGCTGGACGAGAGCCATGGCCTCAAGCGAGGCAAGAATCTGCTGCAGATCGCGCCGCTGACGGAGAACCCCGAGGCGGCGCTGCAGGCGCTGTCGACGCGAACGCAGCTGTACGAAGCGTTGGAGAATCTGACGGCCAAGGCCCAGTGGGCTGTGGCTCGGTGGGAGCCTCCTGCGGACGACGCCTACGCGCCCGTGGCCAAGAGCGCCATGACGAGCGCGCCAGCGGGAGCGCCCTGCTGGTGGCGGTGTGGCTTTTCGCTCGGCGCCTCGCTGCGGGCCGCTGCGGAGCGGACGCCGTTGTGTCTGGACGTTGCAGGGCTGACCAAGGGCGTCGTCCTGCTCAACGGACAGCTCCTCAGCCGCTACTTCGTCGCGACGCGGACGGGTGAGCCCGTGGCGGGACAGCGCCGCATGAGCCTGCCCGCTGCGCTGCTGCGGGAAGGGGCCAACGAGCTGACGCTCTTCGACGAGCACGGCGCCTCGCCCGCCAAGTGCAAACTGACCTTCGATCCGTGGGGTCCTGCGGGGGCGCCCTGAGCCCGACACGCTGTGCGGGCGATGGAAGCGGAGAGAGCGGGATTCGAACCCGCGGAGCCCCTGAACGGGACTCACCGGTTTAGCAAACCGGCGCCTTCAGCCACTCGGCCATCTCTCCAGCGGCGATCGCTGGACGCGGTCGACGCAGGCATTGTCGGCGCCGCTGCGGGCGGGGTCAAGGGGGGCGGGACGCTGGAGGAGTGTGGCCCTCAGTCGGCGCCCTCGCCCTCTTCGGTCTGCCTGCGGAGCATGTCGCGCAGGCAGCGGTTCTCGCGACGGGTGGCCTCGAGGTCGAAGACGAGGTACTTGATGCTCATGCGCAGGTAGTCCAGCGACTCCTGCAGCTGGCTGATGCTCCGCTGCATGCGCGCCCTGCGGTCGGCGGTCTGCTTGGCCAGGGCATGCATCTTTTCCTTGTGCTCAGGGGGAAGGTCGTTGATCTGCGCGATGAGGTCGCCCAGTTTCTGCTGGAACTCCTGCTCGTTCATGTCGTCAGCCCTTTCTGCTCTTGTCAGGCTCGCTCGCGGCGAAGCGGCTGACTCCACTGTGCGCCACGATCGCAGGGGCCGCCAGCGACGGTTGCGGAACGCGGGCCTTGGCGGTCCGCATGCGCCGCTTGTGCAGAACAGGCGGGAGTCCGTCCCATACGCTCGCGTCGAACACGCGACGCACGCGGTCGCAGGGTCAGAGCCTGGCCAGTATCCGCTGCGCCGCTGCCCGGGCGGAGGGCGACGCCCCGCTGACGACCTGCCTGAGCTTCTCGGGGGAGCGCTTCTTCAACTGCGCAAGCAGCTCTGTCAGATGCGCCTCGCGGGCGCGTTCGAACCGCTTGAAGAAGGCCTCGAGCTCGTGCCTGCTGTAGCGCGAGAGGGGGTCCGCCAAGCCGCTCTGGGCCACGGCCCAGTCGATCAGCGAAGCGCCCTGGGGGCTGAACCGGTAGAGGTCGAACGTCGCTTTGAGCCTGGCTTCGGGAGAGGCGAAGGGGTCCGTGGCTGCTTCGGGCAGGGCGGAGAAGACCTCCTCGGGGCTCTTCTGCGAGATCTGCTCGAGCCAGCCCCCCTCGCTGCCCAAGCGGTCGGTGAAGCCTTCCCCCTCCTGCGTCGCAGGCGCCAGCTTCGCTGGGGGGGTGGTCAGCGTCTTGAGCCCCCCTCTGCTGAAGCGCACGCGGACCCTCTGCCCTTGGGCGCCGTTGTGCGAGCAGGGCTCGACGGAGAGCACCCGCCCCACGCCCCACTCGGGCCTGTCCTCGTGCACCACCCGATCGCCGAACGCAAAGACACGCGCTTCGCTCATGAAGGGCGCAGGCTCCCTTGGCTTGATCGTCGTCCGACCGCTGCGGCTCCGTGGAGGAGGCCGCTGCTGCCCCGTCGGCGCCGCGTTGGCGGCGCGTCGCTCCGTCCTCGCATCGTGGTCGCAGGGCTTCCCGAAGCCTTCGTTTGCGCGATCGGCTCGATTCGCCCTGTCTCTGGAGTATACTCCTGCTCTCTCCGCACAGCCCAGCGGGCCGTCGGAGGGCGTCTTGCACTGCGAGACGGGGAGTCACACCGCCATGATTCAGGCTCTCAAACGCGAAGACGTCGTCGACCGCGCAGGCGGACGGTTCCGGTTCTGCGCCTTGGTGCAGAAGCGGCTGCAGGAGCTGCTGGAGGGGGCGCGGCCCCTGGTGGAGCGGAACACCCGCTCGGACCTGGAGATCGCCATCGAGGAGGTGGCGCAGGGCCTGATCGCCCCCGCCAGCTCCGAGGAGCTCGCCGCTGCTGCGGCGCTGGAGCAGCCTGCATCGGAGGACGAGGCGGCCCTCGCCTCCTGAGCCTCCATGGACGAGCCCACCGCTGACAGCGTTGTCGCGGGCAAGCGCCTGCTCGTGGGCGTCGGCGGGGGCGTGGCGGCGTACAAGACCTGCGAGCTCGTCAGCAGACTGGCGCAGCGGGGGGCCAGCGTGGTTGTGCTCATGACCGACGCAGCGACGCGCTTCGTCGCCCCGCTCACCTTCGAAGCCCTCAGCGGCCAGCGGCCTGTCGTCAGCCTCTGGGAGCAGACAGCGTCGCACGATCCGCAACACATCCGCCTTGCTCGCGAAGCGGACGCTGCGGTCGTGGCGCCGGCGACGATGGACCTGCTTGCTCGGCTGGCCTGCGGCCTGACGAGCGACCCGGTGACGTTGACGCTCAGCGCCGTGGACCGCCATCGGCAGCCTGTGCTGCTTGCGCCGGCGATGAACGAGACGATGTGGCGCCAGCCTGCGACGCAACGGGCCGTGGCCCAGCTGCGCGAGGACGGCTTCCTCCTCGAAGGGCCTGAGGAAGGCTGGCAAGCCTGCAGGACCGTGGGCGTGGGGCGCATGGCTGAGCCCCTGCGCATCCTCGCTTCGCTCGAGCGCCTCCTGCAGCGCTGAGCGCGCCCGCGGCGGCGCATGTCCGCCCCACGGGGGTTTGACGACGCAGTGAACAATCGTCGATACTGCGTCGGCGCGCAGCGAGGCGACGGTTCACAACGATGCCGCCGCTGCAAGGGGGCTTCGATGGACAACAACGTGCAGGCTTCGACGCCGGTGTCGCTCGAGGATCTGACGCGTCAACTCGTCTGGCCCAAGCTCCTGCAGTCGGTGCGGCTGGCGCTGCGGCCGAGCAGGCTGGGGACGGGGTTTCTGGTGATCGTTGTGCTGATGGGCGTGGGAACCCTGTTCGACTGGGCGCGAGGCCCGGTTTCGCACACGCCCACGCTGCTGCCCCGCGTCGCTGCGCTTCCCGCTGAGGGGGCCGAGCCGAGCTTCGGCTTGTTCGAGGCGACGGTGCGCACCGTGGCCCAGCGGGGCGGCTGGTTGATCGAAAGCGTCTTGGCGGGAGAACCCGCCCAGGCGGCGCTGCATCTGCGCGATTTGATTGTCACGCTCCCCACCACGCTTGCGTCGAGGTATCCCTTCTCCGCTGGGCTGATGGCCTTGGCGACGCTGGCGCTGTGGGCCATCGGCGGCGGCGCGCTGTGCAGAATGGTCGCTCGTGAAGCGATCGCTGGCGAGCGACCCACGCTGGCTGAGGCGCTGGGGTTCGTGCTGCCTCGCTGGGGGCGTTTCTTCGCTGCGATCCTTGGCCCGGCGCTGGCCATTGCGGTCGTCGCCCTCTTCATGGCCCTGGGCGGGCTGCTCCTGCTGCGCTTTCCTGCGCTGGACATCGTGGGGGGACTGCTCTACGGCCTGTTCCTGCTGGGCGGCGCCCTGCTGGTCTTTCTGGCTGCGGGTGTGGCGCTGGGGGGAGCGCTGCTCATCCCCGCTGTCGCTGTGGACGCCCAGGACGCCTTCGACGCCATCGAGCGGGCCTACTCCTACACCCTCTCCAAGCCATTGCGGTTGGCGGTCTACGCGATCGTGCTGCTGGTGGTGGGCTCCGCAGCCTTCTTCGTGGCGCGCGAGGCGACGCGGGCGACGCTCGACGCGACGCGCGACGCCGCCTTCGCCTGGACGGGCGGCCGTGAGGAGTTGGCGCTGGGCGGCCAGGCGCTGGCGGCCCTGGACGAACCTGCGCCCCTTCCCGAGGACATGGGCCCCACAGCCCGCATCGCTGCTTCGCTCGTGAGGCTGTGGGAGCACGCGCTGGTGGCGCTGCTGGCGGGCTTCGCCCTTTCGCTGCTGGCCAGCGCCGCGACGTTCCTCTACCTGGGCATGCGCCGCCTCTGCGACGGCGAAGGGTTCTTGGAGAAACGAGCGCTCTAGCCCGGGCGACCGCGTGCGTTGGAGGCGTCGCTGCGCGCAGGCTCAGGCTCGAAAGGGCGGAAGCGGAACTGCTGCCCGCCGATCGACAGCTCGTACATCAGGCCTCCTTGCGGCAGCGCAAAGACAGCCACGCCCTGGTCGTAATCCGCCTCCGCGGCGCCTCCCGCGGTGAGGGCTGCGATCGAAGCCTGCGCAGCCAGGGCCAGCTGCCCCCGCTTGAACCGCTCCAACGCCTCGGCGTCCTGGAAGAAGATCACCTCGCTGTAGGCCTGGCCCCCCAGCTGTAGCCCCAGCGTCGCCTGCGTCAGGGCTGCGGTCCCGACGGGCTTGCCCTGCTCGAAGACCACGCCCACGCCATGGGCGCCGCCAAGGCCGATCGCGCCCTTTCCCACGCGCGGAAAGACCGCGTAGCCAAAGGCGGAATCGAACCACGCTGCGATGGTGGGGTCCTTGCGCTGGAAGCGGTCGATGGTCGCGCGAGCGTCGGCGACGAGCGCCTCTCGCCTCGCCCCGACCACCTGCGGCGCAGCGCAACCTGGAAGCAGCAGGCAGCAGGCCGTCACGATCGGCGCACACATGGTGGCGAGAGGAAGAGGGCGGCGCATGCGTCAGCCTCCGCGCTGGGGGCGCGTCGTCCGCAGCGGCGACGCTGTTGCTCGCGCTGCACGCGGCTCCTACGCTGGCCGACAGCATACCCGCAGCAGCCAACGAGGCGTCCATGCCCAGGCGCGAGGACATCCAGAGCATCCTGATCGTCGGCTCGGGGCCCATCGTCATCGGCCAGGGCTGCGAGTTCGACTACGCCGGCGCCCAGGCCTGCAAGGCCCTCAAGGCTGAGGGCTATCGCGTCGTGCTGGTCAACTCCAACCCCGCGACGATCATGACCGACCCAGGCCTGTCGGACCGCACCTACATCGAGCCGCTGACCCCCGAGGCGGTGCGGAAGATCATCGAGCTGGAGCACAGCAGGGGCGAGCCCGTCGACGCCCTGCTGCCGACGCTGGGCGGTCAGACGGCGCTGAACATCGCCTGTGCGCTGCACGACTCGGGCGAACTGGCGTCGCTGGGCGTCGAGCTCATCGGCGCAAGCAGAGAAGCCATCCGCAAGGCTGAGGACCGCCAGGCCTTCAAGGAGGTGGTCGAGAGCGTGGGGCTGCACGTTCCCGAGTCGCGCGTCGTCGGGAGTCTCGAGGAGGGGTTCGCGGCGCTGGAGGAGCTTGGGCTTCCAGCGATTCTGCGCCCCGCCTTCACCCTCGGCGGCTGGGGCGGCGGCGTGGCCTACAACCGCGAGGAGGTCGAGGACCTGCTGCGCAAGGGCTTGGCTGAGAGCATGATCGGCCAGGTCGAGATCGACCGCTCGGTCATCGGCTGGAAGGAGTACGAGCTGGAGGTCGTCCGCGACAGGCGGGACAACTGCGTCGTCGTCTGCTCGATCGAGAACATCGACCCCATGGGCGTGCACACGGGGGACTCGATCACCGTCGCGCCGGCCCTGACGCTGACGGACAGGCAATACCAACAGCTGCGCGACGCAGCCTTTGCGGTCATGCGCGCGGTGGGCGTGGAGACGGGCGGCAGCAATGTGCAGTTCGCCGTCGACCCGGAAACGGGCGAGACGCTCGTGGTCGAGATGAACCCGCGGGTGTCGCGCTCCAGCGCGCTGGCGAGCAAGGCGACGGGCTTTCCCATCGCCAAGATCGCCGCCAAGCTCGCGGTGGGCTACACGCTCGACGAGCTGCGCAACGACGTGACCGGAACCACCAGCGCCTGCTTCGAACCCGCCATCGACTACATCGTCACCAAGATGCCCCGCTGGACCTTCGAGAAGTTCCCCGAGGCCGACGAGACGCTGACCACGCAGATGAAGAGCGTGGGCGAGGCCATGGCCATCGGCAGGACCTTCACCGAGAGTCTGCAGAAGGCGATCCGCTCGATGGAGGTCAAGCGCTTCGGCCTTGGCCTCGACGACAACGACGCCTGGCTCGCCCACAGGCGGGGCGAGACGTCGAACCGCCTGGACACGGTCTATCCAGTTCCCGAGGAGAAGCTGACGCGCAAGCTCGCCCAGCCCTCGCAGGGAAGGCTGCACTACATCCGCTACGCCGTCAAGCAGGGCTGGACGCTCGAGCGCGTGCGCGAGCTGACGCGCATCGACCCCTTCTTCCTCGAGCAGATTCAACAGCTGTGCGCCTTCGAGGATGAGCTGCTGGCCGCGGGCTCGCTCGAGGGCCTCGACGCGCAGCTGCTGCGCCGGGCCAAGGCGATGGGCTACTCGGACCACCAGCTGGCCAAGGTCTTCCTGGGCGAGATCTCGACGGAGACGATCCTGCGCGTCCGCGCGCGGCGCAAGGCGCTGGGGGTCGAGCCCGTCTACAAGCTCGTCGACACCTGCGCCGCGGAGTTCGAGGCTGTCACCCCCTACTACTACTCCACGTACGAATCCCCCCATCAGGTGGTGGACGAATCCGGCGCCGTGGCCCAGCTTTGCGCCGAAAGCGAGATCCGGCGCTCCGACAGGCCCAAGGTGGTCATCCTCGGCGGCGGGCCCAACCGCATCGGCCAGGGGATCGAGTTCGACTACTGCTGCTGCCACGCCGCCTTCGCCTGCGCCGAGGCTGGCGTCGAGTCCGTCATGATCAACTCCAACCCCGAGACCGTCTCGACGGACTACGACACCTCGGACCTGCTCTTCTTCGAGCCGCTGACACTCGAGGACGCGCTCAACGTGATCGAGGCGCTCAACGGGGCGCCGCTGACCCCCGGGGCCGAGGAGCCGACAGGGCTGGTGCGGGGGGTGATCGTGCAGTTCGGCGGGCAGACGCCGCTGAATCTGGCCCACGGTCTTGCCCGCGCAGGGGCGCCCATCGTCGGGACCTCGCTCGACTCGATCGACCTGGCTGAGGACCGCGAGCGCTTCCGCGCCCTGCTCGAGTCGCTCTCGCTGCGCCAGCCCGAAAGCGGCGCCGCCCGCAGCGTCGAGGAGGCGGCGGAGCTGGCCCAGCGGCTGGGCTATCCCGTCCTCGTCAGGCCCAGCTACGTGCTCGGCGGTCGGGGCATGGAGGTCTGCCCGGACGAGAAGGCCCTGCGCGCCTACATGCGGCAGGCCGTGGGCGTCTCGGAGCTGGCCCATGCGCCGGTGCTCATCGACCGCTTCCTGGCCGAGGCCGTCGAGGTGGACGTGGACGTGGTGGCGGACTTCGACCCAGCTGACCCCCAGGCGCCGGGCAGGGCCGTCGTCTGCAGCGTCATGGAGCACATCGAGCACGCGGGGGTGCACTCGGGCGACTCGACCTGCGCCATTCCGCCCTTTTCGCTCTCGGCGAAGATGGTCGAGCGCATCCGCCAGGTGTCGCGCGACCTGGCCCGGGCGCTGCGCGTGCGCGGCCTGATGAACGTGCAGCTGGCCGTCAAGGACGACGAGCTGTACGTGCTGGAGGTCAACCCGCGGGCCTCGCGCACCGCTCCGTTCGTCTCCAAGGCCACCGGCGTCTCCTGGCCCTTCGTCGCCGCCCGCGTGATGCTGGGCGCCTCGCTCGACGAGCTGAAGGCGCGCGAGCCGACGGACCACCCCGTCTGCTCGGTCAAGGAGTCGGTCTTCCCCTTCCGCAAGTTTCCCCGGGTGGATTTCGTGCTCGGCCCGGAGATGCGCTCGACGGGCGAGGTGATGGGGCGCGACCCCTCGCTGCCGCTGGCCTTCGCCAAGGCCCAGATGGCTGCGGGATCGGCCCTTCCCACCGAAGGGGCGGTCTTCCTCTCGGTGCGCGACGCCGACAAGCAGGCCATCATCGAGCCCGCCCGCACGCTGCGGGCCATGGGCTTCACCCTCTACGCCACCGAGGGCACCGCCAAGGCCCTGGCCAGGCACTCGATCGACGCGATCGCCCTTCGCAAGATCGCCGCGGGCGCCCGGCCCAACGTGCTCGACCTCATGACCGACGGCGCCATCAGCCTGGTCGTCAACACCCCCACGAAAGTCGGTTGGGAGACGGACGAGGGCAAGATCCGCGCCCTGGCGGTGCGGCTGAACATCCCCATGCTCACCACGGCCTCGGGCGCGCGGGCCGCGGTCGAGGCCATCGCGGCGCTGCGGGCCGGCGACTGGTCCGTCAGCGCCCTGCAGGACCAGGCGAGCCCGGCGGCTGTCGCTTCGACCTGAAGAAGTCGCGCAGCAGCGCAGCGGAGGCTTCGGCGCAGACCCCCTCCACGACGACGGGCCGGTGGTTGAGCCGATCGTCCGAGCAGATCGCGTAGAGCGAGGCGACGGCGCCGGCCTTGGGGTCCAGGGCGCCGAAGACGAGCCTGCCCACGCGGGCGTTCACGATCGCCCCTGCGCACATGGCGCAGGGCTCGAGCGTCACGGCCAGGCCGCACTGGTTCAGGCGCCAGTCGCCCACGGCCTGGGCGGCGCCGCGCAGCGCCAGCAGCTCCGCGTGCGCCGTGGGGTCGGCGTCGAGCTCGCGGCGGTTGTGGGCCAGGGCCAGCGCCGCCCCCGTGGCCAGCTCGTACACCACCGCCCCCACGGGCGTCTCGTCGAGCTCCATGGCCCTGCGCGCCTGGGCCAGGGCCAGCCGCATCATGGCCCGGTCCTGCGCCGCTGCGGGCGCGAAGACGGGCGCGTCGCCTTTACCGCTCACGCCGAGGCCTCCTCCGCGCGCCGCAGCAGGGCGAAGAGCTCGACGTTGCCCCTGCTGTGGGCCGCGGCGCTGTCGGCCTCCTGCCCAGCGGCTGTCCCGCCGACGACGGGCGAGAAGGCCGTGGCCAGGACCTCCACGCCAAGAGCCGGCAGCGACGCAAGGCAGCGCTCCAGCACGCGCAGCGACGCGTCGCGGCTGAGCACCCCCCTGCGCAGGCGATGCGCCTGGCCAAAGGCCTTGGCTTCGTACTGGGGTTTGATCAGCGTGACGATCCTGCTGCAAGGCCCCGGCGCAAGCCAGGCCAGCGCCGCGGGAACCGCCTTCGCCTGCCTCGTCCAGCCCAGATCGACCACGACCAGGTCGCCCGGCGCAAGACCCGTCGAAGCAGGCGTCGCCCGCAGCGCGTTCGTCCGCTCCAGCAGCGTCACCCTGCCGTCCTGCCGCAGCTTCCACGCGAAGGCGCCGTAGGCGGTGTCCAGGGCCACGACGCTGGCGGCGCCGCGCGCAAGCAGACAGTCGGTGAACCCCCCCGTCGAGCAGCCCAGATCGACGCAGCGCAGCCCCTGTGGATCTACGTGGAAGGCGTCCAGGGCGTGGGCGAGCTTGACCCCTCCTGCGCCGACGAACTCGAGCCTTGCGGAGCTCATGGCGCAGCGGTCCGCTCGACGCCCACGATCGCCACGCCCAGCCTGTCGGCCTCGGCGAGCACGCGGTCGCGGTCCACGAGGATCACGTCCCCCGCAGCCAGAGCGCAGCAGCGGCCGCCCGCTGCGCGCAGGTTGCGGATGGTCTGCACGCCCACGGTGGGGACGTCGGCCCGGCGGTCGTGGTCGGGACTTGCGCCCTTGAGGAGCGTCCAGCCGCCTCGTCGGCACAGCTCGCCGGCCCGGGCGATCATGCGGTCGGTCCCCTCGGCTGCTTCGACAGCGAGAATGTCGCCTTCGCGCACCGCCATGGCCTGGCCGATCCCCAGCTGCAGCGTCTGCTGGAAGATGGGCCAGGCGAAGTCGATGTCGGCCCGCTGGGCCGCGGTGGGGGCGGTGCGGGTCATCAGGCCTGGCCTGGCCAGGTGCTCCTGGATGGGCAGCGTCGAGTCGATGAGGGCGACCCCCTTCTCGTCGAGCGTCTGGGCAAGGGCCCGCAGGATGGCGGGGCTTCGGCGGTCCCGCCTGATGCGACGATACCACAGCTGGATCGTCGTCAGGTCGGGAACGGCCTGCAGCAGCCGCAGCGGATGGTGCATCAGCGCAGCCTTGTCGACGCCGCCGACCATGATCGCCCGCGACGCGCCATGACGGCGGAGAATTCGCGCCCAGCCGGCCACGCGCAGCATGCTGGCTCTGCGAAAGCGGTCGCACAGCGGCCGCAGCTGCGGATCGACCTGCGGGGTGATGGCCACGCAGACGACGCGCAGCCCCAGCGCCCGGGCGCCGCGGGCGACCAGGACGGGAAGCTCCCCCCCTCCCGCGATCAGCCCGAGCGCGTCGTCGGGAAGCTCCGCTGTGCACGCCGTCTCGGCCATCAGGCACGATCAAAGGCGCGCACGAGCTGGGCGAGCGAGTGGACGGTCAGGTCGGGCCTTGCTGCGCGGGGATCGACGGCCCTGACCGCCCCCCCGGCCCGGCCCTTCCTGCGGTCCACCCAGCAGGTCCGCAGGCCCCGGGCGCGGGCGGGAAGGATGTCGTGGTGGAGGCTCTGGGCCACGTGCAGCCGCTGCTCGGGCGCCGCGCCCAGGGCCTCGGCAGCGGCGTCCAGCGCCTCGAACATGCGCGGATCGGGCTTGTACGCCCCCACGTCCTCCGCGGTGACAACCGCGTCGAACTCGACGCCCAGCCGCCGCTGCGTGCGCAGGAACGAGGCCCGGTCCACGTTGGACAGGACCACGAGCTGGCAGCGGCGGCCAAGCGCGCGCAGGGCCTCGGTGGTGTCGGCGAAGGGGGGCCAGTCGCCGACGGAGCCGGCCAGGGCGTCGCGCTCCTGCGGCGTCGGCGCCGGGGCGGCCAGAACCTGGGCAAGGCGGTCGAAGGCGTCGCGGAGGATGTCGGGGTACGGGGCCTGGGGCTGGGCCTCTTCAGCCTGGGGCTCGGCCTGGGCGAACGCGGACAGGACCGCCTCGTCGTCCGCGCCAAGCCCCACCCGCCGCCGCCACGGCGCCAGCGCCGCCAACAGCCCCCGCTCCCAGTCGATCAGCGTGCCGTAGCAGTCGAAGCTCAGCAGCCTGACGGAGCTGAAGTCCACGGAGGAGGTCATGGGGCGTCTCCTTGGACCTCCTTCGTGCGGATGACGGTTTCGCTGGTGAGGGTGCGGTGGACGGGGCACTTCTGGGCGATCTCGACGAGCCTGGCCCGCTGCTCCGCGCTGAGGGGCCCTGTCAGGAGCAGAGCCCGATCGATCCGGTCGACCATGCCCTCCGTGGACTCGCACTCCTCGCAGTCCTGGGCGTGCAGACGACAGTGACGCAGCCGCACTTCCACCGCCTCCAGCGGCCAGCCCTTGCGGTCCGCGTACATCCGGAGGGTCATGGCGGTGCAGGCCCCGAGCGAGGCCAGCAGCAGGCCGTAGGGGGTGGGGCCCTGGTCGGCGCCGCCCGCTGACTCGGGCTCGTCCGCGACCAGATTGTGCCGTCCAGCCACGATCCGGGTGGTGTACCGCTGCCTTTCGATCCTCGCGACGACCTGGTTGGGGTTTGGCCACTCGTGTGTTCCTGCAGGCGTTTCGGACATGGTCTGAGGGTACCCAGCTGCCGATTTGGCGGACAGCGGACGCTGCAACCTCTGTGCTGACAGCAGCAAGGGGCCTTCCCCCCTGAAGACACCAGCCTCGTCCCTCGTCTCGAGGGGGTCGACGCTGGCGTGCTCTTTGCACAGCTGCACACGCCATGGTGTGCGTGCGCAAGGATCAGGCCGACGCCCCCTCGGACCGCTGCTCCACAGGAGGCAGCAGCGGCAGGCTCAGGGTGTTGCTCTCGGTCAGCGGTCGCGACGCAGACCGCTGGGCGGAGCAGCTGCCCTCGCTGCTGGCCCCTGTCGGGGTCGACAGTCTGCTGGCCCGGTCGGTGGAGGAGGCGTCGCAGCTGCTGCAGCGTGTGCCTGTGGACGTGGCGGTGGTGGATCTGACGCTGCCCATGCGTCCTCCAGCCAATGGGAGCGGCGGCGAGGAGGCGGGGCTGCGCATGCTGGCGCTGCTGCAGCGGCTGGAGCGTCGGCCCCCGGTGATCCTCGTCGCACGCCCCGCCTCGCCAGCCGAGCGCGCCCGCAGCCTCAGCGAGGCGCTGACAGCGGGGGTCTTCTGCGTGGTCGAGCGCCCCGTCGACCGCGAGATCCTGCTCGAAGCTGTCAGGCGGGCGATCGCCAAGGCCCGGGCAGCCAGGGACGAACACGCCCCTGCGCCCGAACCTGCGCCCGAACAGGAACGAGGAACGTGCCAGACGGAACCGTGACGAACGCACCCAAGGCCTGGGCGACGTGACGCCGCCTCGGCCAGAGGACAAGGAGAATGCGACCATGCCGGCCACCAAGACCGCGCCGAAGAAGACGAAACTGGCCATCAAACCGCTCAACGACAAGATCATCGTCCAGCGCGACGACGCCGACGAGCGCACCGAGGCGGGGCTGTATCTGCCTGAAAAGGCCAAGGACAAGCCGCAGAGCGGCGTCGTGCTCGCGGTCGGCCCCGGGGCGCTGAACCCCAAGACCGGTGAGCGCTTCCCCATGCAGGTCAGCGTGGGCGACCGCGTGCTCTTCACCTCCTATGCGGGCAGCGAGCTGAAGATCGACGGCGAGGAGTATCTGGTCCTCAGCGAGGACGAGGTGCTGGCGATCGTGGACTGACGCGACGCCTCACAGGAAGGAGCCAGGCGCATGACCCGCGAACAGCTCAGGCAGGCCCTCGCTGAACTCAACGGCGAGCGCAACGCCTGCTTCTACTTCGAACGGGCGGAGCACTGCCTGGTGCAGAACGCCATGCTCATCCCCCACGAGGAGGACGACCTGGTGAAGGTCTCCGACGGCAAGCACGTCTACATCATCGACGCGGAGCGCGTCGCCTGGATACGCATAGGCTGAGGACCGCGACACACCTGCGCAACACGAAACACCTGCACAGCATCGAAGCAACCACAAGGAAAGGAACCACAACCATGGCTGCCAAACAGATCGCCTTCGACAACGACGCCCGCGAGCGCATCCTCAAGGGCGTGCACAAGCTGGCCCGGGCGGTGAAGATCACCCTCGGGCCCACCGGCCGCGTGGCGGTGCTGGAGAAGTCCTTCGGCGCCCCGACCGTCACCAAGGACGGCGTGACCGTGGCCAAGGAGATCGAGCTGGAGGACCCCTTCGAGAACCTCGGCGCCCAGATGGTCAAGGAGGTCGCCTCCAAGGCCTCCAAGGACGCCGGCGACGGCACCACCACCGCGACCGTCTACGCCGAGGCCATCTTCCAGGAGGGCCTGCGCCACATCACCGCAGGCGCCAACGCCAACCAGATCAAACGGGGCGTGGACAAGGCCGTCGAAGCCATCGTCGGCGAGCTCAGGAAGATGAGCAAGGAGGTCTCCAGCTCCGACGAGATCGCCCAGGTCGGCGCCTGCGCCGCCAACCAGGACCAGCAGATCGGCAGGATCATCGCTGAGGCCATGGACAAGGTCGGCAAGGACGGCGTCATCACCGTCGAAGAGGGCAAGAGCCTCGAGACCGAGGTCGAGCTGCTCGAGGGCATGCAGTTCGACAAGGGCTACCTCTCGCCGCACTTCGTGACCAACACCGCGGACATGGAGTGCGTGCTCGAGGACGCCTACGTGCTGGTGCACGAGAAGAAGATCGAGTCGGCCAAGGACCTGCTGCCGATCCTGACCAAGGTCGCCGAGTCCGGCAAGGCCCTGCTCATCGTGGCGGAGGACCTGGGCTCGGAGGCCCTGGCGACGCTGGTGGTCAACAAGCTGCGGGGCGTGCTCAAGGTCTGCGCCGTCAAGGCGCCGGGCTTTGGCGACCGCAGAAAGGCCATGCTCGAGGACATCGCCATCCTCACCGGCGGCAGAGCCGTCATGGAGGACCTGGGCCTGTCGCTCGAGAAGCTCGAGCTCGCTGAGCTGGGCAGGGCCAAGAAGATCGTCGTCGACAAGGACACGACGACCATCATCGAAGGCGCCGGCAAGACCAGCGACATCCAGGGCAGAATCGAGCAGATCAAGCACCAGATCGAGACCACCGACAGCGAATACGACCGCGAGAAGCTGCAGGAGCGGCTGGCCAAGCTCTCGGGAGGCGTTGCGCAGATCAACGTCGGCGCCGCCACGGAAGTCGAGATGAAGGAGAAGAAGGCCCGCGTCGAGGACGCGCTGCACGCCTGCAGGGCCGCGGTCGAGGAGGGCGTGCTGCCCGGCGGCGGCGTGGCGCCCCTTCGCGCCCGCAGGGTCCTCGAGCAGCTGCGCAAGAAGGCTGCGGATCAGGACGAGCGGGCCGGCATCGACATCGTCCACCGCGCCGTGGCGGCGCCCATCCGCCAGATCGCGGCCAACACCGGCCTGGACGGCGCCGTCGTGGCCAGCAAGGTCGAGGAGTCCAGCGACGTCAACTTCGGCTTCAACGCCATGACCCAGGAATACGGGGACATGCTCAAGATGGGCGTGCTCGTGCCGACCAAGGTCGAGCGCGTGGCGCTGCAGAACGCTGCGAGCGTCGCGGGCCTGCTGCTGACGACCGACAGCGCCATCGTGGAGATCAAGGAGAAGAAGGCCAAGACCCCCGCGGGCGCCGGCGCCGGCATGGACGACTTCGACTATTGA
>CAYPBL010000024.1:0-30329 GCA_964408965.1 uncultured Phycisphaeraceae bacterium | reverse complement strand
CCTGGCTTCGCACCGGCGGCAGCGACGACCACGCCCTGCTGCGCCTCGGCAGAACGTGGACGCGCTGCGACGTCACAGCGAGCGACGACGCTGCACCCAACGCCAGGGCGATCCTCGAGGCGCTGCGCGCAGGGCGGGCGCACCCCGAGGGCGCAGAGGGCGACGAGCGCGCCCTGCGCAGGCAGATGCGCCGCGTCGCCATGCAGGGCCTCAGACGAGCCCGGCGCGCGCCGCCTGGCGCGAGCCTGGGCGCTGCGCTTGTTCCGCTGCGCGCCGCCGTCCCCACCGACCTGCTTGCACATGTCCACCAGCGCAAGGACGAGCCGCTGCGCCGCGAGCTGGCTGCGGCGATCACCCGCTGCTCCTACACCCCGGCGCGCCCCGCACGGCGCAGCCCAGCAGCTGACCTTCGCCTGGCGATCTTCGCTGACGCGCTCGAGCAGCCCCACGGCGTGTCGCGCTTTCTGGGCGACCTGCTCGCCTGGGCGCGCCGCAAGGGCCTACAGGACCGCGTGCGCGTCTTCTGCGCGCTGGCGCGTCCAGCGGCGGCGCTTCCGCCTGGCTGCGTCGCGATCCCCATCCGCTGCGCGCTTCCCGCGCCGGGCATGCCCTCGCTTGCGCTGGGCGCTCCTCAGCCAGCGGCGCTCTTCGACGCTGTGCAGGCCTTTTCGCCCACCGCTGTGCACATCTCGACGCCAGGCCCGGTGGGCCTTGCGGGCCTTGCGCTGGCGGCGTCGCTGGACCTTCCCTGGGCGGCGACGCACCACACGGACTTCCCCCGCTACGCCCTGGCGCTGCTGCAAAGCGACACAGCCGCTGCGCTCGTCCGCGAAGCGCTTGGCCGCCTGCTGCGAGCCTGTCCGCTGCTCTTCGCCCGTTCACGGCCCAGCGCCGACGAGCTGATCGCGCTGGGGGCGCACGCGGGTCAGCTCGTCACGCTCCCGCCCGCTGTCGACGCTGCGCGCTTCCACCCGCGGTTTCACGATCCGCAGCTGCGCCGCGACCTGGCGCAGGGCCAGCCCCTTGCGCTGCACGTGGGAAGGCTTGGCGCAGAGAAGAACCTGCCCCTGCTCGTCGAGGCCTGGCGGCGGATCGAGAAACTCGCCGCGGCGCAGGGCTGTGCGCCGCGACTGGTCGTGGCGGGGGACGGTCCACTGCGCAGCTGGCTCGCCCGCAGGCTCCCGCGCACCCGCTTCCTCGGCGTCGTCCAGGGCGAGGCGCTGAGCAGGCTCTACGCCACAGCCGACCTGCTGCTCTTTCCTTCGACCACCGAAACGCTGGGGCAGGTCGCCCTGGAGGCGCAGGCGTCGGGAACGCCCCCCCTCGTGGCTGATCAGGGCGGCCCCGCCTCCTTCGTGCAGCACGGCGTCGACGGGCTGGTCCTTCCCGCAGGCGACCCCGACCGCTGGGCGCGCGAGGCGTGTGCGCTCCTGACGGACGAGCAGCGGCGCACGCGCCTGTCGCGCGCAGCGCGGCAGGCAGCTGCTGCGCGGCCGCTCGAAGCGCTGTGCAGCGTCTTTCTCGAAGCCCATGCGCAGCTGCTGACAGCGGCGCAGCGAACCGCCCCTACGCTGCCCGCCCGCTCCGCTGCTCCCTCGCCTGTTCGTCGACCCTGACGTTGGCGGGGGCGTCGGGGGGCTCGGTGAAATCCTCGGCGCCGCGCAGGTCGATCAGACTCTTCTGCACCTTGCGGTAGCCCAGCAGACGAACCACCTCGAGCACCTCGGTCCACGACGGAAACGTCTTGCTGTTGGCCTGCTTGAAGCGGTGCAGGGTGGTGACGAAGAGGAACTGCTCGGGCGTCAGCTCGCCTTCTTCCGCTGCGCGGGCGAAGTCGGAAAGGCGCCGGCCCGGGCCGCGGCGCCGATCCAGCGTGGGGGGGTAGTTGCGGGCCCGCTCGTGGTCCTGGCGCCGATCGCCCTTCCTGCGGGCCCGTCGCTCGACCACCGGCGCCTCTTCCTCCGCAGGAGGATGTGCGGGGCGATCGTCGTGTCGAGGGTGTCGATCGTGCATGCTCGCCCGCTCCTGTTCCGCCGCTGCTGGACGGCGCCTCCTCTTCATCGACCGTCCACGGTTGGTCGTTGACCCCTCGCGCCCGTTGCAGCGACGCCAGGGGCGCAGCGCCTCCGCAGCCGGGCGCCTTTTCGGACGCTCTCCAGCGGCGCTCCCGCAGCACCTGCGCAGCTGGGCGATACACTTGCCCCCGCAGCGACCCGCCGCAGCATGTTGGAGCACGTCTTGGCCTCGTCTCGCGTCCACGAGCGCTTCACGCCCCACTTCGCCCTGCTGGGGTACCTGCTTCCAGGCTTGGGACACTTCGTCCGCGGCGAACGCTGGCGAGGCGTCGCGATCTTCGCAGGCGTCATGTGGCTGTTCCTCTGCGGGCTGGTCGTCGGCGGCATCGACGTTTTCGACCACATCGACAACAAGTGGTGGTTCCTGGGCCAGGCAGGGGCGGGGCTGCCCGCCTTCGCTGCGGACCTGGCCAAGCAACGGCTCAAAGTGGTCGATCCCGTCACGGGTCAACGACGCCTGCCCACCCCGCGCGAAGCGAGGCTGCGCACGGGCGACCCCGCAGCCAAGCCTCCCGCCAGCGAGTCGCTGGCCCACGCGGAGGAAATAGGCTCGCTCTTCGGCGCCCTGGCGGGGATGCTCAACATCCTGTGCGTCGTCGACGCTGCGTGGATCAGCCGCAGAAGACGGAGCGAAGGCCCATGACGCTCGTGGTGTGGCTCGCCTCTGGGCAGACTGGGGCGCTGCTGTCTCTTGCGTGGCGGCCGGTGCTCGATCCCGCGCCGGTGGGCGCCCGTCTGTGGTGGCTGCTGCTTGCGCCCATGGCGCTGGGCGTGGCCATGGCGTACAAGGCGGTGCGGGCGGAGACGCCCAGAGCGTGGGCCAGGCAGACGCTGGTGATGACGGCGCAGATCATCGTGGGGATGACGCTGGCCGCGGCGGCGCTGCATGCGGTGGTGGAGTGGGCGGCGCCTGTGCTGGCGGCGGGACCCTGAGACCTGCTGCTGCTCCAGGCGGGCTCAGCGTTTGGCTGGCGCGACCGTGATGGGCGGTGGGGGCGTTCCCGCGCCCCAGTTGCCCAGCAGCAGGAACAGATCGCTCGGCCCAACCACCCCGTCGCCGTCGATGTCCGCTGCGTTGGGACCCTGCCTGCCCCAGTTGCCCAGCAGCAGGAAGAGATCCGTCGCGTCCACGGCGCCGTCGCGGTTGATGTCCCCCACCCGCGGCTTGGCGTTGAGGTACACCCGGGTGGGGGTGTACTCGATCGAGCCCACCAACCCACCGGGAAGAGGTGGAATGACCACCTCGTCGAAGCGGCCGCCTACCGACTTGGCCTCGAGCAGCAACATCCGCTCGCTGATGGGGCTGATCTGCTGGTCGGGCCTGATGACGAGCCTGCCCGCCAGCGTCGCTGTCCCCGTGACCTTGAGGAACGAGCCGAAGTTGCCCGGGACCATCAGCAGCTCGCCGTCAGGCGTCTGGGCGTAGTCGCCCTCGACGACCAGCTGCCCCGCCAACCCCAAGCTCCACTCCCGCGTGGGATGGATGCGGCCGGAGTTGATGAGCACGTTCGTCTGGATCGTTCCGACGCCGAAGATCTCGCCGTTGAGCCCGACGACGATCTGGTTGGCCACGACCCGATCCAACTGACCGGACAGGATGAGCCTGGCCTTGCCAAAAGGCGAGACGCCCCCCAGCTGCAGCAGGCCGCCGTTGGGATCGCCAGGCTGGCCTTCGATGACCAGTTTGCCGCCCGGACCGTCAATGAGCGTGGGGTTGAAGGCGGTGGAGAAAAGCCGCACCTCGCATTCGCCTTCGCGGCCGAAAATCGCAGAACGCGCCCGCACCGTCGCAAGATCGCTGATCTCGAGGCTGGCGTGCTCCCCTGTCAGCACACCGAGACGCAGGAAGCCTTCTCCCGCAGGCGCGCCGTCGATAAAGCCCACATCCAGAAAGGAGTCGCGCCCTGAGACGGAGATCATGGCGTTGCGGAAGGACGTGCCGAACACCCCCACCGATTGTCTGAACATTCCCGCCGCCAGCGTCCCGCCTGCGCGAATGTTGATGCGGGCGTTGCCTCCTATGACGAACTCAGGCGTGGCGAAGACGGAGCCTGCGCCGTCGACGACGAGGCTGGGGGTGCCCACGCCTGGCGTAAAGCCCACCGCGGTGGTGATCGAGGCGTCGACGCGGGCCCCCCGCATCACGCTCAACGACCCTTCCCCGAAGACTCCCACGTCGGTCTCGCAGGAGAATCCCCCGGGCGCCACCCCCGCCACGACGTGCGTGCCCGGCCCGATCACCGTCATGTCGCCCTTGGAGTCGAACGATGTTCCCACAGCAAGGCACACCGCCTCGACGAAGGCGCCGTCGGAGATCACCACCGACCCCACGCCTGCGCTGGCGGTGACGACGAAGGGATCGGAATGCCTGCGTCCGCCCACGAAGATCGTGCCGTCCCAGTGCGTCCCCTGCCCGCTGATGGTCAGCGAGGCTTCCGCGCCTCTGGTCGGCGCCACGCTCGCGGAGCCGACGATCACCTCCGCCCCGTCGAGGACGCGCATGCGGGCGCTGCCGCCGTCGCCGCCTCGGCCTGTCTCGTCGAAGAATCCCCCCAGCCACAGCTGCGAGTTGATCACCCATCGCGAGCCCGGCCCCTTGACCAGGATGTCCGCCTGCGAGCGGAAGGGGGCTGTGGGGTCGGCGCTCGAGGAGCCGCCTGCGAAGACGTGGCCCGAGACGAGCTCCGCCCCGTCGAGAATCGACAGCGCGCCTTCGCCTCCCAGGCCGACGATGAGGCGGTCGTTCAGGGCTGCGCTGACGGCGCCGCCGCGAAGCGTAAGGGCGCCAGCGGCTCCCACTGTCGAGCCGACGAAGGCGCGCCCCCCGAGGATCGTCCCGTTGACGAAGGTCAGGCTGGCTGCGTCGCCAGGCGCCGAGGCCACGCTCAACCCTCGCGGGCTCAGCGATCCCAGCTGGTACGTCGCCCCGGTCAGGTCGAGCGTCAGGTCCGCCCCCCCCTGCACCATGAGGCTTTCGGTCGAGGCGCCTATCCCCTGCAGCAGGATCGTCGCTGGACCATCGAAGTTGAACAACGCGATGTCGCCAGGCCCTGGAGGCAGGCCGTCGACCCAGTTGGCAGGATCGTGAAAATCGTCGCTCGAGCCTCCTGCCCACTCTCTGGCCAGCTGGGCCTGCGCAGCAGCGGCGCTCATCGCTGCACAGAGGACGAGGCCCCCTCCTGCCGCGGCGAGTCGACCGTGCCTGCGCCCCCCCGCAAACAGGTCCTTCGCTGCGTGCATGCGCGGCGCTCCTGTGACTGTGTCTTCGGCGCACAGCGAGGGCGTCCCGCTGCGAGCCGCGCCCAGTGTATTCGACAGGCAAGAATATGTGGATCCGGTTTTTTCCGCATCGCGTCCCCTACGATCCGCCACCGTGGCCCCCAAGCGCACAACCCGGGCGCCGTTGCGCCGCTTCGGCCGGGATCTCGACCCCGCCGCCGTCGAGCAGATGGAGCAAGCGGCAAGCCTGCCCGTGGCCGTGGCTGGCGCCCTCATGCCCGACGCCCACGTGGGCTACGGCCTGCCCATCGGCGGCGTGCTGGCCTGCGACAACGCGGTCATCCCCTTCGGCGTGGGGGTGGACATCGCCTGCAGGGTCAAGCTCACGGCCCTCGATCTTCCCGCAGGCGCGCTGGACGAGCCTGGGCAGCGGGAGCGCCTCGTCGCGGCTCTGCGCCGGCAGACGCGCTTCGGCGTCGGCTGCGAGTTCGACCCCCCCCAAGACCATCCGGTGATGGACGAGGACTGGTCCGTCAGCCCGGTGACGCGCACGCTCAAGGACAGGGCCTGGCGCCAGCTGGGGACCAGCGGCTCGGGCAACCACTTCGTCGAATACGGCGAGCTGACGCTCGAAGCGCCGCTGGCCACGCCCACGGGCGTCATCCCCCAAGGCCGTTGGACCGCGATCCTCTCGCACTCCGGAAGCAGAGGCGCAGGCGCCGCCGTCTGCAACGAGTACTCCCGCGTCGCCGCGGCGAAACACCCCGAGCTTGCTGGCGAGTTGCGCAGGCTCGCCTGGCTCGACCTCGATTCACACGAGGGCCAGGAGTACTGGCGGGCCATGGAGCTCATGGGCCGCTACGCCCACGCCAACCACGACGTCATCCACCGCCAGCTGCTCGGGGACCTTGGCGCAGAGGCGCTGGGCTGCGTCGAAAACCACCACAACTTCGCCTGGATCGAGGAGCACCAGGGCCGCTCCGTCGTCGTCCACCGCAAGGGCGCAACGCCCGCCAAGAGGGGCGAGCTGGGCGTCGTTCCAGGCACCATGGCCGACCCCGCCTACGTCGTGCGAGGCTTGGGCGAACCCGAGTCGCTGCGCTCCAGCGCCCACGGCGCAGGCAGGGTCATGAGCCGGCGTCAGGCCAAGCGCTCGCTGCGCTGGCGCGACGTGCGCCGCACGCTGGAGGAGCGCCGCGTCACGCTGCTCGAAGCCGGCCTCGACGAAGCCCCCGCTGTCTACAAGGACATCGACGCGGTCATGCAGCAGCAACGGGACCTGGTGGAGATCGTCGCCCGCTTTCAGCCCCGCATCGTCCGCATGGCCCCGGGACGCGAGCGGCCCGAGGACTGAGGCAGCCTCGCTAGGGAGGCGCCGCCCGCAGGGCCTCGTCGAGCAGCGCGTCCATGCCTCCTTCCAGGGCCCGCAGCGCCGCCTGCTCCGCAGCCACCATCGCGTCGGGGTGATCACGGCCGACCGCCACGCCCTCGAGCCTGCGCGAGGCGACCACGACGCCCCCCGCTGCGTCGCGGACATCCACACGCAGCGACCAACCCAGGCGCATCTGTCCGTCCGCGTCGCTGCCCAGCGGGGTCGTCTCCAGGGCGACGCTGACGATGAGCTGCGCAGGCGCCCGCTGCGCCGCAGCCACTCCCCGCGCCGTCAGGGCCTCGCGCACCCGCTGCACGATCGAAGGCGGCGTGAAGGGTCCGGGGGTCAAGGCAGCGGTCAGCGCGGGCGGCGCAGCGCGGGCAAGGGCGCGCAACGACTGCGCCTGCTCGAGCTGCGCCGCAACGCTGCCCGAAGACGCCGCGGCCTGGGCTGCGAGCAACGCCTCTTCCGCCCGCTGCAGCGCCTCCCTGGCGGAGGCATGGGCGCGGAAGCGCGCAAGCGGCGTGGTCTGCTCGTCCTGGGCCTGCTCGAACCAGCGACGGGCCCGATCCAGCAGCCTCGCCCCCTCCGACGCCAGCGCCTCAGCCACAGCAGACCGCTGCGCCACGACCCGGGCCCAGATGCGGCCGGTGTGCGGGTCCGTCCAGACGCTCTGCACGCGCGCCCCGGAGAGCAGGGCCTCGCTGAGCGTCTCGACGCGCCGCTCGACGCTGGCCCTGCTGGCCTCCCTGGCGACGGCGCCGCCGCTGCGCCGCTCGACGGCGCGCTCCTCGACCCGCTCCTGTACGCGGACACGCACGAGCAGCTGCTGGGCGAGGTCGGCAAGAGCGGCCCGCTTGGCTTGGAAGGCTGTCGCGCCCGCCCCCACCCCCGCCAGCTGCTGCGACGGGGTCAGGCCCGCCTGGGGCTGGCTCGTCCACAGGGGCGCCTCGGACGCCTCAGGCACTGTCGGCTGCGAGCGGTCCTCGAGCCTGATCTGCGCACCGCAGCCCGCTGCAAGCAGCGCAAGCAGCAGCGCCAGGCGGTCTGATCCGACGGATCGCACGCGGATCGTATCGGCGCCGCTCAGGCGCCCCCTCCCGCAAGGCCGATAGCGCTTAGGCTTGTCGCGGACGACCCCTGCCCGGGACCCGCACCTGCTGGAGGCCCGCCCCATGCGTCACGCACCCTGCTCCCCGCTGCTTTCCGTCTGCGTCCTGACCGCTCTCGCTGCGGGCTGCCAGAGCAAGCCCCGCGTCGTCGAGGAGCGGACGAGCGTGGCCCGGGCCTTCGTCCCCGACTGGTACAACGAGACGCCTCGCAGCGAGTCGGGGACGATCGTCAAGACAGCCCAGGCTGTGGGCGCCACGCCCGAGATGGCTGAGACCATGGCCACCAACTTCGCCCGCGCCGCCATGGCCCTGTCCATCGAGACGCAGGTCAACGTCCTGCAGCGCAACTTCCAGGAGCAGATCGACCTCTCGGGCGACTTCGAGCTGCTCCAGCGCTTCCAGAACATCACCGAGACCGTCGCGGGCCATTCGCTGCGAGGCGCCCACGTGACCAAACGGGAGATCTACGCTGAGCCCAACGGGGGCTACCGCTGCTTCGTGCGCATGGAGCTCGACGGCAGCGAGATCGCCGCCAACTACCTCGATCAGCTCAAGCAGATGGAATCCCTGGAGACGCGCCTGCGCTCGACCGAAGCGTGGAAGGAGCTGGAGCGCCGCGTGCGCGAGACCCACAAGCAGCGCGACGACGACGGCCCGCTGCCCCCGGTGACCGACAAACAGCTGCAGGACGCATCGGGCGGCTGAGGCGTCTCAGCCCGAGCCCTTGGCCAGCGCCTCCCAGACCAGCCATCCCGCGTACATCGCCAGCAGCAGAGCGCCCTCGAGCCTGCTGACGGCGCCGTCGTTGGTGCGGGTGATGGGGACCAGGGCTGCGGAGAGGACAGCCATGGCCAGCAGCGCCCGCCAGGCGCCGGGAGGAAGCGTCGTGGGCTCGACCATCGCGGTCAGCCCCATGATGAGCAGGATGTTGAAGAGGTTGGAGCCGACGACGTTGCCCACCGCGATGTCGCTGTGCCCCTTGCGCATCGCGGACAGCGACGCCGCCAGCTCCGGCAGACTCGTGCTCACCGCGACGATGGTCAGCCCCACGAAGGCCTGGGAGACGCCCAACCCAACCGCCAGGCCCACGGCGCCCGTCTCGGCGAGCTTGCCTCCCCCCGCCAGCAGGGCCAGGCCCACGAGCGTCAGGGCCCATGCGCCCCCCAGGCGCATGCTCGGCGTCGAGTGCATCACCTCCTCGATCTCCGCTTGGAGGACGCCCTCGGCGCCGCGCCTGAGAGAGCGCGCCGCCATCCACAGAAACCCAGCGAACCCCGTCAGCAGCGCCGCTGCGTCGAGCCTGCTCAGAGCGGCGATCGTCCGCCCCCCCACCACCGCGCCGGGCGGGGCGACCGCCAGCGCGATCAGCCCCGCTGTCGCTGCGAGCATCAACGGCAGCTCCCTGCGGATGAGCGAGGCCTGCACGACCAGGGGGCGCAGCAGGGCGGAAAGCCCCAGGATCAGGCCGATGTTGGCGATGTTCGAGCCGATGATGTTGCCGAAGGAGATCTGCGGGTGGCCGTTCAGCGCCGCAGCCAGGTTCAGCGCAAGCTCCGGCGCGCTGGTGCCGAAAGCCACGACGGTCAGCCCGATGAAGAGTCTGGAGACGCCCAGCCTGCCCGCCAGGGCCACGGCGCCTCGCACGAGGATCTCGCCTCCCAGGATCAGGGCGGCGGCGCCTGCGGCGAATGTCGCTGCGTCGCCCAGAAGGGTCACGGCGTGCGCCTTTCAACCTGCCTGCTTCGACGACTCAGCGGCGCCTCGCCGCCAGCTGCGCGCTGGGGGCGAGCAGCTCAGCGATGTTCTCGCACAGCCGCCTGCCCAGACGGTCGAACGCAGCGTACGAGCGCTCCAGCTGCTTGTCGATGTCCTCTTCGAGCACCCCCGCCTGCCGCATCTGTTCGGGGGCTGAGCGAAGCAGTTGGCGGATCATGTCCGCGTCGGCCTCGAAGTGATACTGGAAGGCGTAGGTGCGCAGCCCTGCGCGGAAGGCCTGCACGGCGCAGCGCTGGCTCGAAGCCAGCAGCGTGGCGCCCGGCGGCGGCTCCGCCACGTGCCTGCTGTGGTGGCTGAACTGCGGGCTCGACCAGGCGATCCCCGCCAGCGTCACGTCCGTCTGCCCCGCAGCTGTCAGCTGCACGTCGACGAAGCCTATCTCGGGAACGCCCATCGGCTCGACGCGCCCCCCCAGCGCAGCAGCGATCAGCTGCGCCCCCAGGCACACCCCCACGACAGGAAGCTGCGCTTCGTGTGCGGCGCGGAGCAGGTCGATCTCCTGCGCAAGCCAGGGGTGTTTGTCGGGCGGATCGTCGACGTTCTGCGGCCCGCCCAGCGCGACGACAGCCTCCACGTCGTCCAGGTCAGCGGGCAGCGGCTGCCCCAGGTCGGGCCTGAGGACGCGCAGGCGATGGCCGTGGTCGCGCAGCGCCTCCCCCAACCTGCCAGGCGAGCCAATGTCGTGATGCTGCAGCACGAGTGTCGGCATGGCGTCGCCAAGGATAGCCGTTGCGCTCAGCCGCTTCGGCGGACGCGCATGGCCAGGGCGTAGAGCGCCCAGTCCAGCAGGGCGAAGAGGCCCGCAGCGGCGGCCAGCCAGCGCCACAACGGCCGTTCCCCCAGTGTCTCGGCCCGCTGCGCCTCGACCCGCCTGCCCGAGAGCTCAACCGACTCCGCCTGAGGCAGCGTCGTCTCGCGCTCGCTCAGGAGGCTGACCCCCACCACCTGCTCGCGGGCGCCCTGGACGCGGTAGACCCCCACCCGCTCCAGCCGTCCCGCGGAGACGCGATCCGCGTCCTGGGGCACAGCGATCTCCCGCTCCACAGGCCCGACGAGACGCACACGCCTGGCCCCGGGCGCAGGGGTGAGCAGCAGGGGCTGTGACGTCGACACCACCCGGCTGATGAGCCTGTCGCCCCCTGCGGGCAGCTGCTCCAGCAGATTGGCGATGAAGACGGCGAAGCTCGGCTCCAGCGGCCAGGTGGAGCTGGAAAACGCGAAACTCGTCACGAGATGCTCGACGCTGTGGCGTCTGAACCGGGCCAGAACGGGCCCTGCCTCCAGCTGCGCCAGGGCCTGGGCCTGCCCCTCGAGCCTGAGCGTCGGCCCGGGCGCCAGCTGCACCCTTTCCAGCGACACGTCGCGCAGGGCAGGCGCTCGTCTGTCCCACAGCGCGATCGTCCCGCCGCCTTGGGGGCCGTCGACCGTCACCCCCGCGTCCGCAGGCGCAGCTGCGATGTGCACCGAGGGGATTGTCGGCGTCGCTGCAGGGGCGCAGCGGTCGAAGAAGACCAGATCCCACAGCGGCGCCTGGGCCCGGGCTTCGTACTGGGCCAGCGTGATCGTCTCGACCGCGCCGCCTCCTGCAGCCTCGATCGCCCGCAGCAGGAAGGGGTCAGCTGCCTGCCCCTGTGCGGGCGTCACCACCGCCACGCGCAGCGCCGAGGCGGGGGGAACGACGGCGTAGGCCACGTCGTCGCTCGTCAGCGCGTCGCCTCCGGGAAGGACCACCCGCAGCAGTCCCCCCCGCGGCTCACGCACGGTCAGCGACGCGACCGCCTGGCCGGGGCGTCCGTCCGTCGGCGCAGGCGCCCGAGCTGAGAGCGCCCCCAACGGCGCGTCGTCCAGGTACACCGCTGCGGTCAGCTCGCGGGGCGCAGGAGCGGTGTGCGCCAGACGCGCGACGAGGCGCAGCGTCTGCGGGTCGTCGAAGTCGCGCTCCGCCGCCAGATCGACCACGCCCGCGTTGAAGGGGCGCGCGTCGCCCGCGACGCGCACGAAGCGCAGCTGCGCGTCGCCCACCGCAGCGGACAGCGCCTGACCCGCCGCGGCAAATCCGCCATCGGAATACAGAACAATCGTCCACGGCGCCTGGCGCCCTCCCTCCTCTGCGCCCTGAACGACGAGCGTCTCGAGCAACTGCAGCAGCTGCTGGACGTCCTCGGGCTGATCGGTCGGGGAGAGGCCCAGGAGCGCCTCGCGCAGCAGGGACCGATCGCGCGTCGGCCCTGCGAGCAGTTTCGAGGGGAGCCCCAGCGCCAGCGCCGCGGTCTCCGTCCCCGCAGGCAGACGCTCGAGCAGGTCCAGCGCCTGCGTCCTGGCCCGGTCCAGCCTCGTCTGCCCGCCCGCGTCGTCCACCGCAGCCATCGAGGCGGAGACGTCCACCACGATGGCGACGCGGCTGCCCGTGGGCGCGGCGCCCTGGACGACGGGCTGGGCGATCGCCCCCGCCAACGCTGCAGCCGCCAGGAGCTCCAGCAACAGCGACAGCCGCGGACGGATCATGCGCCACGGCGCGTTGACCTGCAGGTCCCTGGCCGCCTGCGACCACAGCAGCGTCGAGCTGACCCGCACGGGTCTGCGGCGGAGCTTGAGAAAGTGCAGCGCAGCGACCGCGCCTGTCCCCAGAACCAGCGCCGCCAGCCCCGACACAGGCGCCAGGAAGATCACCCCTGCGCCTCCTGCTCCGTGGCTGCAGGCTGCACAGCCAGGTAGACGACGAAGTTCTCCTCCAGGGCCTCCTCAGCCTCCTCCAGCTCGATGGGCAGCGTGTGCAGGGCGCCTTCGTCGTCGACGGCGCCTCCCAGCCTGTCGTGCAGCGCTGGGGCGCCAAAACCTGCGTCAGCCAGCGCGTCGAGCAGCTCGGGCAGCGACCAGAGCCGCCAGCGGTAGACGAAAGCGTCGCGCAGCTCCTCGCCGTTTTCCAGAACAAAATGCATGGCGTTCTCGACCATGGCCGTGGCTGGGTTGGCCCGCCGCTGCTCCCAGACGTAGCGGACCACGCCGCCCGCCTCGTCCGCCCGCAGCTCCAGCTCCGAGCGGCCCGTCGTCAGCGCGTCGACCCCGCCGTAGAGATCCAACAGCAGCAGGCCGCGCGGCGCAAGCCGCTGGCGCGTCGCGCGAAGGTAGGCCAGCAGCGTCCGCCTGTCGCGCAGCTCGCCGATGGAGAAGTTCAGCGCCGCCACGCACTGCGCTGCGTCGTCGGCTTCGAGCACGTCCATGTTCCGCACGACGATGCGCAACGCGTCAGCCTCGTCGAGCTCGCGCAGCCTGCGCGACAGCTGCGCGATCGCAGCGGGGTCCCGGTCCACGCAGACAGCCCGCCTGCCGGGCGCTGCGCGCACCCAGGCGCGGGAGAGAGCGCCCGAGCCGCTGAAGTCCTCGCGCAGTGTGGCCGTCGCGTCGTCCACGCCCCGCTCGCGCAGCAGCGCCTCGATGAACCGGGCCTGCGCCGCTGGCGACTGGGCCGCCCGCTCGTACAGGTCGTAGCGCAGCTGGTCCCGTGAGCTGCTCAAGGCGAGGATGCAGCGGGCGCCAGCCTCACGGAGCGCAGCGCAGCCGTCAGCAGCGGCTGCATCGCCCGCACGCCCGCAGCGGGGCCGGTCATGCGCGCAAAGACGCTGCCCTGAGGGCCGCCCTCGATGACGGCGCCGACGAGCCCCCAGCCCTGTCGCGGCGTCGGCTCTGCGCCCGGCGGGCCTGCGAGGTACGTCCCCTCGTACGCGCCCAGCGTGACGCGCAACGGCCCTGCGGTGAAGGACTCGATGGCGGGCTCGACGGGCTGGCCCTGCTCGTCGAGCACCTGCCTCGACCAGCGGAGGAGGTTGGCCTCGGCGCCGCCGCCCTGGCCCTTGCCGAAGTGGAAGAAGACGATCTCGACGCGCTGGTCGCCCTCCCCTGCTTCGAAGGTTCCCAAACGCATGGGCGAGGGGTGGTCGACGGGGCGCCACTCGGGAGGGATGGGCACAGCCAGCCCGGCGCCCTGGAGCGTGGGCAGCGTGGTCGTCTGCGCCCGAGCCAGGGCCTCCTGGAGCGGAGGCGTGCGCGAGGGAGACGGAGCAGCGTCCTTGTCGGAAGCGGCGGCAGCGGCGCCCTCGCCCACGTACTGTCCCTCGGGAGGGGCCTTGCTGCAGGATCGCTGGATGGACGAAGAGGCGATGATCACGCCCATCACCGCCCACAGGGCGACGCAGGGCGGACAGGAGACGCGCGGGATTCGCATGCCTGATGGTATGAGCGCAGAAACCGTCCAACCGCCCTTCGTGCGGATCGAGGACCCCGCGGACCCGCGCGTCGCGATCTACAGCCAGCTGCGCGACCGCGACCTGGCCCGCCAGGAGGGGCTCTTCATCGCTGAGGGCGGGCTCGTCGTCCGCAGGCTCGTCGAGGAAAGCCCCCTCCAGTGCGTCTCGATGCTCGTCTCGCAGCGGCGGCTGGACGGCCTGTCGGACCTGCTTGCGGCGCTGGCTCGACGATGGCCGGCCGCCCCCGTGCACGTCGCCTCGCAGCAGGTCATGGACGCGATCGCGGGCTTCCACATCCACCGCGGCGTTCTGGCGGCCGGACGCAGACCCGAGCCTGCGCCGCTGCGGCGTCTGCTTGCACAGCTGCGGTCGCAGAGGCCCGCGCCGGTCGTCGTGCTCCTCGAGGGGCTGACCAACCACGACAACGTCGGCGGCGTCTTCCGCAACGCCGCTGCCTTCGGCGCAGACCTCGTCGCGCTCGACAGCCGAACATGCGATCCGCTCTACCGCAAGGCTGTCCGCGTCTCCATCGGCTGCGCGCTGACGGTTCCCTGGACGCGCGTCGAGCGCGTCGCAGGCGAAGGCGGCGCGCTGCAGCAGCTGCGCGAGGCGGGCTTCGTCAGCGTCGCGCTCACGCCCGATCCTGCGGCGCAGGCCCTGGACGAGACCCTGGCGGAGCTGGCGCCGAACGCCCCCGTCGCGCTGCTTTTTGGCGAGGAAGGGGCGGGGCTGTCGCCGCTGGCGCTGTCCCAGGCGGACAGCCGGGCGCGCATTCCCATCCGGCGCGACCGCTGCGACTCGCTCAACGTCGCTGTCGCTGCAGCTGTGGCCCTGCACGCCCTGCAAGGGGCGCGGGCGCGACGCTGCTGACCCGCCGCTACGACAGGCCGTAGAGCGGCCCGAGCTTGCTTCGCAGGTGGCGCAGCAGCGGCTCGTGCGACAGCGGCGCCCCCGTGACCCGCCGGCACAGGGCCTGCGTGTCGAAGCGCCTGCCGTGGGCGTGCACGTTCTTGCGCGTCCACTGGAGGATCGGGGCGAACTTGCCCTGCTCGACCAGCTGCGCCGCCCCTCCCAGCTCGCGGTCCAGCGCCTCCCACAGCTGACAGGCCAGCAGACTGCCGATGGTGTAGGTGGGGAAGTACCCCACCGCGGCCATCGACCAGTGGATGTCCTGCAAGCAGCCGTCGCTGTCGCGCTCGACGACCAGGCCCAGGTCCCGCTCCATGCGCTCGTTCCAGAAGGCGGGGACGTCCTTGACGGCCAGCTCCTGCCGCAGCAGGGCCCGCTCGACGTCGAAGCGGAGCATGATGTGCAGGTGGTAGGTGGCTTCGTCGCTCTCGACGCGGATGAAGTGGGGCCTGACGCGGTTGACGCCCTCGAAGACGTGCGCGGGGGACAACCCCGCCAGCGATCCCGCGAAGACGTCCCGCGCCGCAGGGAGCAGCCAGGTCCAGAAGGCGGCGGAGCGGCCCACCTGGTTCTCCCACAACCTGGACTGGCTCTCGTGCACGCCAAGCCCCACCGCCTGGCCCGCAGGCTCGCCGAAGCGCTCCGGCGCCAGCCCCTGCTCGTAGAGCGCGTGGCCGACCTCGTGCAGCGTCGTCAGGATCGAATCAGCGAAGCGAGCCTCGTTGTAGCGCGTGGTGATGCGCACGTCGCGGGGGCCCATGGTCTCGGTGAAGGGGTGGGTGGAGACGTCGAGCCTGCCGGCGTGGAAGTCGTAGCCGACGCGCTCGGCGACGAAGGCGCAGGCCCGCTGCTGCGTCGCCACGTCCACGCGGATCTTGTCCACAGCGTCGCTGGGCTGTTGCGGCGCCTCGCGCAGCTGGGCCAGAAAGGCCGTCAGCTCCTGGCGCAGCGGCGCAAAGAGGGCCTCGATCGTCTGCGCCCGGGCGCCGGGCTCGTACTCGTCGAGCAGGGCGTCGTAGAGCTCGCCCCCCTCCGGCGCCCCAAGCGCCTGGGCCTTCTCCCGCGACAGCTCGACGATCCGCTCCAGGTGCGGGGCGAAAAGGGCGAAGTCGCTCCTGGCCCGCGCCTCCTTCCACGCCTCCATCGCCTCCGACGAGGCCTTGGCGATCGCGGCGACGAGCGACTCGGGCAGCTTGCGCTCCCTGTCGTAATCCCGACGAATCTCACGGAGGTTGGCGGCCTCGACCTCGTCCGCGGCCAGGGCCTCGTCGGCCTCGCACACTTCGAGCAGCTCGCCCAGGGCGGGGTCCGTCTGCGCCTGGTGGGCGAGCCTGGCCAGGGCCTCGAGCTGCTCGGCCCGGAAGGCGCCGGCCTTGCGCGGCATGAGCACCTCCTGGTCCCACGACAGCAGCGCCCGCATCGAGGTGTAGACCGCAGCGGCCCGGCGGCGGGCGCGCAGCTGCTCGTACGCCTCGCTGGCTGTGGGGGAAGCCTCCGAAGCAGCGGTCGACGCGTGGGGGGCGCTCATGCTCCGTCCTCCGTCGGCGGCGCAGCGGCTCGTCCAGGCGCTGCGCGCCCGGCGCAGTCTACAGCGTCGTGCGCGCCGCGGACCCGCTGCTACACTGCCCCGCCATGGGTCTGGACGACGCGCAGATGGAGGCGCTGCGGCGCCGACTGCCCGGCGCCTTCGTCGTGCTCGAAGGGCTCGACGGCGTGGGCAAGAGCACCCAGCACGCCAGGCTCGCCCGCTGGATGGGCCAGCTGGGCCTGACCGTCGTCGCCACGCGCGAGCCAGGCGGCACAGCCATCGGCGAGCGCATCCGTCAGCTGCTGCTCGACCCGGCCTTGGCGGAGATGTCCGCCCGCTGCGAGACCATGCTCTACATGGCCAGCAGGGCCCAGCTGATCGACGAAGTGGTGGCGCCCGCGCTTGCGCGCAACGACGTGGTCCTGGCTGACCGCTTCGCCCAGAGCACCATCGCCTACCAGGGGGCGGGCGGCAAGCTGCCGCCCCAGGACATCGAGCGCATCGCCCGCATCGCCTGCGGCGACGTCTGGCCGGACTTCGTCGTCGTCTTCGACATGGACGAGGCCCTGGCCCTGGCCCGCGCCAAGGGCGAGCCCGACCGCGTCGAGGCCAAGAGCGACGCCTACCGCGCCCGCGTCCGTCAGGCCTACCTGGACATGGCCCGGCGCGAGCCCGAGCGCTTCGCCGTCGTCGACGCTGCAGCGGGCGAGGACGAGGTCTTCGAGCAGCTGCTGGCCGCCCTGGCCCGCTGGGCTGGGCGCTGAACCGCCAGCGTCTGCGCGTTCTCGGACGCCCCCGCTGCAGCAGCGCCTTCGCAGAGCGGCCCGGCGCCGTCGTCGCGGCGCACAGGGCTCATACGCTCCGCTGCGACGCTCGATATCGCAGACATGCGAGCTCCGCTGCGACGCTGCTGGGAGCGCCCCCCGCGACGCTTGGCGTGCGCGCTCTGGCTTGCGCTGTGCTGCGGAGGGCTGGCCCTGGAGGCGGGCTGCAAGCCTGTCGACATCACCGCGCCCCGCAGACCAAGGGTCTACGTCCGAACCATCAAGGAAGGCCTGGGCGCCCCTGCACAGGAAGGGCAGCTCGTCGAGGTGCACTACGTGGGCAAGCTCCCCGACGGGACGGTCTTCATGGACACCCACAAGAAAGGCTCGCCGCACCCCTGGCGCATCGGCGACCACACCGTCATCGCAGGGATGGACATGGCGGTTCGCGGCATGAAGCCTGGGGAGATTCGCGTCGCCCGGATTCCTCCCGAGCTGCACTGGGGCCGCGAGGGCTATGGCGGCGTCGTCCCTCCCAACGCCACGCTCACCTTCGTCATCGAGCGCGTGCGCTGAGCGGGACGCTGCAGCTGCGCCGCCCTGCTTTCACGGGGTCTTCTCCAGCAGCAGGGCGGGCCTGCGGAGCACGACCTCGTCGCGAATCGGGCCGTAGCGGCCTTCTTCGATTTCGATCGACAGCGTCGAGCCCCGAGCAGGGATGTTGATCTCCACCTTCGGCTCGTCCCCGCTGAGCCGCCGCCGCAGCTTCTCCACACCGTCGACGCGCACGACGATCTCGCAGTCGCCCCAGTCGCGGACCTCGACGGGAAGCTCGGCTACGGCGACGAAGCGTCGGGCGTTGTCGGGAAGCGGCCACTCGACGCGCATCGGCCCTGGGAAGACCAGGTCGATCAGGTCCAGCGGCTGGTCCGCGGAGCCGAGCCTGCGCAGTGGCGGCGTCCAGAGTCTGTCAGCAGGCCCCTTCTGCAGCGCAGGCTCGATCGAGGCCAGCGCGCGCAGCGATCCCGCCTCGAAGGCCACCGCCTGGATCGAGGCGAGGGGGTAGACCGCAGACTGGCCCGTGGGAAGCGTCAGCTCCACGTCGCCCTCCTCGACGGGCGCAAGCGACGCGACGACGACGATCGAGCCGTCCTCCAGCCAGACAACGAGCCCCTGTCGAGGCTCAGGCGGATTGGCCAGCTGCGCCACAGCCACACGGTCGGGCGGTATCTCCACGACGGCGCCGTCGTCCGTCTCCAGCTGCACCGGATCGCCCAAGCTGCGCAGAAACCCCGACAATCTGTCGCCGTTGACCAGGAGCAGCTCGTCGTCGCCTCCCTGCTGCGGAGGGGGAATGGCCGCCACGGCTGCGCCCGGCTCGACGGCGCGGAGCACCGCCTGGGCCACGCGCTCCAGAGGAACGACGACGGCGCCAAAGGCGTCGTGCGCCCAGACGACGCTCTCCTCTCCCTCGGCTGTTCCTGCAAGCCTCCCTGGCAGGCGCTGGCCGTCGACGGTGCGCAGCGAAGGCGCCGCCGCTGGCTGCTCCTGGCGATCCGCGGACGGCGCGACAGCGAGCAACGGCTGCGCCAGCTGCGCCGGCGCCAGCGCCGCTGCCCCTCCCACCGCCATGCGCCGCAGCCTGCCCAGCGCGTCCTCGAAGACGATCTCGCGATCGGAGATCGAACGGAGCGTGACCACCTGGGCGCGGCCGTCCTGATCGAGCAACAGTCTTCGGGGCCTTTCTCGCTGGGGCGGCTGCGCCGCTCCCGCTGCCGCCAAGGCCAGCGCCAGCAGCGTCGCCCAGATTCCGTGTTGTGCTGGACGCAGCGGGGTCATTTCTGGAAGATCGGCAGATACCGCTTGGGCATTTGCAGAATGATCAGGGCCATGGCGGTCCCGTAGGCGTCGCCTGCCTGGCGATCCTCCCAGGAGCCGTCTGGCCGCTGCAGGGCGATGAGCTCGTCGCGGATGGCGGGCCACCACTGCGCCCAGCGGCGCCCCCCCGCCAGGTGCATCGTCTGGGCGGCGTAATAGTGGCCGTAGAAGTAGTGGGAGCCCGCGGCGCCTCGCCTGCCCGGAAAGGCTGTGCGGAAGAGATAGTCCAGGCCTCGCTCGATGGCGGGATCGTCGTAGACGCCTGCGTAGTAGAGGCTGGCCACGCCCGCAGCTGAGCGAGGCCAGGCTGAGCCGCTGCTCGTCAGCTGATACCGGAAGCCCCCATCGGGATTCTGACATTTGCGCACGTAGGCGACGGCGCGGTCGATCGTGTCCTTGGGGACCTCGATGCCTGCGTTGCGGGCGGCGCGCAGGGCCATGATCTCGCAGATCGTCACCGACAGGTCCGCGTCGAAGGGGACCGGGTTGTAGCGCCAGCCTCCTTCGGGATTCTGCGTCTGGACGATGAGACGGACAGCCTTGACCAGCGCCTCGTGCAGCCGCTGCGCCCGGGCCGAGCCCATGTCGGCGCCGAGCATGCCGTAGACCTCTCCCAGAAAGAGTGTGGCGAATCCGTGGCCGTACATCGGGCCGTGGCTGGTCTCCGCGGCGATCAGCCCGTTCTCGTTGACGTTGGCCAGGAGAAAGTCCAGGCCCTTTTCGACGACTCTGCCGTAGGCGCCGCGGCCGGGCATGTGCCCGTCGGCCAGGAAGGCGATGCAGGCCAACGCCGTGATCGCGACATTGCGGCCGTAGCGCTCGCTGATCCAGGCGCCGTCGGGCTGCTGCTGCGAAGCCAGCCAGGCGAACCCTCGCGAGACAGCCTGGTTCAACGCGGGGGTGATCTCCTGCACAGCGGGCAGCGGAGCGGAGGCCCGTTGCTGCGCCGCTGTGGCGGCGCAGAGCGCCGAAGACGACGCTGCTGCGACCAGCGCAGCGGCGAGGGAGGCCTGACGGCGCAGCAGACGAAGCGCAGCGGTGGTCGTCGTCATGACCCGCCGCCTCCCGCCTCCTGCTCCGCAAGCCTGCGGTAGTACTCGCGGGTCAGCGCCTCGTAGAGGCTGCTGTAGGCGTCGCCCGACCCCTGCAGCAGGGCGTCGCGCAGGCGAGCGGGCAACGCGCCCCACCTGGCCTTGGCCTGTTCGAGCCAACCCGCGAAGCGCGCGTCCTGCGGCGGAGGAGGCATGCGCTCGTCGACGTTGTCGCCCTTGCCCGCCTGCTCGCGCTGCGCAGCCTGTTGCGGCTGCGCAGGCGCCTGCTGCTGCTGCGCTTGCTGCTGCTGGCGCTGCTGTTGACGCTGTCGCTGACGCCGCTGCTGTTGTTGCTGCTCCGCCTGCTTGATGAGCATGTCGAGTCTGCGGAGGATTTCTTCCTGCTTGCGCTGGGTGATCAACCCTGGGTTGCGCGCCTCGCGCAGCAGCGTGGCCACATCGCCCATCTCCTGCACCGCTTCGACGAAGGCCTCTGCGACGCTCTGGCCCTCCAGGGCGCGCTGCAGCTCGTCCTTGTTGGGATCGACGGGGGGAGCGGGCCGCTGCCCCTGCGGCGCGTTCTTCTCCGCTGCGCCCTGTTGCTGCTTCGCAGGAAGCCCCAGCAGTTCGTCCAGGTCGGGCAGGGGCCTGGCGGTAGGCGTCGTCTTCCCGCTCGCGTCGCCTTCACCTTTCTTGCTGCTCTTTGCGCTCTTGGCGGGCCCGCTCTTGTTCCCGGCCTTTTTCGTGGTATTTTCGGGTTGCTTGTTCTTTGCTGGCTGCTTCGCAGACGCGGGCTGCTTGTGCGAAGCGGGCTGCTCGCTGGTTGACTGTTGCGCCACAGCCGCTGCGGGCGCATGCGCCGCAGCGACGGCGATCACGGTCATGAGGATGTGGATCTGTGACGTCATGCGCCGTCTCCCGGCCTGCGGCCTGGACCTGCTCCAGGGGCAGCGCCCGGCCCCTGCTGGCGTTGCAGCCGCTCGATAAGAGCTTCGCCCAGGGTCTTGAGCTGTTCCTGCTCCTGGCCCAGCAGGACGACATCGCTGTCCTGGGCGTGTTCCGCAGCGAGGCGTGTTCGCTGGGCCAGGTCCGCTTGCAGCTCGCGGAGGATGCGCAGCTCCGCCAAGGGGGGGACGATCTGGCGGCGCTGCTGATTGCCGTTTCCACCGCCGCCGCCCGCTCCTGGCGCGTCGCGGAGCTCGTCGTCCCGCTCCTTCTGCTGCCGCAGGGCCTTGACGATTCCCTGCAGCAGGCTGACGGCGCGCGACTGCGGGGGAACGGCCTGGGCGGGGCTGGCCTGGGCCAGCGCGTCAGCGGCGTCGGCGAAGGCGCCAGCCACCGCGTCGTTGGCGAACTGCAGCACCTGCGCCTCGTCCAGGCCCTCCATCGTGGCGACCGCCTCCTGGAGCGCGTCCGCCAAGCCTCGCTGACGCTGCGCAAGTTTTTCGCTCTCGCGGCGATCGCGACGGCTGAGCTTTCTCTTTTCCGCCAGCGACGCAGCGGCGTCGCGCAGCTCGATCTGCTGCGCCAGCAGGTCCAGGTACATCGCGCGCAGCTGGTCGCGCTGTCGCTGCACCGCCTTCTCCGCGAGCTCCTGCTCGATGCGCCGGGCTTCGTCGTAGGCCTGCTTGAGCAGGTCGAGGCTTTCACCCTCGCGTCGCTGCGCCTCCTCGAGCCTGGGCGCGCCCGTCTTTGGGCGCAGCGCGACGATGGCCCGGGTCTGGGCGTCGACGGCCTGGCCCAGCAGGTCGGCGACGGGGGCCAGCTCGGGCCCAGCCTGCGAGGCTTCGTCGAGCACGCCCAGCGCGTTGGCGTTGAGCGCGATCATGCCCTGATCGAGCCCCCGCGGCGTGTCGTCGTTGCGGGCCTGCTCGAGCCTGCGGAGCTCCGCCTCCTGGCTGCGGATGAGCGAGTCGATGGCGTCGAGCAGCGAAGCGAGGGCGCGGCGGAGGACCTGCTCGCGCTCCTGCTGCCCCTGCTCCAGATCCCGGAGCATCTGCTCCAGATCCTGCTGCGCCTGCCGCTGGGTGCGCGACGCCTGCCCCAGTTGATTCCGCTGCGCCTCCTGGGCGGCCTGCTCCATGGTCTGGGCGACGCGCCGCTCGCGGGAGCGCTGGGCGGCGCGGGCGAGACCCTGGGCGGCGGCGGGATCCTGCTCGCGCAGCTCCTGAGCCTTTTGCAGCAGTTCTTCGGTGGTTTGTCTGGCCTGCTCCGCGAGCCTGGCCTGCGCCTCAGCGATGCGGGCCAGCTCCGAACGCTGCTGGGGAGTCAGCTCGTCCTGCGTCTTGCCTGCGGTCTGGCGGGCGAGCTGGCCCGACTGCTGCGCCAGCTCCGCCTGGGCGCGGGCGAGGTCCTCGAGCTTGCGGCGCGAGACCCAGGCGTCCTCGCCCCGATCGAGCAGCTCAGCCAACCTGCGCAGGTCGGCGCGCACCTGCTCCTGGGCCCGCTGCCCCTGCTTGAGCTGCTCCTGCAGCGCCGCCCGCTCCTGGTCGTCGGGAGCTGCGCCCCCCTGGTCCTCCCGCTCCTCCAGAGCCTGCTGTCGCTGCGCCGCCTCGTCCAGCGCGTTCTGGGACGCCTCGGAGCGGGCGCGGGCGCGCTGGAGCAGTTGCTTCGCCTGCTGGAGCAGTTGCTGCAGCGCCTCGTCGTCCAGGGCGTTTTCGTCGATCCGCTGCGTCAGGCGCTCGACGGCCTGCTCCTGCCGTTCGATGCGGCGCGTGACGACAGCCTGGCCTCTGCGGGCGTCGTCCAGCCTGGGGGGGATGCGCTCCAGGCGCTCGACCAGCTCCTTCTGCCGCTCGTCGATGCGGATGGCGTCCTGGCGGATCGCCCCCAGCGCCCGCTGCATCTCCTCGACGAACTGGGCCTGCGAGATGACGCGGAGGGTGCGCGACGCCAGGCGAGGCTCGGGCGAGGCTGCGACGCTGGCCCGCAGGTCCACCGCCTGCGCCTCCAGCCTCACCTCGTCCCCCGGCGAGAGGCCGAGCGGCGCCAGGTCCAGCGTGAGGCGCCGTTCGAGCAGCGCCTCGCCCTGGCCTTCGACGACTGCCAGCTGCCTGGGCGGGCCGTGGGGCGTCAGGGCGCCGCCCGGGCCGCTTGCGCCTTCAGGTGTGGCCAACTGCATCGTCACCGCCAGCTTCGCCAAGCCCACGTCGTCGCGGGCCTCGGCATGCAGCGGGACCACCGCGGTCGGGAGAACCGACTTGTCCGCCTCGGGCTCGAGAAAAGCCACGCTGGGCGGAGCGTCCTGGACCACCCGAAAGCGAAACACCGAGGGGTCCAGCGCCGCCAAGCCGTATTCGTCCTTCAACCGCACGGGCAGCCTCACCGCGTCCTCGAGGACGAAGCGCAGCGTCCAGACATCCTCCGCCTCTTCCGCGAGGGAGAGGGTGGGGGCGACTGCAGCGAGGGCCTCGTCGCTGAAGACCTCCGCCAGCCAGGCCTTGTCCTCCTGCTTCGCCGCCACCGGCTTGTTGAGCCTGAGCGTCAGGGCGACCGTCGAGCCCGCCAAGGCTGCAGGCGCGACAGCCCGCTCGTCGCGGCCGTCGCCCAGATCGACCTCCAACGGCGCCTGGGCGGCAGCGGCGTAGACGGGGGGATCGATCCTCGCTGACGCCTCGACCACGCGAGGAGGCTCGATCAGCTGAATCCGTCGCAGCGGCGTGGCGTCGTCAGCGGTCTCGAAGGAGTATTCCAACCCCTCCGCGTCAGCGTCGACGATGCGCTCGAACAGGGCGCCGTGGGCCTCCCGAGTCCCCACGCCCGCACGACGGAGCTTCGCTGGGTCGCTGATCAGCGCCTCCTGCCGTTGATACGTCAGCAGCTCGCGGCGGAAGGGCCCCGCTTGGCCATTGCGGATGTAGCGGTAGCGGACGTAGACATCCGTTCGCTCAGGACTCTGGGTCGAGCGGAGCAGAGCCGCCCGCAATGGCAGCGCGACGCCCCGGGGGTGGACCGTGAGCGCGACAGCGTCGGCGACCGCGGTCCTGCGGGGCCACTGCGCGTCAGCCTTCCAGGGCATGAACAGCCGCTGGGCGCCTGTGCGGGTCAGTTGGGGCGAGACGAGTGTGACCGCCAGCAGGGTTGCAGCAGCGACAGCGGTCAGCGCCGCCCCCTGCAAGGCGGGCTCCAGCCTGACGACGTCCCTGACCGCCTCGCTGCGCCAGCGCTTCATCGCTGCGCGAGCCACGCGCAGCGCCAGCGCCCGCTCCAAGGCGCCCGCCCGCTGCATCGCCGCTGGGCTGGTCAGATCGACTGCAGCAGCCAGCACTCCCCGCAGCTCCGGCCTGCGCCGCTCCAGGCGCAGCGCCAGACTGGCGGGGTCGGGCCTGAGCCTCGCAGCGGCCAGGACCCATCTCCACAGGGCGAACAGCAGCCCCCCCCCTCCCAGGACCAGATGCGCTCCTCTGACCCACGCGGGGAACCGCAGGGCGTAGTCCAACGCCCCCAGCGTCAGCGCCGCAGCGACGACCACCGCGAAGAGGATCCCCAAGCGATGCGCCAGCGTCACAGCCCGGGCGCGGGCGGCAATCCTCCCCAGCGCCCGTCGCAACGGTCGAGCCTCTTCAGGCTGGGGTGGAATGGGTCGGGACATGCAACGGGCCTCTGGTGATTATTGACGCGCAGCGGCGCCCTGCGTTCGTCTTCGGGTTTTTCTCCCCGCCTCGACGCCTCGACGACGCTGAGCGACGCTCCCTGCGCCATCGGCCCAGCTGCTCCGCTGTGGTCAGCAACGTCCCCAACGGCGCACGGGCGCACATTTCGCCGCCTTCCCTCCGCTGGATCAGGCCAGCCTGATCACTCTGCGGCCGACCCACTCGATCGTCAGGAGCGTCAGCACCGCCAGCAGCGCTGCGGGCGTGTCCCAGAGCGACTCTCTGTCTTCGAGCACCAGCCTGATCCGCCTGTTGGGAAGCCTTGTGTCGATCGAGGCGAGGTCCTCAGGCGACAGAACAGCGCCTCCCGTCTCCCGGGCCAACTGCGCGAGCAGGGCGTGGTCGGTCTCGGGCCTGCGCAGCTCGTCGTCGGGAGTCTGCACGCGCAGGGTGGTCGTCAGCTGCGCCGCAGCCAGGGCAGGGTCGAGCACGCGGGCTTCGTGCTCGCCCCCCTGCAGCGGAATCCACTGCCCGGTGTAGCTTCGACCGTCGCCTGAAGGGGTGAGGACGACCTCGACCGCATCCTCGTCGTCGCCCTCGACGGGCTTGACGCGGACCCGCAGACGAGGCAGGTCCAGATCGATCAGCGCCTGGTCGAAGAGTTCGACCCGCAGCTGCACGGGCTGATCCACCTCAAGCCTGGTCGGCGAGGCCCGCAGCTGGGCCAGGGCTCCTGTCCGCAGGAGCGCCTGCCTGGCCAGGAGGCGGAGGATCGGCAGCCAGAACCGTTCGGGCAGGGTCTCGCCCCTGCCATAGCGCCACCGCCAGATCTCGTCGGTGGCGACGTAGACGACCAACCCTGCGCCGTAGCGCATGGAGATCACCAGCGGGGTGGCGGAGGAGGCGTCGGCGCCCGTCTCCAGCACAGGCGCCGCCAAGGCCAAGGGGGTCGCTGCGGGCTTGAGCGCCGCAGGCTCGATCCGCTGGGCGTACCGCAGCTGCGTCCACCCCAGGGACGGATCGCTCAGCTGCGCAGGCCAGGGCTGCTCGGGCGAGTCGCCCAGCTGCAACACCCCCAGCCGCTGCGCCTCTTTCGTCGGCTGCGCCACCACCGCCTCGACGTGCGGACGGATCTCCCCCTCCAGGGGCGTAAAGGGCAGCAGATCCGCCAACGGCGTGCGCAACCAGCGGTTGGGCATCGACACTGGCCCGCCCATCAGCAGCAGACCCGCGCCGTCCTGCGCCACATGGTCGCGAATCTGCTCGAGCATCTCTTCGGTGAAGACGCCCGCCTCCACATCCCCCAGCGCCACGACGTCGAACGCCCGCCACTCCTCGGGTGAACTGGGCAGGCGGTCCAGAGGCTCATCGCTTTCCTGCGTGTAGGTCCGGGTCGGGTCCAGCAGCAGGTTGGTCGACGTGATCGAAGGCTCGCGCAGGACCATGTTCTTGAAATAGCGGGCCTCCCAGCGGGGATAGCCGTCCACGTACAGCAGGCGAATGGGCCTGTCGACCAGGCGCACCGACACATCCTGCGCGTTGTTCTCCGCCAGCAGGTCGGGCCTGTCGGGAACCACGACCACGCGCCAGCGAGCCTGCCCCGCTGTCTCGGGGGTCGTGGTGAGGGTGACGCGGTCGAGCCTGTCCTGGCCGTCGGGAGCGGGGGGCAGCCGTTTCTCGTCCAGCGTCAGCCCCGTCCGCTGATCGATGAGCCTGACCACGGCGCCGACCTGCGCCGCTGGGCCCGTTCGCTCCACCACAGCCTGGACGGGCGCCACGTCGCGAACGAAAGCTGCGCCAGGGCCATGGACTTCCTGCAGCGACGCATCGCCCAAAGGCTCGGCGCTTCCCAGCGGCAACACGAAGAGGGGAGCCCCGATGCGTCGCAGCTGCCGCAACGTCGCGGCGCTCGGCTCGTCGAGCGACCTGCCGTCGCTGGCGAGGACCAATCCCGCCACAGGCCTGGCCGCCGCCAACGCCAGCGCCTGGTCGATCGCTGCGCCCAGCCTGGTGCGCTTCCCTCGAGGGGGGGGCAGCGCCACAGCCTCTTCTTCGGATTCCGCAGACGACCCTGCGTCCTTCCCGTCCTGGCGGGAGCGGGCGGAGCCTTTCGCTTCAGCGGCGAGGGACAGGGGGGAGGACAGCGGGTAGGCCCCTGCGTCGAATCCCAGCCACACGACCTCTCGATCCCGAGACAGGTCCTGCAGCTGCTTCCTCGCCTGCGCCAGCGCCGCGCGCAGTTGCTGATCACGACTGACGCGTCTGCCATGGGAAGCAGGGGCGTCCGGGATCGTCAGCGATTCGGAGCGGTCGAGGAGAAAGACGGCCCAGTCGCGCTGCACGCGCTCCTGCCTGTGGACAAGGGAAGGCCCCGCCAGCAGCGCCGCCAACGTCATCAGCAAGGCAGCCCGCACCGTCGCCAGCGCCCCCCGACCCAGCGCAGAGCCTCCCAGCCTCCAGTAGGACCGCCACGCCGCCAGCAGAGCCAGCGCCGCTGCTCCTGCCCACAGATAGGCTGGAAGAGGCCTGTCGAACCGGAACACCACGCCCGGGTCCCCAGGCGCCATGCGCTCCAGATCCAGCGCCCATCGGAGCAGCTCGTTCACAGCGTCTGCTCCTGTCGTGCAGCTGCGCCTGGCGCGGACGGAAGACCCGCGTGGCTGAACAGCCTGGCCAGCAACATCTCCAGCAGCGCCGTCCCCAACGCCGCCAGGAGCAGAGCGGCGCCGATGGAGCGCCCTTCACGGCGGGCGTCGCCCCCCAGCGCCTGAGCGACGCTCTGGACGGGATCGCCCTCGAGCCACCGAATCGTCGCGTTCCGCCCCAGCAGATCCTCCAGGTGTCGCTGCGCCTCCTGGGGGGACTGCGCCTGGGTGTCCCCCGCAGAGGCTGTCGGATTCACCGCCACGAGCCCCACAGTCCTCCCGCGATCGTCCACGGTGCGGAAAACTCCTGCCTTGCGAAGGGGAAACAGCGTCAGGCCGTCGCGCCCCACCGCGACGGGTCGACGTTCGCGATCGCCCGTCAGATCCACAGGCGTCGCCTCCACCACTGTCGAGGCGACCGCTGCCCGTCTTCCCGCCTCCTGACGGCGCACGACGCTGGCCAGCGAGGCCCCTTCCCGGACAAACTCCTGGGCCAGAGCCACCCACAGCGGACGGGCGGGCAGGTCCGTCCACTCGACCGACAAGGCTGAGGCGACGAAGACCACGGCGCCGCGCGAGGGCTGCTGGTCGTCAGCCCGCGACGCGGGACGGGCCAGCGCCGCCCACACCTCACCGCTCTCCAGCGTCAGCAACGGCTGGCTGCGCCCCTGCGCCGCAGCCTGCTGCGGGAGCAGCGCCTTCGTCACCGTCACCGGTGGCGCCAACGTCTCCAGCTCGGGAGCCAGATGCGACAGCGCTGCCGACGAAGGCTGCTTCGCGGACAACCGTCTGCCGTCGTCCCCAAACGTCGCAGCCTCGCGATCGAAACGCCAGGGAAGCTCCAACGCCGTGGTGAAGGCGTCCGTCCATAGATGCAACGACGTCTTGGCGGGGGGAAAGACAAGCAGCAGCCCGCCGTCGTCGACGTATCGACGAAGGAGCGACCAGCCCCGCTCGTCGACAAGGTCGGGTCTGACCAGCACGACCGCCGCCGCCCCCGCCACTGCGGGCGCGTCCAACGAGGCGGGATCCACCTCGAGCGTTTCCACAGGGGATTGGGACGTCGGCGACAGAGCCAACTCCGCCCAACGCTCCGGAGCCAAGCCCGCTCCCAGCCCCGTCGAGCTTCCTGTTCTTCCCAGCACCACCGCCCGCAGCCGACGCTGCGACTTCAGCGCAGCCAGGCGGACATCGTCAGCGGAAAGCGCATCACGATCGATCGAGGCCTCGAGCACGGTGAAGTCGCCCGCTGCAGCGGCCTCGTCGATCGCAGGAGGTTGCAGGGCGACGACGCGGCGGCTCTCCCCCCTTCGCCAGCGAACCGTCGCGCGTGTCGTCCCCGCTTCACGGACCGCCCCTGTCCGCGAGACGCGCAGCGCCCGCAGGGTGAGCGTGGTCCTGCCTTCTTCGCGAAGCGCCTGGCCAAAGCGACGCAGCGCGATCCGCACAGGCTCGGCGCCCTCCCCCGTCACGAGCACCGGACGCGCAGGCTCCAGCGAAGCCACCTGCACCTGACCCGGGCTGTCCTGCGCAGGCGCAAGGGCCGCAAGAGCCGGGGGTTCGCGGCCTTCGAAGACGGGGGACGCCTCGCTGCGAGCGTCCAGCGTCCCCCTGCGCAGCTCGCTGAGCAGCAGGATCGTCGCGGGCCTGGCCTGGGCGTCCCGATCCTCCAGACTCCTTGCGACCAGCTCCATCGCCCCGGGTACGTCCGCAGCAGCGTCGACGGGCTGGAGCGACTCGATCGCGGAGACCACCCCCGCGCCGTCCGACGAAGGAGGAAGCACGACCTGCTGCGCCGGCGCCCCCAGCGCGATCACCGCGACGCGGTCGCCTCCCCCCAGCTGCCCGACAGCGGCCTTGGCCGCCTCCTGCAGCGTGGCGAAGACCGTCTTCCCCTCCCCGTCGCGCAGCTGACTGGTCAGACTGTTGTCGAGCAGGATGTAGACGTCGCGGCCTGCGCCGGCGCCCGCCAGGGCTGCGCCGCTTCGCACCAGCGGCTGCGCCAGCGCCAGCGCCACCAGCGCCACCAACGCGCAGCGCACGAGGAGCAACAGCAGCTGCTCGAGCGTGAGTCTCCGCCGCTGCCTGCGATACGCCTCGAGCAGAAAGCGCATCGCCGCCCAGACGATCGGCTTTCTCCTCCTGCGAAAGAGCAGGTGGATGAGGACGGGAATGGCCACCGCGGCAAGCCCCGCAGCCAGCAGCGCCGGGTGCAGCACGCTCATGAGGCCTTCACCCGCTTGAGTCTGGCGTTGCGCTTGCCGAGAAAGGCCGCCAGCGTCGGCCCCAGCCACTGGTCCGTCAGGACGCGCATCTCGTCGAAGCCCATGCTCCGCGCCGCCCGCGTCAGTTCACGGCAATGGGAACGGAAGGCGTCGAGGTAGGCGCTGCGCACCGCCCGCGGATCGAGCCTGACGCGCCCCTCCTCTTCGAGGCCCTCGAAGGGCGCGGGGTCGCGCAGATCGAACGAGGCCTCCAGCGGATCGACCACCTGCACGAGGATGGCGTCGTTGCCGCGGTGGCGGATGCGGGCCAGCGCCGCCCGAACAGCCTCGATGTCCTCGAAGAAATCGCTGACGATGACGAAGAGCCCTCGGGCGCCGACGCGGGCGAGCGTCTGGTCGACGGCCCGGCCGAGATTGGTCGGCGCCTGCACGGGCTGCAGGGCCAGGGCCTCGACGATCAGCCGCCACTGCGCCCGGGCGCCGCTGGTGCGCAGCACCGCCTTGACCTCGTCGGCGTAGACGGTCAGCCCCACGCGATCGCCCTGCTTGAGCGCCACGAACGAGACGGCAGCGGCGATGGCGGTGGCGTGGTCGAACTTGGTCCAGTTGGCCCTGCCGTCGAGACTACGCGCGGCGCCGGTTCCCGAGCGCTCGTCGAAGCGCAGCGAGCCGAAGTTCATCGAGCCCGAGGCGTCGACCATGACGACCACGTCGAGATTGGTCTCCTGCTCGTACTGCTTGAGGTGGAGCTTGTCGGTGCGGGCGTAGACCTTCCAGTCGAGTCTGCGCAGGTCGTCGCCCGGGGAGTAGGGCCTGTGCTGGGCGAACTCGACGGAGAAGCCGAAGTAGGGCGAGCGGTGCATGCCGCTCTGGACGCCCTCGACGATGTGCTTGGCCCGCAGCTCGAAGGAGCGCAGCCGAGCCAGCGTCTGCGGATGCAGATACAGCGAGGCGTCGGG
>CAYPBL010000023.1:24983-30481 GCA_964408965.1 uncultured Phycisphaeraceae bacterium | reverse complement strand
GTGGGCCCCTGGGGCGAGTCCATCACCTCGACGCCCTGGGCGGCGAGCTGGTCGCGGATGCGGTCGGCCTGGGCGAAGTCGCGGGCCCTACGGGCCGCTTCACGCTGGGCCAGCAGCGCCTCGATCGCCTCGTCGCTCAGTCCCTGCTCGCCTGCATCGGCGCCGCCCAGCCGCTGCTGCGCCTCCTCGAGCGACGGCCGCTGCAGCGCCCCCAGCGTCTCGTCGAAGACGCGCAGCAGCGCAGCGTCCTCGGGCGAAGGGGCCTCGACCTCGCTGATCCAGGCGTTGACGGCGCCCAGGGCTGCAGCGACGTTGAGGTCGTCGTTCATCGCGTCGGTGAAGGCCTGCCTGGCCCTGCGCGCAGGCTCGGGAAGCGGCGCCTGGGCGATGTCCGTGCGCAGCTGGTCCGCAGCGGCTGCGCCGCCGTCGTCTGCGCTGTCGAGGAAGCGCCGCCAGCGCGCGAGCATGCGCTCCGCGTCGCGCAGCCCCTGCTCGGTGAAGTTGGCGTTGGCGCGATAGTGCGTGCGGACGAGCTCGAGCCTGACGGCGCCTGGCGAAAACCCCCGGGCGACGAGGTCGCGCAGCGTGAAGAAGTTGCCGCGGCTCTTGCTCATCTTCTCGCCCTCGACGAAGAGGTGCCGCACGTGCACCCAGCAGCGGGCGAAGACGTCGCTTCCCGTGGCGCAGCAGGACTGGGCGATCTCGCACTCATGGTGCGGGAAGATGTTGTCCTCGCCCCCCGAGTGCAGGTCGATCTGGCTGCGCTCGCCGTCGAGCGTCTCGAGGGCCATGGCGGAGCACTCGATGTGCCAGCCTGGGTAGCCCTCGCGCAGGCTGAGCTTCGCTGCGCGCTCGGCGCCGAGAAACGCAGCCGGGTCCCAGCGCATCGCGTGCTGCGGGTCCGCCTTCCAGAGCAGAAAGTCCGCAGGATGCCGCTTGCCGGCCAGCGTCTGCGCGTCGACCCTGCCGCCGGCGCCGGCCCTGAGCTGCTCGAGCGTGTTGCCCGACAGCGCCCCGTAGCGGGGGAAGCGCTGCACGTCGAAGCAGCAGGCGCCCTCCTCCGTGACGTACGCGAACCCCTTCTCCAGCAGCTGCGCGACCATCTCGAGCATCGGGCCGATGTGCTCGGTGGCCCGGGGCAGCAGCGAGGGGTCCTCCTTCGCCTCTTCGACGACGCGCAGGCCCAGGACCGTCGCGTCCTGTTTGAACGCCTCGAGGTAGAAGTCCGCGATGGCGAAGGGGTCCGTCGGATCGACGTCCACGCCCGGCGGCAGCTTCCCCTCCTTCTTGGCCTTGGCAAGGCGCCTGCCCGCGACGACCATGCGGTCCTCGCCGCCGCCGTCGAGCGCGTCGTCCTCGGTCATGTGCCCCACGTCGGTGATGTTCATGACGTGCCTGACGGCGTAGCCGAAGGCTTCGAGCGGTCGGCCCTGCTCGTCGACGCGTCGGCACAGGGGCGACTCGAGCCAGCGGCGGAGGAGGTCCGCGACGAGAAAGGCCCGGAAGTTGCCGATGTGGGCGTAGTCGTAGACGGTCGGCCCGCAGGTGTAGAAGGTCACGCGGTCGGGGTCGAGGGGGACGAAGGGCTCGACGCGTCGGCTGAGCGTGTTGTGCAGCGCAAGGGGCATGACAGGGGCAGGATACGCCCCGCCTGCAGACCGCGCCTCATCAGCTCATCCACCATCGCGGCGCGCCTCGTCGGCGGGGCTTGCGGCGGGAAGCTCGACGACCCTGCCCGGCTCCTCGTCCCCCGCGAGCTCCTCCTGCGACGCCGCGGCCACGCGCACCTTCGTCACCCGCGTCGGCTCCGCCTCCAGGACCGACACCACCACCCCGTCGACCCGGAAGGTCTCGCCCGCAGCGGGAATGCGCCCAAGAGCCGTGACCACGAAGCCGCCCACCGTCTCGTACTCGCCCGAGTCGGGCAGCGCCAGCTCGATGGCCTCGAGCGCCTCGTTGGCCTCGTGCAGACGCATGCGGGCGTCGACCACGGCGCTGCGCGCGTCGCGGTCGATCGTCGCCTCGGGCTCGGCTTCGTCGGTGGGCTCGTACTCGTCGTGGATCTCGCCGACGAGCTCCTCGAGCACGTCCTCGAAGGTGACCAGCCCCGCGGTGCCGCCGTACTCGTCGAGCACGATGGCCATGTGCACCTTCTTGCGCTGCAGCAGCCTGAGCAGGTCGACCAGGCCGATCGTCTCGGGGACGAAGAGCGGCTCGCGCACCGCCTGGCGGATGCGGAAGTCCGAGGCGTCGCGCCCCACGTAGCGCAGCAGGTCCTTGGCGTAGAGCACCCCCACGATGTGGTCCAGATCGCCCTCGTAGACGGGGATCCTGCTGTGCCCAGCGGATTCGATGAAGCGCAGAATCGTCTGCACGTCGTCCGTCGCCTCGATGCCCTCGATCTCGGTGCGGGGGGTCATCACGTCCTGCACCGTGCGGTCGCGCAGCTCGACGACGGACTCGATGATGTCGCGCTCGGTCTCGTTGAGCGCCCCCTCCTCCTCGCCCTCCGCAGCCACGTGCATGAGCTGCCGCTCCAGCTCCTCCGCGTCGCTGACCTCGCGCACGCCGAGGATTCTGCGCAGGGCTGTGTCGAGCGCCCGGGCCACGGCGACGAAGGGCCCAAAGAGCGTCCGGAGAATGCTCAGGAGCGGCGCGCAGGCGTAGACGATCCGCTCGCCCGCGTGCGTGGCCAGACTGGCCGGCGCGACCACGCCCAGCACGTAGAAGAGCGCCAGCGCAAGCCCCGCGCCCTTGGCGATCACGGGCCAGGTGAGCAGGGCGTTCTCCCCCACCCCGCCAGCCGCCCAGAGGAGCGCCGCCAGCGGGAGCGCCAGATTGCACATCGCCCGAGGCGCCGAGACGGCCTGGGCGTAGAGGATCGGATCCTCCAGCAGCCTGGCGACGCGCTCAGGGCGGCCCCGCCGCTGGGCCAGCTCGCGCAGCTGCGCCCTGGACAGCTCGCGCAGCGCAATGTTGAGCGTCGACAACCACCCGCCCACAGCCGCGCACACCACCGCCAGCCACAGCGCCAGCGCAGAGCCGCTCATGCTGGGGCCTCCAGGCCAAGGGTCTCGAAGATTCTCCGCTCCGCCCGCCGCATCCGCCCAGCCTGCGCCTCGTCGCGGTCGTCCAGGCCAAGGGCGTGCAGCAGGCCGTGGACGACATAGAGCAGCAGCTCCCGCTCGACCGTCTCGCTGCGCAGCGCCGCCTGCTCGCGGGCCACGTCCAGACACAGCGCGATGTCCACGTCCAGCGGCTCGTCCTCGCTGGTGTGCAGCGGCATCGTGACGACGTCGGTGGGGCTGGGGTCGTCGTGCGTTCGCGCATGCAGGCGGGCCATGGCGTCGGCGTCGAGCAGGCAGAGGCGCACGCTGGCGGGGCAGCTGCGCCGGGCGGCTGCGCCGTAGATCTCCAGAGCGGCGCGGACTGCGCGCCGCCCCTGCTCGCACAGCCAGCGGCGCCGCTCCTCCGCAAGGCCCGCGCGGTCGATCAGCTCGAGCTCGATCGGGCCGACGCTGGCTTGGGCAGGTTCAGGCGGCTCCGCTGCGTCGCTCTCGTCAGCCTCTGCCGCACCTGTCGTGGTGGACACTGCTCTGCGCGCTCCATCCGTCGCAGCGTCCACGCCCGACTCGATCGAGGAGCGCTCCGCTGCGACACATGCCTGGGACCCTTCGCTGAGGGTCTCCTCCGCCTGATACGGTAGGCGGCTGCAGAAGGACTCATCGGCTCAGGACCACAGGAGGTTTCCTCATGCTCCGCACGGCTGTTCGCCTCTCTTTGTGCGCTCTGCTGACCGTGGCGGCGATGGCGCCCGTCTCGGCATCGGCGGCGATCGACTGGGCCCAGCAGGCGCCGATTCCGCTCCGCGTCGACGCGACGGACCTGCCCCGCAGGCTGCTGCGCACGGAGATGGTCTTCCCCGCGGAAGAGGGCCCCATGGACTTCTTTTTCGTCCTCTGGACGCCCGGCAACCACAACCCCTCGGGGCCCATCCAGAACATGGTCGACCTCTTCTTCGAGGACGGCCAGGGCAGGCCGCTGCGCTGGCGGCGGGACCCCAGGCAGATCGTCCGCTTCACCGTGGACGTGCCTCGGGGCGTGCGGACGGTCCGGGCCCGCTTCAGCTACATCGCCTCGCAACCCTCGGTCAACAGCCGCTCCACCGACTCCTACGGCGAGCCGACGCTGGGGGCGATCAACTGGAACACGGTGCTGCTCTACCCGTCGTCGGCGAACAAGCTGGAGATCCGCTACGCGCCTTCACTGCAGGCGCCGCCCCGCTGGCGCCTGGCCACTGCCCTGACCGTCGAGAGCCGTCAGGGCGACACGACGCGCTTCGCCCCGGTCTCGCTGGCTGAGCTGGTGGACTCGCCGGTCATTCTGGGCGAAATCCTGCGGACCTACAGGCTTCCTGCGGAGGGTCTGGCGCCGCACTTTCTGCACGTCGTCGCGCAGCGCGAAGAGCAGACGATCGTCGAGCCCAGCGTGCTGGAGCCGCTGGGGCGCATGCTCGTCGAGGCCGAGCGCGTCTTCGGCCCCTTCCCCCGCGACGAGTACCACTTCCTCGTCGTCGCCAGCGACGACACGCCGGGCTTTGGCGTCGAGCACGACCGCTCCACTTTCATCGGCCTCTCGGGCGACGCCTTGGTCAGGGCCAACAAGGACGGACCGCACAGCCTGGGCGTCTTTCCACACGAGTACATCCACGCCTGGTGCGGCAAGCTCCGCGCCCCCAGGGGGCTGCACGGCCCCGAGTACCACAGCGCCAAGGACGCGTCCATGCTGTGGGTCTACGAAGGGCTGACGAGCTACTACGACGAGGTCCTGGCGGCGCGCTCGGGCATGCAGTCGCTGGAGCGCTTCGTCGCGAACATGACCAACTCGATCGTCCGCTACCAGCAGCAGGCCGGCAGGCGCTGGCGGAGCGTGGAGGACACAGCCCGGGCGCAGCGGGTGCTGCGGGCGCCGAGCCCCGCCTGGCAGGACCTGCGCCGCAGGCAGGACTACTACGGCGAGGGCGCGCTCTTCTGGGCCTTCGCCGACGCGCGCATCCGCACAGCCACGCGCGGCGCCCGCTCGCTCGACGACTTCTGCCTGCGCTTCTTCCGCGTCGAGCCCGGTCCGCGAGGAAGCCACGTCGAGTACACCAGGCAGGACGTCGTCGACGCCCTGACCGCCGTCGCCCCGAGCGAGGACTGGAGCGCCCTGATCGAGGCGCTGATCGAATCGCCAGCAAGCGCGCTTCCCTTCGAGCTGCCACGCTTGCTCGGCTACAGGCTCGAAGACGCCGGCGAGCCCACCAAGGAGCAGCGGCAGGCGGAGTCGCGGGGGGGCGGGCTCAATCTGCGCACGTCGCTGGGCTTTTCCGTCGACCGCGAGGGTCGCGTCGTCTCCATCGCGCCCGAGTCCCCCGCGGACCGCGCCAAGCTCGCCTACGGCATGCAGCTGCTGGCGGTGGGCGACGAGGTCTACACGCCCACGGCGCTGCGCGACGC
>CAYPBL010000023.1:0-24883 GCA_964408965.1 uncultured Phycisphaeraceae bacterium | reverse complement strand
TCAGAAGCGCGAGAGGATGCCCGCGTCCTGCGTCGTCGTCTCGCAGACCGATCCCCAGTTGCTCAGCACATTGAACAGGTCCGAGGCGGTCATGCCTGCGCCCCAGTTGGACAGGACATGCATCAGGTCGCCTGGTCCGACGACGCCGTCGACCAGATAGTCGCCTGCGCAGCGGGTGCGCTCACGGCCCGTGTCCAGCGGCTTGAGCAGGGCCGCCCGCGTGCGCGTCGGGTCGTCCAGGCGCCTGCCCGTCACCGCGATCCATCCGTCGTCGTTGACGCTGTTGGCTGACTCGATGATCCAGCCTGCGTCAGGCGAGATGAGCGACGTGAGATCCGCCATGGCGTTGTTTTCGTAGAGGAAACCACGCACCGAGCCGTCCGCCAACTGCGTGACGCCGACGATCTGGCCGACGTTGTTGACGTCGTAGGCGGCGGCGTTGGGCCCGCCGAGCGTCCCGAGGTCCTTCGGACCATCGCCAAAATCCGCCAAGGCTCTGAGGGTGAAGTCGGTCTGCGAGACCGCTGCTCCCGCCACGACGCGGAAGTCGTTCATCGCGGTGGGGATGTAGCCGCTGTAGCTGGGAGGACTGGCCAGCGGCGCCACCCGCGTGCGATCGAGGATCCAAGGCGTCAAACCGCTGCTCGGCGCCTGGGTGTATCCCAGGACGGCGCCGTCGGAGGCGATGTCCTGGGCGACGGCGTTCTCCCCGCTGCTCTGCATGGCCAGGTCGACAGGCTCGCCGTCCACCCACATCACCGCCCGCGTGGTCGCCTGCGTAGGAGCGCTGGGGCCTGCTGTGGTGAAGTTCGCTGAAACACCCACAACGCGACCATCGCGCGTCATCGCGACGGCCTGCGAGGCGTTGTCCCCTGGCAGAGGAGGCAGCGCAACCAGCTGGCCCTTGCGCAGCAGGTAGGCCCGGGTGAGGTTCGTTCTTCCCACAACATCCTTGAGCTTGGCGGTGAAGAGCGCCTGACCGCCCACGCCTGCGACATGTCCCAGCAGCGCGACAGCGTTCGGAGGAGGCGCGAATGTCGTCCACCGCCCCTCAGCCCAGATGAAGGCGACGCGAACGCCCGTCAGCTCGTCCAGCGCCTCGCCCGCGACCACCCCGTCCGGACTGACCGACCAGGCTTTGCTCTGGTCGAACCCCGGCGGATGCAGATCCACCAGCGCATATCGAGGCTGCGCCGACGCTGACTGCGACCAGACCCACGCGCTGCACAGGGCAGCGGCGCACAACGACCGACAAATCGACTCCATCGTGTCCATCCTCCCTGTGCGTGGACGACCCTGTCCCTGGAGGGCGTGCACGGCGCCTGCGCTGCGCCGTATTGGGCCCACTATGCCTGCGCATGGCGACAATGCAAGCGCAATGAGTCCACTTCGCCTGCAAAAAGCGTTGCGTGTCCCACGCCCGCAGCGATGTTCGGCGTGTGGTCGCTGGAGCGGACCAGGTTGCACGACGTTCCAAGTCAGCATCGGCTGCTGCCCCGCGGCGCGTTCAACCTCTGCGGGACATGCTGCGCTCCGCAGCGGCATCGTCTCAGAGCGGAGCTGCGGGAAGGCGCGCGGTACCATGGCGGCATGCGCGTGTGCGTGATCATCTGCGCTGCAGGCTCCTCCCGCAGATTCGGCGGCCGCGACAAGCTGGCGGCGGATCTTGGCGGCAAGACCGTCCTGCAGCGCAGTGTCGAGCTCTTCCACAAGCGGCCTGAGGTCCAGTGGATCCTCGTCGCAGGGCCCCACGCTGACGACGCCTACGACGCCTTCGTCGCCCGCTTTGGCGACATGCTGTCGCTGCTGGGAGCCACGCTCGTCCGAGGGGGCGAGACCCACCGCTGGCAGACCGTCCACGCTGCGCTGCAGGACGTCCCCGAGGAGGCCACGCACATCGCTGTGCACGACGCTGCACGGCCTGGCGTCCCCGCGGAGACGCTCGACCGACTCTTCCGCGCTGCAGCGTCCTGCGACGCTGTCGTGCCCGGCCTTCCTGTTGCGGACACGCTCAAGCGCGTCGCCCCGACAGCGCACCCTCTTGCGGAGCCCGACCCCGTCCGGGCGGCGCTGCTGGGCGAGGCGGCGCAGGCAGAGCAGACATGGACCGTTGAAACCACGCTGGATCGGGATGGCGTCTTCGCCGTCCAGACGCCGCAGCTCTTCACGGCGCCGCTGTTGCGCTCAGCCTATGCGCAGGAGAACCTGACGAGCACCGACGACGCCTCGCTGGTCGAGCGCCTGGGCGAGACGGTGCGCATCGTCGAGGGCGACCCCCGAGCCTGGAAGATCACCAGGCCCGAAGACTTGGAGACGCTGCGCGCGCTGTTGCGACTGCCCCCGCCCCAGACAAGAGCTGCGCACAAACGGTTTTGAAGCGGTCGACGACCGTCCAGAACACTGCGGAACACGCGCAGGGACAGCGTCCGTGCGAGCGCGCTCGTCCAAGGCGCGCTGCGTTTACTCGTCGATGATGCGGAAGGCTGTCGCGTCGTCCACGAAGCCGCCGCCCGTGTTCGCAGGAGGCCGACCGAGGTCGAAGGTGCCCCACGCGACGAGCACCTGCTTGGCGGCGGCGACGTCGTCCTCGGAGCGCGGGAGCAAGTCGTACACGAATCCCTGCTCGTCGGTGTACCACCCTGCGCTCATGTCCGCCCGGAGCACGTTGGCGCCCACGCGATGGTTGTAGTCCAACTGCGTGCGCAACCCGTCCGAGACGATCGTCGTCATCGGGAGCAGCTCAGCCAAGGGCATGGGGTCCTGCGGGAAGAAGCGATACTGGTAGTTGGTGACGATCTCCCCGTTGAGCATCGCCCACGCCTCTTCGTAGCGCTGCTCAGGGTGCAGGCCGTGATGGCTGGGACAGTAGAAGATCGGCGCCGCGTTGAGATACTCCCCCGCCACCAACCATCCCAAGCCGTCCCACGCGCCGGGATCCGCACTCTTCAAGTGCGCCAGCTGCATGTCCTGGGGAACCAGCTGGTTGGGGTCCTTCTTGCTGAAGACCGACGGAGGCAGATAGCCGTCGTGATCGTCGACGTACATCTGCGTCGCCAGGCCTATCTGCTTGAGGTTCGACAGGCACACGACGCGTCGCGCCGACTCCGTGGCCCGAGAAAGCGACGGAAGCAGAATCGCCAGGAGCAGGGCGATCACGGACATGGACACCAGCAGGTCCATAAGGGAAAAGCCGTGCGCTTTTCTGACGCTGACCTGCGGCGCGCACACTGTGGATGATGTCGGCACCTTGGTTGGCCCTCCGCGCCCGATGACGATTCACCTTACCACACGAATGTGGTCCCTGGCAAGTCGAATCGGGGCTCTGGCCCCCATATTCCTGCCCGCCATGTGTTAGCCATTCGTACGGCTTTCCGCTGACTCCCGGCGGATTCGTCGGCTGGGTAGAGGCTGCCTGCAGGGGCGGAGGGATGGAATCTGGCAAAATCACCCAGACGCAGGCATCCAGCGTGGACGCTGTCGCGTACACTTCCACAGCCCAGGCGCGCCGGGAAGGCCACGCTGGCTGAGCGATCGGGGAGGCGCGTCTGCAGGCCAGCTGGAGTGCGGCGCCATGGCGGCCAGGACCAGCAAACGCGACGACCGCCAGGCTGATTTGCAGTTGATGCAACGAATCAGCCGCGACGAGGAGGAGGCGATCAGCGCGCTGTACGACCGTTTCGGGGCGTTGGTGTACCGAATGGCTGTGCAGGCTCTGCCCTCTCCCGCTGACGCTGAGGACGCGGTGCAGGAGATCTTCGTCCGCCTGTGGCGGACAGCGGCGCGGTTCGACCCCGACCGAGCGGCGCTGGCGACGTGGGTGATGCTCATCGCCCGCCGATATCTCGTCGACAGGCTCCGCCGCGCCAAGGTGCGGGGCAAGACCGCGCCGCTGGTCGAATCCTGGAGCCCCGCAGCGCAGGGGCGCTCCGTGGAAGAGGCGGCGCAGCTCGAGGAGCGGTTCGAAACTGTCATGAAACGCATCGAATCGCTCCCCGAACTGCAACAGGACGTGCTGAAGCGCGCGTATCTACGCGGGCAGACGCTGAGGGAGATAGGCGAGGAACTGAATCGGCCGTTGGGCACCATCAAGTCCACGCTCAGCAGGGCTCTGGTGAGGCTCAGAGAAAGCGGCCTGTGCGAGGAAGCAGTGGCATGAACACTTCAGAGCTGCTGGAGCTGGCGTCGCTGGACGCGCTGGGACTGCTGGACGAGGAAGAGCGGCGTGCGTTCGAGCAGGCCTTTCGTCACGCGCCCGCTTCGATCCGGGAGCAGATTCGCCGGGAACAGGCCAGGCTGGCCTGCGACGATTCGCTGCTGCCTCCGGTGCAGCCGCCCGCGGGACTCAAGGCCAAGGTGCTGCGCAGGGTCCGGGAAGCGATCGAGGCGGTCCGCCCCTCACCCGCGTCGACAGGGGTGCTGGCGACGCTGTCCAGCAGGTCCGCTCCACGCTGGGGAGGAAGGGTCTCGCCGTTGTGGCGCGCTGCGTGCATCGGGTTCGCCACCGCCACGGTCGTGCTGCTCACCGCGGGGTTCTACCTGCAGCGGGAGTGGAACGGCGCCTTGGCGGCCACGACCGACGCAGCCTTCGCGGACCTCATTCGCGAACAGATGGGCTCGCAGTTCGCGGACGTGCTGTTGGCGCCTTCCGCCAGGCAGGTGGCCATGAAGCCCGTCTCCGACGACGCGCAGGGCCAGGCGACCGTCCTTGTCGATCCCGAGTCCGGGACAGGCTTCCTCGTCGCGCGCGACCTTCCCGCCATCGAGGGGCGCTACCGTCTCGTCGTCGCTGACGAGCAGGGAAACCCCTTGCAGACGCTGGCTGACTTCGCCTCCTCGGGCGGACTCATTGGCAGGCCTGTCCGTCTGCAACGGGATCAGATCGCCAAGCCCTTCGCCATCGTCCGCACGAGTCTGCGGGGCGAGGTGGAGAAGCCTGTCCTGCGCGGCGGCTGAACGACGGCCAACCAGCGTTGTGTCTCGACACCATCGCACGCGGGCTCCCCAGCCCGCGTATTTGCTTGCGCCGCGGTCAGGAGCAGCTCTGCCCCGCGCGATCAGCCACGCGCCAGCGGGCGCCGTCGCGCTCGATCGGCCGGTAGAGCGTGTCGCGCTCCACGGGGACGAGCCCCGCGTCGCGGATGGCCTTGCGCAGGTCCCACACGCTCGTCTCCTGATGCGTCGAGGCGCCGCCGACCTTGGTGATGTCGTACCAGACGACCGTGCCGTCGATGTCGTCGGCGCCTGCGCAGAGCATGGCCTGGGCCATCGGCAGCGTCTGCATGATCCAGAAGGCCTTGACGTGCGGCACGTTGTCGAGCATGAGCCGCGCGATGGCCAGCGTGCGCAGGTTCTCCAGGCCGCTTGGCCCGGGAAGACGCTCCAACGCTGAGCCGTCGGGTATGAAGGGCAGGGGAATGATGGCCTGAAAGAACCCCCGCAGCCGCCAGTGCAGGTCCTCCAGCGCCGCAGGCTGGGTCAGCAGCGAGACGGCGCCGTTGGCGTCCGCCGCAAGGCCCAGCCTCGCCAGCGCCTCGTCCTGCGCCCTGCGCAGCAGGTCCATGTGCACGAGGCGGTCGCGGCGCGACTCGATGTGCCCGTAGAGGATGGTGGCGTTGGAGTTGAGCCCCATCTCGTGCGCGACGCGGTGCACGTCCAGCCACACGTCCGAGCGGATCTTGCCCTTGAAGGCCTGGTCGTGCACGCGGTCGTCGAAGACCTCGGCGCCGCCGCCGGGAAGCGAGCCCAGCCCCGCCTCGACGAGCTGTTCGAGCACCCAGCGCAGGCCCGAGCGGCGGTCAGCGTTGCGGTAGACCCTGGCGATCTTCGCCAGATGCACGATCTCGACCGCGGTGAAGGCCTTGATGTGCAGCGAGGGCGCCGCCTCGCGCACCGCCCGCAGCAGGTCGGTGTAGTAGGCAAAAGGCAGACGCGGGTGCAGTCCGCCGACGATGTGCAGCTCGGTGGCGCCGGCCTGGGCGGCTTCGAGCGCGACCTGGCGGGCCTCGTCGATCGAGCGCTCGTAGGCGCCGGCCTGGCCCTCCTTGCGGTGAAACTCGCAAAAGGCGCAGGACAGGGCGCAGACGTTGGTGTAGTTGAAGTGGCGGTTGACGTTGTAGTAGGCGACGTCGCCGTGCAGACGCTGGCGGAGCCGGTCCGCCAGGGCGCACAGGCTGTGCAGGTCGGCTGTCTCGTAGAGGCGCAGGCCTTCTTCGACGCTGAGCCTGCCGCCCGCCAGCAGCCGCTCCTCGAGCGCCGCGAAGTCGACCTCGGCGCGCAGCGGCGGCGCTGCAGCTGGGGGCGCGGTCATGGCGGAAGAGGCCGTCACGGTGAACGCCTTTGCTGAGGGGCCCATAACCGGCGCCTGGCCGGCGGGGCAGCCGACTGGGCAGGATAGTCCCTCCGCCGCGGTTGTGGCTTTGCCGATCCGCGTCCACCACTGCAGCTGATCAGCCGATGCCCCCGACGCAGGCGCGTCCTGCGAGGGAGGTCTCGCCGTGTCCGTGGAGCCGCCGACGCCGCCGCATCGCAGCGCCGCTGAGTCGCTGGGAAAGCAGCAGGAGCAGCTGCAGGGACAGCAGGCGCTGGACCTGCTCGCTCAGGCGCAGCGCAGGCTCGACGAGATCAGGCGCCTGGAGGAGGAGCAGCGCCAGGCCGCTGCGCGCCTGGAGGAGCGAGAGCAGGCGCTGCAGCGCCGAGCCGAGGCCGTCGAGGCTGCGGCGCGCGAGCTCGAGCAGCGGAGCACCGGGCCGCTGCGCGACGCCGCCGCTGCGCCCCCGAACGCTGCACTCGAGGCGCTGCGCCGGGAGCGCGACGAAGCCCGCAGGCTCGCTGAACGGCTCAGCGACGAGCTGGAGGCTGCGCAGGCGCACCAGCGCGAACTGGCGCAGCGTCTGCAGGCTGCGCGCAGCCAGACCGCGGCGCAGCGGCAGGCCCTCGATCGGCGCCGTGCGCGGCTGCGGGCGGTGCGCAAGGCGCTGCAGCTGCGGGCGAAGAAGCTCCTGCAGGTGCGCGACGCGCTGCGACAGCAGGCCCTGGAGGCGCAGCGGATCCTCCGCGAGCGCGACGCTGTCGAGCAGGAAAAGGCTCGCCTCGCCGGCGCCCGGAAAAAGCTCTCCGCCAAGCTCAAGAAGCGCGACACGAGCGTGCTCTTCGCTGCGCTGTCGGTGGGGCTGGCGGCGCTGGGAGCCCTGTCCTGGGCCGCGGCGGAGCGGCTGGCGCCGCCCACATACGCCGTCCAGGCGCAGCTGACCCCCACAGCGACGGAGGCGCCGCCCACAGCTGTCCAGGGCTGGCGGACGTCGCTGAAGAAGCTGCTGGACGATCCGCGCTTCGTCGACGCCGCCGCAGCCAGGCTCAAACGCCGAGGCCTGGTCGAGCTGGGCTCGCCAGCGACGCTCAACAGCTTCCTGCATCAGCGTCTGGACGTGGCTGAGCGCGGGCCCGCGGGGCTGACGCTGACGCTCCTGGAGCAGGGCGAGCAGCGGGCCAGGCTGGTCCTGGACACGCTCCTGGCCACGGCTGTGTCGCTGGCCAACGACGCCCGCAGGCTCGGCGCCGAGGGGCTTTCGACGCAGGTCGCCGCGCCCCCCGCTGTCGTCGGCGCGGTGGAGGACCGCAGGCTCGTCGTCGCTTCCGCCATCGTCGGCGCTGGCGCGCTGGCGCTCCTCGGCTGCGCGTGGATCGTGGCCTCGCGGACGTCGCGCGCAGCGCAGGCGCTGCAGGACGACGACGCGCCGCTGCCGCTCTGAGCCAGCCTGCGCGCAGCAGCGTCAGAACACCAGCAGACACGCCGCCAGCCACAGCCCCGCGATCACCATGAGCACCGCCGTGTAGCCCACGATGTCGCGGGCCTTGACGCCCGTCACCGCCAGCAGCGGCAGCGCCCAGAAGGGCTGCAGCATGTTGGTCAGCTGGTCGCCGTAGGCCACGGCCATGACCATCCGTGCAGGCTCGACGCCCGCGTCCAGGGCCGTCTGGACGGCGATGGGCCCCTGCACGCCCCACTGTCCGCCGCCTGAGGGGATGAACAGGTTGACGACCGCGGCGCTGAGGAAGGTGTAGAGCGGGAGCGTGGCGTGGCTGGCCAGATCCGCCATGCGCTGGCTGATCAGGGTCGTCAGGCCGCTTTCGTGCATCATGCCCATCACGCCCGCATAGAGGGGAAACTGCAGGATGATCCCCGCGCAGCCCCGCGCAGCCTCCTCCACCGCCCGCACGTAGCGCATCGGCGAGCCGTGCAGCGCAAGGCCGAGCAGGAGCATCGTCAGGTTCACCGTGTCGGGCGTGAGCCTGGCGACGCCCGAAGGCCCCTGGGCGGGGAAGTAGTAGCGGATCGCCCAAGCGCCGATGAGCAGGATCAGCAGCAGGTTCACCAGCGGCGTGTCCTCGAGCAGCGCGACGAAGCGGCTCTTGCGCTCACGCTCAGCCAGCGCCTGCTCGCGCGCCCCTTCGCTGCGCGCCGCAGCCAGCAGCGTCGACGTCCGCAGCGCGACGAAGTCGCTGATCGGCTGAATGGTCCGCTGTCGCTCCTCGCGCGGGTGCAGCAGCGCCATCACCAGCGGCGCCAGAAGGAGCAGCCCGCCCGTGGCGACGAGGTTGAGCGGGCTGAGGATCGTCTCGGTCAGCGGCATGGGGCTGACGCGCTCGCCCAGCTCGCCCAGCACGTCGACGAGCTGGCTCTGCGTCGTGACCTTGAGGGGCGCCGTCCCCGAAAAGCCCCCGTGCCAGACGAGCAGCCCCACATACCCCGCCGCCGCCAGCAGCGGATAGTGCGCCCGCACCCCCCGCTCCTGGCACGACTGGCCGACGAAACGGGCGAAGAGGGCCCCGCCGATGAGGCCCAGCCCCCAGTTGAGCACGCCCAGCGCCGCTGCGACGAAGGCCACCAGCGCCGCCGCCTGGGCCGGCGTGCGCGGAAGCGCCGCCAGCGCCGCAAGCGCCCGCGACATCAGCGGGCTCGACGCCAAGGCGTGGCCCGTCACCAAGATCAGGCACATCTGCATCGAGAAGGCCAGGAACCGCCACACGCCCTGCTCGCCCGACCAGTGGTCGACCAGCTGGGCCGCTGTCGCGTCGGTCAGCAGCAGCGCAAGAACGAACGTCAGCGCCGTCAGCAGGACAGCGATGACGAAGGGGTCGGGCGCCGAGGCCCGGAAGAAGGCAGCGATCCGCTCGCCCAGGCGCGACAGCATCGGCGCACAGTAGCGAACAGCGGGGCCTCAGCGGCGTGCAGCGTGCGCGTGCACCACCACGTCCGCCCGGGCCACGTCCTTGGGCGCAAGCTCCGGCGCCGACGCGTCCAGCACGCTGATCGTCAGCAGCGTCGTCCCGCGCGGCGCCTGCGCGCGGAGCCTGCGCACGAGCCCTCCGCCGAAATCGCTGTGGAAGCGGCCCACGACGTGCAGCACAGGGCCGTGGGCCAGCTGCCTGACGACCGAGTCCGCCATGGTGGCGTCCCAGAGGTTCTGGGCGCGGTAGAAGCCCGCGACGACGTCCTCGCCGCCGCTGTGGCCCGCCTGTCCCTGCGCAGCCATCGCCTGCATCGTTTCGCGGAAGGCCTCCTCGTAGGGTCCGGGCGTCAGCGCCTCGGGGACGACGAAGAGCGCCCGCTGCGACGGCCTCAGCGCCCGCAGCGCCTCGAACCCCTGCGTGCGGGCGAGCCGGGCGTAGCGCCGCGGCGCGTTGGCGGCGACGACGGCTGCGCCTGCGCGACGGGCTGCGTCGACCATCGGCAGGTGGCTGTCGTTGCCGTCGGTTCTGCCCGTCACCGTGCGGAAGGCCTGCTCGTCGATCACGCCCGTGAGGTAGTCGTCCACCGCCACCTGGTGGTCGCGGCTGAAGAACTCCAGCGACAAAGCGGGGCGCGAGCGGGTGAGCAGGTCTTCGTACAGCGCCTGTGCAAAGGCCAGCCCCGGCGCAAGGCTGTGCGTCTCGCCGACGACCACGACGTCGGCGGCAGCTGCGCGCTCGAGCAGCTCGCGCCACGCAAGGCGCCTTCCTGAACGGCCGTCGAAGAGGGCGACGGCCCGCGCCTCCTCGAGCGTCGGCGCCGCTGGGGCAGCCCCGCTGCGCGCAGCGGGCGTCGCGGCGCAGCCCGCAGCGCACAGGACCAGCAGAGACGCGGAAACAGACAGCTGCACAAAAGACCAGCCGTGACGCATCTGCGCAGCCTGCCGGCCGGGCGCCCTCCCGTCAAGCGGCGCGCGACCACGCTAGGCTTGCGCCGCTCGAGGCAGAGGAGAAACCGCCATGGCCCAGAAGCGCATCCTCATGCTCGTCGGCGACTATGTCGAGGACTACGAAGCCATGGTCCCCTTCCAGGCGCTGACCATGGCGGGGCACGAGGTCGTGGCGGTCTGTCCGGGGAAAACCGCGGGCGAGTTCGTCAAGACCGCGGTGCACGATTTCGAGGGCGACCAGACCTACAGCGAAAAGCCTGGCCACCGTTTCACGCTCACCGGCGACTTCGCCCTCATCGAGCCCGAGCGCTTCGACGCCCTGGTCGTCCCCGGCGGCCGGGCCCCGGAATACCTCAGGCTCAACGAGGACGTGCTCGCCATTGTGCGACACTTCGTCGAGGCGGACAAACCCATCGCCGCCATCTGCCACGGCGCCCAGCTGCTGGCCGCTGCGGGAGCGCTCGAGGGCAGACGCTGCAGCGCCTATCCCGCCTGCGCGCCGGAGGTGCAGGCTGCGGGCGGGCAGTTCGTCGAGCGCGACTGGACCGAGGCCCTGGTGGACGGCCAGCTGGTCACGGCCCCGGCCTGGCCTGCGCACCCTGCATGGCTTGGGGCCTTTCTGGAGCTGCTGGGAACGAGGATCGAGCCATGAGCGACACTTCGCTGCAGGGCGTCGACAACGCCTCGCTGCTGGCCCACAGCTGCGCGCTCTTCGCCCACGACCGCTGGGCCAACGACCGCACGCTCGAGGTCTTGGCGGGCTTGTCCCCCACCTGCGCCGAGGCCCTGGAGCGCATGGCCCATGTGGTCGCGTGCCTGGAGCTGTGGCTGAGCAGGTGGGAGGGCAGGGGCAACCCCCCGACGCCGCTCATCTGGCCAAGGTGGGAGCTGGAGGAGATCCGCCGCCGCAACGACGCAGCCCACGACGCTTGGGCGAAGATGTTCCGCTCGCTCGACCCCGCTGCGCTCGAGGAGACGATCCGCTGCGAGCCCATGACCGGCCCGCCCACGCCCTACGCCGTCAAGCGCAAGCACGTGCTCGTGCAGCTGCCCCTGCACGGCGCCTACCACCGCGGGCAGGTCTCGACGCTCATCCGGGGCGCAGGCGCCGGCCCGCTGAACGTGGACTACATCGTGCAGCACGCGCAGCTGCTCGACGACAATGGCTGAACGGACGACGCCTTCACGGGCGAGCGTGTGGCGCTGCGGGCTGGGCAAAACGATCGCCCTTGACCGCGCCCGCGTCATGGCGGTCCTCAACGTCACGCCCGACAGCTTCTCCGACGGCGGTCAGCTGACCGACCCCGGCAGGGCTGTGGCGGCTGCGCTGGCGGCGATCGAAGAGGGGGCGGACATCCTCGACGTCGGCGGCGAGTCCACCCGGCCCGGCGCCCAGCCCGTTCCCGCAGACGAGCAGATCCGCCGCGTCGTCCCCGCCATCGAGGCCATCCGCGCCGCGGCGCCCGAGATCCCCCTCAGCGTCGACACGACGCGCGCCGCCGTGGCCCGCGCAGCCCTCGACGCTGGCGCCGACGCCGTCAACGACACCTCCGCAGGCTGTGACGACCCAGCCCTGCTCGAGCTCGTCGCCCAGCGCGGCGCCGGGCTCGTCCTCATGCACCGCCTCTGCGCCCCGACCGAGGACCGCTGGTCGCACGAGCGCGACCGCGACCCTCCCGCGTACGAGGGGGGCGTCGTCGAGGCTGTGGCCCGCTTTCTGACAGAGCGCGCCGCCTGCGCCAGGCGCGTCGGCGTCGGCGCCGAGGCGATCGCCCTCGACCCGGGGCTGGGCTTTGGCAAGAGCGTCGAGCAGAACCTGCAGCTGCTCGCAGCGACAGCGCGTCTTGCGCAGCTTGGCCATCCGCTGCTGGTGGGCCCGAGCAGGAAGAGCTTTCTCGGCGCCGTCACGGGCCAGGCGGAGCCGAGGCGGCGCGACTTCGCCACGCTGGGCGCCTTGGCTGTCGCCCGCCTGCGCGGCGCCCACGTCTTCCGCACGCACAACGTCGCTGCCGCTGTCCAGACGCTGCGTGTGGTCGACGCGGCGCTCGCCGTCGACCGCTGTGAAGGCATCTGAGCCTGCCGAACGCTCGCGCCCGTGCGCCTATGATGCTGCCTCGGCGTCGCTGCGGAGGCGTCGGCGTCGAGGTGAGACACGCGACAGGACCCGTCCGGAAGGAGCCAGGCCCATGGCCAGCGAGCATGTGCACGAGTTCACCGACAGCAACTTTCACAGCGAGGTGCTGGAGTCGTCCCAACCTGTGCTGGTCGACTTCTGGGCCGAGTGGTGCATGCCCTGCAAGATGCTTTCGCCGACCATTGACGCCCTGGCCGAGGAGTACGCGGGCAAGGTCAAGGTCGGCAAGGTCGACACCGACAGCAACCGCGACGTGAGCATGCAGTACGGCATCACGGCCATCCCCACGGTCATCCTCTTCCACAACGGCGAGGTCAAGAAGAAGTTCGTGGGCCTGGCGAACAAGGAGGAGTTCACCAAGGCGCTGGACGAGCTGGTGGGCGAAGCTGCCTCGTAAGCGGTCGTCGCGCCTCAGCGTGTCGGAGCGCTGCGGCGCACAGCCTCAGTCGCGAGCCTTGCGTGTGAACGTCCGCCCTCCCCAGCGGACCTCGCGCTGCTGCTGCAGGTCGCTGGCTGTCCGCAGGAGCAGCGCCGCAGCGACGGCCGCCCCCACCGGCGCCACCAGCAGTCGGGTCAGCGGCAGACGCTGCGTGCGGAGCGTCAGCGCCGCGAACAGGGCCCAGGCGGCCAGCCCAGCGGCGCCCACCAGACCGACGAGCGCCGCGCCCTCCTCCCCACCCCCCACCGCCAGCGGCGCAAGCAGCAGCGCAAGCGACAGCAGCGGCGCCACTGTCGCTGTCAGCAACAGACGCGTCCCTGCGCGGCGCAGCCTGCGGGCCTTCAGACGGTGGCCTTCGACGAAGATTCGCTTCCACCCCGCGACGAAGGCGTTCCACGATCGATACATCGCGCAGCGAAAGAGCCCGTCAGCGAAGCGCAGCTCGGCCTTCACACTCCGCTTGCGCGCCCGCGTGGCCAGGGCGATGTCCTCGAGCACGTGGTGTTTGACCGCCTCGTGCCCGCCCACGCGCTCGTAGGCGTCGCGCGCAAAGAGCATGAACTGCCCGTTGGCGAAGGCGGTCTTGCCGGCGTTGACACGATCGATCGCGTAGCGACGCAGCAGGGCGAATCCCGCCCAGGGCTGGACCAGCCGCTCCCACCACGTGCGCTCCTCAAGGGTGCTGAGCAGGCTGAGCAGCCCCAGCGATCGATCGCACAGCAGCGCCGCCGCCGCCCGCAGCGCCGCAGGCTCGAACCACGTGTCCGCGTCCACGAAGAGCAGCAGCGCCGCGTCCTGCGCAAGCGAAGAGCGACTCAGCCCCTGCCACACCGCATGGGGCTTGCCCTGCCACGGATCGGGACAGGAGTCGACGCGGACCACGTCCCACGCGATCGAGGCATCCGCCATCGCCTCCCGCAGCGCAGCCTCTGTGCCGTCGGTGCAGCGGTCCAGGGCGAAGACGGCCCGCACATCGGGATAGTCCAACTGGGCGATGGACCTGGCGCAGCGGCCGATCACCTGCTCCTCGTTGTGCGCTGGAACCACGATGCACACGCTGGGCGGGGGATCGGGAAGCGGCAGGGCGAGCCCGTCGCGCAGACTGGGCCTGGGATGCGTCGCCCGCCAGACGCGCCACGCTGCGATCGCGTTGTGTCCCGCCAGCGCCAGCGTCAGCGCCGCCAGTGCAGCCAGGATGATCGAGCCGAGGGCCATGCGCCGCGGCCACTGTACGCTGTGGGGGGTGCGCGTCGGACGCTGCAGCGACGCCCGTGCGGAAAAAAAGCGCCCAGCGGAAGCCATCCCTGGTTCCCGCTGGGCGCTGCGCTGTCGCGGAGCGTCCGATGCCATTCGTCCTTCCGGCCGAGACTGTCGGCGAGGCCTGGGCGCCGACAGCCCTGACGCGGCGCGCGTCCGTGCGCAGGACCAGGCCGATGAAGGCTCGAACGGGAGTCCGTTCCCACCCCGCGGCGACATTCGGTTGTCGACGCTGACGGGTCGACCGGTGGGCAGCCCGACCCGCCAGCACAGGAGGTCTTCCAGGGGCCCGCATCCCTGCCTGGCCCGCTGCAAGCCGACGCCTGGGCGTCAATCGCTCACGCGCAGCCGTCGCTGGGCGTGACGTCCTGGGCGCCCCGATCGCCTCGACGGCGCCGCTCCAACTGAGCCATCACCTCGGGAAGCGCCTCCAGCCGCTTCCGCTTCGACTGGCTCCACTGGGCCCGGTCGCGAATCTCCAGCCAGTCCCCCGCGCCCACGAGCACGACCTCGCTCCCCAGCCCCGTCAGCCGCCGCATCTCCTCCGGCACGCGGATGCGGCCCGCAGCGTCGGGCTCGATGCGGCTGGAGAGCCCGAAGAGCGTCGCCCGCAGCTCCGCCTCGACGGGGTCGGGCGTGAGCGTGGGCTGGCCAATGCCCGCCCGCGCCTGGAAACCCTTCTCCGTGTACAGCCTGATGACCCCTCCCACCCATGGCACCGCGCACCACGCCTGCCCATCCCGCTCGACGTCCCACGCGTCCCGGATCGCCTTGGGAATGGCGATCCTGCCCTTGTCGTCGAAGCTGTGTTCGTATTGCCCAAGGAAGAGCACGCATGGGTCCCCGCTGTTATCGACCGACCTGTGACCCCACCATAACCCATGCTGCCCCATTCTGCAACATATGACTCCACACGACACCCATCCTGAACCTTCTGTGCACGATCTGTGGGCAAGCGCACAGGCGCTACCGCCTCGCAGAACGCGCCCAGCCCGTACCATGGGCATCGCCATGGACCGCAACACCGTCAGCGCCAGCGACCCCCCCTGCCCCGGAACAGCTGTCCACGCCAGCCGGACACCCACCCCCGCCAACAGGCTCGGGCTGGACTACGCCCGCGAGGCCCAGCGGCTGGGCCCCCCACCTGCGCCCATCACCGACATCCACACGCACATCAACGGCCGGCGCGCAGCGGAGCTCTTCGACCGCGTTCGCAGGCTCTTCGGCGTCGAACGGGTCTTCTCCATGACGCCGCTGCCCCACGCTGCGGAGGTCAAGACGATTCTGGGCGAGACGGTGGAGTTCATCGCGGTCCCCGACTTCCGGGCCAGGGACCGGGTGTGGGCCTTCACCGAAGGCAGGCTCGAGGCGATTCAGGCCTTTCACGAGATGGGATCCCGCATCGCCAAGTTCTGGGCCGCCCCTCGGGCCGTCGACTACGCTGAGGAGGCGGGCGAACCTGGTCTGCTCCGTCTCGACAGCTCCTGGTCGCTGCGGGCCATGGAGCTGGCCGCCTCCCTCGGCATGCGCTTCATGACCCACGTGGCCGACCCCGACACCTGGTTCGCCACCAAGTACGCCGACGCCTCGCGCTACGGGGCCAAGCTCGACCAGTACACCCCGCTGCGGGAGCTGCTCGACCGCTTTCCCGTTCCCTGGATCGCGGCGCACATGGGCGGCTGGCCCGAGGACCTGGACTTCCTCGACAGCCTGCTCGAAGCCCACCCCAATCTGCATCTGGACACCTCCGCGACCAAGTGGATGGTGCGCGAGCTCTCCCGACACAACCGCAGCAGGCTGCTGGAGTTCTTCGAGCGTTGGCGGGGACGGGTCCTCTTCGGCTCGGACATCGTGACCACCGACGAGCACTTCCAGGACGACCACAGCGAACGGGGCATGGGCCATCTGGCCAGCGACGAGCGCCAGGCCTTCGACCTCTACGCCAGCCGCTACTACGCGCTGCGCACGCTCTTCGAGACCGACTACGAGGGCGAAAGCCCCATCGCGGACCCGGATCTGTCGATGGTCGACCCCACGCGCTTCGACAGCATGTCCGCTCCGGCGCTCCGAGGCATGCAACTGCCCACGCCGCTGTTGCGAACGCTCTATGCGGAGGCTGCGCAGCGGCTGTTCGAGGCTGCGCCGGAGCCTCGCTGACCCCCTGCCGACGGCGCGCGTCCCCGCGGAGCTGCGTTATGGGCTGTAGGGGTCGGGCAGGCGGAACGCAACGGACCACTTGGCTCGCTCCGCGCGATTTCGACTTGCCTCGAGGACGTTTGCGGGGCATGGTTCCCTGCTGCCGCTGACTGCGCCCACGCCTCGAGACGCAGTCAGCGCGTCGCCCCTGTGCAGAAAGGTCGCCGCTGCGCCATGAGCTTGCACCACATCCGTCCCCGCTGTGTGTTCCTGACAGCGTCGCTGGCGCTGTGCCTCGCCCTTGCGACCGCGCCGACCGCCTTCGCCCAGAAACTGCTGCTCAACAGCGTCACGCTCGACACCTCGCGTCGAGGCGCCGCGGGCCTTGCGCGCATGTTCCCCGAGCCTGCGCGCAAGACAGCCGTCCGCAGAATCATCCAGACCATCGGCCCGCTCACCGAGCGCGAGCGTCAGCGTCTGGCGGCGCTGGGGGTGACGCTGGAGGACTACCTGCCCGAACACGCCTTCCTCGCCCGCATGCGCGCCTGGCCGGGCGGCGCGCAGCTGCCCTTCGTCCGCTGGGTGGGGCCCCACGAGCCCGTCTACAAACTCGATCCCCTGCTCGGCCAGCGAACGCGCCTCTCGCCCTACCGCCAGGCGCTGAAGGCGCACGGCCGCGAGCTGATCGACATTTTCCTGTACAAAGGAGCAGACGCCGCTGCAGCGGCCCGCGCTGTCGAACGCCTCACGGGCGCACGACCCGCTGTGCTCCGCACCACGGGCGAGCACGCGCATCTGCGCGTCGAGGCGCCGGTGGACCGCGCCCTGGCCATCGCCTCGCTCGACAGCGTGCTCTACGTGGCTGAGGCCCCCGAGGTCACGCTGCGCGACATCACCCAGCGGGCGATCGTGCAATCGGGCCTGGCCACGCTCACCCCCGTGCACGACCATGGCGTCACCGGCGCAGGCCAGATCCTCGGGATCATCGACACGCAGATCAAGCAGACCCACGTCGCCTTTGCTGGAAAGATCCTGCAATACAACACGACCCCTGGACAGGATTTCCACGGCACGCTCGTCGCGGGCGCAGCGGTGGGCGACGCGGGCGCCGCTGACGATCTGCGCGGCGTCGCCTACGACAGCCAGCTGGTGTACAACTTCCTGCCAGGCGGCTCCTCCCCTCCCGGCGCCGCGGAGGAGGCTGACCTTCTGGCTCGGTTCGATCTGCACCACAGTCAAGGGGCCCGCGTCCACACCAACAGCTGGGGCGACGACGGCGACACCTCCTACAACGGCTTCGCCCGCGCCGTCGACGAGTTCACCTGGGCCAACGAAGACGACGTCGTCGTCTTCGCCATCACCAATCAGCTGACGCTGCGCACGCCTGAGAACGCCAAGAACGCGCTGGCTGTGGGCGCCTCCTTCGACACCCCCAGCCAGAACGCCATCGGCTCGGGAGGACACGGCCCGACCAGCGACAACCGACGCAAACCCGAGCTCTTTACGCCGGGGATCTCCATCCGCGGCCCGGGCATTCTCAACGACACCGCGGTCACCTCCGGCAGCGGCACTTCCTTCGCAGCCCCTGCAGCGGCGGGCGCCGCTCTGCTGGCCAGGCAGTACTTCACCGACGGCTTCTACCCCACAGGCGCCGCCACCCCAGCTGACAGTTTCGTCCCCTCCGGCGCGCTGCTGCGGGCCACGCTGCTCAACGCTGCAAGCAACATGACCGCTGTCCCCTCCACATCCAACGACACCTGGCCCAACAACAACGAAGGCTTCGGCCTGCTCAAGCTCGACGACGCGCTCTTCTTCACCGGAGACAGCAGGACGCTGCGCGTCTTCGACATCCGCCACGCTGACCCCCAAGCTCTGACGACAGGCGCCCAGTGGTCGACGCAGCTTCGCGTCCTCGACGCTGCGGAGCCGCTGCGCGCAACGCTGGTCTGGACCGACCCCCCCGCCACGCTGGGCGCCGCGGTGGCGACCGTCAACAACCTCGACCTCGAGGCTGTCTCCCCCAGCGGCGTGGTCTACAAGGGCAACGTCTTCGACCCCGCCGCCAGGACCAGCGTCCCGGGCGGCGCCTTCGACGACCGCAACACCGTCGAGCAGATCCACCTGCCTTCCCCCGAAACGGGTGACTGGACGTTCCGCGTCTCCGCCGCCTCGGTCAATGTGGGCCCGCAGGGCTTTGCGGTGGTCGTCAGCGGCGCTGTCGGCGACGTTCCCCCCTGCCCTGCGGACATCGACGGCGACGGCGCCGTCGGTCCGGGCGACCTCTTCCTGCTCCTGGGAAGCTGGGGCAGCGGCCCGGGTCCTGCGGACGTCGACCAGAGCGGCTCGGTCGGTCCGGGCGACCTCTTCATGCTCCTGGGAAGCTGGGGCGGATGCCCATGACGTCCCAGCCTGCTGCGAACCTGCTGGACCTGCTGGAAGGCTGACTGGAAGACGAGAAGCGCGGCTCTGCGACATTTCCCCTGCACAGGGACTGGCTGCATGCGTCGACACTGCATGGCGAAACACACACCGCTCCTGGTCGCTGCGACCATCCTGAGCCTGGTCGGACAGGCCCGCGCCGGCGCATGGCGCTGCTCCTCGCCCGACTGCGCCATCGTGACAACCGCTTCGCCGCCGGCGCTGCGTGATGCGTCGTGGACGCTGCTCGTGCAGGCCTACCCCGCTGCTGCGTCTTCGACCGCAGACGTGGACATCCTCACCGTCCCAGCCGTGGTGGAGCTGCGTGTGCGCCACGGCGCCGTGCAGGCTGTCGTTTTTCGTCAAAACGAGCGCGTCGATCTGTCGGCGCCGCTCACCGTGGACCCTGCAGAGCGTCTGCTGCTGGCGTTGTCGTGGGATCGGCAGAGAGGCGAGCTGACGCTGCGCGCCGCCAGCGGCGCCGGGCCTCTGCGCCTCGATCGCGCTGCTCCCGCGGGCTGGGCAGGGCAAAATCTCGGCGCCCGCACCTGCGAGGCGGACATCGACGGCGACGGCGTCGTCGGGCCAAGCGACCAGTTCGCCTTGTTGGGCTCCTTCGGCCCCTGTCAGGGCGCCTGCCCCGCGGACCTGAACAGCGACGGCTCGGTCGACACGAACGACCTGTTCCTGCTGCTGGGCTCGTGGGGGCCCTGCCCGGACTTCACAGCGGCGCCCGGCCTGACGGTGGGGGCTGTTCCAGGAAGCGCCGCTCCGTCGCTGCAGGGGGACATCGGCCCCATCGTCCTGCGCGACGCGCCGATCACCGACGACGACTTCGCCGCCCTGCAGAACAGCGATGCCTTTCTGGCGCCGATCTTCCTCGACACCACCGCTGCAGGAGGCGCCCTCGACGGCCTGGCTGGCGCGCTCTTCGCCACAGCCTACGGCTCGACCGCAGGCCACGGACCAGGCGACCCCGTGGTTGAGGAAAGCGTCCTGCTCTTCGATCGCGCCGCTGGCGGACGATTCCTGGACCGCGCCGCCGGCGTCCAGATCGTCGGCGACTGGACGCACATTTCCCCCTACGACGAGCATGGACTTTCGCGCAGTCCGCTGCCCATCGTGTGGGAGCGTCCGCCTGTGACGCCCCATCGCGCCCCGCTCGTTCGCCAGCTGGCCACGGGGCGCTTCACGAAGCAGATCCGTGCCCTGGTCCACGGCAACAGCAGAGTCGCCCGCATCTCGAGCGACCACGGCTTTTCCCAGAGCTACGCCCATGGCTTTGTGCAGGACCGTCCGCAGGACGTCGTGGGCTGGCTGCTGCGACCGCCGCTGGCGCCCGTCGGCGTCGGCTCCTGGTGGGGCTTCTCCTTCAAGCCCGATCCGCCGCTGCAGCAGGGGACGATCAACCTCTCCACGAGCGACTTCAGCAGGTTCGGCCAAAACAGCGTGAGCAGCCGCGACCGCGGACCGGGAACCGTCGCGGGCGTGACGCTGGGCGGCTTCTTCCGCGCGCTGGCCCGCCCTGAGCCCGGCCTCGACTGCGCCGAGCCAATGCGCGCAGGCGTCGTCCTGTTGCAGTACCCAGGCTCCGCCAACACCCTCGTCCACGCGGTCAGCGCCCCAAGCGACAGCGACCCTGAGTCGACCAACCACGCCACCACGCCCGTCTGGCTCGACACCCAGCGTTTCAGCTACATCTTCCGCGCCCAGGACGACGCCCAGACGGTCCAGTCGCCGCACTATCTGCACGGCTCATCGATCCCTAAGACGCTGCTGACGATCGACGCCCAAGCAGCGGCGAACGTGCGCGTCGGCGACGCGGTGTACGGCCTGCTTGCGGGAAGGCACAGCGTCAGTGTGGTCGAGTCGATCACCGATCGGGGCGACGGCCTGGCGGACGTGCTGTTGGCGACGGAGCTGGCGGGCTCTCCCGCAGCGGGCGACGTCCTGCGGTTCGGCCCGTGGGCCTTCACGTGGATCGAGCACGACCTGCCGCCCTGCGCAGACGGGCGATCGTGGCGGGGCGTGACGGTGGAAAACGCTGGCGGCGGAGGCCCTGGACCGGTGGTCATGCTCGGCTTCAGCGCCTATGCGCCCGACAAGCCGGGCCTGGTCCTGACCACCTTCGGCGCAGGAGGCGACGGCTACCGCGACCACCTCGAGGACGAGATCCCCGGCGCCGCCCGCCTCATGGCCCAGACCCTCAGCGTCGACGCTGCGCTGCTGGCGCCGGCCCAGCAGAACTCCACCCTCGAGGACATGGAGCAATACGTCGCCCAGCTGCGTCTGGGAAGGCCCGACATCGAGATCGCCCTCGTCGGCGACGGCGCCTTCAACCCCACGGGCGTCCCGGGCGTCGAGGCGCGACTCTTCTTCACCTTCTGGAACAACGGCTTTCTCGAGCGGGCCGACGCCCTGGGCGCCGTGGCCGTCGACGGCGGACGGGACGAGCGACTCGGCCGCTTCCTCGACCGCGTCGCCGACGGCCAGATGAACGACCCCAGCCACCAGTCCAGCCGCGGCGCCGCCAGGCAGGCCCAGGCCTGGCTCGACCTGTTGGCAGTCGCGGCGCTGCCCCGCGCAGGCGACGCCGACGGCGACGGCGTCGTCGGGCCGGGCGACCTCTTCGCCGTCCTGGGCGCTTGGGGGGTGTGTCCAAGCCAGCCGCTGGACCCGTGCCTCGCCGACGCGGACGGCGACGGCGCCGTCGGGCCGAACGACCTCTTCGCCGTCCTGGGGAACTGGGGAAGCTGAGGCCCCCGCGATCGGCGAACAGCGCTCAGCGGCGCGGATCCACCCGAGGCCGCACATCGCCCGCCCGTCGCAGCTGCACCGCGAGCTTGCGCCACAGGGCTTTCTTCTGCGCCCTGGTCGCACCCTGCGTCATCGCGGCCCCCAGCGCCCGCCACAGAGCGGATCGGCTCGGCAGCAGGCGCGTCCCCACAGCCTCCTTGAGCAGCGCCAGGAGCATGCGCTCCTGCGCCCGCTGCGCCCCGCCGGCAAGCGGGGCGGGCCTGACGCCCTCGGTGTCGACCAGCCACAGTCGGTCCTCCCCGTCCACGACGATGTTGGAGGCCTTGCAGTCGCGGAAGAAGAGCCCTGCGCAGGCGATGCGCCGCGTCAGCGCCGCAGCGTTGACCGCAGCCTGCGCTGCGCGCAGCGCAGCGGGCCCCCGCCATCCGCGCTCCTTGGCGCAGGCGAGCAGCTGGATGAGGTCCTCCCCCTCGACGCGCTCGAGCAGCAGCGTCTCGAGGCCATTTCCTGCGCCCAGGGCCAGCGGCGCCGCGACGTTCACCCCCGCCCGGGCGAGCCTGCGCGCCCCCCGCCACTGCCTGCGCAGCGGCGTCGCCCCCAGCAGCTGTCGCAAGGGCGAAGCGGGCGCCCGCTTGACGACCACCGCGACGTGAAGGCGCTGGGCCGTGGTCAGCTCGCCCATCGCCGTCAGCCTGGCGCCGTCCCGCTTGACGACGACGGGCCCCGCCGCCCAGCGGCCCGCCCGGAGCGCCTCGACGACAGCTGCGCCGCCTGGCGCCGCTCTGACCAGTCGCGCAAGCGGCGGCGCCAGCGATGGCGTCCCGTCGTCACGCTGCGCCGCGGGTCTGGCCTTCATGGCCTGCGCATGCTACGGCGTGGCCGCTGCGCCTATCTTCTGCCTCGGGTCCCCAGCGGACCATCCAAGGAGCTGTGCGCATGGAAGTCGGCGTCGTGGGTCTGCCGTATGTCGGCAAGAGCGCGCTCTTTCGCGCCTTGGTGGGCCCTGCCCACGCGCCGCAGGCGGAGGGCGGCAAGCCCGTCGCGGGCGTCGCAGCCATCCCTGATCCCAGGCTCGAGCGCATCGCCTCGATCGTCCCCACGCAGAAGGTGGTCCCAGCGACGTTGCAGCTGGTGGACACGCCTGGCCTTGCGCCGGGGCAGGCGGGCGCGGAGCGGACGCTGGGCGCCATCCGGCAGGTCGACGCCCTGTGCCACGTCGTGCGCTGCTTCGAGGCCGCCGGCGCCGAGCCATCGCCTGCACGAGACATCGACGCGCTGGAGACGGAGCTGATCCTGGCGGACCTGCAGGTGGTGGAGAACGCGCTGCCGCGGGCCCAGCGCTCGGCGCGTTCGCGCGAGCCAGCGGCGCTTGCGCGCCTCGAGGCGCTGGAGACGCTGGCCCCTGCGCTCGACGAGGGCAGGCCCGTGCGGGCCCTCGCCGCTGAGGGCGCCCTGGACAAGCCCGAGCGCGCCCGGGCGGTGCGCGAGCTGGGCCTCCTGAGCGCAAAGCCCGTGCTCTTCGTCGCCAACGTCGCCGAGGACGACCTGCAGGGCCAAGGGCCGCACGCGCAGCAGGTGCAACAGGCCGCAGCGGCGCAGGGCATGCGGTCCCTGGCGCTGTGCGCCGCCATCGAAGCGGAGCTGGCCGAGCTCGACGAGCCCGACCGCACGGAGATGCTCCAGGGCCTGGGCCTGGCTGAGCCGGCCATCGGGGCCCTGGCCCGGGCGCTGTACGCGCTGCTGGGCCTGCAGTCGTTCTACACCGCAGGCCCCAAGGAGGTGCGGGCCTGGACCGTCCGCCAGGGCGCCACGGCGCCGGAGGCCGCCGGCAGGATCCACAGCGACATCGAGCGGGGCTTCATTCGTGCGGAGGTCTACAGCGTCGAGGACCTTGTCGCGCTGGGCAGCGAGAAGGCCGTCCGCGAAGCCGGCAAGCTGCGCGTGGAGGGCAAGCAGTACGTCCTTCGCGACGGCGACGTGTGCCACTTCCTGTTCAACGTGTAGGCAGTCGCCGCTGCGCCGCGTCTATTCGCCGCGCGCCTCGACCATGTAGTTGGGCGCCTCCTTGGTGATGCGGATGTCGTGCGGATGGCTCTCGACGACGCTGGCGGCGCTGACCTGACAGAAGCGCGCCTCGCGGCGCAGCTGCTCGATCGTCGAACAGCCCAGGTAGCCCATGGCGCTGCGCAGCCCGCCCACGAGCTGGTAGACGAACTCCGCCAGCGGTCCGCGGTAGGGCGCCAGTCCTTCGACGCCTTCGGGGACGAACTTGGGCGCCGCGCCGCTGTTGTCGCCCGCCAGCTCGCCCTGGCCGTAGCGGTCAGCGGAGCCGGCGAACATGGCGCCTTCGCTGCCCATGCCGCGGTAGGTCTTGTACCGCCTCCCCTGGCTGATGACCAGCTCGCCGGGCGACTCGTCCAGGCCGGCGAAGAGCGAGCCGAGCATCACCGACGAGGCCCCCGCAGCCAGGGCCTTGGCGATGTCGCCGCTCTGGCGGACGCCGCCGTCGGCGATCACCGGCGTGTCGGTCCGCTGGGCCTGCGCCGCGACCTGCAGGACCGCGGTGATCTGCGGCACGCCCACGCCCGTGACCACGCGGGTCGTGCAGATCGAGCCCGGCCCGATGCCCACCTTGACAGCGTCGGCGCCAGCCTCGATCAGGTCCTTCGCTGCCTCGGCGGTGGCGATGTTGCCCGCGACCACGTCGATGGCCCACTGCTCCTTGATCGCCCTGACCGTGGCCAGCACGTTCTCGCTGTGGCCGTGGGCGGTGTCGACGACGACGAAGTCCACGTCAGCGGCGATGAGGGCCTCGACGCGCTCCAGCTGCCGCACGCCCACCGCGGCGCCGACGCGGAGCCTGCCCTGGTCGTCGACGCAGGCCCTGGGAAACTGCGTCAGTCTGTCGATGTCGCGTCTGGTGATCAGCCCCGCCAGGTGGAAGCGGTCGTCGACGAGGATGAGCTTCTCGACCTTGTTTCTGCTGAGGATCTGGTTGGCCTGCTCCAGCGTCGTCCCGGCAGGGGCCGTGACGAGGTTGTCGCAGGTCATGACAGCCTTGACGGGCGTGGCGTCGTTTTCGGTGAACTTGAGGTCGCGGCGGGTGATGATGCCGAGCACCTTGCCCTTGGCCCGTCTGTCGACGCCGCCGTCCTCGGTGACGGGGAAGCCCGAGACGTTGTGCCTGGCCATGGCTTTCTTGGCGTCGCCGACGGTGTCTTCGGGGCCGAGCGTGAGCGGGTCGGTGATGACGCCGTGGGCCGAGCGTTTGACCTTCTCCACCTCGCGGGCCTGGGCCTCGATGGAGAGGTTCTTGTGGACGACCCCCACGCCGCCCTCCTGGGCCAGCGCGACAGCCAGGGCCGACTCGGTCACCGTGTCCATGGGCGCCGAGACGAGGGGAATGCGCAGCTCGATGGATCGGGTGAGCCTGGTGGAGGTGTCGGCCTCCGCGGGCAGCACGCCGCTTCTGCGGGGGATCAGCAGGACGTCGTCGAAGGTGATCGCGGAGCCGACGATCTTCTCGTCAAGCGGGATCTGACTCGCCATAGCGCAAGGTACCGC
>CAYPBL010000022.1:0-30638 GCA_964408965.1 uncultured Phycisphaeraceae bacterium | reverse complement strand
CGGCGCGCGGTCAGCTCGACCGCCTCGGCGCCGACGTCGCAGCCCACAGCCCGCCTGCCCGCGCGCAGCGCCGCCACCAGCGTCGTCCCCGAGCCGCAGCAGGGGTCCAGCACCAGCCCGCCTGGCGGACAGCAGGCCCGGATGAGCAGCTCCAGCAGCGCCAGCGGCTTCTGCGTCGGATAGCCCACGCGCTCGCGGGCCATGTTGTTGAGCGCGGGAATCGTCAGCACGTCCGTCGCCTTCTTGCGCCGGCCGTGCATGCGGCGGCTCGTGGCGGGGACCAGGGGCGGGTCGAAGTAGCAGCGGCTCGGGTCCAGGCTGTAGTAGAGGATGTCGTCGTGCTTGCGGGCGAAGCGCCTGGGCGAGGAGCCCCCCAGTCCATAGGCCCAGACGAGGTGGTTCACGAAGCCCCGCTCGCCGACCAGCTCGTCCAGCAGGACCCGCACGCGGTGGCTGGTGCGCCAGTCGCAGTGGAGCAGGATCGCCCCCGCTGGCGCAAGGGCGGGCAGCGTCGCTTCGAGCCGAACCCGCAGCCAATCGAGCCAGGCGTCCAGACTGGGCCAGCGGTCGTCGAAGCTGGCGCCGCCGCTGCGCAGTCTGCGGCCCGTGGCGAAGGGGGGGTCAGCGTAGAGCAGGTCCACGCTGGCGGGATCGAGCGTCTGGACGGCGTCGAGCCAGTCCGCCCGGACCAAGCGGGCGCCTGCGCAGCGGCGCCAGCGAATGCGGCGCGAAGCAGCCTTGTCAGCGGCAGGGGGCTTGGCTGCGGGCACGAACAGCAGTCTACCGTTGCGCGCCTTGACGCTGTGCTGCAGGGGCGCGTGCAGCGTACACTCTCGCTCCATGACGACGCGCTCCAGGAACAAGGGCAAGAAGCGCACCACACAGGCGCTGCGCGGCGTCAGCTCGCGCAGGCGCGCCAAGCTGACCATGGCCCAGCGGGCTGATCGGCACAGGCTGTACGAGCTGTCCGTGCAGGACGTCGAAAGCGAGGTCGAGTTCATCGACCAGACGTTTCGCGCCCTGCGAGGCAGAACGCCACGGCGCATTCGTGAGGACTTCTGCGGCACAGCCCAGCTCTGCTGCGCCTGGGTGAGGCGCAGGGACGACAACCGGGCCATAGGCGTCGATCTGGACCCGGAGGTGCTCGACTGGGCCAGGGCGCGCAACGTCCCCAAGCTCAGCGAAGACGAGCAGAGCCGACTCACGCTGCTGCAGGAGGACGTGCTTGCGGTGAAGACCGAGCGGGTCGACGCGGTGTTGGCCTTCAACTTCTCCTACTGGCTGCTCAAGGAGCGCGCGAGTCTGCGGGCGTACTTCGAGTCGGTCCGCGGAGCGTTGAGTCCCTCGGGGCTGTTCTTCCTCGACTGCTACGGCGGCTACGAGGCCTTCGAGGTGATGGAGGAGGTGCGCGAGGTCGACGACGACTTCGACTACGTCTGGGACCAGGCGGACTACGACCCGATCACGGGCGATCTGCAGTGCAACATCCACTTCCGGTTTCGCGACGGCTCGGAGATGCGCAACGCCTTCAGCTACCACTGGCGGCTGTGGACGCTGCCCGAGATCCGCGAGCTGCTCGCCGAGGCGGGCTTCGCCCGGTCGCGCATCTACTGGGAGGGAGCGGACGAGGAGACGGGCGAAGGCAACGGCGAGTTCACCGAGGTGACGCGGGGCGAGCCCGACGCGGGCTGGATCTGCTACATCGTCGCGGAGCCCTGAGGAGGCGCTGGCGCCCCCTGCAGGGGCGTCGAAGGCGGGCCGTCATGACCGCATACAGCCAGACCCAACCCGGAGCGGCTGCTGGACTGCTCAGCCAGGCGCCGCCGTTGGTCGAAGAGGGCCTGCAGCGGGTCCGCAGCGTCATGGAGCGCTGGATCGCATCGGAGCTCCCCGCGGTGCAGGAGCTGTGCCGACGGCTCGAAGGCTATCAGGGCAAGATGCTGCGGCCGACGCTGGCGCTGCTCAGCGGCGCCGCCTTCGCGGACGAGCCCGAGCAGCCGCTGTGCGAGGACCTCATCGTCATCGCTGCGGTCGTGGAGATGGTGCATCTGGCGACGCTGGTGCACGACGACGTGCTCGACGAAGCGGTCACCCGCCGCAAGGGCGCCTCGATCAACCAGCTGTGCGGCAACGAGACAGCGGTGATCCTGGGCGACTACCTCATCTCCCGGTCGTTTCATCTCTGCTCGACGCTCCCCTCGAGCGTCCCCGCCCTGCGCATCGGGCAGACGACGGGGCGGGTCTGCGAGGGCGAGCTGCTCCAGCTGCGCCACCGAGGCGACTTCGACCTCGACGAAGCGACGTACTTCGCCATCATCGAGCGCAAGACGGGCTCCCTGGTGGGGGCTGCCTGCGAGCTGGGGGCCTGGGCGTCGGGCGCCTCGGAGGAACAGGCTGCCGCGGCGAAGCGCTACGGCGAACTGGTGGGAACAGCGTTCCAGATCCGCGACGACCTGCTCGACCTGACGGGCGAGGAGCGCGTCGTCGGCAAGACCCTGGGAAGGGACCTGGCCAAGGGCAAACTCACACTGCCGGTCATTCACCACCTTCGCATCGCCTCGGAAGAGCGAAGAAGAGGGACGCTTGCGCTGCTGAAGCAAGCCTTGGGGGACAAGACGGGAGAGACGGTCAGGCGGGCGATGCGCCAGGCGCTAGCGGAGACCGGGTCGATCGAGCATGCGGAGGCAGCAGCGAGGCGATGCGTCGAACAGGCCCAGGCGACGCTCCCCTGTCCCGCAGGGCCAAGCAGAGCTGCGCTGCTGGAGCTGGCGGAGGCGGTGTTGACCCGTTCCTGGTGACGGCGCAGGGGGAGGGACGTGTGCGCAGCGAGGAAGGCGGCGGGCTGTTCCGCCCGAGGCGCCCTGCCTACCATCGCGCCGCTCGACGCAGGCCGCAACGGGCGGCTGCGGGCGAGGCGGATCCGATCCCTTTTCTTCGTCGCTCGGAGGCGGGCGCTTCCGAGCCGTTGCGTCCAAGGCGGAGGACAGACCATGCAGCGAAGCGAGCGGAAGCAGACGCCCCCGTTCATCACCGTCAGCGGCAAGGGCGTGGAGTACGTCGATTACAAGAACATCGACGCGCTCCGCAGGCTGATGAGCCCCAACGGGAAGATTTACGGCAGAAAGCGCGTCGGCGCCAACGCGCAGCAGCAGCGGCGGATCGCCCGGGCCATCAAGCAGGCGCGGTATCTGGGGTTGCTCCCCTACACCTCCGCCACCCTTCGCTGAAAGGGTCTTGCAACAGCCTCGCGAGGACAACGCGCCGCGCAGCGGCGCTTATCGCTGCGCGCGTCGCTGTTCCGTCAGCAGCTCGTCGAGGACCAGGCGGGCGCGGCGCAGATGCGGGATGACGATCGAGCCCCCCACCACGAGCCCGACGAAGAGGGCGTCCTCGATTTCCTTCTCCGACCAGCCCGCCTCGACGCAGCGGTCCAGGTGGTAGGCGACGCAGTCGTCGCAGCGCAGCGTCAGCGAGGCGACCAGCCCCAGCAGCTCCTTGGTGCGGCTGTCGAGCCCGCCCTTGTCGACCGCGTCGCGGTAGGCGGCGGCGTCGAGGTTGAAGAATCGCTTGATTCCGAGGTGAGCTGTCGCCAGGACGCGCTCGTTGCCGTGCGCCCGGGCGGCGCGAAACTCGTCGAGAAGGGATCGCTTGGGCGTGGTGGACACGAGCGGTGTTCCTTGCTGTTGGACAGGTGCGAAACGAGGTTGCTTCAGACCAGACGGGGGGCTGCGGGTTCCTCTTCCGTCAGGGGCGCGCCGTCCGCTGCTGGAGCGGTGGGGGCGCCCGCTGGGCTGGGCGGCAGAGCCTCCTGCTCCGCAGCTTCCTGCTCCACACGCCGCCTGGCCATCTTCACCGCGGTGACGGCGATATAGGCGGCCAGCGTCAGGGCGATGGCGTAGGCGAGACGCGCGCGGCCGAGGCTCACCAGCACACCCAGGCCAGCAAAGGCAGCGGCGATGGCGTAGAGGCTGAAGACCGCCCCCACCACGCCCACGCGACGCGCCAACATGTGGTGCAGATGGTGTTTGTCCGCGGAGAAGATGGGTTGGCCAGCCATGCGTCGGCGGACGATCGCCAAGCTCGTGTCGATGATGGGAAGCGCGTAGATCAGCAGACCCGCCACGACCAGGGACGTTCTGCCTGTGTCGCCGAGGGAAAGCACAAGCACGATGGCGACGAATCCAAGCAGCAGCGAGCCTGCGTCACCGAGGAAGATGGAGGCGGGGCGGAAGTTGTGCGGCAGGAAGCCCAGCGTGGCGCCCAGCAGGCCCATGCAAAGGACGATGCGCGACGCGTCCAGCGGGCCGTCGTCGAGCATGGCGAGCGTGAGGGCGATGAAGAGCAGCCCTGCAGCGGCGATGGCGGTGACGCCCGTGAGCAGACCATCCAGGCCGTCCAGCAGGTTGCTGGCGTTGCAGGCGCCCAGCACACACAGCGCGATGATGAGCGTGCCTGCCCAGTAGATCAGGTCGAGATGCACAGAGGCGCCCAGGAGCGGGATCGTCACGTCCCACGTCATCGCGGGGTTGCCTATGAGTGAGCCGATGGGGCCGAGCACTCCCTGGGCCACGCGCACGCCGATGTCGGCCATGGCCAGAAAGGCGGCGGCGAAGAGCATGCCTGCGATCTTGACTCGAGGGCTGACGCCCACAACATCGTCGAGCAGTCCCGCAAGCATGATCGCGGTCATCCCCGCCAGGATCACGAGCAGCGAGTCCCGCCGTTGCAGCAGCGAGGTGGGATGGGGTTCGTAGAGGAACAGCAGCGGCGCGCGCGGCGCAAGGTAGGCGTAGGCGATCGCTGCGAGCAACCCCAGATACACCGCTACGCCCCCCAGATACGCCACGGGAGCGCGGTGCATTTTGCGGCTGCTGTGGGGAACGTCGACCACGCCGTTGGTCAACGCCAGGCGTCGCATGAGAGGCGTAGTCAGGAGCGTGACGACGAAGGCGAGGACAAACGCTCCCAAGTAGCCGTTGAAGATGTCCAGCCTCGTGACGGTGTGCGCAGCGGTCTGCGCAGCGGCGTCGAGGGGGCCCTGGGCCTCCTGCGTGAGCGTCGAGGGAAGCAGGGCGTCGAGCGTCGTGGAAGGCGTCAGAACAGGATGGGGCTGCAAAGCCGTCACGCGGGCAGTCTATCCCTCCGCCTTGAGGGAGCGGATCAGGTGGGCGGCGTGTCGCTCTCGCTGTCTGCTTCGCTGCTGGGCGTGCTGCGCCGCTTGGCCTTGCGCCTGAGGCGCAGTCGCCTCTTTGCGCGACCCTTGGGAGGTATGGACTCGCCGTTGGCGGAGACGCGGGCGGCGGCTTCACCGTTGACCGAAGCCAGGGACGAAGCGTCGTCGACCTCGCTGGCCAGGGCAGCCTGTCCTTCTTCGTGGTAGGTGTGCAGCGCCTGGATGTTCTGTCGCAGGTACCCGCCTGCAGCGGCGGCGACGCGGTTGACCACCACACCTACGCAGGTGGCCCGCATGTCTTCGAGCTGGTGGAGAACGCGGGCGATCAGCCCTCGCTTTTCGCCCATGGCGCGAACGACAAGAGCAGCAGCGTCGCATCGGCTGGCCAGGGCGAAGGCGTCGGAGGAGATCATCGCGGGAGCGACGTCGAGCAGGACGACGTCGTAGAGCTCACGAGCCTGGTTGAGCACGCGATCGACCGCGGAGGTGGTCAGCCGCTCGGAGACGCGCAGCGACGCGGCGCCTGCGGGGAGAACGTCCAGGTTGGCTACGGACGTAGAGCGCACGACGTCTTCGAGGGGGAGCTCGTTGAGCATCGCTTCGCCCAGCCCTGGCGAGGGAGAGATCTCGAAAATCGTGTGCACAGCGGGCTTGCGGAAGTTGGCGTCGATGATGAGCGTGCGCCGCTCCGCCAAGGCCAGCGACACAGCGAGGTTGGTCAGGACGCTCGTGGCGCCCGAGCCCGGCATGCCCGGGATGAAGAGGATTGTGCGGGCGTTCTGCTGTTCGCAGCGTTTGACGATCGCTGCGCGCAGCTGCCGAATGGACTCCGCCACTGCGCCTGCAGGCGCGTCCAACGCCGCCAGCGCGAAGCGCTTTGGAGCTTCGGGGTCTTCCGCCACGTCCGGCACGACGCCCAGCAGTTTGGCCTTGGGCAGGAGCTTGAGGTCGGCGGGCTCGCGGATGCGCTGCTCCAGGATTTCGCGGAGGAAGACCACCCCCGCCACGACGCCTACGGTCAGCAGCGTCACCAGCGGGACGACGATCTGAATCTTCGGGAAGGAGCGTTCACGCGGCGTGGGGGCGGTGGCCACGCTGATGATGCGGGTGCTCGCGTCGCGCTCGTTGCGGGCGCGCTCGTCGGCAATTTTGCTCTTGAGTTCCTCTTCCTGGGCCGCCAGCCGCTCCGCATCGGCCTTCATCGTGAAGTATTCCTCGCGCAGCTGGGAGATCTCCTGCTTGCGCTGCTGCGCTTTGTCGATCGTGGCCGTCATGTCCTGCTCAGCCTGTTGCAGGCTGCGGAGATTGGCGCGGGTTTCCTCGACTTGCTGCAGGAACCGCTCGTCGAGCAGTCTGGAGCGCTCCGCGTTGAGCTGATCGTTGCGGGCCTGGATGTCGTGCCTGATGCGCTTGACGATGCGATGGTTGTCGCCGTAGCGCCGGAGGGCGGATTTGAGCGAAGTCTCCAGGTCGGCGATGTCCTGTCGCAGCTTGACGATGACCGGGTCAGCGTCGACTTCGTCGTGCACCGCCTGAGGGTAGGTGGCGCCTCCCGGCGCGTTGAGCTGCTCCTCGTACTGCTTGAGCTGCTCCTGCATGATGGCGATGTTTTCTTGGAGATTGACCCGCTTGTCGGTCAGCCCCTGCAGCCGCACGGTGATGGAGTCGAGTCTTTCATCCCAGCTTTCGATGTTGTTGTCTGCCATCAGCCTGGCCATGCGGGCTTCCAGCTGCCTGCGCTCCGTCTGTGTGGTGTCGAGCTGCTTGCTCATGGCCTCGACAGCGTCGGTGGCGAAGGTCTGAGCTTTTTGACGTTGTTGTCTGTAGTAGGCGCTCTGAATGGCGTTGGCGATGTTGGCGGCGTCGCGGGGATTTTTCGTCGTCACACGCAGCTCGACGATGGCGCTGTCGGGTCTGGGTCTGGCGGTGACGATCTCCTTGAGCTCGAGCAAGGCCTTGTTGAGGTTGAGGTTGCCGTTGACGATGAACGGCTTGACCCAGTCGGTGTCCTGACGGATGCGCGGGTCCTGCAGCGCCTCCTGGAGCACATTGTCCTGCGTCATCACGAACGCCTGCGTGTTCATGAAGCGTTCGATTTCGTCGGTGTTGCCCGTGTCGCTGACGTCGTCGGCGCTGCGGATGGTCGAGGTGTACTCGAAGGTGGCGACGGCGGTGTATCGCGGCGCCAGACGCGCCAGAATCAGGTGCGTGGCCACGCCCAGGCCCACTCCCGCCACCGCTGCGAGGACGAAGAGCCACAGCCGCCGCCTGACCACCTTGATGGGGTCGATGGCGACGTTCAGACCGCTGCTCGCAGGTCCGGGCGCAGCAGGGGCGCCCGGCCTGGCGGGGCCTGGCGTGAGCGGGCGTGGCGGGGTGGGGGGAGTCATGTTGCAGTCATGGGGCTGTGCGGGTTATGGGGCGCAGCGACGCCTCTGTGCTGCGACGCGGCGCACAGGGCGCCTCAGTTCGTCCTTTCGGCTTGATCGAGCTGGTGCATCAGCTCAAGCAGGTCCTTCTCGTGCTCCTCCTTGAGGGCGGGCGTTCGATCCAGCGCCGCCTGCGCCTCCTGCAGACGTTGGCGGGCGGCGGCGCGGTCTCCCTCGTCCAGCAGGATCCGGGCCAGGTGCAGCGTCGGGGGAACGAGCTGGGCGTCGCTCGTCGCGTGCCTCAGCGCCTGACGGAGCACCACCTTGGCCTGCTGTGACCGCCCCAATCTATGGTAGACCACACCCAGGGTGTCGAGCACTTCAGCGTTGGTGGGGGCCAGCTCGACGGCTTTCTCCGCAGGAGCCAGGGCGCCTGCAGCGTCGTCGAGGTGGTTGGCCCGGATGTAGGCGAGGTTGTTGTTGAGCTCGAAATCGTCCTGGGCGCCCGCGGCGATGCCCTTGGCGAAGGCCTCGGCGGCGGCGGCGTAATCGCCTTGGAGATAGTTGATCATGCCAAGCGTGCGCTGGATCTCCACGACGGCCAGGTTGTCGTCGGCGCGCTGGGCGGCGTCGAGCAACTGGGCTCGGAGCTCGCTTCGCCTGGAGGCGTCGCTCAGCAGGAGCCTGGCCCGCAGCGCGGTGTACAGCGGCGCAGCTTCGGCGGGGGGGCGATGCTCGTCGATGAACGACACGAGATCGCTTGCGGGCAGAATCCGGGGCAGTTTGCTGAACCACCAGAGCAGATCGGGCGTGCCCCGCACGGCGGCCAGCGCGTCGATCGCCAGCTGCCTGGCTTCGTCGGGGCGCTCCGCCAGCGCCGCAGCCCAGGCGCGAAGCGTCAAGGCTTTGCTGCGGGTTTCGTCGTTGGTCTGCACGTCGTCGAGCACGCGCTGCGCCTCGTCGACCGCGGGGGCGTCCAGGTTCAGCAGCGCTTCAGCGAGTTTGAGGGCGACGTCGGCGTTGTGGTTCAGCTCGTAGGCGCGACGGTAGTGCTCCGCTGCGGCGCTCCAGTCGCCCGACTTGCTGGCCAGATCGCCCGCGGTCACCCGCCACCGCGGGTTGTCAGGCTCGCGCTGGATGGCGTCCTCGGCGGCGGCGAGGGCGTCGGGGAGGCGCTCGGCGGCTTCGAGCTGGTGAATGAGCCCCAGGCGGAGCTCTTCCGAGTCGGGGTTGGCCTCGAGGCCTCCTGCGTACTCCGCGATGGCGTCCTCGACGCGGCCTCGCTGCAGCAGCAGGGCGGCGCGGATTTCCCTTGCAGCGACGTTGGCGGGGTCCAGCTCCAGAGCCTGGCTCAGGTCCGCCATCACGTCGTTGAACTGCGTGGGGTCGGTGGAGTTGAAGAGCGCGCGGCGGATGAAGGGAATCGGGTTGTTCGGGGCGGATTCGACCGCCTTGTCGTAGAGTTCCCGCGCTCGCGTGACGTCGCCCTTGCCTTGTGCAGCGGAGGCGCGAAGCAGCAGGGTGCGGAACTCGTCCTCCTTGGACGCGGGCGTCTGGGCGAGCAGCTGCTCCGCGTCGTCCCAGCGCGCCAGACGCAGGAGCGTTTCCGCCAGGCGCAGGGCGACTTCGTGCTTGGAGGAGTCGGCGCCTGCGGCGACGACGTTGCGGTACGGTTGGACAGCGTCGGCGTAGCGACCCTGGTCGAAGAAGAAGTCGCCCAGTCTGCGGTCCGCCTCCATGCGCTCAGGGCTCTGGTGGGCGCGGGCTTCTTCAAAGGCTTTCTGGGCCTCCTCAGGCGTGCTGAACTCGAGCAGAAACTCGCCGAGAGCGAGATAGGGCGTCGCGTCGGGCTGATCCTGCGACAAGGAGGCGAGCGTGCGCTCGATGATGGCGCGGCCCTGTGCGACGTCGCCCTGCAGGGCGTGGAGTCTGGCTTTGAGCATCGTCAGCGCCATGGTGTCCACGCCTTCGGACTCGAGTCGCTGGATGAGGTTGGCTGCGTCGTCCCAGCGTTCTGTGCGGAGGTAGAGCCGAATCAGCGCCAGGGCGTTGTTGTGGTCGCTGGGGGCGCGGCGGAGTTTGCCCTCGCGCTCGGCGATGGCGGTGTCGACATCGCCTGCAGCCTCCTCCAGCAGCAGCCACTGCTCCAGCAGCTGGGGGTCGAGACGCGTCACGCGCACGGTGTCGCGGGCCACTTTGAGCGCCTCGCGACGCCTGCCCACCTGCACCAGCGCTTCGATGTAGGCGCGGACAGCTGCGGTGTCGGTGGGGCGGTACTTCACGGCGGTGGCGAAGGAGTCGATGGCGTCCTGGACGCGGCCCTGACGGAAGAGGACTTCGCCCATCAGTCGGTGGGCCACTGCGGACAGCGGCGCCGTCTCCAGCGCCCGCCTGAGGACGTCCTCCGCTACGTCCAGCCTGTTCTGGGCCATTTCCACGCGGGCCTCGTAGAGCAGGCCGTTGGCGCCGTCGAGGTTCAGCTTCGCCGCCTTGGCGGCCAGATCGCGGGCGTCGTTGTATCGCTCTTCAGCCAGGGCTCGAAGAAACTGGGCTTCGACGACGGCGGGGTCGTCCGGGTCCAGCTCGATCGCCCGCTGCAGCGCTTCGTCAGCGGCCTGCTGGTCGCCGAACTGCGCGTACACCAGGCTCTTGCGGACTTCCTTGCTCGCGGGCGTCCCGTCGGAGCGGTCGATCGACTGGAGCGCGAACTGGAGGGGGTCCTGCGTCTCGAGTCTGGCTTTGATCTCCTGCAGTCGCTGATCGTCGGGGAAACGGGCCAGGCTCTGGTCGACGTAGCGGGTGACGGCGTCGATGTCGCCGTCCTCCGCAGCGAGCCTGATGAGCGTGAGTCTGGGTCGGATGTCGTCGGGGTGCTGCTCCGCGATGCGTTCGCCCTGAGCCAGCACGTCCTTCATCGTCACGCCTGGCTTGGCCCGCATCCTGCTCAGCTCGACGAGCGCGTTGACCACGGGGTCGTCGGTCTGGCTGCCTTGCGTGGCTGCCTGGAGGGCGGCCAGCTGTTTCCTGGCCTGGTCGTTTTTGGGATCCAGGGCAAGGACCTGCTCGAAGAGCGCGCGGGCGCTGTCCGTCTTGCGCAGCTGCATGTCGATGGAGGCGGCGCGCAGCAGGGCGCGTGTGTTGCCTGGCTCGAGCTTGATCAGCTGCGCGAGTTTCTCGCGGGCGGCGCCCAGCTGGTCCTGGCGAAGGAGCGATTCGATCAGGATGCGCAGGATCTCCGGATCGTTTGATCCTGTGATCTTGTCGAGCTCGCTGAATTTCTGCGTGGCGACAGCGTAGCGACGCTGCGCATAGGCCATCTTGCCGTCCAGCTGCAGCACCGCTGGCGCGTCTTCACCTCCGGGCAGCAGGGAGACGAGCTGCTGGCGGGTCTGCTCGATCTGTTTCCACAGCTCCGCTTTGCGCTGTTCGTCCTTGGCGAGATCCCAGCTGGCGAGCAGCGACTCCCCTATGTAGAGCAGGGCTCGTGGTTTGCGGGCGATGAGCAGGGCGCCTTCGAGGCTGACGGGAGGGGTGGGGGCGTCGACGACTTTTTGCAGTGTGTTGCGCGAGGCTTCGTAGTCGCCCTTGCTGGCCAGCACCACGCCTTTGGAAAGCAGGAGTCGGTCGTCCTGAGGCCTGGCCTGGAGCAGGCGGTCCAGAATGCGGAGGTTCATGTCGATGGCCTCGGGGCCGCGGATCAGGTTGTGCAGCTCGACGAATCGGTCCACGACGTCGGACGGGACGCGCGCAGGGGGCAGGTTCAGCAGGAGATCGACCAGCGGCTGTTCCTGGCCCTGCAGCGCAAGGACGGCGTCGCGTCGCTCCTTGGGCGTGTGGGGAACGGTCGTCGCGTAGGAGGCCTTGGCCAAGAGGTCCTCGAACAGGATGCGGGGGGAGTCGCTGAAGCGTCGCTGCAGATCCTTCATGATCTCCTGGGACTTTTCCCAGGCGACGCGGGCGGTCTCGGGTCTGCGCTCTCGAAGGTGCCTGCGCCACTCAGCGATGTGCCAGCGGAAGAGGCCTGCAGCGGCCTCTTCGTCGTCGGGAGCGTTGTGGACGGCGGCCTGGAGGTCGGCCAGCGTCTGCTCGCGCTGATCGCTGGAGCGTTCGATGCGCTCCATGAGGGCCAGGCCCGCCAGTCCTCGATACTTGCGGACGCCCTGGGCGGGGGGCGCATCGTCGCCGCCCAGCTTGTCGACGGCGCCCTGTGCTGCGAACTCCAGCGCCTGCCATTCCTCGACGCCCCCCAGGACGTTGGTCTGTCGATACTGCTCGTCGAGCGCGTCGATGTAGCGCTGGGGGTTGTTCTCCTCGATGGCGGCCAGCGAGCGGAGGATTTGCAGGTGCTGCTTGTAGCGGTCGAGGTATTCGGTGACGCTCTCGGGCCTGGTGCGCAGCAGGGCGTCGTCCCACTTCTCGATCCAGTCGACGCGGGTCTGGTCGTGGTTGACGGCCTTGGCGTAGGCTTCTTGGGCAGCTTCCCAATCGCCCTCAGCGGCCTTGGCGTCGCCCAGCTTGACGTAATCCTCGCCCGACTTGGTCAGGGCCTGCCAGCCCAGAAACCCCACCAGTCCTGCCAGGATGGTGATGGAAGCGGCGAGAATGAGGACGAACCGGGCGTTGACCTTGGTCGTCATGAGGAGACCTCCTTGGCGGACGGAGCGTCCGCGTCGGCGCCGACGGCGCCTGGATTGTCGGGACGCGGGGGATAGCGACCCTGTTCGACATCGATCCAATCGGGAACCCTGAGGAGAATATAGGGCAGCATTTCGTCAAGAAACGCAGCGGCGTGTCGGGTGAGCTCTTCGGGGGAGTCCACATCTGCGCTGGTGATCTGCACTTTGGCGTAGTAGGCGTAGGTGTCCTGCAGGCGGAAGGCCAACTCCCGCACGCGGTTGGCGGAGGCGACGACGCCGCCGTTGGCCAGGAAGAAGTATCCGCTGTACACCGTCTCCCCCTGAGGGGTGAGGAATTCGGTGACGCGCATCTGCAGACGCTCGATCCCCCGGGGGAGTCTGACGCGGCGTCCCTCCGCGGTGCGGGCGCGCAGCACAGGCTCGTGATCTGTGCCGAGGGGGGTCGTCGGGTCGGGTGTGAAGCGCGACGCGTCCAGCGGCACGGGCAGGATGAAGGGCCCTGCGGAGCGGGCCAGTCCTCCGCCGACAAAGCACCGTTCGGGAATGTGCGGCACGGTGTCGATGGTGCCTGTGTAGTAGGCGCAGTGGAGGTCCAGGCGGACGGGGTGTTGTGGATTCAAGGGGCGCTTGCGGACATACATGCGGGAGATGTAGTTGTTGGTGCCCAGCTGCTCCAGCGCTTCAGCGTCCAGGGGGGGGCGCTCGGGCCCGTAACGCGTCCAGGAGACGGTTTCCGTGGGCAGCGAGGGGAAGGTCAAGCCGCTCTGGGGATGGATGGGGAGTTTGGTCAGTTGGATCTTCGCCGCCCGCAGCACGGTGGAGAAGCCTCCTGCAGCGGCGCCGAGCAGGACGACGGCGAAGGCGGTGGCCCAGGCTCGTTGGCGCTGGTCGCGGTTCATGAGACGGCGGTCTCCTCGTCCTGCGCGCGTGGGGCGACGCGCTTCAGGGCCCAGACGCAGGCCATGAAGACGCCCAGCGCAGGCAGCAGCCACAACACGCCTATGAACATGTGGGCTTCCCCTTGGGCAAGGGCGGGATTGACCCTGCTGGCCATCCCAAGCGAGGCGACGCGAAGGATGTTCACCCCCACAGCGATCGGGCCGACCAGCAGCAGCAGAGCGGTTCGCTGCCACCAGCGGGGGCAGGAGAAGTAGGCCACCGCGGTCCCCAAAGCGTAAAAGGCGACAACGGTGCGCATGCCCGAGCAGGCCTTGGCGACTTCGAGGGGAATGGCGGTCCCGTCGCGCCCCGTGATGGAGAGGACGTTGCCTGCGACATCGGTGGGGATGCCTGCGATGTTCAGCGCGATCCACGCGCCCTTGGAGGCGATCAGCTGCAGGGCGAAGGTGATGTCGTACATGACCATCTCCGAGATGGTCACGCCGAACAGCAGATAGGCGATGGGGAAGGTGAGGACCTTGGTGAGGGCGGGGCCGAGCAGCAGCAGGACGAGGCTGTAGAGCGAGAGGACGATCGACCACCCTTGCAGCATGTGGTTGGGAAGGCCCGTGGCGAAGTAGAAGTAGCAGAGGACGCCCAGCGTCAGCGCGAGGGCCCCTGGCCAGTAGACCTCCGGGCGCAGGCGTCGCAGTGTGTCGCGTTGTTTCCAGACGGCGTAGCTGCTGATGAAGGGGACGATCCAGGCGTGCCCCCAGTCGTCGGGGCTGGCCAGACTGAGACGGTGCTGCGTGAGGAACCAGCGGTGAAAGAGGGCCAGAAACGCCGCGGCGACGGCCAGGGCGCTCAGCGCAGGCCAGAGGCGACTGTGGGGCGCGGCGCGCTCCTGAGGCCTGCTCGAGGTGTAGGACGGATTGGCGACAGCCTGACTCACACTCAGCTCCGCATGCGGCGCTGCGATGGGGTGAACGCGTCCCTGCGCTGACGTCGACCTGTCCTGCCCCCCGTCGCCCTGGGCGCCGCTGCAGGACGGATCGGGGCTTCTACGCCGCCTGCAGCGACGGGTTCGGCGGCTGCTGGCTCACTGGTTGGGATTGCCGAAGTTCGTCGGCGGCGGGCCGAAGACGTCGTTGCCGAAGTTGCGGTCCAGCAGGAAGCCAAAGCCATACGACATGCGGAAGCCGTTGCGGATGACAGCCAGCGGCTGGGCCCAGAAGTTCGTGCCCACGTTGATGACGTCATCGGGCTTGAGGAAGACGTCGGGCTCGGTGCCTTCGACGATGGCGCGCAGGTCCAGCCTGACGGTGGCCTGGAGGGCGGCGCCCACCATGCGCGTCAGGTCCACCCGCTCGGGTATGCCTATGGGGCTGAGACCCCCTGCAGCGATGATGGCCTTGGTCAGGGTGATGCGGCCAGAGGGCGGGAGGTTGTAGGTGCCCGGCCTGGCGATGCCTGGTCCGCCTATGTAGATGTTGCCCTGCGGCGGCGGCGGGACGTAGATGATGTCGCCCGGTCTGATGACGACGTTGTACCGAGCGGCGCCTTCGAGCAGTGGTTTGGTGGGGACCTCGATCACGCGCTGGGTGATGAGGTGTTCAGCTCCGGGGGCGGGGGCGAGCTCGGACGGGCCCTGCTCGGGCTGGCGCGGGGCAGCGGGGGAGCTGGGCTGGTCTTGCTGTTCTGCGGAGGGCTTCCCAGCGACGACGCGCACCCACTTGCCGTTGAGGAACATCCAGGCGCCTGGCTGGTCCTCCGGTTGGGAGTCGTCTTCGACGAGCTCCACCGCTGGTGGGGAGGGCTGCTGCGCCGCAGCAGGCTGGTCGATGAGGTCGACAGCGGGAGAAGGCCTGTGGGGCGCGTCAGGCTGGGCGACGTGCGAGCGCCCGTGGAGTGCGGATGCAGAGAAGACCGCAGGCGCAGGGGGCTTGCCTGTGTCCGGCTGCTGCTTCGCAGGGGGTTCCTGCGGCGGCTCCGTGGGCGGGTGGGAGAGCTCCTCGATGAGTTTGAGGAGATCGGTCTGGCCTCCAGGCTGGGCGCCCGGTTGCTGCGACGGTTTCGGCGTGGCGGCTGGGGCGCCTTGGACGGCCTCGTCCAGCGGAGTTTGCCTGATGATCCGGATGCTGCGGATCATGGGGGAGACGCCGCCTGCCTCGGTGATCGCGTCGAGCAGGCGGTAGTTGGGCTCCGCGATGAGATAGCGGCCTGGCTGGTTGACGGCGCCGTAGATCTTGAACGTGCGTTGGCGGGGAGCGGTCAGCTGCACCGAGACCAGCGCATCCTGGATGATGCCCTTGTCGCGCAAGGTCTTGCGGATGGCTTCGCGGATCTCGTCCAGCGTGAGCCCCTGCACGTGGATCCTGCCTATCTGGGGAAGGTCGATCGTTCCCACCGCGTCGACGAGGCGGTCGAACTGTGTGGGCAGGTCCGGCTGAATGAGGTCGAAGACCTCGATGGAGATCTGGTCGCCCGGGCCGACTTCGTACTCGACGGCTTCGGGGATGAGATCTTCGGGGGAGACGGGGGAGGTCTCGACGAAGTCCCCGTCGTCAGGCTCGATGATGTCCAGCCGCTCCAGCACAGGGACGACGGTGGGGGTGTGCTCCCAGCGGCCGACGACGGAGGGGTCGAACCAGGAGTCGGCTTCGCAGCCCGCGAGCAGGATCGCTCCCGCTGTCAGCGCGATGGCTGAAAGGCGGCGTGCGTTGGCTGGCGACTTGGACAACGCGAGGGTCCACCTGCTCATGTCTGATCCTTCACCCACACTGCGGAAGCGCGCCGCCTGCTGCTGGTGATCGACACGCCCGCCCCCTCGGGTTGAGCCCGATTATGGGATTGCCTGCCCCCGGAAGGCGTTTGTTCCATCGGCAGCATACGCCTGTGCGCAGGGCAGTGGGCGCTACGTCGGTCCGCAGCGGCGGTTCGAGACGGGCGGCCCTATGGTTGAGCGGGCGGAGAGTCGATGTCGTCTCGGTGTGTTGGAGGGCGACGACGGGGAGGCGCCGCGAAGGGAAGCGGGGGTGCGTCGAAGAGGAGCCTGCAGGGGTGAACAGCGCAAAGCGCAGCGGCGAGCGGCCAGGAGCCACGGGGGCAGCGTCCGCCAGGCATCCGAGGCCCGCGGGCGGGGACCCGGTCAAGCGGCTCGACAAGCCCGTGCTGAGCCTGTCGGATCGGGTGCTGGGCAACGGCGCGCCGCTGCGTCTTGCGCACAAGCGCAAGCCTGCGTGGATCCGGGCCAAGGCGCCCGGCGGTGAGGGGTATCTGCGGCTGCGGGGCATCCTCAGCGAGCACAGCCTGCACACGGTCTGCGAGGAGGCGGGCTGTCCCAACATGGGCGAGTGCTGGGCCCGCGGCGTGGCCACGATCATGATCCTCGGCGACACCTGCACCCGCGCCTGCGGCTTCTGCAACGTCAAGACGGGAAGGCCTCAGCCGCTGGACGAGGACGAGCCGCGGAGGGTCGCAGAGTCGTTGGCCCTGATGGGGCTCAGGCACGTGGTCATCACCAGCGTCAACCGCGACGAGCTCCCCGACGGCGGCGCAGCGATCTGGGCGGAGACGATTCTGCGGGCGCGCGAGGCCTGCCCCGGCATGTCCATCGAGGCCCTGATCCCGGACTTCGAGGGGAACTGGGAGGCGCTGCAGCGGGTGATCGACGCCAGGCCCGAGATTCTCAACCACAACCTCGAGACGGTCCGGCGCATGTATCCCGCGGTCAGACCCAGCGCCAAGTACGACCGCTCGATCGAACTGCTGGCCCGCTGCAAGGAGCAGGGGCTGGTGACCAAGACAGGCATCATGGTCGGCATCGGGGAGCGCGACGACGAGGTGCTCGACCTGATGAGCGAGGTCGTCGAGCGCGCCGGGACGGACATCCTGACCATCGGGCAGTACCTGCAGCCCACGCGCAACCACCTGCCCGTGGCCCGCTTCGTGCCGCCGGAGACGTTCGAGCGCTACCGCGAGCAGGGCTTGGCCCGGGGGTTCAAGGTCGTCGAGTCCGGCCCGCTGGTGCGCTCCAGCTACCACGCGGACATGCAGGCGGAGGCCCTGGCGGGAGCGGGGGGGGCAGTGGCCCAGCTGCTCAGGCGGGCGCGGGTTGGCGAGGGGAGCGAGGCGGGGGCAGCGGGCTGAGGCTGTCCTTGTGCAGGGCCCAGACCATCACGCCCAGGGCTGCGAAGGACAGCCCCGCCAGTGTCCACAGCGTCGTGGCCAGGGCTGCGGGGTCGTCGACGGACACCCCCGCTGCTTGCAGATGCTCGCGCAGGGCGCGATCGGAGTCCTGCACTTCGCCGTCGCGGACGAGCAGCTGGTACTTGGCCAGCGCCCGTTGGCGATCCTTGGCGTCGCGGGCGGCGTCGGTGGCGCGCCAGGTGAACCACAGCCCCAGCAGGAGCATGAGCAGGAAGCCCGCGGTCTTGCCTGCGTTGATGGGGGCAATGCGTCGGATCAGCCGACCTGCGACGACGCTGGCGCCGCTCAGCGCTGCCAGCGCAGCGCCCAGACTCGTGGCGACGACGACGCCTGCGCCCTGATCGCCTGCTGCGTGCAACGCCGCGACGCCTCCTCCAGCCAGGAGGCTTGCGAAGATGAAGAGGGTGAGGGAGCAGCGCATCGGCTGCAGGCATCGGCCTGCGGGATCGAGGGGTTCAGGAAGAGGGGAGGCGGCGTCTCTCGCTGCAGCAGGTCAGCGGCGTTGGCGGCAGAGTTTGCCCCGTTTGGCGTCCGGTATGGTCCTGCAGCGTGGGGGTGGTGGTCGGTTGTCGTTGTCGTTGTGGTTGCGGTTGCGGGCGCTCAGCGGCTGGACGTCGGCCGCTCTCCTGCCACGATGATGCGGTTGCGGCCTGCCCGCTTGGCGGCGTAGAGGGCCTGGTCAGCGGCGTCGATCCACGTCGCGGGATCGCTGCTCTGGACGTGGGAGTCGTCGCACAGACCAAAGGAGCAGGTGACGGGGAGTTCCGGGTGTTTGGGCCAGCGGGTGTGCGCCAGAGCCTCGCGGATCCGTTCGAGCACATGCCGGGCGGCCTCTGCGGGGGTGTCGCGCAGCAGCACCGCGAACTCCTCGCCGCCGTAGCGGCAGGGGATGTCGCAGGAGCGGAGGTTGTGGGTCAGCAGCGAGGCGAACCCCTCCAGCACAGCGTCGCCCGCAGGGTGGCCGTGGGTGTCGTTGACGCGTTTGAAGTGGTCCAGATCAGCCAGGGCCAGCGTGAGGGGGTGGTTGTGGCGTCGGCTGGATTCGATCTCCTCGCGCAGTCTGCGCTCGAGATGTTGGCGGTTCCACAGGCCGGTGAGCGGGTCCAGCTGCGCCCGCTGCTCGAGCATGCGCATGAGGGAGTGGATGCGCAGCACCGCCCGGATGCGGGCGCGAAGCTCCGCGGTGTTGAAGGGCTTGGTGATGTAGTCCTCGGCGCCAAGGTCCAGGCCCGCCACCTTTGTCTGCACGTTGTCCGTGCTGGAGAGGATGATGACGGGGATGCGGCTGGTGAGGGGGTTCTCCTTGAGCTCGCGCAGCGTGGCGAAGCCGTCGCGCTCGGGCATGTCCAGATCGAGCAGGACCGCTGCGGGTTGTTGCTCTTCCGCCAGACGAACGCCCTCGTAGCCGTCCATGGCGCTGACAAAGCGAAGGTTCTCGTGCTTGAGTCGCGCGATGAGCAGGCGGTGGATGTCGGGCGAGTCGTCGATGATCAGCAGCGTCGGCTGGCATGGAGCGACGTCGACGGAGGGCGGGGGCTCCGCTTCGACGCGGCGTTTGGCTGCGGTCTCGCCGAGCGCCGGACCCGATGTGGAAGGGGCAGGGGGCATCAGCGTCATGGTCAGATCGTGGCTCGCTGGCACAGGTCGATCAGCGACTCCAGCTGCTGGCGCACAGCGTCGAGGGGCTGGCATTCCTTGACGGCGCGTTCGAGCTGTGCAGCGGCGTCGCTCAGGGCTGGGTAGCCGTAGCCGCCGCCTGCCCCCTTGAGCTGATGGGCGAGTCTGGCCAGGTTCTCCGTGGCGCCCTGCTCGAACGCGTCGCGCAGCTGCTGCACGCGGTCGTCCATCTCGCTCAGAAACAGCTCGGCCAGCTCGCGAAGGTCGGGGTCGTCCGCGAACTGGCAGCGCAACGGTTCGGTGTTGGTGTGGGGGTTGGGCACGGGATGCGTCTCCTCTGTGGCGTGCTCTGGCGTCCTGTTCGATGCCCCCCGCAGGCGTCCTCATCGGTCCGCGGGGGCGGGGGATTGAGCACAGCGTCAGGCGGCGACCGCTGAGGAGGAAGTGGAGCCTGGTGGTTATCAGCGGCGCGAGATGTCGGCTCTGCAGCTGGTCGGGGGTGCGCCTCCTGCGCAGTTGGGGCAAGGGGCGCTGCGGCGAACTGGCAGCGCAGGGGCGGAATCGGGCGAACTGTTCAGCAGTGGGTGCGAATACCGGACGGACTCCTCGATGCGCGCCTGCGCCCAGCGAGGAGTCGTTCCAGACGGCGTCAAGGCCGCTGGGACGGTTGGTCGATCGGGTTGTGGAGGGACGACGGATGTGTGTCGCCAGCGGGTGGACGCGCCGCACGGGCCGCTGAGCGGCGCAGCGCGGCGGCCTCACAGGAGGGACAGTTCCATGCGATTCCAGGTTGTGTGTGTTGCAGCGGCGGCGGCGACGATGTCGCTGCTTGCGCCGCAGGCTCTTGCAGGGAAGAAGAAGATCGAGGCGGAGGCGCCGTTGGTGCCCACGGCCAGCGGTCCGCTGGGCGCCTCAGGGTCGATCGACTTTCGGCTCAAGGGGGCCCGCGCGGACCTCAAGATCGAGGTCGAGGACCTGCCTGCAGGGGAGTACGACGTGTTCATCGGGGGCGTCGATCGCGGCGCCATCACGGTCGTGGCCACCGTCGACGGCCTGGAGGGGGAGATCGAGTTTCGCAATCGTCCTGCCAACGGAAAGGTCTTCATGGACTTCGACCCTGCGGGGCTTGCGGTGGAGATTCAGCAGAACGGAACGGCGCTGTTGGCGGGAGTCGTGCCCGACATCGACATCAACGATCCTGCTGCAGCGGCGCTGAGCGGCTTTCCCAGCCAGAAGGTCGAAGTCGAGATGGTCAACACAGGCGCAGCGCCCGAGGCGGAGGCGGAGTTGCGCTTCCGCTCGAAGAAGAACAAGGCGGACTTCGAGCTGCGCGTGGAGGATCTTCCCGCGGGGACCTACGAGCTGATCGTCAACGACGTTGTCGTCGCCAGCGTCGTCTACGACGGCAAGGGCAAGGAGAAGCTCCGCTTCTCGACCAAGCCTCGCGGCGACCGTCTCATGCTGGACTTCGATCCCGCCAACGCAGCGGTTCGCCTGGCCAAGGACGGTGTGGATTACTTCACCGCCACGCTCGTCGCGGACGATCTGCCTGACCTGGACGGCGCGGGGGAGGCGAAGGTCGATCTCTCCTCCACGGGCGTCCAGGCTGGCGCCAAGGGCGAGGCCAAGTTCGAGGACAAGGACGACCGCGACGAGTTCTCCGTCAAGATCGAGGACGTCGTCGCGGGCGTCTACGACCTGCTGGTCGACGGCGTCAAGGTCGCCACGATCGTGGCGGCGCCGACGGACGACGGCGTCGAGGGCGAGGTGGAGTTCCGCAGCCTGCCCAACGACGACCCCGAGAAGCTCGACCTCACCTTCGATCCGCGGGGCAAGCTCATTCAGGTGGCTCTCAACGGCGAGGTGGTCCTGGGCGGCGCGCTGCCTGCGGGGAGTTGACCTCCCTCGAGCGTCGCTGCGGCGGAGCAGAGCGGACGCTGGAACAACACGCCTTCGTCTCGAGCGCCGCTCGGGGCGGAGGCGTAGTCGCTGCGCGGGCGTATGCTGTGGCTCGTGCGCGAAGCAGCCATGAGCGAGCCTCGGCCCAAGGTCATGTCGTTGGGGGATCATCTGGACGAGCTGCGCAAGCGGCTGTGGCTTGCGCTGCTCGGACCGCTCCCTGTGGTGGTGGTGTGTCTGCTCTTTGGCGGGGACATTCTGCAGTTTCTGCTCACGCCGTTGGAGGCCCAGCTGCGGGCGGCGAATCTGCCTGTGCGGCTGCTGGCGACGGGGCCCGCGGAGACGTTCGGGGCCTACCTCAAGGTGGCGATCGTGGCGGGACTGCTGCTGGGGGCGCCGTGGATCCTGGCGCAGCTGTGGCTCTTCGTCGCCCCGGGCCTGTACCGCCATGAGCGGCGGTTCGCCTATTTTCTGCTGCCGCTTTCCGGGGTGTTGACCGTTGCGTCTGCGGTGTTCCTGTACAAGGCGCTGCTGCCCATCATGCTGCGGTTCTTCCTGGTCTTCGGCGCCTCGATTGCGCCGCAGCGCTCGCCTGTGGCGCCTGAGCCGACGCCGCCGCTGGCGGGGCCGATTCCCGTCCTGCAGGGGGACCCTGCGGAGCCTGCGCCGGGGTCGCTGTGGGTCAACGAGGCGCTGCACGAGCTGCGCGTTGCGGTTCCTGCTGGAGCGGCGGAAAGCGCAGCGGCGTCTGAGGCGGCGGGGCGGTCGTCGGTGCGCATCCTCGGCGCGCCGCTGTCCTCCGAGGGGCTCATCGCGCAGCAGTATCGCGTCAGCGAGTACGTCAACATGCTTTTCACGCTGGGGCTGGTTTTCGCGCTGGCGTTTCAGCTGCCTGTGGCGATGCTGCTTGCAGGGTGGGTCGAGCTGGTCGAGGCGTCGTGGCTTGCCCGCTGGCGCAGGCACATCGCCTTCGGGTGCGCCGTGGCGGGGGCGGTGCTGACGCCTGCTGACCCCATTTCCATGTTCCTGCTGGCGATACCGCTGTATCTGCTCTTCGAGCTGGGGCTGCTGCTGATGCGGGCGGTTCCCGCGTCGCGCGTCGCGGGGGCGCGCGAAGGGCCCGACGCGGAGGCGTAGCGCGGCGCTCTACCATCGCGGGCGATGCCCACGTTGCTCGTTCCCGGTCCGACGCCGCTGCTTCCCGCTGTGCGCACGGCCCTTGCCCAGCAGCCCCTGCCGCACCGCAGCGAGGCCTTCGTTCAGCTGCACCGGCGGAATCTCCAGCGGCTCGGGGACATTTTCCGCGCAGAGGGCCCGACGCTTGCGCTGCCCGGCTCGGGAACGACGGCCTTCGAGGCTGCGGCGCTGTCGCTGACCTCGCCTGGCCAGACGGTGGTGGTGGGCGTGTCGGGCAAGTTCGGCGCCCGCTGGGCCAAGGTCTTCGGCCGCCTGCGCGAGCGCAGCGGTGTGCGGGTCGAGACGGCGACGGCGCCGTGGGGCGAGCCCCTGAGCCCGGCAAGGCTGTCTGAGGCGATGGACCGCTGCTCGAGGGTCGACCTCGTTGCGCTGGTGCACTGCGAGACGAGCACAGCGACGACGAACGACCTGGCGGCGCTGACGCAGCATGTGCGTGAAAGAGCGCCCGGGGCGCTCGTGCTGGCCGACTGCGTCAGCGCGCTGGCGGCGCTGCCGCTGGAGCAGCGGGCCTGGGGCGTGGACGTGTGCGTGGCGGCGTCGCAGAAGGGACTGTCGGCGCCGGCGGGGCTCGGGTTCGTCAGCCTGGGCGAGCGGGCGCTGGAACAGCTGCGACGCGAGGAAGGCCTGGCGCCGCTGGTCCTGGATCTGCGCTGGTGGCTCGAGGCGTTCGAGACGCATGGTGGGCCCGCGACGACGCCGCCTGTCCATGTGCATCTCGCCCTGGCTGCGGCCCTGGACGCTCTGGAGGCGCGCACGCTCGATGGCTGGATCAGCGACACGCGAAGACGGGCCCAGGCGACGCGCAGGGCCGTCGAGGCGATGGGGCTGCAGCTGGCGAGCACAGCGCCCAGCGACGCCGTCACCGCGATCGAGATCCCCCAGGGCCTGGCGGAGGAGCTCCGCGCCCGCTGCGCCGCGGAGGAGGGGGTGCTGCTGGCTGGGGGGCAGGAGGCGTGGAAGGGCCGGGTGGTGCGGATATCGCACATGGGGGCGCTGACGGACGAGGACGCGCTGGCGGGGGTGCGGGCTGTGGCCCGTCAGGCAGCGGCGATGGGGATCGTCGATGACGCCACGGCGCAGGCGGCGATCGCTGCGGCGCAGACGGCGCTGCAGGAGGAGGGCTGATGCAAGGGCGGTTCGCCGACAGGCTCGATGACGCGATCGCCCGCGCAGGGAGCCCTGCGTGCGTCGGGATCGATCCGGTGTACGAGCGGCTGCCTCGTGTTGTGCGGGAGCGCGCCGCGGGGAAAGTCGACGCTGTCCTGCGCTTCAGCATGGCGGTGGTCGAGGCGGCGGCGGAAGCGGCGGCGGTGGTCAAGCTGCAGAGCGCCTGTTTCGAGCGCTACGGCCATGAGGGCATGGCGGCGCTGGAGCGGGTGAGCCTGGAGGCGAGGCGGCGGGGGGTGGTGGTGATTCTGGACGCCAAGCGGGGCGACATCGGCCTGACCAGCGAGCACTACGCTGCGTGGGCCTTCGACGCGGTCGGCGCCGACGCTGTGACGCTGCAGCCCTACCTGGGCGAAGACGCGATCGCGCCCTTTCTGCACGAGCGGTGGTCGCGGGATCGCGGCAGGGGGGTCTTCGTGCTTGTGCGGACGAGCAATCCCAGCGGCGACGAACTGCAGCGGGCGGCGCTGGCGGAGGGGGGAACGGTGGCGCTGCGCGTGGCGGCGATGGTGCGCAGGCTTGGCGAGGAGCGGCTCGGCCGAGGAGGGCTGAGCGATGTGGGGGCGGTGGTGGCGGCGACCAAGCCTGCTGAGCAGAAGGCGCTGCGGGAGGCGATGCCCCAGCAGTGGCTGCTCGTTCCCGGCTACGGCGCGCAGGGGGGCGACGCTGCGAGCGTGCGCGACTGTTTTCTTCCCGACGGGCGGGGGGCGATCGTCTCGGCCAGCAGGAGCGTGCTCTACAGCTTCGATCCTGATGAGGCGCGGTGGTCGGCGTCGGTGCAGGCGGCGGCGCAGCGGCTGGCGAACGACGCGGCGCTGGCGGCTCGAGAGGCGGCGCGCAGGGGGTGAGTCAGGTGTGGTCGTCGTCAGGCGCCTGGCCTGGTCTGTAGCGCAGAATGCGGACCTTCTCGAGCGTGACGAGGCCTCCGCCCATCATGGGTTCGATCGCGTCGAGGAAGGCTTCGATCTTCTCCGCCTCGTCGACGAGCTCGACGAGAATGGGCAGGTCTTCTGAAAGTCGAAGGATCTTGGCGGTGTGCAGACGCGAGCTTGCGCCGAAGCCCATGGCTCCTCGCAGGACGGTGGCGCCGGCGAGTTTGCGTTCGCGGGCCTTGCGGACGATGGCCTCGTAGGCGGGCAGGCCGTCTGCGCGGTCGCTTTCTCCCAGATAGATTCGGGCAAGGACGCCTTCGCCTTCCAGGTGCATGCCAGCCTCCTTGGAGCGTTTCTTCCGCGGGGGGCGGAGAAGGGCGGTCTTACAGGCCAAAGAGTCGCTGCCCCAGACGGTAGCCAAGCAGGGCTGCGGTGAGGCCCAGAGCGTTGCTGAGCAGGATGTTCGCGCCAGCGCGCAGCCAGGCGCCGTCGTCGGTCAGCTGCAGCGTCTCGTAGGCGTAGGAGGAGAAGGTGGTGAAGCCGCCGAGCAGGCCGACCATGACGGCCAGGCGGTGGGGGTCGCGGACGCGCAGACCGCTGGGGCTGGCGAAGAACGCTCCCAGAAGTCCGATGACCAGGCAGCCTGCGACGTTGACGACGAGGGTGCCTGCTGGGAACGCGCCTGCGGGAGAGAGGCGCTGGGCCAGGCCTGCCAGCCACCAGCGGGCGATCGAGCCCGCGGCGCCACCCAGGGCGATGTAGAGGAGGGTCTGCATGGGCGCGCTGCGTCGCTCCTTGTCGTCGGGCCGCTAGATGGCGGGTTCGTCTGGGGAAAGGGGTTTGCGGGCGGTTCTGCGCACCGCGACGCCTTGGCGTGTGCCTTCCGCGGTCATGCGGGCGGCGCGGCCGCTCACCTCGGGAAGACCGGCGCCGACGGCGCGGCGGCCGCAGAGCACGCACTCGATGTGCTCCACAGCCTCGTCGACGGCGTCGGCGACGAGGAAGAGGTCCAGGTCTTCGGGGTTGATGGTGTGGTGTCGCTCGAGCAGCGTGGCGCGGAACCAGTCCACGAGCCCCCCCCAGTAGTCGCTGTTCATGCAGACGATGGGAAAAGGCGGTATTTTGAGCGTCTGCATGAGCGTGAGGGACTCGAAGAGCTCGTCGAGCGTGCCGAAGCCCCCGGGAAAGATGACGAAGGCGCGGGCGTACTTGACGAACATCACCTTGCGGACGAAGAAGTAGTTGAAGATGAGCTCGTGGGTCTGGTATTCGTTGGGCTCCTGCTCCATGGGCAGCGCGATGTTGAGGCCCACGGAGACGCCTCCCGCCTCGTAGGCGCCGCGGTTGGCGGCCTCCATGATGCCGGGGCCTCCGCCTGTGATGACGGCTCTGCCGTTGCGGGCGAGTTTGCCGGCCAGTTCGCGGGCGGCGGTGTAGGCGGGATCGTCCCGCGGGGTGCGGGCTGAGCCGAAGATCGAGACGGCGGGGGGCAGCTCGCTGAGCTCCTCGAAGCCCTCGACGAACTCCGACATGATCTTGAGCACCCGCCAGGATTCGCTGGCCAGGTGATGGTTGTTGTCGTCGCGGCGGTCGGCGAGAGGCGGCGTGTTGGGCGTGGAGGGCATCGAGGCATCCTGCATCGAGGGCGACAGGGAGCGAGCGGAGCTATGGCTTGTCCCTTGGCTCAACGCGTGGGAGGCGTATGCTATCGGCTTGATGGGCGCGACTTCGAAACGCACGTCGGGTGGGGGCGGACGGGGCAGGCCTGTGCGGGACTACCGTCAGGCGCGGGAGGTGTTGGCCTCGCGGGTCGACATCGAGAAGCTGCGGGCGGAGCGGGCCCGCAAGACGCCGTTGGATCTGGATCGTGTGCGGGCCACGCTCACCGCGTTGGGGCAGCCTCAGAAGCAGCAGCCCTGTGTGCAGGTGGTCGGGACCAACGGCAAGGGCTCCGTCTGCGCCATGCTCGACGCCATGCTGCAGGCCAGCGGCTACGCAGTGGGGCGCTTCACCAGCCCGCATCTGTCGAACGTCCGCGAGCGGATGCGGGTCAACGGCGAGCCTGTCTGCGAGGAGGCGTTCGTCGAGGCGCTCAACCGGGCGCTGCAGGCGGAGGCCAACGCCTTGGCGTCAGGGCATGCGCTGACGTACTTCGAGCTGCTCACGGTGACGGCGCTGGCGTGGTTCGAGGAGCAGGCGGTGGACGTGGCGGTGCTGGAGGCGGGGCTGGGAGGCAGGCTCGACGCCACCAGCGCCGTGGAGCCTGCGCTGATCTGTGTGACGTCCATCAGCGTGGACCACACGCAGTTGCTGGGGCAGTCGCTGGAGGCGATCGCCCGGGAGAAGGCGGGAGCGTTCAAGGCGGGAACGCCCGTTCTCGGCGCGCCGCAGGAGAAGGAGGTCAGGGCGGCGCTGAAGGAGGCGGCGGAGGCGGTGGGCGCTCCTGTGGCGTTTCTCGGGCGCGACGTGGAGTTCTCGAAGCGCTTCGAGGTGTCGCAACGGCTGGGGCCGCACTGCGCCGTGTGCTTGACGACGCCTCGGTCCTCGTTCGAGCATGTGGCGTGCCCGTTCCCGGGGGAGCACCAGGCGGTCAACTGCGGGCTGGCGCTGGCGGCGTGGGACCGGCTGCGGGAGATGGGGTTTGCGCTGGACGAGCAGGAGGCCATCGCCGGCCTTGCCCGGGCGCAGCTGGAGGGGCGGATGGAGCTGGTTTCGACGGCGCCTCGGATCCTGCTCGACGGCGCGCACAACGTCGCCGCCATGCGGGCGCTGGTGCGGGCGCTGGGGGCGTTTGTGCCCTACGACTCGCTGGTGCTGGTCTTCGGCTGCTGCGACGACAAGGACGTGGAGGGGCTGCTTCGCGAAGCGGCGCAGGGAGCGGACAAGATGATCTTCACCCGAGCCCGCTCCACGCCTCGGGCTGTCGAGCCTGAGACGCTGCGGGAGCGCTTCGCTGCGGCTCGCTCGGGCATGGCCCAATGCGCCGAGACGGTGGAGGAGGCGCTGGAGTTGGCCCGACGGGCCGTCGGCAGGGAGGACCTGATCTGCGTGGCGGGCTCGTTCTACCTCGTGGGCGAGGCCAGACGGGCTCTGCAGGCGGAAACGCTCGCTGCCCAGACCTGATCGACCGATAGACTCCCTCCCACGCGTGAACGACATGACTGGCGTCAAGCAGCAGCAGGGTGGTTCCATGGCTGGCGCGGAGGGCTCCCCGCGGGGCGCTTCGACGCCGCCTTTCCGCTACACAGCGGCGCGAGCGGGCGCGATCGAAGCGAAGTGGCAGCAGCGCTGGCGCGACGACAAGGTCTTCCACGCGCCCAACCCTGTGGGCGATCTGGCGGAGGGGTTCGAGCGCTTCGCAGGAAAGCCCAAGCTCTACGTGCTGGACATGTTCCCGTATCCCAGCGGCGTGGGGCTGCATGTGGGGCATCCGCTGGGCTACATCGCCACGGACATCTTCGCCCGCTACATGCGCATGGCGGGGCGCAACGTGCTGCACACCATCGGCTACGACGCCTTTGGCCTGCCCGCGGAGCAGTTCGCTGTGCAGACGGGGCAGCACCCGAGAGTCACGACCGAGCGCAACATCGCCACCATGCGCAAACAGCTGCGCAGACTCGGCCTTGCCCACGACGAGCGCCGCAGCGTGGCCACGACCGACGTCGCCTTCTACCGCTGGACGCAGTGGATCTTCCTGCAGATCTTCAACGCCTGGTACGACCAGGAGCAGGACCGGGCCAGGCCCATCGCGGAGCTGATCGAGGCCTTCGAGAAGGGGGAGCGCCCCTGCGCCCATCCGCAGCACAACCCCGATGGCAGGCCCTGGCGCGAGCTGGACGAGATCGCCCGCAGAAGGATCGTCGACGCCCACCGTCTGGCCTATCTGGACGAACAGCCCGTCAACTGGTGCCCGGCGCTTGGCACGGTGCTGGCCAACGAGGAGGTGACGGCTGAGGGCCGCAGCGAGCGCGGCGACCATCCGGTCTACAAACGACCCATGAAGCAGTGGATGCTCCGCATCACGGCCTACGCGGAGCGCCTGCTGCGCGACCTGGAGCAGCTGGACTGGCCCGAGCCCGTCAAGCTCATGCAGCGCAACTGGATCGGCCGCAGCGAAGGGGCGCGCATCCGCTTTCCCGTCGAGGGGATCGACGAGGCGATCGAGGTCTTCACGACACGGCCCGACACGGTCTTCGGCGCAACCTTCATGGTCCTGGCGCCGGAGCATCCGCTGGTCGACCGCATGACGCCGCGGGCCTGGCCCGAGGGGACGCCTGCGCTGTGGACGGGGGGGGCGGATTCGCCGCGCGAGGCGATCGAACGCTACCGCCAGCGCGTCGAGGCGATGTCCGACGTGCAGCGGCAGGCGGCGGAGCGCGAGAAGACGGGCGTCTTCACGGGCGCCTTTGCGGTCAATCCCGCCAGCGGCGAGCGCATGCCCATCTTCATCGCGGACTACGTGCTGATGGGCTACGGCTCGGGGGCGATCATGGCTGTCCCCGCCCACGACGAGCGCGACTTCGAGTTCGCGGAGCGCTTCGACCTGCCCATCGTGGACGTGGTCTATCCCCGCACGGTGCACGCCATCCGCTGGTTCGTCGAGCGGGCGGGGGAGGTCGGAACGTTCGCCCAGGGCTGGGAGGCGGCGCTGGCGGACTTTCTCGGCCTGATCGTCAACAGCAACCTCGACCCGGACAAGTACGACGAGGCGCTGCGGATCGTCCGCTCGCGAAGAGCGGCGCCCGGCGCGGCGCCCGGCGCAGAGCGCCGCGGCGCGGTGCGGCAGGTGTGGCTCGAGACCATCGGCGCCCTGGCGTCCAAGGGCCTGGCGGGGCTGCGCGAGGAGTTCATGAGCAGACGGCACTGGGCCAGTCAGGGGCAGGCCTTCACCGAGCCTGGCGTGGCCGTCAACAGCCCGCCCATCGAGGGGCTCCCCACCGACGAGGCCAAGCAGCGGATCGTGCGCTGGCTCGAGGAGCAGGGGGCGGGCCAGGCGGCGGTGACGTACAAGCTCCGCGATTGGCTCTTCTCCCGCCAGCGCTACTGGGGCGAGCCCTTCCCCATCGTCTACGACGAGCACGACCTCCCTGTGGCGCTGCCCGAGTCGATGCTCCCCGTCGAGCTTCCCGAGATGGAGCGCTTCGAGCCCGACCCCGTCGAGGGGCCCGACGCAGCCATCCCCCAGCCTCCCCTTGCCCGGGCCAAAGACTGGGCCACGGTCGAGCTGGACCTGGGCGACGGCCCCAGGACCTACCGCAGGGAGCTCAACACCATGCCCCAGTGGGCGGGCTCCTGCTGGTACTACCTGCGCTACATCGACCCCTACAACGACAAGGCGTTCTGCGACCCGGTCAACGAACGCTACTGGATGGGGGGCGCGCAGCCTGGGGAGAAGACGCTGTCGCCGCCCGGACGCGTCGGCGGCGTGGACTTGTACGTCGGCGGCGTCGAGCACGCGGTGCTCCACCTGCTCTACGCGCGCTTCTGGCACAAGGTCCTCTACGACCTGGGCCACGTCAGCACGCCTGAGCCCTTCCAGAAGCTCTTCAACCAGGGGTACATCCAGGCCTGGGCCTACCGCGACAGACGGGGGGTGTACGTGCCTGCGGAGGAGGTCGTCGAGGAGCCGCCCGGCAGCGGCAAGTTCTTCCACAACGGCCAGCCCGTCACTCGCGAGTACGGCAAGATGGGCAAGAGCCTCAAGAACGCTGTGGCGCCCGACGACGTCTGCCGCGACTACGGCGCCGACACGCTCAGGCTCTATGAGATGTCGATGGGGCCGCTGGAGCAGAGCAAGCCCTGGAACACGCGCGACATCGCTGGCGCCCACCGCTTCCTGCAGCGGCTGTGGCGCAACATCGTGGACGAGGAGACGGGCCAGCTGCGCGTCAGCGAGGAGGAGCCCGACGAGCAGCTGCGCAGGCTCACCCACCGCACCATCGCAGCGGTGCGCCAGGACGTCGAGCAGCTGCGCTTCAACACCGCGGTGGCGCGGCTCATCGAGCTCAACAACGCCCTGGTGGGGCTGGAGCGGACGCCCCGCTTCTGCGCCGAGACCATCGTGCTGCTCACGGCGCCCTTTGCGCCGCATATGGCGGAGGAGTTGTGGGAGAAGCTCGGCCATGCGGGATCGCTGGCCTACGAGCCGCTTCCCGAGGCGGACCCCGCGGCGCTGGTCGAGGAGGAGGTCGAAACGCCTGTGCAGATCAACGGCAAGGTCCGCAGCAGGGTGCGGGCGCCGGCTGGGGCGGACGAGGAGACGCTCAAGAAGCTCGCCCTGGCGGACGAGAAGGTGCAGCGGCTGCTCGAGGGCAAGGCGGTGCGGAAGATCGTCGTGGCGCCTGGGGGGCGGCTGGTGAGCATCGTGGCTGGCTGAGGCGGCGGGACCTCGTCAGCGACGCACCGCCCGGGCGGGGACGCCCACGATGGTGGCGCCGACGGGGGCGCTGTGCGTGACGACGCTGCCTGCGCCGACGACGCAGCGCTCGCCCACCTGCACGCCCGGCAGGAGGCGCGCGCCCAGGCCCACCAACGTGTCGGCGCCGACGGTGGATTCGCCCCCGAGGACCGCTCCGGGCGCGATGTGGGCGTTCTCGCCGACATCGCAGTGGTGCTCGAC
>CAYPBL010000021.1:30076-31889 GCA_964408965.1 uncultured Phycisphaeraceae bacterium | reverse complement strand
AGGAACAGCCGATGACGGGAATCCCCGCGCTGGTCCCCGTTCCCAGAAAGACGAATCGAGCCATGCGACGCTGCGCCGCAACCCGCGGCGAATCGGGGTGAGAGGATTTGAACCTCCGACCTCCTCGTCCCGAACGAGGCGCGCTACCAAGCTGCGCTACACCCCGGCTCTGTCACCTTCCGCCCTACCTTAGGGGCGCCCGCTGGACCGAGCAACGCCCGCAGCGGGAGGCCTTTCCCCTTCCAAGCCTCCCCCCGCGGCGCCTAGGCGTGGATCACCCGCCCCTCGCTCGCCAGAGCCGCCTCGCGGAGCGCCTCGTGCATCGTCGGGTGGGCGTGGATGGTGACGATGATCTCCTCGGTCGTCGCCTCGAGCCTGCGGGCCAGGCCCATCTCAGCGATCAGCTCCGTCGCCTGGTCAGCCAGGATGTGGGCGCCGAGGATCTCGCCGCGGGGAAGGCCCCGGATGATCTTCACCAGCCCCACATTGGCGTTCGTCGCAATGGCCTTGCCGTGGGACTGCAGCGAGAACGCGCCGACCTCGTAGTGCTCGCCCTTCTTGAGCCCCGCCTCCTGCAGGGCCCGCTCGGTGAAGCCCACGCTGGCCACCTGCGGATGGCAGTAGGTGCAGCCGGGGACCACGCTGTAGTCGATGGGGATGGGGTCGTGCCCCGCCAGCCGCTCGACGCAGGTGATGGCCTCCTCGCTGGCCACGTGCGCAAGCCAGGGCGGTCCGATGACGTCGCCGATGGCGTAGACGCCCGGGGCGGTGGTCTGGTAGGTGAGCGGCCTTGCCGCGTCCTGCCCCACCGCCGGCGGCGCGTAGTCGGTGACGATCGAGTCCCGCTCGACCCTGATCCCCACCGACTCGTCGAAGACCCCCTCGTGGAGCCCGCGCACGCCGATGGCGAGCAGGACCTTCTCTGCCTCGACCGTCTGGGCCTTGCTCTCGTCGGGCCCCTCAGCGGTCATGGGGGCCAGGGTCGCCTTGACGCCCTTGTCCGTCTTCTCGACGGCGGTGACCGTCGTCGAGACGCGGATGTCCATGCCCTTCTTCGTGTACAGCTTCTGCAGCTGGGCGCAGATGTCGTCGTCCTCGACGGGCAGCACCCGGGGCGCCATCTCCACCACCGTCACCTTCGCGCCGAAGGTGTGGTAGAAGTAGCCGAACTCCATGCCGATGGCGCCTGCGCCGACGATGAGCAGCGACTCGGGCCGCTCCTTGAGCGTCATGGCCTCGCGGGCGCCGATGATCCGCTCGCCGTCGAAGCGGGCGAAGGGCAGATCCCGGGCCTTGGCGCCCGTGGCGATGAGCACGTTCGTCGCGGTGATGGTCTCCCGAGGCGTGTCCGCGATCGTGGCGGGAGCTGTCGTCAAGTGGTCCTCGACGGTGCAGTCGTAGACCTCGACGGCGCAGGGCTCAGCCCCCGTGCGGGCGCGGACGATCTTCGCGTGCCCCTGGATGTGGTCGATCTTGTTCTTCTTGAGCAGAAAGCCGACGCCCTTTTCGAGCTTGGCCGCCACGCCTCGGGAGCGGGCGACGACCTTCTCCCAGTTGACCTTGAGCCGCTGGAACTCCAGGCCCCACTCGTCGGCCTCGTGGTGGCACTTCTCGTAGACCTCCGCGTTGGCCAGCAGGCTCTTGCTGGGGATGCAGCCCCAGTTGAGACAGACGCCCCCCAGCTTGTTGCGCTCGACGCAGGCGACCTTCATGCCCAGCTGCGCTGCGCGAATGGCGCCGACGTAGCCGCCTGGCCCGCCGCCGATGACGATCAGGTCGTAGTGCTTGCCCGCCACGGGTCGGTTCCTTTCGT
>CAYPBL010000021.1:0-29976 GCA_964408965.1 uncultured Phycisphaeraceae bacterium | reverse complement strand
CCGCCGATGACGATCAGGTCGTAGTGCTTGCCCGCCACGGGTCGGTTCCTTTCGTCGCTGATTCAGCCGTCGCGTGTGTGTGGGTCGCGCGTCCTTCGCCGGTGGGGCTTGGCAAAGGGGCGGCGATTGTATCGACACGATCCGCGCGCGCCTTGGCCCGAACCGCAGGCGGTGGTCGCAGCGACGCCCGCCTCCCACGAAACAGGCCGCCCCCTGCTCCGGGGACGGCCTGCATCCGTTCACACCTGTTGTCGCAGCGTCCTCCGAAAGGACGACGCCGCCGCTCAGCTGCGGTAGATGTACATCGCGTCCAGCGCCTTCTCGATGCGCGTCTGCGCGTCTTCGAGGTGGGCCCGCGTGTAGGGATCGACCCTGCTGGCGCCGCCGCGGAGGACGTCGGAGATCTTGCGATTGATCTCCCGCAGATGCATCGCCGCCAGCTGCGCCAGCGGCTTGCCCGCGGCGCCGGGAACAGCGTTGCGGGTGGTCAGCGCGATGAGCCGCTCCAGATGCTCCCGCTGCAGGTTGCGCCGCAGGCTGGAGATCATGGGCTTGCGCGCGGTGTAGCGGCCGCCTGGAGCGTCGTCCAGCTCGCTCCACACCGCGTCGGTGATCGTCCGCATGACCTCAGCGAGCGTGATGGCGTCCTCGCTGGCGGGCACGCGGAACTCGTTGTCATACACCCTGCGCAGAGTGACCGGGTTCATCACCATGGTCATGGCGGAGGCCTGAATGCCCATGATGAGATTGTGGATCTCGAGTTGCGGCTCCTCGAAGACACTGTTGAATCCGCCCGCGTCCCACCACTTGTCCAAGCCGAAGTGACTGACAAGCTCGGGGGTGAGGCCGAACGACTCGTCGTAGAAGGTGTACTTGATCACCTGCTCCAGCGCCCGGCGTTGATCCTTGGCCGGCGCCACCTCGTTGGGCAGCCGATCACCCGGGTCGCCCACCCGATCGCGGTTGACGAAGACGCCCCCCACCCAGTTGGCTGCGTTGCCGACGAGACGGAAATGCTCGAAGAGCAGCCCCATGTAGGCGTCGCGAACGTTCTGCCACGAATCGCCTTTCTTGACTGCTTTGTCGAGTATTTTCTTGCGCAGGTCCTGCACAAGGGCGAACTCCTCGTCGTTGAAGGCCAGAGGGTCGCGCCCCATGTCGCGCCGGCGGGCGCGAGGATCGGGGCCGAAGGTGTCCTCGTCCGTCGCGTAGGCGAGCTCGGGCTCAGAGACCCTGCTGGCGATCTTGCCCAGGTCCTTGCTGTTGAAGGTGTAGCCGTACTCTATCGCCCAGTAATCGTAGGGGCCGATGGTCGGCATGAAGTACGGTCCCTGCTCCTCCTTGTCGCCGAAGTGAAAATTCATGGCGTTGTAGTCCATGACCGATCCCGCGATGGGCTTGCCCGCCTCGCGCCACTCCTTGGAGTTGATCTGGTCGAGGGTGAACGCCGTCGAGGCCTTGAAGTTGTGCCGCAACCCCAGCACGTGCCCGACCTCGTGCATGATGACGTCCTTGATCAACCCGCCGACGAACCATTCCGGAGCCCCGTCGATCTCGCCGTTGCCCTCCACAGCGCCGTCGGGCGGATGCAGCTTGAGCAGCCCCGTGCGCACCATCGCCAGGTCCATCCCGCGGTCCATGGCGTACGTGCACATGCCGTTGAGCTGGCTGATCCTTCCCGCCAGTCCGTCGAAGGGCTCGTCGCCCAGCAGCTGAGGGGTGCGCAGTCCCGTCGCCGGCTCCGCTGCATCCTGCGTGTGCGCCGCTCTGCTCCGGAGGATCCGCTGCCGCTCCGCAGGAGAAGCCAGACGAACCCGCGGATCCCACTGCGGATGCTCATCGAGCCAGGCGATCACGTCGGGCCCGAAGTTCTCCATCGCCTCCTCTTCGACGAACTGCTTGTACTCCTGCGCAGCGACACGAAGCCAACCGTCGTTCATCACCACGTCCGCGTCGAGAATCTCGCCTGTGCGAGGATCGACCCTGCTCGGACCGATGGCGAAGCTCTGGTGGTTGCTGTTCCAGACGATGAAGTTGTAGCGAACGTCCTCCGGATCCTTGTCCATGTGGGCGCCGGTGCGGGCGTCCTGCTGGTAGACCTCGATGGCGTTGACGATGCCGATTTTCTCGAACGCCTTGTTCCATTCGAGCACGCCCTCACGCACCCACCTGCGGTAGCGAATGGGCGTCTTGTGGTCGATGTAGAAGACGATGGGATCCTTGGGCGGGCTCAGCGCGAGCTTGGGGTCCGCCTTCTCCAGGCGCCAGCGGTTGATGTAGCGCGTCCAGCTGTCGGGCTCCGCCGCCCGCCCCAGATCGTCAAAGACCGTGACGAAGTAGCCGACCCGCGGATCCGCCTTGCGAGGCTTGAATCCTGTGCGCTCAGGCAGCAGGCTGATGGAATAGGCCAGCGTGGTGATCTGACCGTCAGCCAGGGGAAGATCGAACGCGAAGGTGATGTTCTCGGGGAAACTCTTGGCCTTGGCGATGGAGGCGAGTCTGGTCTTGGCCCGCATCACCGCAGGGCCGAAGAACTTCGACGCCTGCCCCACGAACAGCGCGTCCATGTCGATGACCGGCCCGCCCTTGGGGCTCATCGTCACGATGGGGACGTCCAACACGACGCGATCCGTGAACAGCTGCTCGCGGGACTGCTTGCTCTCGAAGTCGCCTGTGGTGCGCGTCAGCAGTTGCGGCTGGATCAGCGCCAGGCGCTTGTCAAAGCGTTTCCAGTAGAACAGACCGTCGCCCGTCTGGATGCCCGCGGTGGGAATGCCCGAAGCGATGGTGTAGCCCAGGAAGATCTTCTGCCGCTCGAAATTCCGCGGCAGCTCCGCCAGCATCTGCCCCTTCTTCCGATCCACCCAGAGGGTGTACAGCGGCGGCTTGCCGTCCGCGGTGGAGATCACTTTCTCGTACCCTTCGATGACCTTCTTGTACGGCGGAAACTCCGCTTTGGGCCTGGCATGCCTCTTCTGAGCGCTTTGCTGCTGCGCCGAAACGACACGAGCGCCTCCCAGCGCCACGCTGCAGCACGCCGCCGCCAAACCAACCACGCCCAGCAGAGAACGTCCGCTCCGAGATTTCCTGCGATCTGGCATCGTGTGCAACGCTCCTCTTCATCTACGGGCGACTCTCGTGCGGATAGACGCCGCCCTCGCAACACCGGTTCAACGCCCCGTCTACACACGGGCGCGCCATGTTGTTTCCCTGCGGCCCCCAACCGCCTGTTGTATACTTCTAACGGACCTCGAGGGGTGCAAGTTTCACGAAAATGCCGACTGGGCGGCAAGTTGGTCCGGTAGTCCGGCCTACGGGCCGCGTCGCGCGGCTCCTGCGCCTCCCGCCGCCCGCTCAGCCGCCCTGCTGAAGCAGGATCAGCAACGCTGCGGTCACGAGCGCGAAGAGCAACGCCCCGATCTGGAACCCACCGTCGTGCACCGCCAGCTCGGTGGGGTCGTCGTACATCCCCCGCTCCAGCAACACGATGCACCGCAGCAACACATACGTCGCGGGCAGCACCGTCAGCCACAACAGATTGAACCCCACGGTGTAGCGGTCCGACTGATCCTCGACGTAGAAGGAGTAGCTCACCAGCGTCGCCACGCCCGTCACCACGACCACCATGCGCAGCAGGTCGTCGGTGTAGAGCCCCTGCACCCGGCGGGCGGCGGACGCCTCCTCCCCCAGCGTCCGTCGCTCGCCCAGCCGTTTCCCGAACGCCATGAACATGGCCAGGAACAGCGTGCAGTTGAGCAGCCAGGCGCTGGGAGCGATCGCCGCTGCTGCACACCCGCCCAACACGCGCAGCACGAATCCCAGCGACAGGCACATCACGTCCGCGATGATGACCCGCTTGAGCCACGCGGAATACATTCCGACCAGCGCCACATACCCCGCCACACTCAAGCCGAGCCACAGCCGAGCTGTGGTGCCTGGCGTCAGCGCCACAGCCCCTCCCGCCAAGGCGTACAGCGCCAGGGCAAAGAGCGTCGCTGCGGTCGGCGAAACCCTCCCCGCAGCCACCGGCCGATTGCGTTTGCGAGGATGCGCCCTGTCCACGGGCGCGTCGAGAACGTCGTTGATCGCGTAGCAACCGCTCGACGCAAACGAGAACGCCGCCGTCGCCAGCCCCACAGGCAGCGCCGCCTCCGCCAACCCCCCCGGCTCGACCGCCAACCCGTAGAAGGGGCCGATCAGCACGAACCCGCTCTTGATCCAGTGCTTGGGGCGGGCGAGCCTGAGCAGCTCCACGCCCAGATTCGCCAAGGACGCGGACGACGGTGCGCCTCGCTGGTCAGTCTCCGCAGCCAGAGTCGATCTCCTCAAGCGGGCCCTGCGAGCGGTCGAATCGACACGCAGCGCGCAACACAGCCACTATCGGTTGTGCAGGGGGTATAGTCGAACGCTTCGGAGCATGTTCGCCTTGTCGTGGCCTTCCGACGCCCTCGTGATTCCCTCACACAGCCCTGCACAGGCTGTGCAGCTCCTGACGCAATTCTACACGCAACACGGAGCGACGCCGCTGGAGCGCCTGCTGGTCCGCCATCGCGCCGCTGTCAGTCCCTTTCATCGGATCGCAGCGGCGATTCCGCCAGGCAGCGGCGCATTGGACCTGGGCTGCGGACGAGGCGTTCTGCTGGGCTATCTTGCCCTGCTTGGCCGTATACGCCGGGGAGCAGGTTGCGACCCTTCCGCGCGCGCCATCGCGCTTGCGCAGCGCGTCGCGCCCGAGGTCGCCCGCTGCAGCGCCGTCGACCTTGCGTTCGAGCAGGCGGATTTGGCTGACTACGAACCCGAGACACCGTTCGACGTTGTGACACTGATAGACGTCATGCACCACCTGCCCAGACGGATGCGGCCCCTGTCCATCGCCAAGGCGGCCTCGGCCCTCCGCCCCGGGGGGCTGCTGGTGTACAAGGACATGGCCCGCGCCCCCTTCTGGAAAAGACTCGCCAACCGCCTGCACGATCTGGCGCTGGCGAAGCAGTGGATCCACGAAGAGCCCCTGGAGAACGTCAAGCGGTGGGCGGCTGAGGCAGGACTCACCCTCGAGCGCCAAAGCAGCGTGCACATGCTCTGGTACAGCCACGAGTTGTGCGTCTTCCGCAAGACTGCGCCGCCAGGGTCTCCTGCGTCATGAAGAGGCCCCGCACGCTCCGCTCGCGGCTTGTCCGTTATCTGTGGCTTGCGCCTGCGCTGTTGACGGCGACGCTGGCGATCCCGCTCATCCTGATCGACTATGGGGGCCCGGACGACGGCGACCGTGCGCATCGCCTGCGCGCCGCGGACGACCAGAACAGCTACCACCTCGTCGCCATCGATCGCTTCTCCGTACAGCTTCCCGCGCCCGATGTGTCGGACTATCCCTCCGCGACAACGCCGGGTTTTCATCTGCTGATGGCTGCAGCCAAGCGGGGCCTGAACCTGTCGGAGCCACAGCTGCGAGGCCTCAACCTGCTTTTCACGCTGCTGCTGCTGGGCCTCGTTGCAGGCACGCTGGCCAGGCGAACATCTCCCGCCGCCGCAGCATGTCTCACGACGCCCCTGGCCTGCTCGCTGTACGTGGTCTCGGCTGCAGCGTGGCTGCTTCCCGACAACCTTGCCTGGCTGCTCGTCGCTGCAGTGTTGCTGCTGCTGTGGGATTCCACCACATCCGCACGCACACTGCTGGTCGCAGCGGCGCTGCTGGTTGCGCTGGTGGCGGTCAGACAGTCGCACATCTGGGCGGCGAGCCTCCTCTGGACCGCTGCCTGGCTCGACCATGCCCCCCCGCCCAGACGCGACAGCTCCCTGCTGCCGCCATGGCCCGACAACGCAGCAGCGTGGAGACGAACGCTGCTCAGCCTTGCTGGCGCTGTCGCAGCGACACTGCCTGCCTGCGCGCTGCTGGCATGGTTCATCCACCTCTGGGGCGGCCTGACGCCTCCGATGTTCCAGCAGTCGCTTTCGCGCCCCAACTTCGCCACGCCCGGGCTGACCCTGGCGCTGCTGGGGGTGTACTGCGTTTTCCACACAGGCTTCGTGTTCCCTGCGCTCGCTGCGCGTCAGGACCGCGCCCGACTGCTTCGCCTTGCGCTGCTGGGCGCCGCTGGGGGGCTGGCGATCGGCGCCCTGCCGTGCTCCACGTACTCCATCGAAGCAGGCCGTTTCTCCGGCCTGTGGAACATCGTGCGCCTGACGCCGACGGTGGGGAATCGCAGCCTGCTGTTCATGGCTCTGTCCACCTGGGGAGGCGCATGCGCAGCGCTGTGGCTGGGGATGGCGCCGACCAGACCCCGCTGGCTGATCGCCTCCGCTGGAACAGCCTTCACCGCCGCCATGACCCTCAACGCCATGAGCTGGCAACGCTACCTCGAGCCCATGCTGCTCCTGCTCACAGCGGTGTCAGCGGCGACGCTCTGGTCGCAGGCGCCAGCGGAGGCGCGCAGGCGGGCGGCCCCCTTCGCGTGGCTCGGCCCCACAGCTCTCGCCGCTGCGCTTCTGGCGACGACGCTGCACAGCCTGCAACTGCTCTGACGCGGATCTAGCCCCCCCCCACCAGCTCGACGATCTCCACACGATCGTCCTGCTCCAGCCGCCACCTCGCATGCTCCCGACGAGGAACGAGCGTGCGGTTGACTTCCACCGCGCAGGGCCTCTGCGCCAGCCCCAGCGAAGTGAGCAGCTCTTCGACCGTGGTGTGTTGAAGCGCGCTGCGCTCCTCACCGTTGACGTAGATGCGCATGATGCGCTGCGTCGTCGTCATGATGACGTTTCTCCTCGATCGCAGCGACCTACTCCGCAACATCCGCAGATGTCGCAGCGGTCTTCCTCTCCGTCGTGAAAGAAGCAAGAGCTGACCACGTCACGCTGCATGCAGCATCGAGCAAGGATGCGCTCCGCAGCAGCGCACAAGTCGTTGTGGAAGCGTCCGTCGCTGCGTCAGCCTTCTCGTCCTCCACTGTGCAGCGACGAACCATCCTGCGCATCTCCTCGACGAGGCTGGACGGAGCGCCCGCGCGCTCCGCATGCGCACACAAACGGCGCAGCAACTGGACTCGCTCCGCAGCGTCGTTGCGCCGCCCCAAGGCGTCCTGCACCATCGCCAACTCCTGCAGCGCAGGCTGGCAGCTCTCTCTCGCCCCCGCTGCATCAGCGACGAACTCCACTGCATAGCGAAGACGCTTGAGAGCCAGCCTCGCCTTGTGCGTCGCCTCGACGCTTGGCCTCTCCAGCGCCTCCTTCGTGCGACGCCTTGCTTTTTCCCCTGCCCGCTCGACCGCCTCGCCCAGCGCTCTGGACGCTTCGTCATCGCGCAACGACGCGAGCTGCTTCGCTACACAATCAAGGCGATCACGCACAGCGCGTGCGAAGCGATCCCGTCGCCTGGCGTCGGCCCACTGGATGAACCGCCCAGCTGCGCTGTCGCGCTGCGCGCACAGCATGCCCAACGCAAAGGCGACGGCGCGCGTCCTCTGCTCCTCTTGTTCTGCAAGCCAGTCAATCACGACATCGAGGTTGCGGACCTCTCCCGCTGCTCGGCGGATCGAGCGCAGCTGCTTGAGCAGCGCCCCATCCCCCTTTCCCAGCGTCAGCACCGCTGTTGTTTTCACCGCAGCTTGGGCTTTTCTCGACACGACGCGCACCTGATGCGCCTGTCGGGGCGACACACGCTGCTCCGCAGCGACAGCGTCCAGCAGCCGACGCGCGCGGTCGAGCCTCGCAGCGAGCGCCAACTCCAACCGTTGCCCCAACGCCTCCGCCACGCTGGCTCCCCACTGTCCCGTCTTGACCGCAACCCCGAAACACGCGCCGGAATACAACCATTCCTCAACGCGTCACAATCGTACGCGTCCCCGATCCCCGTGGAGCTGCCCATGACCACCCGTCCCGCTCTCAGCCGGCCCTGCCTTCGTTTCGTCGCAGCGACGCTGGCTGGACTGAGCGTCTCGACGATCACCGCAGCTGAGCCCCCATCGCTGCACAGGTACGATCCGCCTGGCAACGAGACGACCCGCAGCTGGTTCGACGGAGGCAGGCGATTCCTGGAGCAAGCCCAGGCCAAGCGCCTCAACACGCGCAAAGCCCGCAACGTCGTGCTGTTCCTCGGCGATGGAATGAGCCTGACCACCGTCGTCGCTGCGCGGATTTTCGCTGGGCAGCAACGGGGCGAAAGCGGCGAAGAGAACCTCCTCGCCTTCGAGCGACTCCCCTGGTCAGGCCTGGTCAAGACCTACAACGTCAATCTGCAGGTTCCCGACTCAGCAGGCGCCATGACCGCGATCATGACAGGCGTCAAGACCCGAGGAGGCGTGTTGAGCGTGGGGCCGGAAGCGGCGCGAGGCGACGCCAAAGGCGTCGACGGTTGGCGTCTTCCCACGCTGCTGGAGCTTTGCGAACAGCTGGGCATGCGCACAGGCGTCGTCACCACCACACGACTCACCCATGCCACCCCCGCAGCCTGCTATGCGCACGCCCCCGACCGCAACTGGGAAGACGACGCCGCCCTGGCGAGGCAGAGCCCTACCGCCAAGGCGATGGGGTTTCCTGACATCGCCCAGCAGCTGATCCATCCCGCTGTGGGCGACGGCCTCGAAGTCGCCCTGGGCGGCGGAGCTGCAGCCTTTCTCCCACGCGAACAAGGAGGCGCTCGAGCCGACGACCGCGATCTGACCGCAGCATGGCTTCACGCGGCCCCACGCCGCGCTCTGCTGCGCACGCGAGAGGAGCTGCTGAACCTGGACGCTGGCGCCGTGGACCAGGTCCTCGGACTCTTCGCTCCCTCGCATCTCCCCTTCGAGCGCGACCGCGCCGAGCATGTTCCATCGTTGGCGGAAATGACGCGAGCAGCGCTTCAGCTGCTCATGAAGGACGATCGGGGGTTCTTCCTCATGGTTGAAGGCGGCAGAATAGACCACGCGCACCATGCGGGGAACGCTCGCCGCGCTCTGGAGGAGACCACAGCGTTCGCCGACGCTGTCCAGGTTGCACTTGACATGCTGCAGCAAGCGGGCGAGCTGGACGAGACGCTCATCGTCGTCACCGCCGACCACAGCCACACGCTCACGATGTCGGGCTACCCAGCTCGGGGCATGGACATTCTGGGCCTGGTCGCCAGCGTCGACGCTGCAGGCAAGGCCACGATGCGTCCTTCGCTGGACGCGTTGGGCCTTCCGTACGCCACGCTGAGCTACGCCAACGGCCCGGGCTATGCAGGCAGAAGCGCGACGCAGCCTGCAGGCCCCAAACGCTTCCCCCATTTCCTGCCTGCCCGCGCCCACCGCGTCTACGAGCCTGCGCACGGACGTCCCGACCTGACCACCGTCGATCCAACGGACCCCGATCACCTGCAAGAGGCGATGGCGCCCCTCCCCAGCGAAACGCACAGCGGTGAAGACGTTCCGCTCTGGGCCCGCGGACCATGGGCGCACCTGCTTTCGGGCACACTGGAGCAGCATGCGCTGTTCCACGTCATGGCGCACGCGCTGGGCCTGTCGGGTCCGCGCCTGCTGGACGTCTGGCGCCAGGTGAAAGCACAGCTGGACAAGCAGGACGCGACGGGAATCTCGCAGCAGCTGCCATGACGCGCACCCGACAGCCCCTCCCCGCGCTCACCACGCCCGCAGCTCGCCGAGCACAGGCTCCGCCAGGTCCTTGCGTGTGACGATCCCGACAGGTTTTCCTCTGTGGACGACGATGCAGAGATCCGCAGCGTTCTGCTGCACGGTGCGCACCGCGTCGATCAGTGTTGTCTCCGCATCCACCATCACAGGCGCTGTGGCCAGCGCCGCCAGGGGCGTCTTCGGAGAGAGCCAGACGTCAAACGCCTCCACCACGCCCACCACCCTGCGTCGTTCGTCCAGGAGCGGGAAGCGCGAGAAGGCGGCCTCGCGCACCACCTGCTCCACCTTGGATCGCGACCACGCGACATCGAGCGTGACCACGTCTCGCCAGGGGATCATCTCGTCGCGCACCCGCAGCGATCGCAGCTCCAGAGCCCGATCGACGAAGCGCAGCTGCGACTCCGCCAAGACGCCAAAGCGCGCCCCTTCCTTGACCAGCGCAGCCAGACTCGCTCGCGCGGTGGGCGGAGCTGCGCCCCCTCCCATGGCCCTCGAGGCGACAGCGCCCACAAACCGCACCGCGGGCAGGACCAACGTCGCGGTGGCCAGCAGTCGCGTCGCAGGCAGCGTCCACGCCAGCGCAGGCGTCAGACGGTCAGCGTGGGCGCGGAAGAGGTCCTTGGGAAGCGTCTCGCCGAATACAAAGAGCACAGGCGTCAGCGCCAGGGCGTTGATCGCCACCGCCTCCCACGAGGTGTAGCCCAGCCGCTCCAGCACCGCCGCCACACCCAGCGCGCCAAGGTAGTTGGCCACGTTGTTGCCTATCAGCAGCGTCGCCAGGGCTCGATCCAGTCGATGCAGCTCGCGAAGCAGCGTTCGTGCGCCCCTTCCGCCTGATCGTCGCGCAGCCTGTGCCGCCAGTCGAATGCGGCTTGCGCAGTAACAGCCCGTCTCCAAGCCGCTGTACAACGCCGACAAGGCGACGCCGCCCACGGCGAGGGCGATCCACAGGAGCAGACCGCCGCTCACGGCGCACCCTCCCGCTGCGCGCACGCAGCGTGCGCTTCCGCTTCACTCGCTGCGCCCTGCCCCATCGCGTCGAGGATGCGCGACGCTGCGTCCTCCAGCGAAGCGACGCCCTCGACGGCGCCAAACTCGTCGACGACGATCGCCAGCGACTCCCCTGCCTTGACGAGCGTCTGGATCATGGCGTGCAGCGACGCCTGCTCGGGAACAAAGACGGGCGGCGCCGCGTGTCGCAGCACAGGCTCGCCCGGCGCAGCGGCCACCGCTGTGCGCAGATCCACAACGCCCAAGGGACGGCTGTCAGGCGTGGTCTCGAAGAGCACCGCCCGGGCCACCCGGCGACGGGCTGCAAGAACGCGGGCCTCCTCCGTCCTCGCCTCTGCAGACAGCCACGCCATGCGCACACGCGGCGTCATCACCGCAGCGACGCGCGTCTCGTTCAGCGACGCCAACCTGCTGAGCACAGCAGCCTCCGCTGCGTCGATGACGCCGCTGTCCACCGCCCCTGCCAGCGCCGTCTCCAGCTCGTCGCGCGACAGCGCAGGCGCCTCCTGTGGGGCGATCAGCCTGGCCAACGGTGTGATGACGAGGGTGTCGATGACCACGCGCACAGGGGCGCTGACGCGATGGATCAGCAGGAGTGTGGGCGACATGGCCCTGCACCATGCCTGCCGTTGTGACGCTGCGACGAGTTTGGGCAGCACCTCCCCCAACAGCACGATCGCCAGCAGCGGCGCACTGGACCACAGCGTCGCTTCCACGGCGCTGCTCGCCTGCAGCGCCATGGCCGAGGCCAACACGAAGTAGGTCACGTTGGCGAGCATGTTGCCCAGCAGGAGGGTGATCAGCAGCCTGCGCGGGGAGGCAAGCAGCGCGATCGTCGCCTCGGCGCCGACGCCCCCTTGCCTGCGCAGCGCCAGTTTCTCTTGCTGCGACAACGCGAAGAGCGCCGTCTCCGACCCTGAAAAGAAGGCCGAAGCCAACAGCAACAGGCCCATCGTCGCCAAGGCGGGCGCCGTCAGCAGAAGCATGTCTCAGCGTATCAGCGGCGCCCTCCGAGCGTACACTGGAGCACAAGGAGCATCGACCTTGGCCCGAGCCATCGGCGTCGTCGCCGTCAGCCATTTCGCCTCCAGCCTCTGCCACCGCAAGCTGGCTGAACGCGCCTCAGCGGTCCCCGATCCGGGCGCCAGACCCACGATCATCGTGCACAACCAACCGCTGGCCACCTACGTGCAGGCCATGCTCGCGGGGGACTGGACCGCTGTGGGAGACATGCTCGTCCGCTCCGCCCAGGCCCTGGCTCGGGCTGGCGCCGACTTCTGCGTCATGCCCGACAATCTCGCCCATCACGCTGCCCACTTCGCTGCGGAAGCGTCGCCCATCCCCTGGCTGAACATGATCGACATCGTCGCGGAGCGCGTCGCTCGGGACGGACGAAACGTTGTCGGCATCGTCGGGGCGAAGATGGTCATGAACGGGTCGATCTACCAGAGCATGCTCGGACTGCGAGGCGTCTCGCTGCTGCCTCCGGACCCCGACGATCAGCAGGCGATCGACGACATCATCTTCCGACAACTCATCCACGGCGTCGTTCGACGCGAATCGAAGGAGCGTTTCGAGCAGGCTCTGACAAGGCTGGCGAACAAGGGCTGCGAAGGCGTGATCTACGCCTCCAGCGAGCTGCCCCTGCTGCTCGCTCCAGGCAAGTGTCCGCTGCCCGCCTACGACCCCGTCGAGCTGCTGGTGGAGCGGGCGATGACAGCGGCGGTGCAGCGCTGATCCCCACGACGCGACCGCTCACCCGCTCCCCATGGAAGAGCGCGCAGCATTCCGCAAGCCCGCCGCCCGCTGAACACGCGCACAGCTCCCTCTTCCAGCGAGTCTGCCTTGCGCGGCCCAGCCCGCTGATCAGTCGGCGTACTTGACTGTGCAGCCGTAGGCCTTGGTGACGGGCGTGTCCACCGTCTCGCCGGCGAGATACTGCTCCAGAGCCTTGCGGACGTAGTTGACGTCGCCAAACCGCAAAGGCGAAGGGTTGTTGTCGATGGCGCCAGCGTAGACGATCTCGCCCGCCCTGCCGATGACGAACATGTGAGGAGTGTTGGTGGCGCCGTAGAGCTTGCCGACCTTGCCTGACTCGTCGAGCAGGATGGGATACTCGATGCCGTACTCCTTTTCGGCGCGAAGGTTGCGCTCCAGCCCCGCCCCCTGCTTGCCGGGCGCACCGGAGTTGATCGCCAGCCAGACCACTCCCTCGTCGGCGAACTCGCGGGCCAGCGTCTGCATGGTCTTGCCCCGCACGTGGTGCTTCCTGACGAAGGGGCAGTCCGGGTTGAACCACTCGAGCACGACGACCTTGCCCGCCTTGGTGTAGTCGCTGAGCGTGTGCGTCGTGCCGTGAATATCGGTGAGGGTGAAGTCGGGCGCCTTCTGGCCCGGCTCGACGCCGCCGGCGAGCGCTGTCGCCGCTGCCACGCTGAGAACCGCCGTCGCTGCGACACTGCCCAACATGCTGCGAAGCTTCCGCATCGTTGATGCCTCCTTGTACTGGCGCCTCTGCGCACGCTCGGCGCCCTGTGCGCCGCTGCGCTCGTTGCGCTGCGTGTGTGCTACTTGTCAGGCGACGGGACGCTGATCCACACCGCCGCCCTTCGCCCTGCTTTCTCGAAGGCGACCACCGCTGTGACCGCGCCGTAGGAGCGTATTCGCTCCGGATAGTCTATGCGAATGACCTCCCCTTCGACCTCGCCTTGGGTGTAGAGGTCCACAGGGGGGGCGTCGCGAGGCTCGTTGTGAAAGTATGTCAGTCGCGCTGCGCCGGGGACTCGCGCCACGAGCGTGCGCCCCTCCCAGCGGGTCTCGACGCCGAGCTGCTCCGCCTGCGCAGCGGGGAGGGGGACCCGCTTCCTGGCGCCGAGAATCCGCGCTCTGAGCGTGTCGTCCGCAAGCAGCGTCGACGTTGCGCGCACGGGCGCCGTCAACGTTGCGGTCCCAACGCCCGGCAGGCAGGCCTCCTCGCAGACCAGCCACTCCACCTGCGCCGTGAACGTGAGTGTCGAGCCGACAGCGACGTCGCTGCGAACGCGGATCGGCGCCAGCAGCGTCAGCTCGCCCTCGTAGACGTTGTCCACCATGAAGCCCGCGTGCGGACGGCGCTGCGGAACGGGCCAGCGGATGGGCCCCACCTGCTCGACCCCTTCAGGCAGCGTCAGCGTAACGACGGGCCCCATGCCCGTGTCGCCCGGGTTCATCCAGTACAGATGCCAGCCAGGCTCGATGTCGAAGAGGATCGCCAGCGTCGCCCGTCCCCCTGGCGCAAGCGCCTCGCGGTCCAGCGCAAGACGCAGCTGCACCAGGGCGGAGCCGTCGCGCTGCTCCGCTGCGCGCTTCTTGCCCGCAGGCGCCTCCAGCGCCTGACCCGCAGCGGCAGCTGCGCTCATGAGCAGCGCCGCAGCGGCGAGGCTGATCCGGATGGAGGGGGTCAAGGCGGACATGGGCGTCGCTCCCCAAACCTCAGCGCACAGGCCGCCCCCCCAGCGGCGGATTCCCGTCTGGTACACTTACCAGCATGCAGCGTGGGTGGATGCAGCAGCGGATGCAGCAGCTGGCGATCTTGGCCTGCGCAGGGTTGTTCACCCTGCCCCTGGCCAGCTGCGCCGACACACGGGTGGACGACAGCCGAGTGGCCCGCATCGACGCCCCTGCGGTGACGAAGCTGCTGGAGCGAGGCAAGCCCGCCGCCCTGCTTGTGGATGTGCGGTCCGACGCTGCCTTTGCCCAGGGGAGCCTGCCCGGGGCGGTCAACATTCGGCTGGAGCATCTGCAGGACCCCCGCATCGTGGACCGCCTGCGCCGTGCTCCCCGGGTCATCGTCTTCGGGCAGAACCCGGGCTCCGCAGCGGCGATGGCCATGGCCAAACGGCTGATGTCGCTGGGAATCAAGGATGTGCAGCTCTTCGCTGCAGGCTACGACGCTTGGCGGCGGCTCAACCCCCAGCGGCCCTGACGCTCGACCCAGCACAGCGGGCCAACAATCCACCACCATGCAGGCGGCGCGCTGCACAGCCACTTCTGCCCGGACCCCAGCCTGCGTGCTGATCCCCACGCACACGCCGCGCCATCTCGACGTCGTTCTGGCGGGGCTGACCCGACAGACGACGGCCCCCCACCACATCGTCGTCTCCTGCGACAGCGACGACGAGGCGATCGGCGCCGTCGTCCAGCGCTGGTCCGCCAGGCTGCCCTGCCCTGTCTCCTGGGTCCGCAGGCCGGCTGTCGGCGTCGAACGGCTGTGCCAGGTCCGCAACAACGGCGTCAGGCATCTGGTGGATGACCTGGGCGTGCAGCGGGGAAGGCTGATCGTGCTCGACGGCGACATGCTCGCCGAGGAGGCCCTGGTCGCAAAGCACCTGCGCCTGGGAAGCGAAGCCCCGCTGGTCTACCCCTACCGGGTCAACCTGACGAAGCAGGCCACGGAGGCGCTGGACGCCGAGGCCCTCGCCGCCGGCGCCCAGCTTCCTTCGCCAGGCCCTGCGGATCTGCGTCAGCTGCGCGCCCGGGCCCGGCGCTACCGCAGGCATCTGCTGCTGCGCAAACTCGGCCTCTGTCCGCTGCACAAGCCCAAGCTGCTGGGCGGGCACTTCTCCGTCGACCTGGGCCTCTACCTCGAGCTCAACGGCTTCGACGAGCGCTACGAGGGCTGGGGCTTCAAGGACGACGACTTCGCCCGCAGAGCCGCCCAGGCAGACGCCCGCTGCGTCGTCGCCGTGGAGGAGATCCTGGCCTTCCACCTCCACCACCCCAGCAGGCAGCGGGGAAAGGCCAGACACGAACCCACCGCTGACCGCTTCGCCCGCCGCGACCTTCCCGTCCGCTGCGAGCGGGGCCTGGAGAACCCTCTTCCCCAGCCGCCGGTGCGGATCGACGTCTTCAGGCCCGCGTCGTCCGCTGCGGTCTTCTCCTCTGGCGCAGCTGGTGCAGAGCCCCCCGCAGCGGAGCCGATGTCCCTGCGCAACAGCCCCGAGCAGGGCTAGAATCCATCCACGCCGTACGGGAGCGGGCGCACCGCCCCCGTCGCGCACGCTGCAGGAGCCAGGGACCCATGAGCACCGCCGAGACCGCCACCGCAGGCGTCATCCTCACCGAAGCCGCCGCCAAGGAAATCCACAGCATCATCGAGCAGCAGCACGAGCAGGGCAATCTCGACAAGACCAAGGTCAGGCTGCGCGTGGGCGTCAAGGGCGGCGGCTGCTCGGGCTTCAACTACATCCTCGACCTCACCGAGCACGAGAAGGAGACCGACGAGGTCTTCGAGCAGCAGGGCATCCGCGTCATCTGCGACCCCAAGAGCCTGCTGTACCTGACGGGGACGACCATCGACTTCCGCGACGAGATCATGGGCCGCGGCTTCGTCTTCAACAACCCCAACGCCACCTCGACCTGCGGCTGCGGCTCGAGCTTCAGCGTCTGAGCGCCCGCCCGCGCCGCTCGTCAGCCGTCGCGCCAGCCCACGCCGCACTCGGGGCAGCGGTCCGTGTGGGCCAGCCCCTGCCGCGGATAGCCGCACACCGTGCAGCGGCCCTTCCACCAGCGCCGCCTTCTGCGGGCGATGAGCGGTATCGCCGCTGCGGGCCCCAGGGCCGCGAGCCCCACGCTCAGCGAGAGCACAAGGGCGAAGAACGTGCCCGTCGCGCAGTGGCAGTCGGTGCGCCGGCGGACCATCACGTCGACGGGGATGACCGCCAGCAGTTCGAGAACCGAGCCCGTGAAGAGCAGGGCCGAGAGCCTTCCCAGCCACGTCTCCCGCAAAGCCCTTGCGGAAAAGGCCACGACCAACGGCAGCGCCGCCAGCCAACCCGCAGCCAGCGGCGCAAGGAGCGCGACCCACCACAGATCCGAGTCCATGGCCGCGTGGAAAGCACTGTCGTGGTTGGGCGCGGGAACCAGCTCCAGCGCCGTGAAGACGGCCCCAGCGAGCAGCCCCCCCGCGAGCAGCGCCGCCACGAGGGCGCTGAGCCAGAAGCTGTGCCCCTTCTCGCGCATCGGCGCGGGCCTGCGCAGCGGCAGCAGCAGCGCCCCCTGCAGCGCGACCAGCACAGCGGCCCAGACGCCCAGCGTCCTCAGCCCGTCCGCATCGCTGAGGATGTCCTGCACCTTGCCCCAGGAGAAGGGCCAGTCGAGCAGGGCGAGCAAGACCGCCCCGACCACCGTCAGCAGCGCAAGCTCGGCGCCGCCCAGCGTCAGCGTCGCCAGCGACCGCAGCAGCCTGACGCGCCTGCGCATGGGGGGCGCCCTCAGCACGCGAACCTCACCCGCCGCCAGCCGAGGCGGGCGCAGGCGAAGCGATGATCGCGTCGACCAGCGATTCGAACTCGCGCAACAGCTGCTCGTGCTCCTCGCCTGTCGCAGGCCCCGCGAAGCCTGTATGGATCGCCCGCACACTGTGGTCGCGGTTCAGGAAGATGGTCGTCGGATACGCCTTGACCGCGGACAGATCGGGCAGCGTCCGCGACGCCTCCTCCTTCTTGCTCGGCCCTGCCCAGATGATCTCCCAGTCGATCCCGTAGCGCTGGCGGTAGCGCTGGATCTGCCTGTCGATCCGCGCAGCGTCGTCGCCAAACTCGTAGGCGAGGCTGAGAATCTCCAGCCCCTCGGCGCGGCGTCTGCGGTAGAGATCCACCAGCACGGGCGCTTCATCGTGGCAGTTGGGGCACCAAGTGCCGAAGAGCTGCACGATCACCGCCTTGCCCTGATAGCGGGGCTGCTCCAGCGCAGCAAGCCGCAACTTGCCGTCCCCCGACGTCAGCGAGGTCTCGCTGAAGGGGTCGGGAAGCTCGAACTTCTCGCCCGGCCCAAGGCGCCTTGCGGTGAACGGGTCGCGCCAGCTCATCCGCGACCAGAACGTCCCCGTCATGCGGTCCGGGTCGTCCCGGTCAAGGGCGCCATGAAAGAGAAAGGCGTGGGCGCCGTCGAAGACCGACAGCCGCAACTCACCCTCGATCACCTCCCCCGCGAGGAAGCGGTAGTCGCCCGTGGGCGTGAGAATCGTGCCAGCCAGCCGGCCGTCGGGTGTCTGCTCCAAGACGCCCTTGGCGGGCCCGTCCTGCTCGAACGTCATGCGCCACACGCCCGCATACGAAGGCGTTGGCGTCTTGCGGCCGTGAAACCGCTGCGCTTCGTCGCCTGTCTCCACCGGGCTGGCGGAGGCGGCCATCTCCTCATAGACGCCTTCGCTGCTGAAACGACGCCAGCGCCCCTGCCACCGCCCATCAGCAGCTGCATCCCGATCGAGCGTCAGCGTCGAGTCGTAATGGGGAAAGTCCAGCGTCAGGCGCCCTGCAGCGGCGTCGCGGGAGAAGGCGACGTCGATCCGCTCCTGGCCGTTGCGCAGCTGGGCGACGCCCTGGTCAACATCCGTGGGCACGTCCACGAAGAAGGGGAGCTCACCGCCTGGCGACTCCAGGGCGACGCGGAGCGTCTGCACACGTTGCTGTGTGGTCGCTGGCGGCGTCGCGCCCCGCTCTGCGCAGCCAACCAGCGGAGCCGCCGCCAGCAGCGCCCAGCTCACGATCGCCCCGCCCAGCTGCATGGTCGCGCCCTCCCGGGCGGCTCAGCCGCCCTGCTCAACGGTCCCGCTGGGCCATGAACCGGATCATGTCCACGCAGCGGTGGGCGTAGCCTGCCTCGTTGTCGTACCAGCTGACGACCTTGAAGAAGCGGTCGTTGAGCTCGATGGCCGCCTTGGCGTCGTAGATGGACGAGCGCGGATCGCCGATGAAGTCGCTGGAGACCACATCCTCCTCGGTGTAGCCCAGCACGCCAGCCATGGGGCCAGCCGCGGCGTCGCGCACCGCTGCGTGGATCGCCTCCAGGCTCGTGGGCTTTTCCGTGCGGAAGGTGAGATCCACCACCGACACGTCCGCCACGGGGACCCGGAAGGCCATGCCCGTGAGCCTGCCCTTGAGCTCGGGAATGCAGAGCGTCACCGCCTTGGCGGCGCCTGTGCTGGCGGGGATGATGTTCATGTAGGCGTTGCGGCCGCCCCGCCAATCCTTCTTGCTGGGCCCGTCCTGCGTGGGCTGCGTCGCCGTGACAGCGTGCACCGTGGTCATGAGTCCTTCTTCGATGCCGAAGGCGTCGTGCAGCACCTTGGCCACGGGCGCCAGGCAGTTGGTCGTGCACGAGGCGTTGGAGACGACGACGTCCGTGGCTGGGTCGTACGTCTCGTGGTTGACCTTGTAGCAGAGGGTGGGCACGGTCTCGGGCGTCTTGGTCGGGGCGCTGATGAGCACCCTGCGAGCCCCGCCGCCCTCGACGTGCTTGATGGCGTCCTCGCGGCGCGTGAACAGCCCCGTCGACTCGAGCACGTACTCGACGCCCAGCTCCTTCCAGGGAATCGCAGCGGGGTCGCGCTCCGCAAAGCAGCGCGTGGTCTTTCCTGCGACGGTGAAGCCCGCCTCGTCCGCTGTCACTTCCTCGTCGAGCCTGCCGTGCGTGGTGTCGTGCCTGAGCAGGTACGCCAGCGCCGGCGCAGGCACCAGATCGTTGACCGCGACTACCTCGATGTCCGTCCCTCTCGCTGCGCGGTAGAAGAGCCTGCCGATTCTGCCAAAGCCGTTGACGCCTACGCGAATGGTCATGATGCGACACCCCTTTGCATCGTCCCGCTGGTCGGGACCGGTTGTCGAGCCGCCCCGCTGTCAAGGCCCCATGGCCTGCACGGGCGCAACAGCGATCGTATCCGCCCCCGTGCGCAGCGGCCTCGCCGCTTTCGCAGCCTAGCTGCCCCGTCCAGGCGCCCCGACCTTCCAGTTGACCGCGACAGCGGCCAGGACGAACAGCAGGCCGAGGAGCATGGCGCCGGGGGAGTCGTCGACCTCGCCCAGCACGACGACGGCGCCGCCCAGCGCAGCGACCGCGGGCGAGGCCAGACGAACCACGACGTTCGAGACTGTCGACGGCATGGGCGCTCCTTTGGCGTGGCCAGGCCGTCCAGGCCACATGTGCAGCGCGTCGACACTGCACAGCCGCGGCGCCGGCAGCGGAAGTCTATCCGACCCCGCTGCGGAGCGTCGTCAGCGGCCCCTTGGGGGCCGAGACAATCAGGGCCATTCGCCCACCGAGCCGTCGAACCAGAGCGCGTTGTAGGCTCCGCTGCTGAAGCGTCCGCCGCTGTGCCACGGCTGGGCGTCGAGCAGCACGGGAAGGCCGTTGGACGAGCTCCCCTCTCTGTACATCGGCGCGACCCGCTTGAGCAGATCCTCCGGAAACTGCATCATCTCCGTGGGGTAGTAGTAATAGCTCCAACCCGCCAGCCGCCAGGCGCCGGGATCCGTCGGACAGACGAGCGCGTCCGACACGCCGACGACGCGCCGGCGGCGATCGTCGAAGCGAGGCGGCGCAACGCCCAGATACGGCTCGAGCGAGCGCAGCGGCTCCAGCCATCCCGCCAGGGCGTTGAAGCTTTCCGCAGCAAAGGGAAAGGGTTCGGGGTGGTGGTCGTTTCGATACATCTCGAACGCCAGCCCGAAGGAGTGCATGTTTGCGCGACAGACGGCGCGCCTGCCCGCTTCGCGCGCCGCCGCCAGCGCCGGAGCGAGCAGCCCCAGCAGGACGGCGACGATCGACAGAGCCACCAGCAGCTCGACCAGCGTGAAGGCGACACGGTGTCTGTCGTCGACCGATCCGAACGTGCCCATGCGCGACACGGCGCCCTCCTGCGCTCGCGCTCAGCCCCCCACCCGCTCCCCGGAGCTGTGCAACATCTCGCGATAGCGCTTGGCCAGCTGCACGATGTTGTCGTAATGCGCAAGCGCCCGGGCGAAGTAGGCGCGATTCTCTTCGTCCGGATCGCTGCGGGCCATCTCCTCGAGCTTCTGTCGCACCTCTGGACGCTCGACCATGCCGGACTCGAGCGCCGCAATCCATGCGCTTTCTCTGACCTGGGGCGATCCGTCCTCCAAGCCGCTCATGATGAACCGCTCCAGCGCTTGGCGCGCCTCGGGCTCGACGCGGCGATCCGTTCGCCCCAGCGCGTCCTTGCGCAGTCGCTCCGTCACCGCGATCATCGCTTCGTTGTATCGAAGCAACTGCCTGTTGTGCTCGAGCAGCTCGGGCGTCGCCTCCACGCCCAGCCGCTCAGCTTCCTGCGCCGCTCGACGCGATGCCTCCACAGGCTCGCCGCGACGCAGGATCGCCAGCAGCTCCTCGGCCTCGGCCGTCGTCCAGGGCTTCTTCTGGCGGCGCAGGGCGTCGATGTGCGCAAGCTCGCTGTCCAGCTCCTCGCCGTACCACCGCAGCACATTCTCCGTGGGCTTGTGCGGCTCAGCCTCGCCGAAGGGATCCTGCGTCCAGGACGCGAACCGGGCCGCCTGACGAACACCCTGCAGCAGCGCAAACGAGAGGGCGCCCGCAAGCGCTCCTGCGACACACAGCCCCAACCACAACGCAGGCGACCGCAGCCATCGGCCTCGTCTCATGGCGTCCGCTCCTTTCAACGGCGCGCATGCGATCGACAGTCCGACGAGACGCAACACCACAGCTGGCGCAGCGTCGAAGCGACCGGCTCAGACCGCGCCGCCTGCGAACCCGATCGCCAACCCTGCTGCGACACAGGCGCTGACTCTACGACGCATGCGCCGCATCTGTTCCGCTCCTTTCTCTGCTCTGCACGCTCGTGCAGACCTCATGCGCCGTCGCCATCCCCCTCGCTGCAATGCACGCGCAAATGCGAGCCTCGGACGGCTTCCGCGACACCTGCGCTGGCGCATCGAGGTAGGATTCCCGCCGAGAGCAGGGACAGCACACGCTGCACACCCTGTTCACTGTCCGCAGGACACATGTTTCCCTCCCGCTGTCAATTGGATCCTTCGTACAGTTGCTTGTACGTCGCAGCGAGCTTCTCGACTTCGTCGTAATGCGCAAGGTTGCGTCGCAGATTGTCGCGGAGCTGCTCGTCCGGATCGTGTTGGGCCATCGCATCGAGACGACGGCGAATGTCCGGACGCTTGGCCAATCCCGACTCAAGCATGGCGACCCATCCCAGTCCTCGCACATCGACCGAATCATCGTCAAGCATTGATACGAGCGCTTTCTCGAGCGCTTCGCGAGCCTCTGGCTCGATGCGACGGTCCTTGCGCCCAAGAGCGTCCTTTCGCAGACGCTCCGCAGCGACGCTCACCGCCTTGGAATACAGCATCCATGCCTCATTGAGTCGCAACAACTTCGGCGTCGACTCAAGCCCCATCCGCTGCGCCGCAGCGCCAGCCTTCCTCGCTTCGTCGAAGGGCGCGCCGCGTCGAATCCTCTCCACAATTGGACGAACATCCTCAACCGTCCATGGCGACATCTGCCGCAACAGTGTGTTTTGAAGGAAGGAGGCCTGCTCATGAAAGGATCGCGAATACAGTCGCAACATGTCGGGCGACGGCGCATACACACCTGTTTCTCCATATGGATCCACCGCCCATGCCTGGATCGCCCTGCGCCGCGCCGATCGAACCCACAGCGCTCCCGCCCCAACGCCTACCAGGAAGCAAATCCCAGCCAGCGCGCCCACTGTTCTCCGTGTTCGAAGAAAACGAGCCATGACTAGAAAATGCATATGCCCCAGATCTTCAGCGCACAGAACGACGGAAGGCAGCCAAATGTGAAACAGGACCTGCATGCGCCAGCGCAATCCACCGCCCTGGCGGGCCCCACTGCATCCTGACAGCAATCACTGCAATCACTTTGGCTCTCCACTCCGCCTGCACACGAGCAATGCGGTCCAATCCCTCTACATGGTATCGAAGCCTGCGCCATTGCAGCGGGCGAATGCAGACCGCATGCGCCATCACCATATCCCTCCCCCGCGAAAATGCAAGCACAATCGCAAGCTTCGGACACCTTCTGCGACAAATGCGACAGAGTGTCGAGGCAGGATTCCCGCCAGACAGGAACCTGTGCTGCTCAGCTGAAAAAGGCGCCCTTCACCCCGCCAACGTCGCCCGGATCGCCTCCAGGCCGCGGGCCAGCGTCTCCTCGTCCACCGCGTAGGAAAGGCGGAAGTGCGTGTCGCGGTCGCTGAAGACATTGCCCGGGATCACCACCACCTCGCGCTCCTCCATGAGCCTGTCGGCCAGCTGCGTCCCCGTCAGGCCAAGCCTTTGCGGGACCTCCACGAAGGCGTAGAACGCCCCCTGCGGCCTGGAGACGTTCGCCACGGGCGAGAGCTGCTCGACGACCATGTCGCGCCGCTGCACGAACCGCTCGATCAGCGGCGTCGGGTCGACGTCGAAGGCGGCCAGGCAGCCCCGCTGGGCGATGGACGGGGCGCAGACGAAGGAGTACTGCTGCAGCTTGGCCATCGCGTCGATCAGCCAGGCGGGCCCTGCTGCAAAGCCCATCCGCCAGCCCGTGCAGCCATAGGTCTTGCCAAAGCCCCGGATGACCAGCACGCGCTCCTCGGCGCCGGGCAGCCTTCCAGGACTGGGCGCCCGCGCAAGCCTGCTCGCTGTCATCGTCCCGGAAGGGGCGCGCGACGGCTTCGGCGCGTCGGGAAAGACGAAGACGTCGTAGATCTCGTCGCTGACCAGCACGATGTCCCGCGCAGCGCACAGCTCCAGCAGCTCGGCGCACTGACGCTCCGTCAGCACCGCCCCGCAGGGATTGCTCGGCGTGCAGAGCAGCACCGCTTTGGTCCGCTCGGTCAGAAGCGGCTCGACCCGATCAGCCGTCATGCGAAAGTCCGGGTAGGTGTCGCAGCGCACCGCCCGCGCTCCTGCGATGATCGACTGCCCCGGATAGGCCACGAAGTACGGGTCGGGAATGATGATCTCGTCGCCCTCCTCGAGCAGCGCAAGCTGCATCAGGAGCAGGGCGCCGCTGGTGCCGCTGGTCGTCATCACCCCGACCGGCGAACCCGGCGCAAGCGGATCAGCCCAGCCCAGATCCTCCTGCACGAGCAGGGCGATACTCCGCAGCAGGTCCGCGTCGCCGCGGGTCATGGTGTAGCCGTTGCGGTCTGCGTCGATCGCCTCCTTCGCGGCGTCCTTGAGGGCGTCGGGCACAGCGAAGTCGGGCTGGCCTATCGACAGGTTGATGGGGTTGCGCAGCTTGGCCGCTGCTTCGAAGATCCGCCGGATGCCCGAAATCTCCAGCCGCTGCGCCCGCGCAGCGACGAGCCGCTTCGCGTCCATCATGGCGCAAGCGTACCGCCTGGCGTGTCGCAAAACCTCTCCGCCGACAACCGCGCGCTGGAATCCGAACCCCGCCCTATCCAGCCTGGACGAAACAGCCCATGCTGCTCACTTGCGACCGACGCTGACCTTGCGGTTGGCGGTCTTGGGCAGGTGCAGGGCGGGCTGCTTCTGGGGGTCGAACTTGCCCAGCTTCTGAAGCTTGGCGATGCGCTCCGCCCGTGTGAGCACATTGCGGTGGCTCACCAGGTTGCCCGATGTCTTGAGGCTGCGGTCCAGGCTCATGGCGTCGATCCTCGATCAGGCCGCTGCGGCGCGCTGGAGCAGCGTGCGCAGCGGGGCGTTGGCGCCGGTCGGCAGTATAGACCGCTTCCCCCCAGCGTCCAGCCCAGCGGCGTTCGGCGCCGCCCGCTCAGGGCTGGTGCTTGGCGGCGTACATCGTGGAGAAGTCGCTCACGCCGCCGTCCTGCGTCTTCCAGCGACGGCCGATCTCGCGGATCCGCGCCGCGTAGGCCTTCGATTCAGGCGAGGAGACCTGCCCCGGGGCGAAGGGCCGCAGCGCCACGACCAGCCGCAGCCTGGGGGAATCGCTCGGCAGCACCACCGCCTCGATCCCGTGCAGCCGCAGATACCGAGCCGCTGCGACGGCCTCGTCCGGCCGCAGCCGGTCCACCACGTAGTAGTTCATGCCGGGCTCGCGCGGGTCCAGCGCCTCGTCCTCGATCACCAGCGGATCAGCTGTTGCGGCGCCCTGCGCCGGCGCAGACTCCCCCATCGTCGCTGCGGGCCGAGGCCCAAGCCCTGACAGCGCAGGGTTCTGGTTGATGGAGGCGACCTGCTCCTGCGGCGCCTGCGTCGGCGGCGGCTGGACGGCCTGCCGCCCCTGCAGCAGCGGATCCGCCACGGGATGCGGCTCGGGTTGGCTCCGCAGCGCCAGCAACTGCTGCTCGCGGGCGGCGCCCCCTCGCGTCCACCCCAGCACGTACGTTCCGATCAGCCCCGCCACGAACACCGCCCCCGCCAGGAACAGGTACCCCACGGGAACCCGCACAGTGCGTCCGGGCGCAAGCCAGCTGAAGCCTGCAGCAGCCTCCGCGCGCTGTTCCATCGGCTCAGGCCTTGACGCAGTCTCGCCTCCACTCTGGAGGGGCGCACCCGTGGCGCGCAGCCTCGATTCACGGGCGAGCTCGAAAAGCGGTGGCTTCTTCCTGCGGGCCATCGTCTCTGCTGATTATCGGCTCGACGGCCCTGTGGATGCAATCCCCGCTGGACACATCCACTCGTTCGCTGTTCAGTCAGCCGCGTCTCGCAGCGCAAGCACCGTGGCGATGGCCATCGACTCGACGTGGCTGAGCGAGACGAGCCAGGCCCCGACGCCTCGCTGGCGGGCGATTCTGGCCGCTTCCCCCTGCACGTGGAGCGTCGGGGCGCCGCTGGCCTCGCTGACGACCTCGACGTCGGTCCAGGCGATCCCCCCCCGCCAGCCCGTCCCCAGAGCCTTGAAGGCCGCCTCCTTGGCGGCGAAGCGCGCAGCCAGGTGCTCGATCCGGCGCCTGGGCCGCTCCGCTGCGTAAGCCTGCTCCTTGGGGGTGAAGACGCGGTCGAGCAGCCGCTGTCCCTGCTCCTCGATCGAGCGGGCAAGACGGGCCGTCTCGACGATGTCCACGCCGCAGCCCAGGACGTTCATGCCTGGCCCTCACGCTGCAGCGGCTGCTCAGCGTCGTCAAGGCCCCTGACGGCCAGCGCCTCGCGCAGGCGCGTGCGCAGGACCTGCTCGAAGCCCCGATCCGTCGGGTGGTAGTAGCGCAGGGCCCTGCCCAGCAGGTCCTGCCCCGTGACGGCGCCCATGCTCGTGTTGGCGGGCTGGTCGTGCGGGTAGATGTAGCGATCCGGCCGCTGCGGCGCCCCGAGGCTCTCGTCGACCGCTTCGCCCGTTCTCCTGGCCAGCGCCTCCTGCTGGGCGCGGGCCTTGTCGGTCAGGCGCCGACCGGATGCGGCGTTGGCGTCGCGCAGCGGCTCGGGAACGGGCAGCGACCTGCCCGAGCGCACCTGCGCAAGGGCTGCCTCGATCGCCTTGTACGACGCGTTGCTCTTGGGCGCAAGGGCCAGGTACGTCGCGCACTGGGCCAGGATGATCCGCGCCTCGGGCATGCCCACGCGCTCGACCAGCGCAAAGCAGGCCGCTGCGACGACCATCGCCTGCGGGTCGGCGTTGCCCACGTCTTCGCTGGCCAGAATGGCCAGGCGCCTGGCGATGAAGCGCGGGTCCTCGCCCCCTTCGAGCATCACCGCCATCCAGTGCAGCGCCGCGTCCGGATCGCAGCCCCGCAGCGCCTTGATCATGGCGCTGGCGGCGTCGTAGTGCTCGTCGCCCTGCCTGCCGTAACGGATCGCCTTGCTCTGCGTCGCCTCACGGGCGAGCTCGAGCGTGATGCGTCGCTCCTCCTCACGCGCCGACGTCTCCGCCAGGCAGGCGGCGATCTCCAGAGCGTTGAGCGCCCGCCTGGCGTCGCCGTCGCAGACCGCGGCGATGTGGACCAGGGCCTCGTCGTCCGCCTGCAGTCGCTGTGCGCCGAGCCCCCGCTCCTCGTCCGCCAGAGCCCTGCGGAGGATCGTCAGGATGTGCTCCTCACCCAGCGGCTCGAGGCGAAAGAGCGCGCTGCGGCTGACGAGGGCCGAGTTGACGGTGAAGAGCGGATTCTCCGTCGTGGCGCCGATGAGGGTGAGCAGGCCCCGCTCCACGTCGCCCAGCAGCGCGTCCTGCTGGGCCTTGCTGAAGCGGTGGATCTCGTCGAGGAAGAGGATCGTCCCGCGCTCCTGCTCGACGAGTCTGCGGTCGGCCTCCTCGATGACGCTGCGGATGCGGGCCACGCCCACGCTCGCGGCGTTCTCGCGCACGAAGGCCCGGTTGGTGGCGCTGGCGATCACCTCCGCAAGAGCCGTCTTGCCCACGCCAGGGGGGCCGTGCAGGATCAGCGAGGTGAGGCGGTCGGTCTCGATGAGCCTGCGCAGGAGCCGGCCCGGTCCGAGAAGAGGCTCCTGACCGACGAACTCGTCCAGGCTGCGCGGCCGCATCCGCAGGGCCAGCGGCGCCGCCCTGGCCCGCTTGCGCCGCCTGTCCGCCTCCCACAGGTCAGCCATGCTCTATGGTAGAGGCGCAAGCTCCAGCGCAGCGGCTGAAGAGCCCGATCGATCTACTCGCGGAGGGGCCCTCGTGCCGATCCACCCCTGCGCGCTGACGTACCACGTACGAGCGACAATGCGCCCAACCCCCGCCTGAGGCCCCGCGTCGCAGGCGGCAGGAGCCAGAGCATGTGCGGCATCGTCGGCTACGTCGGGAAGAAGCAGGCCCTGCCCCTGCTCGTCGAAGGGCTCAAGCGGCTGGAGTACCGCGGCTACGACTCAGCGGGGGTGGCGATCCAGAACAGCGAGCTGCGCTGCGTCAAGGCGGTCGGCCGGGTGAGCGTGCTGGAGGAGAAGCTCCGCGAGGTCGGCCCTCTGCCGGGCGTCGTCGGCGTGGCCCACACCCGCTGGGCCACGCACGGCGCCGTCACCGAAGCCAACGCCCACCCCCACCGCGACGACGTCCACGGCCTGGCGCTGGTGCACAACGGCATCATCGAGAACTACGCAGCCCTGCGCACCTGGCTCGAGGAGCAGGGCCACGCCTTCGCCAGCGACACCGACACCGAAGTGCTGGCCATGCTCATCTCCGAGCTCTACGAGGGCGATCTGGAGCAGGCCGTGCAGGGGGCGCTGCGCGAGGTGACCGGCGCCTACGCCATCGCGGTGATCTGCCAGGAGGAGCCGGGCGTGCTGGTCGCGGCCCGCAAGGGCTCGCCGCTGATCGTCGGCGTGGGCGAGAACGAGCACATCGTCGCCTCCGACCCCGCCGCCATCATCGCCCACACCTCGCAGGCCATCACGCTGGAGGACTACCAGGTCTGCAGGCTCACCGCGGAGGACTTCCGCACCACGACCATCGACAACGAGCCCGTCGCGCCCCGCGTGCATCAGCTGGAGATGGACCTCGAGCAGATCGAGCTCTCGGGCCATCCCCACTACATGCACAAGGAGATCTTCGAACAGCCGACGGCGCTGCGCACGACGATGCGGGGCAGGATCGACCCGCGCGAGGGCCGTGTCGTGCTGGGCGGCGTGGGCGAGCATGCCCGCGACCTCGTCCGTGCCAAGCGCTTCATCCTCACCGCCCAGGGAACCGCGCTGCACGCAGCGATGATCGGCGAGTACCTCTTCGAGGAGCTGGCCAAGGTCCCCGCGGAGGTCGAGTACGCCAGCGAGTTCCGCTACCGCAACCCCATCATCGAGGAGGGGACGGTCGTCGTCGCGGTGAGCCAGTCGGGCGAGACGGCGGACACGCTGGCGGCGCTGCGCGAGGCCAAGGACCGCGGCGCCCTGGCCCTGGGCGTGGTCAACGTCGTCGGCTCGAGCATCGCGCGCGAGACCGACGCGGGGGTGTACCTGCGCGTCGGGCCGGAGATCGGCGTCGCCTCGACCAAGGCCTTCACCGGCCAGGTCGCGGTGCTGGCCCTGATGAGCCTGTTCATCGGCAGGCGCCGCTTCCTCTCCGCCCCGCAATGCGCCGCGCTGCTCGACGCGCTGCAGCGCGTGCCCGAGGCTGTCGAGCAGGCGCTGTCGCTGAGCGAGCAGATCCGCGACGTGGCCTCCAAGCTCATCGACCGCGAGAACTGGCTCTTCCTGGGGCGGGGCTTCAACTACCCCACCGCCCTGGAAGGGGCGCTCAAGCTCAAGGAGATCTCCTACATTCACGCAGAGGGCATGCCTGCAGCGGAGATGAAGCATGGCCCCATCGCCCTGATCAACGAAGGCATGCCCGTGGTCTTCATCGCCAACCGCGGTCCGCAGTACGACAAGGTGGTCAACAACATCGAGGAGGTGCGCAGCCGCGGCGGCCGCGTCGTCGCCGTGGCCACGGAGGGCGACGAGGACATCCGCCGCTACGCCGAGGACGTCTTCTTTGTGCCCGACGTGCCCGAGCCGCTGAGCCCGCTGGTGACGGTCGTGCCGCTGCAGCTGCTGGCGTACCACGCTGCGGTGCTGCGCGGCCACGACGTGGACAAGCCGCGGAATCTCGCCAAGAGCGTGACCGTGGAGTAGCGACTCAGAATTCTCGCCGCATCATCCCCGCCTGCGCCGCCAGCTGGCGACCACTGCACCTGTCATGAACAACGAGATCCCCGCGCCGGGCGCTGGCGCCCCCACTTCGATGGGCGTATTGGGCTCCGTTTCGTAACCCCATGACAAAGGCTCGATGTTTCTGGATTTGTAGTTGCGCCAAATTGCTTCGATCCACCCCAGATGCACGTCGCCCGGCGCATCCTCCGGAAGCACGATCTTCACACCAAGAAAAAAGGGCGCGCCGATAGGAAATAATCCGAAAACATTGTGCAAAATTTCACCCGTGGTCGGATCCTTTGGAAACTCCCAATGTCTTTCATTCCATTTTACACCAAAATCAAATATACTCGATTGATCAATGACGTCGCCGCGTTCCAGCACGTCCGGAATTATCTGTGCACCCATTTCCATTGTATGATCCACTTCAACAAAAGCATGTTCTATCATGATAAAAATATCGCCATCCTGAAGTGATTCACTACTGATAGTGGTGACAAAGCTCGACCCAGGCGCCGGATTCGACCCTACCGTCGGCTGCGCAGACGCCGGCTGTGTAATGTCGAGCCATTGACCATCAATGATGGGCCTACACGAATCGTGACAGTCCTGAATTATGCTGTCCCAAACGAATCGTCCTTCACCCTGCGGATTCGCATATGCAATCGGCTCCGCAGTCACCTCCGTCGGTTCGAGTAGGCCTGCTCCTGCTGCCGCAAACACTGCGCCCCACAATCCTGCTCGTCTAACCTGAAGGAGCAAACGCTCCAAGCACATGCTCATCATGCCGACCTCCCTATTTCGTGCGGAGACTCCAAGAATGCCCCGTTTGTGCATTCCGAATATGCAGCACCAATCGACGGCTGTCAAGTCTCTATTGCGATTTTTTTCGCTGCTTGTCCCAAAGGGCTCTGGCCTTGTGCTCTTCGTCGCCTGATGGATTCACACGGCGAACGAGCTCGACGCCAGCGACGCGGACAATCGCGCAGCGCAGGCCGCCACGACCGCCGCAGCCTCCTCCACCTCCGACTCCGTCGTCTCGCGCGACAGCGAAAACCGCACCGAGC
>CAYPBL010000020.1:0-36281 GCA_964408965.1 uncultured Phycisphaeraceae bacterium | reverse complement strand
AAGACGGGCGACAGCTCGACCGTCAAGGACAACTCCGCGCAGTTCAACGGCGGCGCCGGCGTCGAAACGGGCGCCAGCTCCGTCGTCGCAGGAAACACCTGCAGAAACAATACGGGAAATGGCGTCGTCGTGAGCATCGGCTCGACCGTCCGGGACAACGCTGTGATGAACAACACGAGCAGCGGCGTGATCGCCAGCGTCAACAGCACGGTCGTCAACAACACAGCCTACAACAACGGCTTCAGTGGCATATCCACAGGCGTCAGCTGCACGGTGCAGGGCAACACCGCCATAGCCAACGGGGCAGACGGCATAGTCGTCGGCCGAGGTTCGACCGTCGTCGGCAACACCGCCAACCAGAATCAGGGCGCAGGCGTCAGCGCGCAAGTCGGCAGCAGGATCGAAGGCAACACGGTTCGGGAAAACCTGGGCGACGGGGTGCTTGCGCAGGGCAACTCGCTCATACTGAACAACATCTGCCTGAGCAACGGCGTGGGCGCAAGCGACGGCGCCGGCGTCCACGCCACGGGCCTCGGCAGCAGGATCGAAGGCAACACCGTCGCTGTCAACGACAGGGGCATCGACGTCGACGCCACGAACAACTTCATCGTCCGCAACACGGCGCGGGCGAACACGCTCAACTACGACATCGTCGCGGGCAACCATGTGGGTGTGATCATCCTGGCCCCGAGCTCCGGCGCCGTCAGCGGCGCGACGGGAGGGACGGGCGTGGGCGCGACCGACCCCTGGGCGAACTTCTCGCTCTGAGGCGGGCGGGGCCAGCGAGGCTGTTTCCGGGTCAGAAGACGTACAGGCACGGCTCGGCGCGCATGAGCCGTCGCTCGGGGTCGGCGCCGACGTTGTGCAGGAAGAGGGCTTCGATCCGCCAGGCGTCCCGGGCCCGGTCGTGCGTCAGCGCAACGCTCATGGGGGTGCGCAGGCCCGAGGCGCCCTCGACGACGAGCCTGACAAGAGCAGCCTGCGCGCGTCCGCTGCGCTCCTGCGCAGCGAGCTCCTCCACGCTGCGGTCGGGCCGCCAGAGCCTGCGCCCCATGAGGGTGGAGCCGCCGTTCCAGAACAGCTCGCCCAGCGTGTCGTCGCGCAGCGCGTATTGCGACGCTGCGTCGAGATACAGAGCGTCGTCTGTGAACGAGACGCTCGACAGCGCCGCTTCGACCGCGGGGGCCTCGGTCACGACGGCGACGGGGCGCAGGGCGCCGTCGCTGACGGCGCTGTTGGCGGCGTAGACGAGCCTGAAGAAGCGATCGGGGTCGATGTCGTCGGGAAGGCTCTGGCCTGTTGCGCAGAAGAACCAGCGCGCCAGGGTGGAGCGGGGCAGCTGTGTCGCGGCTTCGACAGAGACAGCGAGGGAGAGCCCCTGCGATCGCGCCCAGGAGGCGTAGGCGTCGGCGTCGCCTGCGCCTCGGACGCGGAGAAACTCCAGGACGAGCGTCAGCGGTCTGCGCAGCGCCTCGCGCGGGGCGCCTTCCGGCGCCGCGTCGCTGGGGATGCGCTCGGGAAGCGCCGCCAGCAGCGCCTCGACGGCGCGCGGGACGTCCTCGGGCGCCCGCAGCGGCATGGCGCGGAGCCGCTGCGCCCGCTCCTGCGCAGCCAGGGCGACGGTCCAGACCTCCGGGTCGACGTCGATGGTCGTCGTGCGAAAAAGCATCCGCGCCCCCAGCCACAACGCGACGCCCGCAGCGAAAGGCGCCGCGACAAGCAGGACGTTTCCGGCGTGCAGGCGCAGACGGCCGAGCTGCGCGATGGTCATGGGTGGACGCTCCTCATGCGCAGGCGCACAGGTCCGCATCGGGCCGGCGCGCCTGCGCACGCTTGGCCCGACACGATTCGTCCCGCATCAGCCCGATGTTCCAGGCGGCGACGCACGGATGAACATCCTTGGAAACGACAAGAGGCCTTGCGCGATCCTCCATCGTCAGCCTGCACGAACTGCGCAGGCGTCTCGTGCGTATGGCTGGTTGACGGCATTCCCCTCCACTACATTGTCAAGCGGCATTGTGACGATTGGAGCGAAGCCATGCCTGTGCGGTCGGAGACGGGGCGATGTCGAGGCTTCTCGCTGGTCGAGCTGGTGGTCAGCGTGTCGATTCTGGCGACGCTGCTGGCGCTTGCGCTGCCTGGGCTTGCGCGGGCCCGCGACAGGGCTGACGAGATTCGGCTGCTGAGCACCCAGCGGGAGTCGATGCGGCTGCTCTCGCTCTACAGCGCGGACCACGGGGGGCTCTATCCCGTCTTCTCCTCGCCCGAGGGGCGCACGGCGTCGTTCGTGTGGCGGGGAAGAACGATCCAGATCGGCTACTGGAGCCAGCCATACTACTATGGCCTGTATCTGGCGTCGCAGGGCTACGAGGAGGCGTGGATCACCAAGGGGCCGAAGGCTGATCCCGGCGCCTTCGAGCTCGACCGCGTCGACCCAGCCTGCCCCGACTGCGGCTGGGACCCGCGCTCGTGGCACACGCTCACCCATGCGGTGTACGCCAAACCTTCCTTTTTTCGCCAGGGGGCTTCGACGCTGCAGGATGCGCGTCTGCTGCAGCCCCAGCGCCGCGACGCGGTCGTGCACACCAGCCTCAAGGGCATCCTCCGCTGGCGCGTGCGCCTGCTGCACCCGCGTCAGCCTGAGCGGGCGATGTGGCAGGTCGTGCACTTCGAGGACGAGCACGGGGCGATCACGCCGTACACGAAGCTGCGGGCCGGCGCCTGGGACAGGCCTGGCGAGAAAGGCTGGACCATTCTGGCGACGATCGACGGCGTGCGGGGACGGGACCTGTAGCGGCGGAGCGGATTCTTGCCCATTGGGTCTTGGCGCAGGGGGATTCATCGCGCATACTGAGGTGTGGTGGGGGTATGTCCGGCGTGGCGAGCGGCGGCCATGCGGGGTCGCCGGCGCCGGGCGACAACTGCGCCGCCCGCGTCGCGACAGCGCTGCGCGGACGACGCCTGGCATGAAGGAGTGCGGGCATGAACACGCGATCACTCATCGCGACGCTGGCGGTCTGCGCCACGGCGCTGGCCCTGTCGGTCATTCTCACCAACGCGGGGCCGCTTGCGCCGCCTCCGGGCCCCATCGCGCCGACCAACAAGACGCTGCAGGAGATCGAGCCGCGGATTCCCGTGGGGCCGGACACCACGCCCGGCGACGCTGACTCGCTCTTCACGATCTCACAGCCCGGCTCGTACTACCTGACGGGCGACGTCGTGGGCGTGCCGGGGAAGCACGGCGTGAAGATCACGACGAGCAATGTGACGCTGGACCTCAACAGCTTCACGGTGCAGGGCGCCCCGGGGACGCTCGACGGCATATTCGCCAGCGCCTTTGGAACCACGGACATCGTCATCACCAACGGCGTCGTCGCTGACTGGGCGAACGACGGCGTCGACATGTTCAACGCGTCAAGATCGGCGCTGCGGCGTGTGCGCGTGGTGCGCAACAAGAGTGAGGGCGTCATCATTGGCGGCCTGAGCGTGATCGACTCCTGCTTCGTCAACAACAACGGCGGCGTTGCGGGAATCAAGACCGACTTCTCGTGCCTCATCACCAACACGGCCGCTGTGGGCAACGTCGACGGCATATCCACGGGCGGCGGATGCACAATCGTCAATTCGGTCGCGTCGCACAACGGACGCAACGGCATCGTGACCTCCTCGGGAATATTCAATGACAACACCCTCGTCGTCGCATGCATGGCGCGGAGCAACGGTCTTGCGGGCATCATCACGGCTGACGGCTCGCACGTGAGTCAGTCGGTGGCTGTGGACAACGGCGGCGAAGGTTTCGCCATCGGCTCCAACAGCGTCATCACTGGCTGCACAGCCACGGCCAACGGCGGAGACGGCATTCTCGCTGGCTCGGGCGCGACGATCGTGGACAACTCGTGTTCGTCGAACGATGGCGACGGGATTCAAGCGAACTCTGATTCGCTTCTCCGCGGCAACACGTGCGACGGAAACACCGGCGGTCTTGGCGCCTCTGCAGGCATTCGCGTCGTTGGCTCGGATGTCCGCGTCGAGCACAACACTGTCACCGACAACAACACAGGCATCAGCGTCGATTTCGGCGGCAACATCATCATCGGCAACAGCGCCAGCGGCAACGGAACCGACTACAACATCGTCCCGGGCAACAGCGTGGGGCAGATACTCACCGTGACCGGCGCCACGATCACGACAAGCAATCCCTGGGCGAACTTCTCCTTCTGAGCCCGGCTTGCACAACAGGGTCGGCGCAGGAAGAAGCCCCGGCGAGCTGCACGAAGGGCGGGACGTGAGCGGTCAGCGCGGCGGCCGCCGCAGCTGCGCGCCGAGGTCCCGGTAGGCCGCCAGCGTCTCACGGGCGCAGCGCTCCCACGTGAACTGGGCGCCGCGGGCGAGGCCCCTGGCGATCAGCTCCCGCCGCAGCGACTCGTCCTCCACCAGCTCGACCATGGCTTGGGCGATCGCCTCCTCGTCCTTCGGGTCCACCAGCAGCGAGGCGCCCCCCGCCACCTCGGGAAGACAGGAGACGTTCGAGGCGATCGTCGGACAGCCGCAGCGCATCGCCTCGACCAGCGGCAGGCCGAAACCCTCCCACAACGACGGGAAGACGAAACAGCGGGCTCCTGCGTAGAGCGCGGGCAGCTGCTCGTGCTCGACGTGGCCCAGCAGGACGACGTGCTCGCGCAGCTGCAGCTCGTCGATCGTCCGATGCGCCTCGCCTCTGCTCCAGGTCTGGCCCCCCGCGATGACGAGCTTGACGTCCTGGCGCGACGCCTGACGGAAGCGGGCGTAGGCCCTGAGCAGCCCGATCGGGTTCTTGCGCGGCTCGACGCGGCCGACCGCGAGCATGTAGGGGAAATCAATGCGGAAGCGCTCGCGCAGCGTCCGCTGGACCTGCTCGGGATCCTGGGGGCGGAAGATGTCGAGGCAGCCGTTGTAGACCACGCGGCTGCGGCTGGCGGCGTCGGGGCGCCAGCGAACCAGGTGCTCGCGCATGTCGCCTGAGACGCACAGAATCGACGAGGCCCGCCTGTAGCAGCGGCGGATCAGCGGCAGCAGGCGAACGCGAATGTGCAGCGGAAAGAACGTCGGGTCGACGAACATCTCCGGCCCGTGGGCGGTGAAGACGAATGGCCTGGGAAACGTCAGGGGGGGCAGAAAGAGGACGTGAAAGAAGTCCACGTCCAGCTGCCTGAGCAGCCTGGGGACGGCGACGCACATGGCCAGCGTGCGCTGCCTGGGCCTGACTTCGTGGAAATGGAAGTTGGGCTGGTCGATGGCGAAGACGCTGCGCGTCACAGGGGCGACGCAGAGGACGTGGTGTTCGTTCTCGCGGTCGATCGCCGCCAGCGCGTGGATGAGCTGGGTTTCGTAGGTGGCGATGCCGCCTGCGTGCGTTCCGGCCTTGAGCGCGATGAGTCCGATGCGCATCGGGCGGCGCCCCCCTGCGCGCTGCGTGGTCGGCAGCGTGGTCGAGCCTAGCCTAGGCGCAGGGCGCAGGTGCGCAGCGCGGCGCCGTCATCCCCTTGGATGATTGCTCCGGCGCAGGGAAGGGGTGTAGGATGCCCCTGCACAGCGGCGGCGGTGGGCCGCAGCAGCACGGACGCTGACGACGACGTCGCTGTGGGGGTCTTGCACGCGAGGAAGGGACGCCTGCGCATGGCTCGTCGGCATGGCGTGTTTCGCATGGTGTGGATGGGGGCGCTGGCTGCGGGCAGCGTGTCGTTTGCAGCGGCCTTGTGGTGGACGTTGCTTCCCGCGGAGGCGATCAGCAGACTGAGCACAGTGGCTGCGCTGGGATTGCTTGGACTGTTCGTGCTGCCCGTGGCGACGCTGGCGGCGACACAGGCTGAGCGGTCCATCCGCGCCAGGCGGCTGGAGCGGGAGCGGGCCGCTGCAGCGGCGGGGCGCAGGCGTCAGCTGCACGAGGGGCGGGTCAGGGGTGGAGCGGCTCGCCAAGAACGGGCCGCTCACCTGGCGAAAAGCCTGGCGAAGCAGCGGGAAAGCCGGGCGCGAGTCTGACCTGCACCGCTGCGAGCGGTCGCCAATCACTGGTCGAGCCTCGCCACCAGGCTTGATCGGTGCGCCAGGCGGACTGCGGCAAATCGAGGGGCGTGCGCAGCGGGACGAAGCGCGCCCGCCCTGTCTCTCTGGCCAGCAGGAGGGTGGTGGCCAAGGCGGCGCGGTCAGCGGGGAGCGTCAGCACGCCCAGGGTTGTCGCAGGGTGGGGCGAGGTCTGCTCCTGCTCGGAGACGGCGTAGGCGAAGGCCTGCTGATCGGGAAGAAAACGCGTTTGTCCCTCCGAGGCGCCGCTCAGCTCGGTCAGGGCCACGAGCAGGTCCGCGGGGCGCTGGGCCTCGACGACCAGCGCAAGGCGGCCCTGTCTGGCGTAGGGCAGCGCCTGCTCAGCTTCGCTCAACGCCCGCACAAGCCTGCTGGCCTGGCTGACGCTCTGGTAGACGCGAGGGTCCGTCCCAGCGGGTCTGGCGGCGACGGGGAAGGCGCCCTCGAAACTGCTCTCAACGTCGCTGCGGTTCGCGGCGCTTCGTGCCCGCAGCTGGGGCGCGGGACGGCTGATGTGCTCCGCAGCCAGGGCGCCTGCAGCGTCGGCCAGAACGCCCGGGGCGCCCTGCTGCTCGAGCGGACGCTGCTCCTGCAGGGCCTGCGGCGCCTGTCGCGCAGCGGGCGTCAGCGCCCGACGCCCCGCCACGACAGCGACCGTGGCGAGCAGCCCCACCCCCGCTGCCAGGGCCAGCCGCCTGACCATGCGCCACGCGGCGCTGGGGGAGCGAGCCTCGCCTATGAGCTGCTGCCGCTCCCACTGGGCAAGCGCGTCCTCCAGGGCGCCGGGCGGCATGAGCGCCTCAGCGTCGTCCAGCAGCTGGGCGACAGCCAGGCGATCCGTCCGGGCCTCTTCGACGAAGCGGGCCAGCTCGGGCTCCGCAGCGAGGGCGCGCTCGACGGCGGCGCGACGCTCGGCAGGCAGCGGCGTCTGCTCGATGTGCGCAAGCAAGGCCTCCCACGGGAGATCCGCGCCGTCGAGCAGCTGCCTGATGCGATCTTCCGTGGTGGTCATGGGGTCTTCGTCTCCACACTCCGCTGGCGTTCGACCGCGTCGCGCAGGGCTGCGCGGGCGCGAAAGAGCCTGGACTTGACCGTGCCGACCTTCACACCCAGCGCCTCCGCGATGCTGGCGTAATCCATGCCCTGACCGTCGCGCATGAGCAGGATGGCTCGCTGCTCGTCGGGAAGCGTCGCCAGGGCCCGCGCCACAGCGTCGCGCTCCTCCTGGATTTCGACGCCTGCCTCGGGACCTGGTTCCCGCAGCTGCTCGATTCTGCTCGAGAGGCGCCCGCCCTCCTCGGCGCCGCCCAGCTCGGCCTCGAGCGAGGGGTGTTTTCGGAGCTTCTTCTTGCGCAGGTGGCTGAGGCAGGCGTTGATGGCGATGCGGGTCAGCCAGGTGCTCAGCCTGGCCCGCTCGTCGAAGCGGTCGATGGCCATGAGGGCCTTGAGCAGCGTCTCCTGCGTCAGGTCCCGGGCCTGCTCGCGGTTGCTGACCATGCGCAGGCAGATGGCGAAGATGCGGGGCTCGTGCGTGGTGAGCAGCTCGCCCAGAGCGTCGCGGTCGCCCGCCTTTGCGCGCACGATCAGCTGGGCCTCCGCCAGCGACAGGGGCTCCTGCGATCGATCGGGTTGGGGGGCGTCGGGCTGGGTCATGGAGTGGATCCGCAGAGCTGCTGCGGGATTCTTCGGAGCATCGTCGTCTCTGACGCAGGCGGCGTCCACCGGACTTGGCCCCGGCGCCAGCCCGCGACGCAGCGGGGTGTACGATCCCACCGCCTCACAGGATCGACGCACATGCCCGACGACGACGCCGCTGCGCTGATTCCGCCCCTTCCCGAGGGGCCGCTGCGCCCGGACGACCCGCTGGGAGGGTACGTCAGCGCCCTGGCCCTGCGCAACGCCAGCCCGGAGATGCAGTGGCTCTTCTCGCCCCGCTTCATCGTCGGGCTGTGGCGCAGGCTTTGGCTGGCCCTTGCCCTTGGCGAGCGCGAGCTGGGCCTGGCCATCACCGAGGAGCAGATCGAGCAGCTGCGCGCCGCTGTGGACCCCGACGACGCGGACTTCGCCCGCGCCCGCGAGCTGGAGCGCGAGCTGCGCCACGACGTCATGGCCCACGTGCACGCCTACGGCGAACGGGCCCCAGCTGCGGCGGGGATCATCCACCTCGGCGCCACCAGCCAGTTCATCAACTGCAACGCCGAGACCGTCCAGCAGAGGCGGGCCCTGACGCTTCTGTGCCGCAAGACGGCGGGGCTGATCCTCGCCATCGCGGAACAGGCGCGTCGGCATCGGGACCTTCCCTGTCTTGGGCGCACGCATCTGCAGCCGGCCCAGCCCACGACCGTGGGCAAGCGCATGGCGCTGTGGGGCTACGACCTGTCGCTGTGCCTGGAGCGCCTGGAGCGGACGCGCGACGGCCTGCGCCTCCGCGGCGTCAAGGGCGCCACCGGCACGCAGGCCTCCTTCCTGGCCCTCTTCGAGGGCGACGCGGAGAAGGTCGAGGCCCTCGACCGCTTCATCGCCAAGGCCATGGGCTTCGACCCTGACAAGCGACACTTGGTGACGGGCCAGACGCAGCCTCGCGTGGTCGACGCCTTTGTGCTCGGCGATCTGGCGGCGCTGGCGGCCTGCTGCGGCAAGATCGCCACGGACGTCCGCCTGCTGGCGGCGCTGCGCGAGATGGACGAGCCCTTCGGCGACAGGCAGATCGGCTCCTCGGCCATGCCCTACAAGCGCAACCCCATGCGCTGTGAGCGGGCCTGCGCCCTTGCGCGCTTCGTCGTCGAGCTGGCGGGCAACGCCTACGTCACCGCTGCGACCCAGTGGCTGGAGCGCACGCTCGACGACTCGGCCAACCGCAGGCTCTCGATCCCCGAGGCCTTCCTGGCGATGGACGCTGTGCTGGACCTGCTGCGGAGCGTCTTCGAGGGCCTGGAGGTGCACGAGGCCATGTGCAGGGCGAACCTGGAGCGGGAGCTGCCCTTCCTGGCCACCGAGGCGCTGCTCATGGAGGCGGCCAAGCTCGGCCGCGACCGCCAGAAGACGCACGAGGCCCTGCGCAAGGCCGCCCAGGAGGCCGCTGCGCGCATGAAGCGCACGGGCGGGCGGAGCGACCTGCTCGAGCGCCTGCGCGCGCTGCCGGAGCTTGCGGGGGTGGACTTCCGCAAGGCGCTGGACCCGGCCCGCTTCGTGGGCCTTGCGCCGCAGCAGGTGGACCGCTTCCTGGAGAAGGTCGCCCAGCCGCTGCAGACCCGCTACAGCGACGCGCTTGGCCGCAGTCCCGACATCCGCGTGTAGCGCGCCAGCTGCGCTCACAGCTGCGCTCACAGGTACGTTCTCCTGCGCAGCGCCCCCCCGGCGTCGAGGTTGACCAGCATGTAGCGCAGGGCGTCGACGGCGTGGTCGGCGCCGTCCTTGAGCGGCTCCTCGCTCCAGGGCCTGCTCTTGTCGAAGCGGTAGGTCTCCAGCGAGCGGATCAACTCCCTGCAGCTTGGGTGGACGAAGAGGGTCGGCCCTCCCGAGGCGGGCGCGAGCCTGGCCCGCACGCGCTCGAGCCCCTCCACGAGCCTGACCCGCCGATCGCGCACGCACAGCCCCGCCCTGCGCAGCGCCGTGACGGCGCCGACGCCCGTCTGGATGGAGCGCTGCCTTCCCGCTGGGTCCACCCCCACCCACGCAGGCGGCCCCTCCTCGAGCAGCCAGCGGGCGAAGACGTCCAGCCTGGTGCGCGAGGCGACCTTCTCCTTGAAGACCCGCACCACGTTCTGGCCGTCCAGCTGCGCAAGCAGCGCCACGGTCGGCGAGCGAAAGCCGAAGTCCATCCCGCCGATCCACTGCGCCTTTGGGGCCGGCGCCGCTGCCTCGTCGAGCAGATGCGTCCGCCGGTCGAACTCGGGCAGGACCAGGTCGGCCCTGCGCGGCCGCAGGCAGAGCATCTCCGTCTCCCAGACGGGCCTGCTGACGCGGCGCATGAGCTGGATGGCGTCGTCGATGGGCATGTGGCCCTGGCCCTCCTTGGCCCGTCCTGCGCAGTCGGGAAAGAGCGGACAGCCGGCGCAGGGCCGCTCCTGGGGGCAGCGCCGCAGGGCGTCGATGGCGCTCCAGCGGAAGAGTCTGCGGTGGCCCCCGCTGCGGGCCTGTTCGACCAGCTCGCCCATCAGCCCTCCCGGCTCGTGCATCGTCGAGAGCGCCTCGACGGCGCCGCGCACGTAGACGTCGCCGCATTGCCTGGAGCGGGTGGTCAGCTGCGCCGCCTCCCAGATGTCGCGCGGAAAGAGCTCGACCTCGTCGCAGCGGAGCTTCTGCACGCGGCAGCCGCGCACCGAGGCGTGGGTGGGGGCGAGAATCTCGCACCCCGAGCCGTTGACCAGCCTGATCTTCCGCTCGGTGATCCTGCCCTCGACGAGGTCGCGCACCGCTTCACGGGAAAAGAGCGCCCGCAGGTGGGCGTGCATGCGCTGGGCCTGCTCGACGGAGCCGCCGAGAATGCGCACCTCCACGCCGGGCTTGAAGACCAGATCGAGCAGCGTGGCGACGGCGCCGAGAAAGGTCTTGCCCGTGCCTCTGCCGGCCCAGACGATCGCGTCGCGCGGCGCGTCGGCCTGCTCGGGCTCGAAGAAGGCGTGCGTCAGGTAGGCCAGCGGCGCGTCGTGCCCCTCGAGCAGGGCCCTGCGCGCCACGCGCACGTCCAGGGCCTCGTCGAGGAAGGTCAGCAGCTGCGCCGGCGTGCGCGGCCGAGGCAGATCGCTCACGAGGAGCGCTTCCGCCTGCTGCGCGCCGCAGCGTCGAGGCCGAGCAGACCGAGCAGGGCGCGTCTGCGGTCCCTGTGCCTTCTGCCGAGCGCCTGCAGGACGAGCTGGCGCTCCTTGGGGCTGAGGAAGACGACCAGCGGCTCGCGCAGCTCGGCGTCGTCGGGCGGCGAGGCGGGGCGCTGGGGGCGCCCCGCAGGCTGCGTTCCGTGCAGCGGCGGGTGTCGCATGGGGCGGGGCTCCTGGGCCTCCTCCCGCGCCCTTCACTTCTTCCCAGCAGGCCCCACAGCGTGCGCATAGGCCACAGGCGAAGCCGCCACGCGCTTGGCCGCCAGCCGCCAGAGCCGTTCAGGCGAGGCGCGCTGCGCGTCGTCGCCCAGGCCAGCTGCGCGCGCCCAGGCGCGGAGCTCGCGCTCGACGGCCGCGACGCCGCGGGTCCGCAGCCACAGCGCCCTGGGCTGGGCCAGGCGCCACTGCTCGATCCCCACCGACTCCAGCGCCGCCAGCAGCCTTTCGTCCGCGAGCTTGCGGGGGATGACGTACCGCGTCATGCCGGCGCGCTCGAAGAACGACGCGAAGCGCCCCATCGAGGCCACAGCCTCGGTGTGGATCGTCAGGGGCCTTGCGAGATACGCCCGCACCAGGGCCGTGGCCACGCCCAGGCCGCGAAAGGGCGGCGCCACGACGACGCGCGACAGGCAGCGCAGCTCCTCGTTGAGCCTTCTGACGACGGCCCTTCTGTCGCCGCCTGGCCCCGGCCGATACCTGCCCGGCCAGGCCAGCTCGCGCCACCTGCCCCGCAGCGTGGGTGTGGAGGCGACGAGCACCCCCGCCAGCGACGTCCTGCCCTGCTCGTCGGTCCGCAGGGCCCGCAGGACCAGCGGCGCCGGCGCGGGTCTTCCGCCCCGGTAGTGCAGCGGCGCCAGGGCGTCGAAGTCGCGCAGCGAGCCGCGCTCGATCCGCACCCTGACGACGGGCCCCGACCAGCGGGCGGGCCGCTCGACGATCGGCGGCCCCTCCAGGCGGAAGCGCGCCACGACGTTTGGCGCAAGGGCTCGGGCGACGTCGCCCTGGCTCGTGGCCGCGACCAGCGCCGCGCCAGGCGTCCTGCGCACGAAGCGCCCCGCCAGGGCCGCGACGGACCGTGCGCAGGGCCTGTCCAGCACCGCGGCGAACTCGTCCACCACAATGAGCGCCAGCCGCTTGCGGTCCGCGAGCCTGCGCGCCTTGGCGAAGGCCAGCGCCAGGCGCAGCCGCCAGCGCTCGCCGTCGGAGAGCTGCGCAGGCCGGGCCACGAGCCTGCGCGCCTCAGCCAGCCCCGCAAAGGCCAGCAGCTGAATCGCCTCCTCGACGCTCGAGCCCAGCTGGTCGACGCAGGCGCCGGGCCTGAACCGCTCCTTCGCAGGCTCGACGACCCTCCAGCTGGGCCACACCGCATCGCGGGCCCGCTGCATGACGCGGCGCAGGGCGGTGGACTTGCCCGAGCCGCTGGGGCCGGTCAGCAGCGCCACCGTCCCCGGCGCAATCGCCAGCTCCCGCGGCGCCGCAGCGGCTGCGCCGTGCGGCTCGTCGAGGGCGAGGCCGAAGAGCCTGGCTGCCTGGCAGGCCCGCCTGGTCGGCGCCGGCGCCGCTGGGGCGCTCTCGCCCGCCTCCCCGATCGCCACGCGCAGCAGCTGGGCCATCGTCACGCCGACCTCCGAGCCAACGCGTCGCTGCGCCGCTGGGCCTGCTCCGCCTCAAAGAGCGTCTGCACCGCCTGCATATGCCTGCGGACGCAGTGGAGCGAGAGTCCCAGCGCCTTCGCCGCCTCGCGCAGCGACAGGCCGTGCAGGACGCAGGCCGTGGCCACGGCCCGGCGCTGTCTGGGCCAGGCGTCCCTGCTGCGGGCGACGAAGACGAAGCGGGGCTCGAGCATCCGCTGCACCAGGGCCCGCAGTCTTCTGCGGACCGAGCGGGGCGAAACCCCCGCCAGCAGGGCCACCTCCTTGGCCGACGCCCCCTCGCGGTAGATCGCCTCGACCAGGGCGCGATCCCGGGGCGGGAGCAGCTCCGCGCGCAGAGCGATCACCTCCACAAGGTCCCGCTGTCGCTTGCGTCGCAGGTCCAGCGCTTCGCCGGGATCGAACCCTCTCGCTTTGCCGCTGTGTTGTGCCGTCACTGCTTGTCCTCTCACGCAGCCGCCTCGCTGGGGGGACGGAGCCGCCATCCGCCGCCGCGATGTTCACTGCTTGGCGAACACCTGCTCCATGTTCTACGATCCGAGCCCTTGATGCAAGGGTTCTGTTTGGTATCCTCCCCCAGCAGGCGCACAGGAGGGGCACATGGACCAGCTCGGAGCAGCCGTGCGCGCACAACGGGAGCGACTGGGTCTGACGCTGCAGCAGCTGGCGGACCGTCTGGGCTGCGCCAAGAGCTATCTCTCAGCGATCGAGCGGAGCAGGCGTCCCAACCCTCCCTCGCCGGCCTTTCTGACCAAGCTGGAGGCGGCGCTGGGCTTCGAGGAGGGGCAGCTGCAGGCCCTGGCCTGGTGGCAGCGCTCCCCCACCCGGGTCAAGCAGGAGATGCAGGCGATGCAGCGTCGCTCTCGATTGGCCCAGCAGCTGGCGCAGCTGCTCAGCGACCAGGGGCTGGACCAGGCCCACCGCTCGGGCCAGCTGCAGCGACTGGTGGAGCAGTTGGCGCCCGCAGCGGATGTCGAGCCTGTTGCGCTTCCCGTGCAGATCCCCGTCATCAACAAGGTCGCAGCGGGCTATCCGCGCGAGTTCACCGACCTGGGCTATCCCGCGCGCGTGGCTGACGAGTACGTCTCGGCCCCGGACATCCGCGACCCGGACGCCTTCGCTGCGCGCGTGGTGGGCGACTCGATGGCCCCGCTGTACAACGAGGGCGACATCGTGGTCTTCTCCCCCCAGGCCCCCGTGGCAAGCGGCGCCGACTGCTTCGTGCGGCTGGTCCGCGACGACGAAACCACCTTCAAACGGGTGTATTTTGAGCGCGACGCAGGCAGCGGCGCCGAGCGCATCCGTCTGCAGCCGCTCAACAGCGCCTACCCGCCGCGGCTGGAGAGCCGCGAGGACGTGGCGGGGCTCTACGCAGCGGTCTACATCGTCAGGCCCGCGCCGCAGCCCGGGCCGTTGGCGCCTGATGCGCAAGCACGATCGGCCCCTCCACGCGGTTGAGCGCCGCAGCGGTCTCGCTGCCCCGCAGCAGCTCGCGCAGCAGCGAGTGCTCGTAGGCCCCCATGACCAGCAGGGCCCAGGCGCCCGACTGCTCCCCTGCGCGCGCCGCCAGCGCCGCGTCGCGCTCCTGGGGACCCGCAGCGACCACGTCCGCCTCGTCCCCAGCCAGCTGGCGCGCCTTCGCCACCGCCTCCTCGAGCGACAGTCCCTCGCACGGCGCCGCCAGCACGGCCAACGGCCAGCGCGCCTGTTCCGCCAGGCTGCGGGCCCAGCGGACGGCCCCTTCCGACGGCCCGTGCCCGTCGTACACCGCCAGCACGCGGTTGACGGGCCTGCGCAGCCCCTGGGCGACGAGCACCGGGCAGGGCGCCTTCGTGACCAGCGCCTTGGTCGTCGACCCCACCCCCGCTCTGCTGAAACGGCCCGTGCGCCCGATGGCCAACAGATCCTCCTCCTCCACCTCGCGCAGCAGCGCGGTCAGCAGCAGGCCCTCGCGCACCCGCTTCTCGAAGGCGATCCCCCGCTCGCTGCACCGCTGCGCGAACTCCTCGAGCCCCGCCAGCGCCGCCCGCTCGCGCTCTTCCGCCAGCTGCTCGAGCTCGATCGTCAGCTCCGCGATCGCGGGCCCCGGGTCCACGCCAGGCGCCGCGTCCGCCGCCAACGGCGGAGGCGCAACGGGCTCGCGCACGAAGAGCCCGACGATCGACGCCCCGGTCCGCTCCGCCAGCGTCGCTGCGTACGCAAAGGCCTCCCGGGCCGGATCCGAACCGTCGAAGGCTGTGACAATCCGCCTGAGCATGACGCCCGCCCGTGTCCCCTCCGCCCGCCTCGGTGGTGGAGGCGCGTATCGTAGAGCCCTTGCGCACAGCAGGCGCGCGCTGCGCGGCGCCCGTCGCCCTCCTTCGTCATGCACAACCTCGTGAACATGTGGCTGTGGCTTGTCGCGGGCGCATACCTGCTCAGCGATCTGCTGACGCTGCGCGCCCATGCCCTGGTCCCGGACCTTCCCGCCGCTGCGCCCGACGACGCGCCCCTGCTTCGCAGCCAGCGCGTGGGCGTCGTCGTCGCCGCCCGCAACGAGGCGGACCGCATAGGCGACACCGTCCAGGCCCTGGCCGAGCAACAGGGCGCGGAGCTGCGCGTCGTCGTCGTGGACGACCGCTCCCAGGACGCCACCAGCGACGCCGCCCAGCGGGCCATCGACCGAGCGGGCGCAGCCGACCGCATGCGCGTGCTGCGCGTCGAGCATCTACCCCAGGGTTGGCTCGGCAAATGCCACGCGCTGCGCCGCGGCGCAGAAGCGCTGCTGCGCGACGAAGCCGTCACGCGCCTGCTCTTCATGGACGCGGACTGCGTTCTGACGCGGCACGACGCCGTGGCCCGCGCCCTCGCCTGCGCCCAAAGGCTCGAGGCTGACCACCTGGCCCTGATCCCTGCGCTGACCGCCCGGTCCTTTCTGGGAAAATCCGCCCTGCTCGCCCTGATGGTCCCGCTGATCCGCCGCTGCGCCGCGGTCAACGCTGACCGTCCCCGCGCGACGATGGGCGTGGGGGCCTTCAACCTCGTCGACCGCCGCCTCTACGAGTCGTTCCAGGGCCACCATCCGCTGCGTCTGGAGGTGCTCGACGACGTGCACCTGGGCTCGCTGGTCAAGCGCGCAGGCGGGCGCTCGCGCGTCCGCTTCGCCGTCGACTGCGCCCGCGTGGACTACGCCGCCTCGATTCCCGACATGTTCCGCGCCCTGGAGAAGAACGCCTTCGCTGCGCTGCGTTACAACCTGCCCGCGGCGACGGCCCTGCTGAGCCTGCTGGCTCTGGTGTGGACGAGCGGGGTCTTCGGCTTCCTCACGCTCAGGCCCGCGGGATTCGCCGCCACAGCGGCCTGCGCCTCGACGATCGTCCCTGCGTTGGTGGCGGCGAAGCGGCTGCGCTGGAGCGCCGCCCCTGCGCTGCTGGCCCCCTATGTCGTTCCACTGGTCCTGCTGGCCTTCGCCGGCTCCATCGTCCGCACGCTGCGCGACGGCGGCGTCCGCTGGCGGGAGACCTTCTACCCGCTGGCGGAGCTGCGCCGGGGCATGCTCCAGCGGGCCTCGAGCCCCCTACACTCCCCTGTCGCCGCACATGGCCAAGGGCCTGCACCGAACCAACCTGAACGTCGCCGCTGAGCGGGCCGCCTTGGCCGCGCTGCACCTTCCCGGCGCGCGGTTTCACCCGGACGATCCGCTGGGCGAGCTGCGCGCCCTGGTGAAGACCGCAGGCGCCCGGGTCGTGGCGGAGCTGATTCAGCGGCGCGACAGGCCCGACCCCGGCGCCTTTCTGGGCAAGGGCAAGCTCGAGGAGCTCAAGGCCCTGTGCGACGAGACCCGGGCCACGCTCGTCGTCTTCGACAACGACCTCACCCCCGCCCAGATCGCCGCCGTCGAGCGCGTCCTGGAGCGCAAGGTGCTCGACCGCTCGGAGCTGATTCTGGACATCTTCGCCAGCAGAGCCGTCACGCACGAGGCCAAGCTGCAGGTGGAGCTGGCCCAGCTGGAGTACACCTATCCCAGGCTGCGGGCCATGTGGGACCACCTGGAGCGCATCGTCGGGGTGGGGGGCGTGGCCGGCATCGGCGCCCGAGGCCCGGGCGAGCAGCAGCTGGAGATCGACCGCCGCATCGTGCAGCGGCGCAAGACGCAGCTGAAGCGCGAGATCGAGCGCATCCAGGCCCGCCGACGGCGCGCCGTGGCCAAGCGCAAGCTCGACCACTTCACCGTCGGCCTGGTCGGCTACACCAACGCCGGCAAGAGCACCCTCTTCAACACGCTCACCGCAGGCGGCGCCTACGCCGACGACCGCCTCTTCTCCACGCTCATGACCCGCACCCGGCAGTGGCGCCTGGACAGGGGCGCCGCCGTCATGCTCTCGGACACGGTGGGCTTCGTGCGCGACCTGCCGCACCACCTGATCGCCTCCTTCCGCGCCACGCTCGAGGAGACGGTGCACGCTGACCTGCTGCTGATCGTGCTGGACGTCTCCGACCCCGCAGCGGACCTGCAGCACGAGACCGTCGTCCGCACGCTCGACGAGATCTTCGAGGAGGCCGGGGCCGGCGCCGAGGCGGGGCGCAGCTCCTTCGCCCCGCCGCAGCGGCTGCTGCTGCTCAACAAGACCGACAGGCTGCGCGACAACCGCGAGCTGCTGGTGTGGACGAGCAGGCATCCCGAGGCGCTGCCCATCTGCGCGATCGACCCGGAGGATCCGGGCCTTGCCGAGCTGACCCGCCGCGTGGCCCGCCTTGCCCAGGGGCCGATCCGCGAGCGCACGCTGCTGGTGCCGCTGCGCGACAGCAGGACGATCCACGAGCTGGAGCGCCGGGCCGAGGTCCTCGAGCGCCGCTACGTCGACGCCTCCGTCCAGCTGCGCCTGCGCGCAGGCGATCGGCTGCTTGCGCAACTGCGCTCCCAGGGCGGCCTCTTCCGCGTGCTCGACGGGCAGGACCACCCCCCGGCGCCGAGCGATACACTGCCAGCATGAACGCGACAGGCGAAGCGGCCTCCAGCGCCCCCGCGGCGCCTCCAGCGGTCAGGAGCGTGCTGGACCTGGTGGGGCGCACCCCCATGCTCGAGCTGCGCAGGCTCAGCCCAGGCGAGCACCAGCTCTTTCTCAAGCTCGAGTCGCAGAACCCCGCAGGCTCGATCAAGGACCGCATCGGCCTTGCGATGATCCGGGCGGCCGAGGAGCAGGGGCTTATCGACCCCAAGGCCGACCCGCCCCCCACCATCATCGAGGCCACGGCGGGCAACACCGGTCTGGGCCTGGCCCTGACGGCCTCGCAGCGCGGCTACAGGCTCATCGTCGTCGTCCCCGACAAGATGAGCCGCGAGAAGATCCAGCACCTGCGGGCCATGGGCGCCCAGGTGGTGATGACCCGCTCGGACGTCACCAAGGGCCACCCCGAGTACTACCAGGACGTCGCCGCCAGGCTCGCCCGCGAAACCCCCAACTCGTTCTTCATCAACCAGTTCGAGAACCCCGCCAACCCGGACATCCACTACACGACCACGGGCCCGGAGATCTGGGAGCAGCTCGAGGGCCGCGTCGACGCGCTGATCGTGGGCGTGGGCTCGGGGGGCACGCTCTCGGGCGTGGCCCGCTTTCTCAAGGAGAAGAACCCCGACGTCAAGGTGGTGCTGGCCGATCCTGCGGGCTCGGTGCTCTGGCCGCTGGTCAACGAAGGGAAGCAGGTCGAGCCGGGCGCCTGGCTCATCGAGGGGATGGGCGAGGACTTCGTCCCCGCCATCTGCGACCTTTCGCTGGTCGACGAAGCGGTCCCGGTCACGGACGCGGAGGCCTTCCACGCCGCCCGCAGGCTGTTGCGCGTCGAGGGGGTGCTGGCCGGCTCGAGCACGGGCTGCCTCATGCACGCAGCGCTGACCTGGCTGGACAAGCAGCCCGGGGCGCTGCGCGCCGTCACCTTCGCCTGCGACCAGGGCGCCAAGTACCTCTCCAAGATGTACAACGACTTCTGGATGATGGACCAGGGCTTCCTCGAGCGCGAAAGCTTCGGGGACCTGCGCGACCTCATCGCCCGCAGGCACCTGGACCGCGAGGACTTCACCCTCAGCCCCGACGACGACCTGCAGCGGGCCGTCAACATCATGAAGCTCTACGACGTCTCGCAGATCGCCGTGGTGGAGCGCGACCGCGAGGGCGCCGACCACATCGTGGGCATCCTCGACGAGAGCGACGTGCTCCTGGCCGTCACCCGCGACCCCGAGGCCTTCGCCAGGCCCGTCAGCGAGGTGATGACCCGCAGGCTCGAGACCATCGCGCCCACAGCCCGCATCGAGGACCTGCTGCCCATCTTCCGCGCAGACCGCGTGGCCATCGTCGAGGACGAGCACGGCCGCTACCTCGGCCTGATCACCAAGATCGACCTGATCAACTATCTGCGCAGGCAGCTGGCCCGCAGCTGACGCGCCGCTGTCCGCCCCGCCCCGCCAGATCGAGGAGTCCAGCCGTGGCCCACGAACCGCCCGACCCCGCTGCGATGCGCCGCGCGACGCAGGTGATCCACGCAGGCCAGGCGCCCGAGCCCGTCACCGGCGCCGTCATGCCGCCGATCTCCCTCGCCTCGACCTACGCCCAGGCGTCGCCGGGAAGGCACGCGGGCTACGAGTACTCCCGCACCCACAACCCCACGCGCTTCGCCCTGGAGCGGATGCTGGCGCACCTGGAGGGGTCCGGGCTTGGCGAGGAGGAGGACCGCACGCTGGGCGGCTTCGCCTTCGTCAGCGGCATGGCGGCCATAGGCACGCTGCTGGACCTGCTCCCCGCAGGGGCGCACGTCGTGTGCATGGACGACGTCTACGGCGGGACCAATCGGCTGCTGCGCCTGGTGCGGACGCCCTCGCAGGGCCTCGAGGTGACGCGGGCGGACCTCTCCGACCCAGCCAACCTCGAAGCGGCGCTTCGACCGAAGACCGCGCTGGTCTGGGTCGAGACGCCCTCGAACCCCACGCTCAAGGTGGCGGACCTCTCGGCCCTGGCCGAGATCGCCCGCGCAAAGGCGCCCCAGGCCATCCTCGGCTGCGACAACACCTTCGCCTCGCCCATCAACCAGCGGCCGCTGCGCCACGGCTTCGACGTCGTGATGCACTCGACGACCAAGTACATCAACGGCCACAGCGACTGCGTGGGGGGGGCGCTGGTGACCAGCCGCAGCGACCTTGCCGAGCGCATCCGCTTCGTGCAGAACTCGCTGGGGACGAGCATGGCGCCCTTCGACGCCTACCTGACGCTGCGCGGCGTCAAGACGCTCGACGTCCGCATGGCAAGGCACAACGACAACGCCCTGCGCGTGGCGCGCTTCCTCGAGGAGCACCCCCAGGTCGAGCGCGTGCTGTACCCGGGCCTTCCCTCGCATCCGCAGCACGAGGTCGCCAGGAAGCAGATGTCCCCTGGTTTTTCGGGGATGGTCTCAGCGTATCTCGCAGGCGGGATCGAGCAGAGCAGGCGGTTCCTGGAGAAGCTGCGCATCTTCGCCCTGGCTGAGTCGCTGGGCGGGGTGGAGTCGCTCGTCGAGCACCCCGCCATCATGACCCACGCCTCCGTGCCTCCCGAGCAGCGGCAAGCGCTTGGCATCGCGGACAACTTCGTGCGCTTCAGCGTGGGGATCGAGGACGCCGACGACCTGATCGCCGACATCGAGCAGGCCCTGGCGTAATGCAGCGGCGCGCTCTCTGTGAGCACATCGCTTCTCAGTCGATGTAGCCGTACCGCTGCAGATGACGACGCAGCGCAGGAGACGGCGTCCATCCTCGCAGAGTCGGCTCATCCGCAGCAAAACGTCTGGTGACGCGGTCGGCGCCGAAATGCGCCCAGGCCTGCGGGGCGTCCTCCAATCCGCACAGGTGCAGCATCATGACCGCATAGCACGCGGGCGCCCGGGACAGATCCTCCAGGCGAAACACCGCTGCTCGACGTCTGCGCTGGAGATCCTCCAACCGGGTGTAGTGCTCCAACCACAACCTTTCGCGGTTCTGCAGCGAGTCGTTCTCCACCAGATGCCCCCAGGAAAGAAACTGGCTGGCGATCGCTTCGCGCGCGTCGCGCACAAGCCCAAGCAGCCTCACGTCGGCGCCCATGTCCATGTATTGCTCCAACAGCTGCAAACCCTCCGGAGAGTGCAGGTACTTGGGGGACTTGTCGAACACGATGGGGCCGAGCTCGTCGAGCACGCGCTCCCACAGGGCGAACGCCTCCTGCGCGTCGCGGGGGGCTCGCCCCTCGAGAAACGGCAGGCTGTCCGCGAACCGGCGTTCGAAAGGCTCGGGATCCCCTGCGATCGCCATCGCAGCGAGGTTCCAGAAGTTCGGCTCCCACTGCGCGATGTCCTGACGCACATGACACACCCCCACCTGCGGGTGCTTCTGAAACATGCGGAACACCGCGGTCGAACCCGTCCGCTTGGCGGACAACAGCACAATCGTTCGCCGTGAGGACATCGCCAAAAACCGCCTCCTTCTGCGCGTCGTACCATACCTGCACCCTGAGCTGAAGGTCTTCTCCGCAGCATGCTTCCCACAACACGCCGCATCGTCGACGCCAGCGCCAACCGCGCCCGCGAAGCGGCCCGCACGCTCGAGGACGTGGCGCGCTTCGCGCTGGGCGACGCTGCCCTCGTCGAGCGCCTCAAGGCCCTGCGGCACGCGGTCACGCAGCGGGCGACGGCCCTGGCGGGCTCGCCGCTGGCTCTGCTTGCGGCGCGCGACACAGCCAGCGACGTCGGCGCCGCCGCGACCACCGGGGCGGAGTCCAGCAGAGCCTCGCTGCGCGACGTCGTCCTCGCTGCGGGCTCGCGCCTCACCGAGGCGCTGCGCACGCTCGAGGAGTGCGCCAAGGTCGAGCGGTCCGCACACATCGCCGGCGCGTTCAAGCAGCTGCGCTACGCCGCCCACGACCTGGCCCGCGACGTCGCTCTGGCCTTGGGGGCGGCCCGCGAGCGCTGCGCCAGCTGGCGCCTGTGCGTGATTCTCACCGAGGCGCTCTGCGCCCGCCCTTGGCTCGAGACGGCCAAGGCGGCGCTCGACGGAGGCGCCGACTGCCTGCAGCTGCGGGAGAAGGCCCTTCCCGACCGCGAGCTGCTCAGCCGGGCCCGCGCCCTGGTCGAGCTGGCCCACAGCCAGGGCCAGGCCGCCGTCGTCGTCAACGACCGCGTGGACATCGCCCTGCTCGCCGGCGCCGACGGCGTCCACCTGGGCCGATCCGACCTGCCGCTGGCCAAGGCCCGCGCACTTGCCGGCGAAGCGCTCGTCCTGGGCGCGAGCGTCTCGAGCCTCGAGGAGGCCCGCGCAGCGCAGCGCGCAGGCGCCGACTGCCTCGGCGCAGGCGCCATGTTCCCCACCACGACCAAGCGCAAGGACGCCATCGCAGGCCCTGCGCTGCTGCGCGAGCTGCTGGCGCAGGAGCCGCCGCTGCCTGCGGTCCTGGCCATTGGCGGCGTGAGCCCGAGCACGCTTCCTGCGCTGCTCGAGGCTGCGGGGGGGAGGCCCTTTGGCGTGGCTGTCTGCTCCTGCGTCTGCGCCGCAGCGGACCCCGCAGCGGTCTGCGCCCAGCTGCTCGATACGCTCAGGGCCTTGCGCCCCTGCGGCGCAACCAGCCCGATCGAGACCCGGAGCGACGCAGCATGCCCGACGCCATCCGCCACACCACGCTCGACAACGGCCTGACGATCGTCGCGGAGCCCGACCCCGCGGCGCACAGCGCCTCGATAGGCCTGTTCGTCAAGACAGGCGCCCGCGACGAGCCCGAGCCGCTCATGGGCGTCAGCCACTTCCTCGAGCACATGATGTTCAAGGGCTCAGCCCGCAGAAGCGCCGACGACGTCAACCGCGAGTTCGACGAGATCGGCGCCGCCTACAACGCCTACACGTCGCACGAGCTGACGTGCTACTACGCGACGACGCTGCCCGAGTTCTTCCCCAAGGCCGCGGAGCTGGTGGCGGACCTGCTGCGGCCGGCGCTGCGCCAGGAGGACTTCGACGCGGAAAAGGGCGTGATCCTCGAAGAGATCGCCATGTACCAGGACAGCCCCTTCTGGCGCCTCTACGAGGAGGTGGCGCAGCGGCGCTACCCCGGCCACGGCCTGGGCTTTCGCGTCCTGGGAACCACCGAGACGATCACGGCCCTTTCCCGCGACCAGATGCAGGCGTACTACGAGTCGCGCTACGGCCCGGACAACACCGTCGCCGCCGTCGCCGGGGCGGTGGAGTTCTCGCGGGCGGTGGACCTGCTGGCGGAGCTGACGGCGGAGTGGCCGCCCCGCGGCGCCCGGCGCCGGGACCTGGAGGCGCCCGTCGGTCAGGGCGCCCTGACGCTGCGCGACGAGCGCGTGCACCGGGCCTACAGCCTGCTCATGGCCCCCGCCCCCAGCGCCCAGGACGAGCGCCGCTACGCCGCTGCGCTGCTCGGCCAGATTCTCGGCGGCTCGGACAACGCCCGTCTGCGCTGGGCGCTGATCGAGCCGGGCCTTGCTGAGGAGGCCCACGCCAGCTTCGAGCCCCACGACCACGCGGGCGACTTCGTCGTCTACACCGCCTGCGACCCCGAGCGGGCTGAGGAGGTGTGGGCGATCGCGCTGCGCGAGATCGAGCGCCTCGGGCCTTCGCTGAACGAGGAGGACCTGCAGCTGCTCAAGCCCCGCATGGCCACGGCTGTGGCCCAGGCCGGCGAGAAGCCCAGCGGCACGATGCAGCGGCTGGGCAGGCAGTGGACGCAGCTGGGCACAGCCCTGACGCTCGAGGAGGAGCTGGCCCGGATCAACGCGGTGACGCTGGAGGACCTGCGGGCCTGTCTGGAGGCCTTTCCCTTTACCCCGCGCGTGGAAGGGCGCCTCTCGCCAGCGCCGGCCCCGACAGCCAGCGCCTGAAGCGCGCGCCGAGCGGTCTAGACAGTCGCCGCCAGACGGGCCAGCAGCCTGACGCCCCAGCCCGTGGGCAGGCCCTTGACGAAGGGCCCCGCGTCCTGTTCGCACTCCGCCACGCCCGCGATGTCCAGGTGGCACCAGGGGGTGTTCTCCTCCACGAAGTAGGAGAGAAACGCCGCCCCCTGGATCGGATGGGCCTTGCGCGAGGCGCTGGAGTTGACCACGTCGGCGATGTCCGAGCGGAGCAGGTCCTTGTGCTCCTGGTGCAGCGGCAGGCGCCAGACGCGCTCGCCGCTGCGCTTGGCCGCCGCCTCGACCCTGCTGCGCAGCGTCTCGTCGTCGCACCACATGCCCGCGTACGTCGAGCCCAGCGCGGTGATGACGCCGCCTGTGAGCGTGGCCAGGTCCACGACCGCCGCCGCCCGCTCCACCTGGCAGGCCCAGCACAGCGCGTCCGCCAGCACCAGCCGACCCTCCGCGTCGGTGTTGGTCACCTCGACCGTCACGCCGTTGCGGAAGCGCAGCACGTCGTCGGGCCGGTAGGCCTCGTCGGAGACGCTGTTCTCGGCGCAGGCGAGCAGGGCCACGACGCGCCGCTGCGGTCTGACGCGCCGGGCCAGGGCGTGCATCGCCGCCAGAACCGCGCAGCCGCCGGCCTTGTCGCCCTTCATGCCGCGCATGAAGTTGGAGGGCTTGAGCGACAGGCCGCCGGTGTCGTAGGTGATGGTCTTTCCCACGAAGACCAGGGGATCCTGGCCCGTCGTCCCCCTCGGCGCCCATTCGAGGCGGACCAGGCAGGGGGGATTCTCCGAGGCCTTGCCCACGTTGAGCAGCCCCGTGAGCTGCTCGCGCGCAAGGGCCGCCCCTTCGATCACGCGGACGCGCAGGCCGGGGCAGGCCCTGGCGAGCTGGCGCGCCTGCGCCGCCATCCACTGGGGCGTGGCGTGGTTGGGGGGCGTGTTGGCCAGAAAGCGGGCGAAGTTGGTCGAGTGGGCAAGGGCCAGGCCCCGCTTGACGCCCCGCCCCAGAGCGCCCTGCGCGACCAGCGTCAGGGCCGTGCGCAGCTGGCGCTGCCTGGCCTTGACGCTCCCCAGAAAATAGTCGTAGGAATAGCCGACGATCCCCATCCCCTCGCCAAAGGCTTCGCCGCCTTCGTCGAGGCTGAGCCCTCCCTCGGCGCAGGCGCCCTCGAGCGCGACGGCCAGCGACTCGACCCCCTCCTGGGCCAGCGTCCGTCCCGCGGCGCCCGCGACGGCGCGCAGGGCGTCGGCCTCGAAGCTGTCGCGCAAGCCAAGGCCGACCAGCAGCAGGTCTTGGCCGCGGTCGGTCGGCACGAAGGTCGTCCTGCCCAGCGCCGCGGGGTCGCTCTTGCGCTCCAGCGCCTTGCGGGCTGCGGCGCAGGCATCAAGGGCCCGACGGGCCTCGTCGCCTGCGGGGGCCCAGCCCCCCTCGCCCTCCTGCCAGATTCCCACGAGCTGCGCCTGGGCGCTTCCTCTGGACGCCTGCCTGACTGCTGTGAACACCGCTTGCTCCTTGCCTTGCCCCAGCGCACCGCGCCCGGGGCCAGCCACTGTACCAGCGACCGCTGCTACCCTCCGAAGCTGTGTCCGACGCACGCAGCCAACCCCGGTCCGCCCCCGGCCCCGACCTGCTCCGCGCCCCGTGGCGCGACGCGTACATGCAGGCGCTCAACGAAGCCCGCCTGGCCGAGGACGCGAACGCGCCAGCGTTCGACGAGGCGGAGCGGACACCTGCGCTTGCCGACGAGGCCTCCTTCTTCAGCGACTACTGGCGCCATCCCGAGCAGGACGAGGCCAACCACGTCGTGCTCAGGCTCGGCGCCGGCGCCGCCGGCGGCATGGTCGTCCTCAACCGCTACCCCTACGCCAACGGGCATCTGCTCGTGGCGCTGGGGGAGGGCAGACCCAGGCTGCTCGACTACAGCCCCGTTCAGCGGGCTGCGTTCTGGCGGCTGGTCGAGATCGCCTGGGCGCTGATGGACGAGACGCTTGCGCCGCAGGGGATCAACATGGGGATCAACGAGGGCGCCGCCGCCGGCGCAGGCGTCCCCCAGCACCTGCACGCCCACCTCGTGCCCCGCTGGGCCGGCGACGTGAACTTCATCACCGTCGCAGGCGACGTGCGCGTGATCCCCTCAGCCCTGGACGCGATGGCGGCGCGGTACCGAGCAGCCTGGAGCCGCCTGCAGCGGCGGATCGAGGAAGAGACCACGTCGAGCTGAACCGCAGCTGTCTCAGGCAGCCTGGGCCTGGACCTGCTCGTAGAGCAGGCCGACGCGGTAGCCCCGCTTGGTGGGGACGCAGCGCACCACGCGGGCCCTGCGCCAGGTTCCGCGCATCGGGTCGCTGAGGACGCGCAGTCGGGCGCCCGGGGGCAGCGGCAGATCGACGTTGGCCCCTGCGCCGCGATCGCTCTCGTCGATGAGGCTCAGCGCCACGCGCTCACCGCCGTCGTCCGCTGTCTCCCACAGCGCCTCGAGCACGCCGATGGCGGCGAAGCGGTGCGACGATCGACGGTCCAGCTTCACGCAGGACAGGGGCTTGGGCTCGTGCCAACGGTCTTTCGTGTGCGCCGCCATGCGTTTGTGCGTGCCTCCGTCGCCCGCCCCCGGCGCGACGCGTCCTTCCGCCGCTGCCCGATCTATCGGTCTTGCCTCGAGGCAGCTTGAAGGGGAAGTCCGCAATCGGGAGGCAGCTGCGCCGAGGCGACGGTTATGCGGGCCTGGGCGTGCGCTTGGTGGGCGTCATGAGCACGCCTTCGAGCCCCGTCAGGGCCAGCGGCTCCTTGGTGTAGAAGGGCTCCGCCGCCGCCGAGCCGATGCGCGAGCCGAAGTACACCGCCGCCGCCTCGATCCACTCGACCACCTCCGCGTTGGTCCGCACGAACTGGCTCTCGTAGGCGCGGATCGCCTCGAGCTTGCGCGCAAGCGTCGTGGAGATGTCCAGACAGAAGGAAGGGTCAGCCACCCAGCGCAGGTGCGTGGCGTAGTAGTAGAAGAGCCAGCGCGGATAGATCGGCTCGCCGGGCAGGTCGATCTTCGAGAGCTTGGCGTCGAAGCGGGCGTCCTCGACGATGCGCGTCGTGGCCAGATGGTCCGGATGGGCGTCCTGGAAGTAGGGGACGAAGAGGATCTGGGCCTGGTGCTCGCGGATGACCCCCGCCACCGCGTGCCGCGCCTCGATCGAATGCTCCACGAAACGGTTGGGCAGCCCCAGCTGCCTCCTGCGGACAGGGTTGCCGGGCGCCGAGAGGATCTGCGCCGCCCGCTGGGCCTCCGCCGCCCTCGTCTGCGGATCGCCCAGCGGGGTGGGCTCGCCGTCGGTCATGTCCAGGAGCAGGACGTTGTGGCCCTGCGCAGCCAGGAGCGCGATCGCGCCCCCCATCCCCGCCTCCTGATCGTCCGGATGGGGGCCGACGACGAGGATGTTGGCCATGGCCTGTCCGTCTCCGCTGCGTGCGCGTCAGGGCCCGAGCGCCTCGAGCCAGCCCGCAGGGTAGCGGATCCACTCCAGGCGCAGCCCCGAAGGCGGCAGCGTCGGGCCGAGCTGCGCACGGTCCTGCGCAGCCAGGGCCTGCGCGACACGCTCCGCGTCCAGCCGACCCCGCCCCGCCTCCAGCAGCGTCCCTGCGAGGATCCGCACCATGTGGTGCAGAAAGCCGTCCCCCACGACGTCGATGGCCACCCGGCCCGGCGCCGGCTCGCTGATGTCGACGCGGAAGAGGGTCCGCACCGTCGAGAGTCTGCCGTGGCCCGCCTTGGCCATGGCGGCGAAGTCCCGCCGACCGATCAGCTGCAGGGCGCAGCGGCGCATCGCCTGCAGGTCCAGCTGCTCATCGCGCACATGGTGGACGACTCTGCGGTCCCACAGCGGGGCCTCGCGCCCGAGCGCCAGCGTGTAGCGGTACCCCTTGGCCTGACAGAGGCCGATGGGGTCGAACCCCTCGCGCGCCCGGGCGCAGCTGCGGACGCGCACGTCGTCGGGCAGTTTGGCGTTGAGCGCCTCCGCCAGCCGCTCCTCGGGCATTCTCATTCCCGTTGGAGGAGGGGTGAAGACCGCCACCTGCCCCCAGGCGTGCACACCCGCGTCGGTTCTGCTGGCGCCGACGACGTGCGTGCGCAGCCGCAACACCTCTTGCAGCGCCCCTTCCAGTGTTCCCTGCACGGTGCGCAGCTCCGTCGGCTCCTCCTCCGGGGCCGAGGCGGGGCGAATCTGCCGCTGCCAGCCGTGGAAGTCCGTCCCGTCGTAGGCGATGGTCAGGGCGTAGAGCACAGGCAGGGAGCGTATGACGCACAGGCGTCACACGAGGGGGGGCGCCCCCGCCACGATTTTGTGGAACCCCTCAGCAAAGCAGTGCGAAGAGATGGACGCCACGCTGGCGGCGCTTGGCTCCGGGCGAGGGGAGAAGACGGCCTGATCCACCCGCAGGCCTCCCAGCCCCGAGCCAACTCCGCCGTCAGCCGCCGCGCCCGGACCCCTGTCGGGCCCCGCCGCGGCTTGCCTCGCACAGGCGTCCTGCCGCCCCGCTGGAGGAACGGTCCGAGCAGGGCGCCGGCGCGAATCATCCACCCTCCTCCGGACACGGCCTGGGCTCGACGGTCGAACCCAGGCCGTTTTTCCCTCAGCTCCTGCGTCAGTACCGCCTGACCACGCCGCGCACCACGCCCTGCACGCGACACTCCTTGACGCGGATGGGCTCGAACTGCGGATTGGCAGGCTGCAGGCGTATGTGGTCCGCCTCGCGGTAGAAGGTCTTGAGCGTGGTTTCCCCGTCGGGAAGCAGGGCCACGACGCGATCGCCGTCGCGGGCGGTGTCGCGGCGCTCGACGATGATGAAGTCCCCCTCCATGATGCCCTCGTCGCGCATCGACTCCCCCTCGACGCGCAGGGCGAAGAGCCCCCCCGACTTGGCCTCGAAGAGCGAGTTCACGTCGATCTCGTCGCGCTGCTCGCACTTCTCGATGGGCCTGCCCGCTGCGATGGAGCCGACCAGGGGGAAGCGCAGCGGCGCCTCCTCGTCAGGCAGCTTCACACCCGGCGCAATGGCCAAAGAGCGCGCCTTGTGCGGCTGACGGGTGAGGGCGCCTTTTCGCAGCAGCGCCTCGACGTGCTCGAAGACGGTGACCTTGCTGACGCCCAAGGCGTCTGCCAGCTCCTGCATCGTCGGGGAATAGCCACGCTCCAGCCTGCTTTGCCTGATGAGCTGCAGGATGCGGAGCTGTTTCGGCGTCAGATTCAGCGACATGGCGAGCGTCCTCCGTTGTCTCCGCAGCAGCGGTCTGGCCGCTGCGGGCCCGAGCTTCCACCGCCCCTTCACAGAGCAGGGCAGCGGCCTCTCTCGCCATCGCCTCCAGCTGAATCGCGCACACGCGCAACTGTTCGTCCAGCGCCGTCAAGACGCCCAGCGCGCGACCTTCCGCTGACAACTCCGCGACGTCGCGCGCCGTCTCCACCTTCGCAGGAGCTGCTTCGCGCCGGAAGGGCCGAAACAGCCTCCAACCGCGGCTGCGGCGCAGCCCTTCGTCCCGAACCCGAGCCGGCGGAGGCGCCGCCCATCCTGTCACTCGCCCGTCGGCGCCATACAAACTCCGGGCGTACGCGCCTTGACCCAGGCGAACCAGCTCGACCGCATCCTGTCCGCTGACCGTCCGCTGCATGTGGGGCATCGCCACAGCCGCTCCTGAAGAAGGCAGGCGCCGCGGGCCATGCCTTCCTCCACGACTCCAGCGTCAGCCGCCGACCTCCGCAGCGGACGACGCGCCATCCGCCCTGCCTGTCGCAGCAGCGGCGCAGCGGGCCGAGGTCCCCCCCGCGCGTCCACCGCGCTCCCGCAGCCGCCATCGCAGCATGCAGGCGCCGCACCCACTCAGGACGACACCGCCACTTCTTGCGGTGCAACACGTCGCTCCACGACATGTTGGGCCCCCCGCAGGCCCGAACTGTTCCATCGGCTGCAGTCTCCTCCTGACTGCACTCTTCGGGGGCCGACGTTAGGAAGATGCTAGCCGAGCGCCTGCCGCATTGCAAGTCGCCATCGACAGATGTGCACAACTTTGTGCAAAAACATTCCTGTCTTCCTCAAATCTGTGTCACCTCCGCCTCGTCAGCCGCGACCGCAACTGCTCCCCCTCCCGCACGACCACCCCCTGCACCTCCAGCAGCGTCAGCTCAGCCCGAGCCTCCCCCGCCGTCAATCCCGACGCTCGCACCGCCTCATCGAGTGTGCAAGGCTCGGCCAAGGCCTCGACCAGCCGCCGCTGCCTCTCCGTCAACGCTGCGTCGCGCAGCGCAGCGCGGGGGACCGCCTCGACAGGCGTTTCCACCTCCTCCTCCGACAGCCCTGCAGGGGGTCCCGCTGCGCCGCCCCAGGGGGGCGCCCCGCCCCGATGCGCGTGCCACGCCACGCCTTCCAGCGCTTCGACGACCTGCGCAGGCGAGAGCGCCACAGCGGCCTCGCCTCTGGCGAGCAGCGCGTTGCACCCCTCGGCGCCTGGCGCATCGAGCCTGCCCGGCACAGCGAAGACTTCGCGCCCCTGCTCCAGCGCGCAGCGCGCGGTGATCAGCGCCCCCGACGTTCGCGGCGCCTCCACGACCAACGTCCCCAAGCTCATTCCCGCGATGATCCGATTGCGCCGCGGGAAGGTTTCCCTGCTGGGCGGAACCTCCGGCGCAAGCTCGCTGAGCACACAGCCGCCCTGCTCGACGACGCGCGCAAAGAGCTGTGCGTGCTCAGGGGGATAGGTGTGCGCAAGGCCCGCTCCCTGCACGACGATCGTGTTTCCCCCCGCCGTCAGGGCTGCTTCGTGCGCCGCAGCGTCCACGCCTCGCGCCCCGCCCGAGACGACACGCAGTCCCGCCTGCGCGAATCCTGTCGCAAAACGATGGGCCTGCTCGCCGCCGTAGTGGCTCATCCGCCGCGACCCCACCACAGCGACGCAGCGCCACTGGGCCAGCGCCGCCAGCGAGCCCCGCACGTACAGCACAGGCGGCGCGTCGGGAAGCGGCGCAAGCAGCGGTGGATACGCCTCCTCGTCCAGAAGCGTCACCACCTGCGCCTGCGCCTGCGAGACAGCGTCGAGCGTCTGGGCGATCTGCGCCCCGGCCGCAGCGTGGCTCGCAGCCCGAAGCAGCGCCTCCGCCCGCACGGCGCCGACGCCCTCCACCACCTCCGCCACCGTCGCTGCGGAAGCCCCGAGCACGCGCGAAGGCGACCCCAGCGCCTCGATCGCTCTGCGGACGAGCCTCGGTCCCCATCCCTTGGCCAGCGTCAGCAGGAGCAGGGCCTCGCGTTCGCCTTCGAGCGACTCCATCAGCCCAGTCTACCAGCGGTTGATTGACCGCGCAGCCAGCGTCGTCCCGCCAGGCGCGTCCCCGAGGCAGGCGCCTATCGTGGGCTGCCCATGGCCCTGCGAATGCTCGACGAGCTTGTGCGCATCCTGGCCGAGAGCGGGCCGTGGCTGTTGCTGGGCTTCGCCCTGGCGGCGCTTGCGCGGGCCCTGCTGCCCGCCTCGCTGATCCGCAGGCATCTGGGCGCGCCAGGGGCGGGCGGCGTCCTCAAAGCCGCCCTGTTGGGCGTGCCCATGCCCGCCTGCTCCTGCTCGGTGATCCCGTTGGCTGCGAGCGTCCGCCGACACGGCGCCTCCAAGGGCGCCTCCGCCAGCTTCGCCATCGCCACGCCCGAAACGGGGCCCGACACCATCGCCCTGACCTGGGGACTCATCGGGCCCGTCTTGGCGATCATCCGACCTGTCGGCGCCTTTCTCGCTGCGGTCCTCGCGGGCGTCCTGATCAACCTGTTCGCTGACGCGCCTGCGGACGACGCGCAGGAGCAGCCACAGGCTGCCTTGCAGAACTGCCGCGACTCCTGCTCGTGCGCCGACGACGCCGCTGCGACGCCGCTGCCTGCCTCCACAACCGCCAGACTCGTCGACGGCCTGCGCTACGCCTTCGTCGAGCTTCCCGCGGACATCAGTCTGTGGCTGCTGGCGGGACTGCTGGCCACAGCGGCGATCGGCGCCCTTGTGCCTCCGGGCTTTCTCGAGGACCGTCTGGGCCAGGGCCTGGGCCCCATGCTCCTCATGCTCGTCGCTGGCCTGCCCATGTACGTCTGCGCCAGCGCCTCGACGCCGGTGGTGGCGATCCTCATCGCCAAGGGCCTCTCGCCCGGCGCTGCGCTGGTGTTTCTGCTGGCTGGTCCTGCGACGAACCTGGCCACGATGGCCTGGGCGCTCAAGGACCTCGGCGCAAGGGCGCTGGCGATCTACGTCGCCTCGATCGCTGCAGTCTCGCTGTCGCTGGGCTTGCTGGTCGATGCGCTGCTGCCCACAGCAGGCTCCGCCGCTGCGACGTTGGCTGCCCAGGCCGACCACGCGGAGCCCGCTTGGCGCCTGGCTGCGGGCGCAGCCGCCCTGGCCCTGCTGCTCGTCGGCGCAGGCGTGCGGCTGCGCAGCGCCCATCGCCGCTGAGCCTCGACTGTCGCACAGCTGCCCCCCCCGCAGCGGTCGTCAGAAGTCCCACCCCCGCACGCCGTTGGGCGTGTCGTGGTAGATGCGCGGCGCGTTGTAGAGCGGATTGAGCGGATTGCGCACCGGCGCCGTCGCTTTCTCATCCAGACGGGCCGAGGCGGAGCCATCCACAAAGAGCACGGGTCTGCGGTCCTTCCGCGTCGCGTCCCTGCGCAGGTAGAACCGGTCCGCGTCGTACAGCAGCACCTTGGCGGAAGGATGCTCCACTTCGGAGACCCGCACAGGCCGCACGTCCCGCTGCGTCGCGTCCCCTCGGCCGTTCCAGATGACAGGCGCACCGAGAAACGAGTTGGCGTACACATACGACACCGGATGGCTGTACGTCCCTATGGGGATGGGCCAGTACGGCGGCTTTCGTCGATGCCCCGGCGACAGCCACGACTCGAAGTGCTCAGGCCACGGCGCCACATCGTGCATCAACACGGGCCACAGACCTTCGAGCATCCAGATCGGCTCAAAGGCGTATTGATGCTGATCTTCCGAAGGAGGCGTCGAAAAGACGGGCTCTCCGGGCGCAAGCCACGGGAACTTCCCATCGCGCTGCTGGGCGTAGATGCTGAACGTCATGCCCAGCGAGCGCAGATTCGCCAGCGACTTCACCCGCCCCGCTGCGGACCGCGCCTGCCCCAGCGCGGGAAGCAGAATCCCCAGCAGCGCAGCGATGATCGCCACCGAGATCAGCGCTTCGACGAGCGTGAAGCCGTCGCGTCCTGCTGCGCCACCACCCGGATCGTGCGACGACGTCTTCATCGCAGCCACCTTCCCGTTCACATGATCGGGACGGAGAACGCGCCATCGAACGCATTGGCGTACACAACCAGATCGTATGGCTGCCACTCCTGTCGCTCCGCATTCCACGCGAAGGAGACGCCCAGCAGCGCCGCTGCGTCGGCTCGACGGGCGCCTTTCGTTCGATAGTGCACGGGAATCAACGCCTCGTACACATCCAGACGCGCCTCCGCGGGAGGGGTGTACGGGTACACGTCCAGCCGAAGGGTCCGCATGAAGGACGGCGGAGCGGGAATGTCCATCGGCTTTCCATGCAGGTACAGCGGCCGCACCGCGACGTGCGACAGTCCGATCGGCGCGTGCTTGAATCCCGCCGCTGCAGCCTGCCATCGCTCCTTGCTGACGTTGGGCCGCGGCCCCCATCGCATCGCTCGTTGCAACCAGGCGTCATAGTCCGCAGCGAGCACGATGCGGACGCCTTCCTGCACAGCTTCGACAAAAGCCGACGCCCGCGCCTCGTCAAGCGCCTGCGAAGGCGGCAGCTGATCGATCGCCTCCCACAGACGGTCCCCCAGCGCAGTGATCGTCCGCTTCATGGCGCCCGACGTGGTGGACCTGGCGTCGAACTGCAACGTCGCTTCCGCAATGCGCCACGGCTTCTTCATCTCCGCAGCGCCTGGCGAGCCGTCCGTCGAGCGACTGTGCTGCGCTTCGAGCTTCAAGATGAAGGGATTGTCCGGATACACCGTGCGCAGAGGCTCGCTCGACACCAACTCCGCGTCGTTGTGACGAGGCTGATGTCGCCACGGCTTGACAACGCCAACCCCGATCGCGCCTCCCAGGACGCACGCCCCAGCGATGATCCGTGTGGATCGCTTCATATTTGCAAAAACACCTCGCTCCAATCAACCTGCAGCTGCGCCACGGATCCACCACCGTCGCATGGCATACTCTAGCGCGCCGCTCAATCCCCCGCCTCAAGCGAAGCTTTGCATGTAGCGTGCCATGTGTCCGGACCATCCCAACCGCAATCCGCCCTTGATGAACCCTGGCAATCCGCTCGTGCGACCAATCTGCCGCACCTCCAAAGATTGCACACATGGCCGTCGCTGGTCACCTTCTTGAGCGTTGCAGAGGCCGCCATCGAGAACGCCATCGACGCCACAAGGGCAAGAGCCGCCCGCTTGGCGACAGCGTCCTCTCCACGCCGCGACCGGCTCGTGTGAAGCGCATACTTTAGCCTGAGGTTTTCCTTTCGTCTCTTCTCCGCCGCTTCCCGCAGCGATCCACGTGGCCAATATACCTCCCCCCACCCCGATAATGCAAGTCGTTTGCGCCAGATGCGCGCAAAAAATCCGGCGTCGGCCCTGCCGACACCGAGGAGCACGCGCACGCGGAGCCCGTCTGGCTGACGAGGCTGCGGCTCTGGCCCTGCTGCTCGTCGGCGCAGGTGTGCGGCTGCGCAGCGCCCATCGCCGCTGAGCCTCGCCTCTCACACAGCTGCCCCGGCAGCGGTCGTCAGAAGTCCCACCCCCGCACGCCGTTGGGCGTGTCGTGGTAGATGCGCGGCCGACTGACGCGAAACAGGCGATTCACCACAGGCTTCGTTGCATGCACGTCGTTGCGAAGCGACGCGGCGCCGTCGACGAACAACAACGGCCTGAGCTCGGACCCCCTGGTGCGAAGGTAGTTGCGCTCAGCGTCGTACATGACGACTTTGCGCGACGGATGCTGCACCGCGCTCCACGACACTGGTCGAACATCCGAATCGTCGACCTGCCCCTCGTCGGACCAGACGCGCGGCGCCGCCACGAACGATCTGCTGTAGTCGTAGGAGACGATCCGCACCCCGATCCCCACAGGCACAGGCCAGTACGGCGGCTTGCGTCGATGTCCCGGCGACAGCCACGACTCGAAGTGCTCAGGCCACGGCGCCACGTCGTGCATCAGCATGGGCCACAGCCATTCGATGCTCCATACGGGACTTACGCGCACACACTTGGAGGAATCCCGGCCGATTTGCTCGGGAGGTGCGCCGAAGAGACAGTCTTCTCCTGGTTGAAAAAACGGCGCCTGTCCGCGGTTCCTCTCGCCATACACATGCAGCGTGATCCCCAGGTTGTGCAGATTCGCAAGCGATTTGGCGGCGCCTGCGGAGGATCGCGCCTTGGCCAGCGCGGGGAGCAGCACGCCAAGCAGCAGCCCCAGAACGCCGATCGCCACCAGCAGCTCGACCAGCGAGAAACCGCGAGACTTCATCGCTCCCCTTTCCGGTCCTCGTGATCCCGCAGCGCCGACCGCGCCACCGTCAGAAAATCATGGCCGACATCGTTCGGTCCAGCGAGTCAGCGAACCCCACCAGATCGAAGGGCGTCCAGCGCCCATGCGCCTCGTCCCACCAGAAGCTCACGCCGAGCACGATCGGCGTGTCGGGCTCCGTCGACCCTGCACTGGTGTAATACAGGGGAATCAGCGCCTCGTACACATCGAGCCTGTGCGCTTTCGGGTCCTTTTTCGGGTAGCGGGCGGACAGCGAGGGCCACGCCCTGAACATCGCCTGCGCCGCTGCATGCTCGATCCTCTCTCCACGCAGCCACAGCGGCCGAACCGCCACATGGTCGATCGACAACGGCGCCAACCGCAATTTCGAGGCGCAGCGCTCCCATATCTCGCGATACTCCGCATCAGTAGCTTTTTCAGGCAAGATCTGCTCGGGGGGACCGTACTCCAGCGCCCGCTCGAGCCATGCGTCGTAATCGCCCGTCAGCACTATGTGCAGCTGTCGCGCAACCGCCTCCCGCAGCAGGCGGGCTCTGCGGCTGTCGAGCCTGAACCGCCCCGGCAGCGCCTCAGCCGCGGCGCCGACACGATCGCCAACCTCCGTGCTCACCTCCTGCACCGTCTCCTCGCGCGGCTTGACGGTGAACATCTGCGCGGACAACGACAGCGACGCCGTTGGCGCAAGCTCTTCCTTCGCATTGTGCAATGCGTCTGTTGTCGACGACGGCGCGCTTGGCGAGGTTTGTGTGAAATAGCGCATCGCTGCGCGAACGCCGACAATCCCGCCGACCGCCGCCACGACCAGCGCCAGCGCCAGCGAGCTGGATTTGCTCATCGGCGGGGGCCCTCCATCAGGACGCTCGAACCCGCGTCAGCCCGGCTCCTGCGGATTGTTCATGCCGCACTCGCCACATCCCGTCTCGTTGCCGCACGACGCTCTGTACGTGTACGACGCAGAGTTAGCCATGCATGTGCACACCGGGCCAGAGCAATACGCCAAGACAACGGTGCCGTCCCGAATGAGGCAATAGTCGCAGTTGGGCCCCACTTCTGCAGTCAGCGCAACAGAGCCATAGGTGTCGATTGCGGCGCCTAGCGCGCAAACCCCCAGCGCCGCCGCAAACGTGCGCCGCCAGCCGCTGCACAGTGATCTGTTCATGAGAAGCCCCCTTCTCCGCCGCTTCCCGCAGCGATCCACGTGGCCAATATACCTCCCCCCACCCCGATAATGCAAGTCGTTTGCGCCAGATGCGCGCAAAAAATCCGGCGTCGGCCCCGCCGACGCCGAGGAGCACGGATCGCTGTCGGGCTGCGACGGTTCTCGCGTCGCTG
>CAYPBL010000019.1:26529-37484 GCA_964408965.1 uncultured Phycisphaeraceae bacterium | reverse complement strand
CGGCGGGCGGTGGCGACGAAGAGGCTCGGGCCCTGGGCGCCTGGGGCGCTGGGCAGGTGCGTGATGCGCGGCTCGGCGAGCCCTGCGCCGAGCAGCAGGGCGGTCGTCTCTTCGTCCGAGAAGCCCAGACGCTTGTGGCCCATGGTTCTGCGGTACTCGGCGTGGTCGTGCTCGACCATGTCCAGGACGAGCAGCACGCCCCCCGGTGTGAGGCAGCGGGCGCACTGGTGCAGTCCCCGCTCGGGCGCCTCCAAGTGGTGCAGCACAAGTGCACAGACGACGGCGTCGACGCTGGCGTCTTCGAGAGGGAGCGCCTCGAGCGAGCCCTGGCGGATTTCGACGTTGCCCACGCCATCCAGCCGCTTGCGCACGGCGCTCAGCATCACCTCCGAGCTGTCCACCGCGATGACGCGGGCGACGTGGGGGGCGAGCAGGCTGGCCACGTTGCCCGTGCCGCAGCCCACATCCGCCACCGTCCAGGAGGGATCGAGCAGGGCGAGCAGCGCAGGAGCGGTGAAGTCCTTGCCGAAGAGCTCGGCGCGGATCTTGTCCCACTCCCCAGCGACGCGGCCGAAGAAGGCCAGGCTGTCCTCCTGCCGCTGGGCCAGGACCGCCTCGAGCCTGCGGTCGTCCTCCACGAGGGCCCCGTCCTGACCGCTCAGCTGCGCCCTGCTGGCCAGCCACAGCTCGCGACAGGCCGGGGTCAGGTCGTCCAGCGACAGGCTGTAGAGCGTGGCTGGGCCTGCGGCCCTGCGCTGCAGCCAGCCCGCCTCCGCCAGGTGCTTGAGCCGGCGCGAGACCGTGGACTGCGGCAGCTGAAAGACCGCAGCGACCTCGCCCACCGTCAGCTCCTCACGCTCCAGAACCCGCAGCATGCGCAGGTGCAGCTCGTCCGCCAGGCAGGCGAGACGGGCGGCCACCGTGGCGGGGGGCGAAGCGGCAGTGGAAGGGTGGCTGGGCGGCATGGCTTTATCCGTTCATCCGCAAGAGTAGCAGAAGTGGTGGGGAGGTCAACCTGTTCTGGTCGCTGGACCTCTCCTGGCAGGTCGGCGGGGGCAGGCGGACTGGAAAAAGGACGATAGAATCCTATATGGCGTCGATCGCCCGACGGCGCCGACGGCGTCTGTCTCAACGGCGCAAGGAGCCTGCATGGCGGGCGCAGCGCACAGACCGGAGACGCACGGTGATCCGCTGCGTCGCAGCCAGCCCTTGGAGGAGCTGCTCAATCAGGCTGCAGCTGTGCGGCGGCCTGGAATCGCGCGGGCCGCTGTCGTCACGCTCGACAACCACTGCGTCAACGACTGCGTCTACTGCCCCTATGCGCGGTCCAACCGCGCCACGCGGCGTTTCACGCTGGCGACGGAGCGGGTGCTGGCCGACGTGGAGGCGCTGGCGGCGGCGGGGTGCGAGTGGCTCTTTCTGCAGACCGGCCAGACGCCGTCCAGGCGGGCGATGCGCTGGGTCGAGACGATCGCGCAGCTCCATGCGAGCCACCCGGCGCTGCGGATCGTCTTCGGCGCAGGCGAGCAGACGCAGGGCCTGATGGAGGCGCTGCGCGACGCTGGCGCGTGGGCGTACTGGATTGGGCTCGAATGCGCCGACCCCGCCCTGTTCCAGGAGCTGCGGCCTGTCGGGCTGCACGCCAGAAGACGCTTCACGCTGCGCGCAGCGATGCTCGCTGGTCTGAAGACGGCGACCGGGCTGACGGTGGGCCTGCCTGGCGAGTCCGAGGACCAGCTGGCGGCGTCGGCGGCGGAGGTCGTCGAGCTGGCGCCTGACGTGGTCTGTGTGCACGTCTTTCACCCGTGTCCGGGAAGCGCCGCTGCGCAGGCGCAGCCTGCGGAGGAGGCGCTGACGCTGCGGACGATCGCTGCGCTGCGGCTGGCGCTTCCCGAGGCGACGCTCTTGGCGGGCTGCCCCGTCCCTGCGCCAGGCGCCCTGGACCCCGATCGGGCCCTGGCTGCGGGGGCGGACGGCGTGCTGGTCAACGTCGACGAGGCGGTGGTCTTTCCGCGCTTCTCCGTCGCCTGCGCAGCGGCCGTCGACGCCAGAGCGGCGGGCTGACCAGCCTGGCGTCAGCGGTCACATGCGCTCCACCATGCGGGCGATCAGGTAGGCGGACTCCTCCATCGCCTGGTCCTTGAAGTCGCCGAAGTAGGCGCTGACGCGGCGGAACTCCCGCATGAACGCTTCGCGGTCGCCCGCGCGGACCTGCTGGGCGAGCCTGTCCACGCGCTGGGCGAAGGCGTCGATCACGTCGTTGCTCCTGGGGTTCTCCATCTCGATGTCGGCGTAGAGCTCGGGGCTCTGGCTGAAGAGCCTGCCGACCATCACCAGCTCCAGGCGGTAGATGGGGCTGGAGAAGCGAAGCGTCTCCTGCACGTTCACGCCAAGATCGGCCAGCGTCGCCCCCAGGGCGATCGTGCCAAAGTGCCGCAGCACCTGGATGATCGCCATCATGCGGTCGTGGGCGACGGGGGTGGTCTCGACGACCTCGGCGCCCTCGGCTTCGAGCGTTCGGCGAAGCCAGCCCGCCCAGCGCGTCCCCCGCGCAGGGCACAGCGCCACGACCTGCCTGGCCAGCGACTCGACGCCTGGCCCAAAGAGCGGGTGCGCCCCGACCACCTCCGCCTCGCTGTGCTCGAGCATGGCCTGGACGGGCTTCTCCTTGAGGCTCGTCAGGTCCATCAGCAGGCACTGCGGACGCACGTGCGGGCCGATGCGCTCGATCGCCTCGAGCGTCGAGGCGATGGGCACGCTGACGACGACGACGTCGGCCTGGGCCGCGGCCTGCTGGGGCGTCAGCTCCGTGTCGAGGTCGGCGACGAGGACGCTGTGGCCGATCTCCCTGAAGAAGTTGGCGAAGAAGCCGCCCATGCGCCCCTTGCCGCCGACGACGGCCACGGTCAACGGCTCGATGGTGGACCGCGCCCGCAGCGTGCGCCGCTGCTCGCGGTGGCTGGCGAGGATGATCTGGCGAAAGACGTTCTCGACGACGTCGGGGTCGAGCGACCGCTCCCTGGCTGCCGCCCGTCGCGCGCGGAGCAGGTCGTTCTCGCGGTCGCGGTCGAAGATCGCGGCGCCCGAGGCCGCCTTGCGCTCGCCGACACGGCGGGCCAGAGCCAGACGCTGGCCGATCAGCGCAGCGATGTTCGCGTCGATGCGGTCGAGCTCGGCGCGCAGTGACGACAGGTCCAGCTTCGCAGGATCAGGATCGCTCATGCGGCGCAGGCAGCGTAACGAACCGCGGCGGAGGCGTTACGGCGCGTCCGGCGGCTGGACCGCCAGGCTCGGACCGGGCACCTCGCCCATCTTGCGGATCCGCTGCACGACCGTCTCGTTCGACGGGTCGATCCACAGGGCGTGCCGCAGGTGCAGCAGGGCGGCTTCCTCGTCGCCCACCTTCTGGTAGAAGTCCGCCAGGGCCAGCTCGGGCTCGACGTGCCGGCCTCTGTCGATGCGCGCAGCGGTCTTCAACGCCTTCTCCGCGGCGTCGAGGTCCCCAGCCTTTGCCATGAAGAAGCCCAGCCTGAGGTAGTCGCTGACCCGGCCCTTCTCCTTGGCCCGAAGCCGCAGCAGATCGTGCATCTGGGCGAGCTCTCCCGACTCGAGCATCGCTGTCGCCAGCAGATCCACGATCGAGTCGTCCTCGGGGCGCAGGCGGTGGGCCACGGCCAGGTTCTCCCGCGCAGCGTCCGCGTCGCTGAGCACCAGTTGCGTGCGGGCGAGCTTGACGCGCGTGGCCCAGTCGGCGGGCGAGCGCTCCACGACCTCGCGGTATTCCGCCAGCGCCGTCCGGTAGTCGCCTCGCGCGAAGGCGCGATCGCCCGACTCCCGCACCATCTGCAGCGCGCGAGGGCCTGCGCAGCTGACGGCGGCAAGGCCGAGGAGACAGATCAACAAGAACCGCTGTGCAGCCATCGCCATGGCGGGACCTCCGTGTCCAGCGGCCTGCGGACGGCGCAAGGTCGCTGCGTCGTCAGTGTAGCGAACGTCTTGGAGCGTTATCGGCGCGAAGGGGGCGCGCGCTGGAAGGACGCCGGCTCAGGGCTTCTCCGCCTCGTAGACCACCCGGCCGTCCATGACCGTCAGCGTCGCCTCGGTGGCGGGGATGGCCTCCACGGGCACGCGCAGCGGGTCCTGGCTGAGGATGGCGAAGTCGGCCCGCAGGCCCGTCCTGATGGCGCCCGTCTCCTGCTCGCTGTGCAGGCAGAAGGCGGCGCCGCTGGTGTAGGCCCGCAGAGCCTCCTCCACGGTGATCGACTGCTCGGGGACGAAGATCTTGCCATCCAGCGTCCGGGCGCTGACCGCAGCGTGCACGCCAAGCCAGGGATTGACGCTCACCACGGGCCAGTCGCTGCCGAAGGCCAGCGCAGCGCCCGTGTCCAGCAGCTGCCGAAAGGCGTAGCTCGTCTTGACGCGGTCGCTTCCGAGCCTGCTCAGGGCGTAGCGGCCGTCGTCGGCCTTGTGGTAGGGCTGCATGGAGGGGATGACGCCCAAGGCGCCGAAGCGGGCAACGTCGCGCGGCAGCAGGTGCTGGGCGTGCTCGATGCGCGGCCTGACCTGTTGGCGCACGGACTGGGGAAGCTCAGCGTACCAGTCGAGCAGCACGCTGTTGGCCTTGTCGCCAATGGCGTGGACCGCTGGCTGCAGGCCCATCTCCGCTGCATGATGGATGATCCTGCGCAGCTCGCCGTTGGCGGCCATGGCCAGCGGAAAGCCCGCGTTGTTCGGGTCGCGCGGATCGTCGGCGAAGGGCTCGTCCATCCACGCGGTGCGCGAGCCCAGCGAGCCGTCCATGTAGCCCTTGAAGCCCAGCACGCGCACATGAGGGCTCAGCTGCCTGTGGCTCTGGGCCCAGACGAGCAGCGGCCGCCAGGACTCGAGCGTGTCGCCGCCGCCGCTGATCGTCGCAGCGACGCGGACCGTCAGCTCGCCCGTGCGGTCCATCGGCGCAAGAAACGATTCGACGCCCCGTCGCGACTCGATGGCGCCGATCTGCGTGATCCCGTAGCGGTTGCACTCCCGGAAGGCCCGCTTGAGCAGCCTGCGGACGCGGGCGGGGTCCTCCTCCGGGGCGAGTCGCGCCACCAGCCCCATGGCTGCCTCGTACAAGGCCCCATCGGGCCTGCCGTCCTTGAAGCGGCCGATCTTGCCGCCTGGCGGGTCCGCTGGGCCCTTCTCGTCGATCCCCGCCAGACGCAGGGCGGTCGCGCTGGCGAGGAGGCTGTGGCCGTCCATGCGGGTCAGCAGGGCGGGTCTGCCGCCGACGGCCTCGTCGATCTCTTCCGCGGTGGGGGGCGTCGGATCGGGCCAGGACTCCGCCGACCAGCCCCGGCCGAGCACCCACTCGTTCGGCCCAAGGCGCTGGGCGTGGTCGCGAAGCCGCTGCAGCAGGTCCTCCCTGCTCGTGGCGCTGCGCAGGTCGAGTCTGCCCAGGCTCACCGCGGCGCTGACGATGTGCACGTGCGTGTCCATAAGCCCCGGGACGACGCGGGCGCCCTCGGCGTCGATCACGCGGGTGTCAGGGCCGATGAAGTTGCGCGCCTCCTCGCCCACGGCGACGAAGCGACCGTCGCGCACCGCCAAGGCGTTGGCCTGCGGGTTGGCCGCGTCGCCCGTCCAGATCGCAGCGTTGACGACGACGAGGTCGGCTGGCTGGGCCGCGGCGCTGGAAACAGCAGCGGCGGCGGCTGCGGCGCAGAGCAGCGGCGGGCTGAGCAGTCGGGCGAGCATGGCGACCTCCTTCGGTCTTCGCGCCTGCGGCGCCGGGAGACGATGGGTCCGCTGCGGCGCCGTGGACGCTGGCCATTGCAACGATACAGGAGCATGCGCGCAAGGCTGCTGCTGGCGTCGGACGAGAGGGGCGTCAGCCGGCGGGTTGGGCCGTTCACGGCCAGAATCGCAGGCTTTCCTGCACGACGCCCCTGAGGGGGTTTCCACCGGGCGCGTCCACGAGCACAGCGGCGCCCGGCTTGACGGCTTTGGCCTTGAGCATGGCGAAGCAGACGGGAACGTCGCCCAGCATGGGGCTGACGACGGAGCTGGTCACGGCGCCCACGGGCGCCGCCTCGCCCTCGATCCGCACCGCGTCGCCCGTCAGGGGCTGGCGGGGGGGATCATCGGGCGCCGGCGGGTCGCGCTCGAGCTGCAGGGCGACGAGCCTGCGGGCGGCCTGGCCCCGCGACTCCATCCGCGCCACGATCTCCTGCCCAAGATAACAGCCTTTGGTGAAGGAGACCCGCCGCTTGTGCAGGGCGGTCTCGTGGGGCAGCGCGTCTTCGCCGAAGTCCACGTGAAAGAGCGGCTCGCCGGCCTCGATGCGGGCGATGTTGACCGCTCCCCAGCCACTCGGCGTCGCCCCGGCGTCCTGCAGCCTCTCCCACACGCCCCGCGCCCGCTGCGCCTCGACGGCGAGGCCCACGCCAGTCTCGCCTGTCAGGTCGAAGCGCAAGGCCAGCAGCGGGGCGCCGTCGAGCGTCGTCGCGACGACGGCGCGCTCCGCCTCCAGGGCTGCAATCGCCTGGGCGTCTAGGCCTGCGCCGCGGAGCGTCTCCAGGGCCCTGGGGCCGTGCAGGCTCAGCCGCCGCCAGCGGCGCGTCGCCTCGAGCAGCTCCACGTCCTCGGTGAAGAGGTACGTCCCCAGCGACTCGACCAGCGCGGGGCAGGCGAAGGCGTCGGCCAGCAGGAGCGTGCGCTCCGGCAGCTGCGCGACGAGCAGGTCCGCGACGACGCGGCCCGTGCGGCTGAGCCAGAAGGACTCGCGCAGGGCGCCCGGCGCCAGGTCCGCCAGCTGCTGCGTGAGCATGCGGTCGAGGAAGTCGAGCCTGTCGCCGCCGTGGACCTCGACCAGGCCCTGGTGCGGCTCGTCGAGCAGCGCCGCCCCCTTGCGGATCGCCGCGTACTCCAGCTCGACGGGGCCGTAGGCCAGCGGCACGGGGATCGCGCAGCCTGCAGGGCCGAAGGAGGTCAGCGTCGCCTCCAGCGAGGCCAGCGGCAGACGGTCGGACATGGCTTGCTCCTGCGACGAACGCGTGCGCCGTCGATGGTACGCTTGGCCCTTGGCGCACGAGCATCGAGGAGACGCTGGGCATGGCTGCATCGATCAATCTGGACCTGCTGCGCGACCTGTGCCAGACGCCGGGCGTTCCCGGCCGCGAGGAGCGCGTGCGGGCGCGCATCGAACAGGAGCTCGAAGGCCTCTTCGACGAGGTCCGCGTCGACGCGATGGGCTCGCTCATCTGCTCGCGAAGGCCCCGCGCCGCAGCCAGGGGCGACAGGCCCACACGCGTCCTGCTGCCCTGCCACATGGACGAGATCGGCTTCTACGTGCGGCACATCGACGACAGAGGCTTCGTCCGCGTCAACCCCGCAGGCGGCTTCGACGCGCGCAACCTCTTCGCCCGCAGGGTGATCATCTCGACGCAGGAGGGGGACATCCCCGCGGTGATGAACCCGGGCGGAAGGCCCATCCACATCGCCAGCGAAGAGGACAAGAAGAAGATCCCCGAGATCAAGGAGTTCTTCCTCGACACGGGCCTTGCCGCTGAGCAGGTCAGGGAGCGCGTGCGCGTGGGGGACATGGTCACGCTCGACGAGCCCTTCCGCGTCATGGGCGAGAAGGTCGTCAGCAAGGCGCTGGACAACCGCATCGCGTGCTTTCTTGGGATCGAGGCGGTGCGAGCCCTGGAGGCCTCGGGCGCTGCGCACCGCTGCGAGATCGTCGTGGCCTTCACGGTGCAGGAGGAGGTGGGGCTGCGGGGGGCGCGCACCGCGGCCTTCGCCGTCGACGCGGACATCGCCCTCGGCCTGGACACCACGCTCTCCTGCGACACGCCCGGCGTTCCCGAGGACGAAGCCGTCACCAGGCAGGGTGAAGGCGCCGGCCTGCACGTCATGGACTCGTCCATGATCAGCGATCATCGGCTCATCGACGAGCTGGAGCGCGCAGCCAGGGCCAGGGAGATACCCGTGCAGCGGACGATCCTGGCGCGCGGCGGCCAGGACGGCGGCGCGGTGCAGCAGGCCCGGGCCGGCTGCAGGGTCGCGGGGCTCGTCGTGGGCGTGCGCTACATCCACACCGTCACGGAGATGGCGGCGATCAGCGACATCGCTGCGGCGCGCGACCTGCTCGCGGCGTGGCTGCCGACGGTCGAGTGAGACGCAGCGCACGCCGCTGCGCCCTCAGCCCCACCAGCGGTCGCCCCACATCGCCAGGTTGATCATCGGCCAGGCCAGGCGCCACTGCGAGGTCGGGTCGCGCGCCACCATGGCGATCGCGTCGGGCGTGAAGACCTCGCGGGCGAAGGCGCTGCGCTGGAGCGTCGGGGCGTGGTCGGCGATCCAGCGCTGAAAGGGCAGGGGGAAGCTGGCCTTGGGACGCTCGAGGATCTCGCGCGGCACGCGGTGCGCAAAGGCCCGGCGGAGCAGCAGCTTGGTGCGGGGAGCTGCGGCGACGGCCAGGGCGCCGGGCCCGTCGGACGCTGGAGGAGGGGGTTCGTAGAGCAGCGGCATTGGCAGCGAGCGGGCCAGCTGCGCCACGTGCGCGTCGGCGTAGGGGGTGCGGCCCTCGACGCTGGCCTGCATGGTCGCGCTGTCGAGCCGCTGCAGCAGGCCCGTCAGGTTCACCAGCTGCTGAAAGCGCAGGTGCGCCGCCAGTGGCTCGGCGCAGGGCGCCTCCGCAGCGGCCTGGCGGAAGAGCTGCTCGTAGAGGGCGACGAGCGGCTCGTCGCCCTGGCTTGCGCGCAGGACGGGCTCGCGCAGCAGCAGGGGTTTGAGCCTGCTGGGCGCCCAGGCGTTGGACTCCAGCTGAAAGAGCGCCCGGGCGCGGAGCGCAGCGTCGCCAGAGGCGTTCTGCTCCGCCAGGGCCTGCTCGAAGCGCCAGGCGCTGTCGAGCGGGCCCTCGTAGCCGGCCAGGAGCTCGTCGGCGCCCTCGCCCGAGAGCGTCACCACGCAGCCTTCGTCGCGAAGGCGGCGGGCGACGGTGTATATCGCCACCTCGTTGGGCGTGCTCAGGGGAAGGCCCTGCTGCTCGACAAGCCAGGGCCAGCGCTTTCGGAAGCGCTCGCGGGTGATGGGCGCCTGGTCGTGGGCTGCGCCAAGGGCCTCCGCTGCGCGCCGGGCGAAGGTCAGGTCGCTGGCCGCCTCGTCCTCGACGTCCTCGACGGCCCCCGCAGCGAAGGTGCGCAGCCTCGGGTGCGCCAGGACGGCTTCGCTGGCCAGGGCGGTCGAGTCGAGCCCCCCCGAGAGCAGCGCGCAGGTGGGGACGTCGCTGCACAGGTGCGCCCGGGTCGAGGCGCAGAGGGTCTCGAAGAGCGTCCCGGCGGCGTCGGCCTCGTCGAGCTCAAGCGGCGCAGGAGGCGGCGCCTGCTCGACGGTCAGCCTGATGGTCTTCGCAGCGCAGTCGAACAGGGCCCGCTCGCCCGGCGCCAGCGCGTAGACGCCCTCGAAGAGCGTGTTGTTGCCAAGCACGGTGCGGATGGTGGTCAGGTAGGCGCCGACCATGCCCCAGGAGGGCTCGACGGGGACGCGCGGATGGCCGAGGATGGGGGCGGGCTCGCTGGCGAAGACGACCTCCGAACCGTCCGTCCAGAAGTACAGCGGCTTGATGCCGAACAGGTCGCGGGCCAGCAGCAGCGTGCGCCGCTGATCGTCCCACAGCGCAAGGGCGTACATGCCGCGGAAGCGGTCGAGGGCGGCCGTCCCCCAGCAGGCCAGCGCCTGCAGGACGGTCTCCGCGTCGCAGCGGCTGCGCCAGCCGCCCTCGGGCGCGGCGCCCTGCTCTTCGAGCGCAGCCCGCAGCTCCAGGTCGTTGTAGAGCTCGCCGTTGTAGACCAGGACGAAGCGGCCGTCGTCGGTGCGCATGGGCTGGGCGCCGGCCTCGGTGGGGTCGAGCACCGCCAGCCTGCGGTGGGCCAGCAGGGCGCCAGGCCCCTCCCACAGGCCTGCGCCGTCAGGGCCGCGGTGCGTCAGCAGGTCGCGCAGGCGCCGCGCCTCGCTGCGGTCCACGCTGAGCGGGCGGCCTTGAGCAGCCACAACGCCGAAGACGCCGCACATGGCTGCGCGTATCGGCTGTCACGGCGCCGGCACGCAAATGCGCCAGCGCTCCTGCGCGACGCGGTCGCAGCGCAGCGGCTGCTGACCGTGGGCGCGCCAGGCGAGTCGGCAGTCGAGGGCGTCTTCGCTGCGGCGCAGCGCCGTCACGAGCGCAGCGTCGAGCTGTCGGACGGCGCCGCGGTTGCGGCTGATCGGTCCTTCGTAGGCGAGGTAGCGGGCGCGGTGCGGGGGCAGCCTCGTCGCGCAGGCTGTCCCTCCCGGCGGCATCTCCCAGGGCGGCTGGTCGAGGCGGAACGCCGCCAGGGTGCGCGCGTCGGGCGAGGCTGCTGGCTGAAGGCTGACGAGCAGGTCCACATGGCTCGAGCCGTCGGGCAGCGTGTGCAGCAGCGCGACAGCGGGGCGATCCATGGCGCACGAGCGTATCCACAGGAGCGGCGCGTGCAGCGGCGTCAGGCAGCTTGGGCGGGCTGCTCGTCCTGCTCCGCATCCACGGCGCAGAGCACGAGGACGGGCTCTTCCAGCTGGCCTGTGCGGACGTAGTTGATCAGTCTCGACTTGAGCGATGCGGACACCTGCTGACCGTGCGCAACCAGCAGAGCGCCCGAAACGGTCCGCAGATCGCGGGCGATCGTCATCGTCTCCTCGAGATCCCGCACGCGCACGGCTCGTTCGACGACGTGGACGCGCTGGCCCAGCTGGCCGCACAACGCTTCAAGCGCCTGCGGGTCGTACCACTTGATCCTTCGCTTCATGGCCTCCAGAGCCTGTTCCTCGTCGCCAAGCTGCCTGCTGAGCGTGTCGAAGTCCAGGGCGATCTTGAGCAGTCGCGCTGCGGGGGGAATGTCGTGGCCGTGCGGGCCGGGCTGCTGCGGGTCCTCGAAGCGCTGGTGCTGCCAGGT
>CAYPBL010000019.1:0-26429 GCA_964408965.1 uncultured Phycisphaeraceae bacterium | reverse complement strand
AGGAAGCGGAAGATGGCGCCCTCGTTGACCGCCTGCATCGCGGCTTGCAGGTTGGCGTTGCCGGTCAGGATGATGCGCACGGCGTTGGGCTGCCTCGTGCGCACCTCAGCCAGGAACTGCACGCCGTTCATCACCGGCATGTTCATGTCCGAGACGACGACGGCGAAGGGGTCGCCTTTCTCGATCGCCTCGAGGCCTTCCCGCGGGCCGGGGGCAAGCGTCACATGGAAGTGACGACGCAGGTGTCGTTGACACCCTTCGAGCAACCTGGGTTCGTCGTCGACCAGCAGCACCCTCGGCTGCGCAGCGGCGTCAGGCGGCATGGGCTGCGCCTCCCGGATCGTGCGCCAAGGCCCGCCAGGCGTCGAGGCGATCAATCAGGCCCACGTCCTGGATGAGACGCCTGTCCAGAGCGGGCGAGGCGGCGTCGCTCTCCTCGGGTGTCGTCTCGACAGCGTCGCGGACAATCGCATCGGCGGCGTGGACGGCGAGCAGCGGCGACATCTCCTGTGTGGTGGTCAGCGACGGCTCGTGGTGGAAGGCGACCGCTTCGACGATGGCGTCGGGCAGTCCCCAGAGGCCGAGCAGATAGGCGCATGTTTCAGGATGCCCCGCTCCGGTTGTGCGGCGCTCCGCTTCGTGAAGCGCAAGACGCTCCTGCTCGACAAGCTGCATGGCTTGGGCGTAGGCGTCGGGCAGATTGGCCGCCAGGATGAGTTTGCCCGCGTCGTGCAGCAGGCCAGCCAGGAGCGCGTCGTCGCAGACGTGCGCAGGGGCGTTCTCTGCTGCGGCGATCGACCGTGCCAAAGAGCCCACCTCCAGACTGTGCCGCCAGAGGGCTTCGACGGAAAAGCCCGTGATGTCCATGTTCTTGAACTGGTCGAAGGCCTGCACGGAGAGCACCAATGAGCGAATGGTGTCCAATCCCAGGAACCCGACCGCCTGGGAAAGGTTGGAGACGCGCCGCGGCAGACCGAAGAACGCGGAGTTGACCAGTTGCAGCGTCTTGGCGGTCATGCCTGCGTCCTTCTCGATGATGCGGGCGACGGTCTGTGGTGTGGCGTCGGGTTGGCGCAGCTCCTCGACGAGCTCCCGGTACAGCGCTGGAGCGGAAGGAATGGTCTTGAGTCGACCCGCCAGCTCCGCCACTGCCCGGCTCCGCAGGCGAGTGCGCAGGGCGCAGGCGCGATCCACCGCGTCGCGAAGCGTGTGCGCCTCGCAGGGTTTGCTCAGGAACTGGTGGGCTGGACCGACGGAGCGCATCGCAGCTTCTTCGCTGGAATAGCCCGAAAGCACGATGCGGACGCAGTCAGGGTGCTGCTCCATCACCCTGGCGAGCAGTTCGGCGCCGTCCATGCCAGGCATGCGCATGTCGCTGACGACGATGTCGAACGGAGACTCGTCAAGCAGACGCAGCGCCTCCTCGCCGCTCGACGCAAAGGCCATGTCCCATCGGTTTCGCTCCGCGTGCAGCATGCGGCGCAGGCCGTTGAGGACGTTGCTTTCGTCGTCCACGAACAGAATGCGCAGTTTCTGCGTCGGTGTGTCGGCGTTGGAAGTCATGCTGCCTGCTCCATCGTGGGCTGTTGACTCTGGCTGTCCTGGCACAGGGGCAGTCTGATGACGAACGTCGTGCCCACCCCTTCCTCCACTTCGAAGTACAGTTCACCCTTGTGTCGTTCGACGATGCAGGAGTGCGCGATCGCCAAGCCTTGGCCGGTGCCTTTTCCTACATCCTTTGTTGTAAAGAAGAGATCGAAGACGCGGTCCCGGATGGCTTGGGGGATACCCCCGCCGGTGTCCTTGACGCGGATCTCCACCATGGAGCCGCTGGGCTTGGCGGTGATGCGGATGAGGCCCTTGCCTGAGCTGTCGCTGTTCTGTCGCTCTGCTATTGCCTGGGCGGCGTTGACGACGATGTTGAGCAGGGCCTGGTTGAACTCCCCAGGAAGGCACGGCGTCAACGGCAGCGCGGGATCCAGATCAAGCTCGACGTCCGCGACGTACTTCCATTCGTTGCGGGCGATCGTGACGGTGCTCGTGATGGCGTTCCGAAGGTCGACCATCGTCATTTCCTCGACGCCCGGATGCGAGAAGTCCTTCATCGCGCGGACGATCGTCGCGACGCGCTCGACGCCCTCCAGAGCCTGCTCGATGGCCTTGGGGCACTCCTCCAGCAGGAACGGCAGATCCGCCGCTGCAAGATGCTCCTGAATCGAGCGGTGCAGGGCGACGGCGTCGCTGGCGGGAGTGCTTGCTGCGAGCTCCTGCAGCGAAGGCGCAAGCGATTCGAACGCTTCCTGGAGAAATCGGACGTTGTCGCCGACGTACTGAATGGGCGTGTTGATCTCGTGCGCCACCCCCGCAGCGAGCTCGCCTATGGACTCGAGCTTCTGCACATGTGCGAGTCTGGCCTCCAGCTTGCGGCGGTCGGTGATGTCCACCGCCAGCATCATGCAGGCTGGTCCGGTGGGCGGTCCGTCGCTGTCGTTGCGCACCGGGGCGATGGTGACGGAGAGGAGCCTGCCTCCGCCCGTTGCGTCGCCGCCGACGTGCACGTCGTCCAGCTGCACCAGACGCTGCTCCGCAGCTGCGCGCCAGACGCCCTTGAGGATCGGCTCTCGGGCCGAGGGGTCGAGCACCGACTCCAGCGGCTCCCCCAGGGCGTCTTCCTCGCGGCAGTTGAAGCAGCGCTCCGCGGCGCTGTTCCAGAGCCGAACGCGCAGATCGGGGTCCACGCTGAGGATGGCGTAGGGAGACGCGGAGACCAGCCGCTGCAGATCCTCATTGGCCTGCTTGAGGGCCTCCGCTTGGGCTTCGAGCGTCGCGGTGTATCGGGCCTTGTCGACCTCGTCCTGCCGCAGGGCTGTGCGCAGCTGGGACAGCTCGATGTCGCGTTCCTTGCGACAGGTGACATCGCAGGCGAATATACGCCAAGCGCCGTCAGCTTCTGGAAACGCGTGGAGCTCGACGGGAAAGGTGGAGCCGTCTGCACGGCGCGCCGTGGCGCTCGTTGTCACACAATTCGCTGCGTCTTCCACCTGCAGCAGTGCGTCGGCGTTGGAAACGATGTCTCGAAGCGACAGTTGTCGCACAGCGGCGTCGTCGTACCCCAGCAGCCATTGCGCCGAGGCCGTCCAGTGGAGCATTGCGCCGTGCGCATCGCAGACGAACGTTGCGCTCAGCGAAGGTGAGGCCCCGGGATCCGCCGCAGTGGCGTTGTTGAGGATGCTGTGGGTGTTGTCGTTCATTGCCGCCTGCATTTCCACGAGAAATCCCGCAGCGCATCCGCCATGGAGCGGAGCGGGCCATCGGCTTATCGACAGGAACTATGGGCCAGTTGACGGTTCGAGGCAGACGGCGTCTCCAGCGAGGCGCTGCGCGCGTCTCCGGGCGGCCTGGAGCGACGCGCGGTCCGTGGACGGTTGTTCATCCCCCTGCGGAAGTCTCGAAAGACGGAGTCGCGAGGCTCGGGGCGTCGGGCGGGGGCCCGACGGCGACGGACGGCATAACAAGAGCAGACGGTGGGGCGGCGCGCTCCATCGACGAGTCGACAACGACGATAGATGGTTTGGACAGGGAGGAAGGGACGGTCGCTGGTGGACACGGGGGGGGACGCGGGAGGCAGGGGCGCCATGGGCGAGACGCTGGAGAGTCGTTGGCTCGTGTTCGTGGTCGCAGGGCAGCGCTGCGCGCTGAACATCAGCGATGTGCTCGAGTTGAATCGCCACGACGCCCACGCCATGGTCGTGCCGCCTGGCATGCCTGCGGTCTTCCGGGGCGTTATGGAGATACGATCGACGCTGACCCCGGTGCTGGATCTTCGCGTGGCGCTGGGCCATCCTTCCCTGGAGGAAGAGACAGCGGCGATTCAGAACATGCTCGAGCAGCGCCGGGAAGACCACGTGCGGTGGATCAACGAACTGGAGGCCTCCGTCCGGGAACAGAGGCCCTTCACGCTGGCGACGGACCCGCACCAGTGCGCCTTCGGCCGCTGGTACGACACGATCATGGCTGACGAGGCGGAGCTGGACAAGCTGACGAACGGCAACACCTCGATGCGCCATGTGCTCCAGCGGGCGTTGCGGGCCTTCGACGAGCCGCACCAGCGGATTCACGCGGTCGCGACGGATGTGGTGCAGTTGCTGGAGGAAGGAAGGGCGGACAAGGCGCTGGAGCGCATCGAGCTGACGCGCGCCACGACGCTCAACAGCATGCTGACGCTTTTTGATCGATTCTTTGCGCTCATACGCAAGTTGCGCAAATCCCTCGTGGTCATTCTCGAGCGCCACGGGCAGCGGCTTGGCGTGATCGTCGACAGTGTGCACATCGTCCGCGAGATCGATCCTGCTGCGGTGGTTCCTCCGCCTGCGGGGGTGGATGCGTCCGGACTGGTGGCGGGCGTGGCGCCTGCGGTGGAGACGGTGGACGCAGCGGCGGGCGGGGAGCAACGCGAGGTCGGCGCAGGCGAGCTGACGCTCCTGTTGGATGCGGAGGAGTTGTTCCGTCAGCACGTTCACGACGTTGTGCAGGCGGCGTAGCGCATCGCGACGGGAAGCGCGACCGTTCGCACAGGATCTTCAGCTGCAGAGAACAAAGACAGCGTGATCGGGCTGTCGCTGCGGCTCGCTGGCGGCGCAGCGCGTATCGTGTGCCAGGGCGGCGTGCGGCGAACAAACATATGTGCCATGCAAAGCAAGGCGACGCTGGTGTCGGCTGACGCTTCCTGGCGGGAGCCTTCCTCGACGGTTGTCGGGCGCGGCGACGCACGGCGAGGGCGGTGGTCGCTGGGACCCGCTGTGGAAGCCCTGGCGCTGCCGATGCCCTTGTATGCAGCAGCGTGCGCCGCGCTGTTGCAGCGGGCAGCGGCTCGTGCAGCGCTGGATCTGCAGGAGCTGCTGTCGATGGCGCTGCTGACGTGGAGCGTGTACCTGCTGCACGCAGCGAGGCGGGCGCCGCCGACCGCGCAGCTCGATCCTCAACAGGAGCACCGGCGCTGGGCGGCCAGACGCGTTGGGGCGCTCTGGACGTTGGCTGTGGCGGCGGGCTTCGGGGCGATCCTGACGCTGGTGCAGCGGAAGTGGTGGCTCGGAGCGTTCGTCCCAGCGGGCTGGCTGGCGGTGTGGTTGTACAGCGGGCCGGGTGTATGGCGGGGGCGGAGGATTCGCGAGACGCTGTGGGTCAAGAACCTGGCTGTGGGAGGAGGGCTGGCGGCCGCTGCCTGGACGCTGACGCTGGTCGATGTCTGGGACGCAGGCGGAGGGGCGCGTGCGCTTGGGGGGGTGACCGTGGGAGCGGCAGGCCTTGCTCTGCTTGTCGCCTCCGACGCAGCGGTTTCCGATGCGCGCGATCGTCGCCTCGACGCCCGTGAAGGCGCCAGCACAGTGTGGCTTGCGCTGACGCGCGCGGGAGCGTGTCGAGCGGTGCTTGTGGGGGCAGGCGTTGGCGCCGCGACGCTGGCGTGGGCGTGGACGGTCGCAGGGGAGGCATGGTGGTCCGCAGCGCTATGGGGCGGGCTGGCCGTCGTCTCCACCGCAGCGACGTGCGGAGCGCCTGCGCCGAAGCGAAGACTGTGGATCGAGCTGCGCATGCCGTTGCTGGCGGCGCTGGCGTGGACGCTGGCGCAGGGCTGATTGTGCCGACCACGCGATCCACCGCAACATCTTGCGTCGTGGAAAGCGAAGCGACGCGCGTCAGTCGTTTTCGCTGCGCACGAAGCGCATCTGTCATTGACGCGCGACGCGCGGGCGGCGATACTCAACGGCGCTGCGGAGCGCCGGAGGGAAGCCAACGCCATGCCCCACAACGCGGACGACCATCAGACGCTTCGAAAGAAGGACCTGGCGGAGCTGCTGGCCAGCAGGCTTGGCTTGTCCAAGGCCCTGGGCAAGGCTGCTGCTCAACTGATGCTTGACGAGATCGTCGCCAAGCTTGTCGCGGGAGGCAGGGTCGAGTTTCGCGATTGTTTTGTATTGGAAACGAGGGAGGTCGCTCCTCGCGCAGTGCGCAATCCCCACACAGGCGAGCTGGCCACGACGCCTCGTCGACGCACCGTTCGCGTCAAGCCGGGCAGGAGGCTGCGTGAAGCCCTGCAGGAAGGCTGCGCGAGCGAGACTGCGTGCAGCGGGACGCGCTCGCTTCGTCTGGTCGGCGCTGCGGAGGCGTCCCGCAACGGGCGCCCTGCCTCGGAGGCTGCGGGGCAGCGCCGCGGCGGATCATGACTGCGCTGCCGAGCTGGCAGGCGTCGCTGCGCGACCGGCTCGACGCGATGCGGCGCAGCGGCCGACTCCGCGCCGCTCGTTCGGAGGCGTCGCAGGGCGCTCGTGTGCGTCTGGACACGAACGACTATCTGCAGTTGCGGCGTCATCCCGCCCTGGCGCAGGCGATGTGCCACGCAGCGACGGCGGAGGGGGTGGGGGCGGGCGCCTCGCGCCTCGCAGGCGGGTCGCATCCGCTGCACGAGCAGGCTGAGCAGCGGCTGGCCCAGCTCGTGCGGGCTGAGACTGCGACGCTCTTTCCCGCAGGCTACATGGCCAACCTGGCGGCGCTGACCGCGCTGACGCAGCCTGGCGATCTGCTGCTGCTGGACAGGCTCTGCCATGCGAGCCTGATCGACGCAGCGGCTGTGGCCACGTCGCGGCTGCGCGGACAGGGTCGGGCTGTGCGGTTCTTTCGCCACAACGATGTCGAACATGCAGCGGAGCAGGCCAGGCGGTGGCAGCGGCGTTCGGACCACAGCGGCGGCGTGTGGATCGTCGTCGAGTCGGTGCACTCGATGGAAGGGGACGCGGCGCCCTTGCTGGAGTTTGCCCGCCTGCGCGACCAACTGGTCGGGGAGGGGCGAAGCGCGGCGCTGCTCGTCGACGAAGCGCACGCAGTCGGCGTGGTCGGGCCGGGCGGCGCAGGACTGTGCGCGGAGACGGAGTGTCGCGCGGATGTCATCGTCTTCACCGCCAGCAAGGCCCTGGGGGCGCAGGGAGGCGTTGTCGCTGGGCCTGCGATCGTCAGGGAGGCGTTGGCGAACTTCGCTCGCCCCTTCCTCTACACGACGGGAACGGCGCCGCCGTTGGCTGCAGCTGTCGCCACGGCTGCAGGGTTGGTCAGGGAGGCGGAGGAGCGCAGGCGATCGCTCCGAGCCGTTGCGCAGCGGCTTCGCGCAGGGCTCGTAGGGCGAGGGTGGCGGCTTCCGGGCGGTGGGGAGGTGGCGACGCCCATCCTGCCGTTGCTCGTGGAAGCGGAGGAACGAGCGCTTGCGCTCTCGGCCAGGCTCGCCCAGGCGGGGTTCGCGGCGCCTGCGATCAGACCCCCCACGGTGGCGCCCGGCTCGTCGCGCGTTCGCGTGTCGCTGCACAGCGGCGTGTCGCTGGAGGAGGTTCAGCGGCTGGTGGAGGTGGTGGGAGAGGCGTCGTCTTGGCGGGCGAGCAGCAGGGCCTGATCGATCGCTGAGACGAGCGCTCCCAGCGCCGTGACACGCTCACGCACGCGCAGCGCCACCACGCCGAGCCTGGGCGCGAGCCACAGCTCCGTCACCCGCTGCACACGCGCCAGGCCGAAGACCCCCGTGAACGTGAGGCGAACGAGGCTGGCGTCGATCGCCTGGCCCTGGGCGGTGTGAACGGTTTGCTGACCAACGAACTCGACACGGTTGGCGGCGCGGCCTCGCTGCTGCAGGCTCGATGGATTCCGCAGCGGGTGGACGAGAACCTGCACGTTGCGTTCGACAGGCTCCTGGGGCGCAAGAGCGCGAGGGAACTGGAGCATGGGGGGGACGTACTCGGTCAGCACAGCCCGCTTGGGTGTGGTCGAGCGGGCCAGCGCCCAGCCCTGTGGGGCGCGAACGTATTCCTCGCGCTGCAGGAGACGATCCGACGCGTCGCGCTGCTCGAGGAGCAGGCTGTCGCGCCGTTCATTCAGCTCGATGCGCAGCTGCACACGGCTGGGGGACGACTCGGCGCCGTGGGCTGCGTCGAACAGCAGCAACTCCGAACGGCGGGGCGCTGCTGCTTCCAGGATCGCTGCAGGAAAGACGCTGTCCACAGAAGCGGGTTGGATCGGGCCGAGAGCCTGCTCGAAGGCGGATGGGATCGTTCCAGCAGCGGCGCAGCCTCCAAGCAGCAACAGCGTCGCCAGCCCCATCGCGACGGTCCAGCGCGCCAGCCAAGCGGTGGTCATGATCACAGCCTAGAGCCACTGGGCAGGCGGCGCACGCTATCGTTGTGGCCATGGTCCAGGCGCCCACAAGGCTGCGGTGCGCGTCGCTGGCGGGGGCGACAGCGTGCGTCGCTGTTGGCGTGTTCTCGGGATGCGGGCTCTCGCTGGGAGGCGCCGGCGCCATGGACGCCCAGAGCATTCTCACGCTGCTTCCCGCGCCGCCGTCCCCTGCGGAGGCGGCGCAGTGGGCCATCGACCCCTACGACGCGGACAAGCGCCAGCGGGGTGTGCTGCTGCTGGCCAACGCGCCCTTCGGCGGCGAGGCGCCGTACCTGCGGCTCTACGAGATGCGGGCGGAGGATGAGGACGCTGCGGTGCGCATGGCGGCGGTCAAGGCGCTGGCGCTGCACGGTCAGGTCAAGCACGCTCCGTTGCTGGCCAGGCTGCTGCGCGAGGACCCCTCGCCGCTGGTGCGGCGCGAGGCGGCGCGGGCGCTGCAGCGGATCCACAACCCCGAAGCTGCGGTCCCGGCTCTGCTCGAGGCGCTGGACCCGGAGAAGGAGTCCGACGCGGACGTGCGGGCCGCAGCGGCGGTGGCGCTTGGGCAGTACGCCCAGCCCCGCGTCGTGCAGGGGCTCATCGGCGCCCTGGCCGATCGGCAGCTGCGCGTCAACCAGGCCGCCAAGCGATCGCTCAAGACGCTGACGGGGGAGAACTTCGGCCTGGACATCAGGAGGTGGCTCGCCTGGAGCCAGCGCACGCAGGACCTCTTCGCCAAGCGCAGACCATACGAGTACCCGGTCTTCCACCGCGACCCCACCATCGTGGAGATGATTCTGCCGTGGCTGGAAGGACCGAAGAACGAGACTCCCGCTCCGCCTGTCGGGGCCCCTGATGAAGTCGCCACGGGGAGCACAGGCGGAGTGGTTGAAGGAGGGTGAGAGCGGCGGCGTCAGCGGCGCAGCGAGCGGACGAAGCGGTCGAGCCGCGCCAGGCCTTCGCGCAGCTGTTCGTCCGAGAGGGCGAAGCTGAGGCGGACGCAGCGCTCGCCTGCGCCGCCAAAGGCTTCGCCCGGCACCACCGCCACGTGCTGCTCCTCGAGCAGGGCGGTGGCGAAGTCGGTCGGCGAGGCGATCGCGCAGCCGTTGGGCGACGTCGAGCCGAAGTGCGCCGAGACGTCCACGAAGGCGTAGAAGGCGCCGGCAGGGCGTGGATACGACAGGCCTGGGATCGCATCGAGCAGCTCGCAGGCCAGTTGCGCCCGGCGGACGAAGGCTTGACGCATGGCCTCCACGTGCTCGGCGCAGTCGCGCAGCGCCACGCGGACGGCGGGCAGCGTGAAGGACGTGACGCAGGTGTTCATCTGGCCCTGCAGTCGGGCGCAGGCTTGGGCGAGCTCGACGCCGAAGTCGCCCTGCCCCGCCAGGTAGCCCAGCCGCCAGCCCGTCATCGCGTACGCCTTGCTCAGCCCGTTGATCGTGACCACCCGCTGGGCGATCGCTTCGACCGAGCCGATGGAGAAGTGGGGCACGCCCGTGAGGGTGAGCTTCTCGTAGATCTCGTCGCTGAGGACGACCAGGTCGGGGGCGACGCTGCTGGCCGCCTCCTCCACGACCGCAGCCAAGGCCCGCAGCTCCTCGGGCGTGTACATGGCGCCTGTGGGGTTGCAGGGGCTGTTGAGGACCACCACACGGGTCAGCGGCGTGATGTGCGTGCGCAGCTGCTCGGGCGTGAGCGTGTAGCCCTGCGCCGCGTCGGTGTGGACCTCGACGGCGCGGCCGCCGGCGAGCTCGATCATGGGCCTGTACGAGACCCATGCGGGTGTGGGCACGACGACCTCCTGCTGCGGCTCGCCTGCGCAGGGCGGGTCGAGCAGGGCCTGCAGCGTCAGGTGGATCGCGTGCTTGGCGCCTGGCGTGACGACGATCGAGTCGGGCTCGACGGCAATAAGGCTGTTCTCCCGCTGCAGCTTGTCCGCGATGACGGCTCGGGTCTCGGGATCGCCGGGCGGGGGGGCGTAGCCGGTCATGCCGGCTTCGAGGGCCTCGATGGCGGCCTGTTTGATGGGCTGAGGCGTGTCGAAGTCGGGCTGGCCCAGCGACATGGAGACGACGTCGACGCCCTGCTCCGCAAGGGCGCGGGCCCTAGCGGCCACGGCGAGCGTGGCGGAGGGGGGCAGACGGCGGACTCGGTGGGAGAGCTGCATGGTGGACCGGCAGCATAGCCTTTTCGCTGCATGGGACCGCAGGTGGACCACGGGGCAAGACTTGGTAAAATGGCTCCGTGCGCAGCAGCTGCGGGGCCAGCGGAGTCCTGCAGCGGGCGCCGCTGTGTGGACCGTTCGAGGAAGCGTCGGCCCCGTCGCGGGCCTTGGAGAAGCAGAAGTTCCATGGCCATCACCGCAAGCCGCAGACAGGCGATCATCCAGGAGCATCGGCGCAGTGAGAGCGACACGGGCTCTCCGGAAGTGCAGGTGGCCATCCTCACCGAGCGCATCCGCGAGCTCACCGAGCACCTCAAGCAGCACAAGCACGACTTCTCCACCAAGCGGGGCCTGACGCGCATGGTCAGCAGAAGGACCAAGCTGCTGCGGTACCTGGCCCGCAAGGACTATGACCGCTACAAGGCGCTGATCGGCTCGCTGGGGCTGCGCAAGTAGGGGCGTCCGCCGGCGCCGACGCGTCGGCGTGGACGATTGACAACCAGCTCGACGGCGCGGTCCTTGTGCGGGGGACAGAGCGGCAGTCGGCGATGGGCGTCGCAGCGGCGGACGCCTGCCGCCCTCTGCCTCTCCCTTTTCGCCCCGCAGGAACGCAGCGGTGTGTGGGCGTCGATCAGCGGCCGTCCTGATCGATGCAGCGGGGGCGGGCTCTGCGCTCAGCGGGCGCGGGGCGGGCCCTGGAAGGGACGACGCGGAGATGACCCCCATTTGCGTTGAGCGCGAGATCGGCGGACGCACGCTGAAGCTCGAAACGGGTGTGGTGGCCAAGCTGGCCAGCAGCGCCGTCATGGCCACCTACGGCGGCACGACGGTGCTGGCCACGGTCGTGCGGGCTGAGCCGAGGCCTGGACTGGACTTCTTCCCCCTGACGGTGGACTACCGCGAGCGCACCAGCGCGGGCGGCAAGTTCCCCGGCGGCTTCCGCAAGCGCGAAGGACCTCCCAACGAGAAGGAGATCCTCACGATGCGGATGATCGATCGGCCGATCCGTCCGCTCTTTCCCGACGGCTTCATCGACGAGATCCAGATCCAGTGCTGGGTGATGAGCCACGACGGGGAGAACGACGCGGACGTGCTGGCGGGCACCGCAGCGGCGGCGGCGCTGGCCATCTCCGACGCTCCCTACGAGGGGCCCACAGCGACGATGCGCGTGGGCAGGCTCTTTCTGGACGAGGGGCCCCGCTTCGTCATCAATCCCACCGCCACGCAGCAGCAGTACTCGGATCTCGATCTGGTCGTCGCGGGCCACAGGGACGGCGTCAACATGATTGAAGTGGGGGCGGCGTCGGCTCCCGACGATGTCGTGCTCGAGGCCCTGCGGTTTGGCTATGAGCATGTGCAGCAGGCGTTGGAGCTGATCGAGGAGCTTGTCGCCAAGGCGGGCGTGGAGAAGAGGGTGGGCGAGCTGGCGCTGCCGCCGCAGGACATCGTGGACCTGGTGACGCAGCGCTGCAAGGAGGCTGTCATCGAAGCCCGCAAGGAAATTCCCGGCAAGCAGGAGCGCAAGGCCCGCCTGGACGAGATCAAGCAGCAGATGCTCGACGAGCTCTTCCCCGAGAAGCTCGACGGGACCTATGGCGAGTATGTCGAGTCGGCGCAGCGCAGGCGCTGGGCCAGCGACGCGTTTCGCCGGCTCGAGAAGAAGGTCGTCCGCGAGCTGATCGTCAACGAGGGAATCCGACCCGACGGCAGAGGCCCGGAGGAGATTCGCCCCATCGAGTGCGAGCTGGGGCTCTTCGAGCGCACGCACGGCTCGGCCCTCTTCCAGCGGGGCGAGACGCAGAGCGTCGTCACCTGCACGTTGGGCACCGCTGGCGACGAGCAGATCGTCGACGGCCTCATGCCCGAGTACAGCAAGAAGTTCATGCTGCACTACAACTTCCCGCCCTTCTGTGTGGGAGAGGCCCGGCGCATCACCGGCCCTGGTCGGCGGGAGATCGGTCACGGCGCCCTGGCGGAGCGCTCGCTGCTTGGGATTCTCCCTTCGCCCGAGGAGTTCATGTACACCATCAGGCTGGTCAGCGACATCACCGAGAGCAACGGCTCGTCGTCGATGGCCTCGGTGTGCGGAGGCAGCCTTGCGCTGATGGACGCGGGGGTGCCTGTCTCGGGGCACTGCGCGGGCGTCTCCGTGGGGCGTTTCACGGATGCGTCGGGGCAGAAGGAGGTTTACGTCACCGACATCATCGGCGAGGAGGACTTCTTCGGCGACATGGACTTCAAGGTGGCGGGGACGCGCGAGGGTGTGACAGGCGTGCAGCTCGATCTCAAGGCGCGAGGCCTGAATCTGGAGCAGATCGAGCGCATCTTCGCGCAGGCCAGACGCGGGCGGGAGAAGATTCTCGACATCATGGAGAAGGCCATCGCCTCCCCTCGCAAGGAGCTCAGCAAATACGCTCCCAAGCTTCGCTCCTTCAAGATCGACCCGGACAAGATCGGCAAGCTCATCGGTCCGGGTGGGAAGATGATCAACGCCCTGCAGGACCGCTACGGGGTCAAGATCGACGTGGAGGAGGACGGCACGGTGGTGGTCTCGGGAAGCGATCTGGCGAAGGTCGAGGCCTGCTCCGCGGAGATCGAGGCGATGTGCGCCGAAGTCAAGATCGGCGCCCTCTACCGCGGCAAGGTCGTGGGCGTCAAGGACTTCGGCGTCTTCGTCGAGCTGGCGCCCGGCACCGACGGCATGTGCCACATCTCCGAGCTGGCGGAGGGCTACGTCGAGAAGGTGAGCGACGTGGCCAAGGTGGGCGACGAGTTGCTGGTCAAGGTCATCAATGTCGATGATCAGGGACGGATCAAGCTCAGCCACCGCCAAGCCTTGGCGGAGACAGCGGAGCATGAGCCTCGGGCCAACGCGTAACACGAGGGGACGCGTCGCTGTGGGGGGCTGCGCTGGCGGCGCCCGGGGTGTGCGCGTCGTTGACGCAGTGGCGATCGTGTGGTAGATTGAAAATGGCAGCGTGTGTGTCGTGCCCGCCGCTGCTGCAGAGACTGCGAGGCGCGCGGCGCCTTGCGCAGGTCAAAGCGGCTGGCGGATCCGCGTTTTTGCGTATGTCTGGCCTGCGGACCGTTCGCTGCATCGGCGCAAGCCCGCCTCTGCGGGCGAAGCGGGAGTCGCTGCATGAGCGACGAGCAGGGTGGCGACAAAGGCGCACAACAGCTGACCAATGTGGAAGGCGCCGTCAAGTGGTTCGACGCCCGCAAGGGATACGGATTCATCGTCGGACCTGAAGGGCAGGATGTCTTCGTCCACTACTCCAAGATCGAAGGAGAAGGGTTTCGCGCGCTCAAGGACGGCGCCCAGGTTGTGTACGACGCTGTGCTCACCGACAAGGGGTGGCACGCGACGAAGGTCGTCCGGAAGGAGCCCGAGATCGCGGTGCGGCCGCAGCGTCGCTATTCGCGCACGCCTCGACGCTGAGCAAGGCGTGGGGGCGGCGCGGGGCGAAGCGGCGAGGTGTCTATGACGTTCTGGCTGGGCCTGGCGATGGGCCTGGCGCTTGGAGCAGCAGGGGGGGCGGCGCTGTCGATACGCGCCGCTCGTCGGGCCCGGGAAGCGCAGCGCCGCGCCAGCCAGGCGGAGCGGCTGGCGGAGGTCGGGGCCATGACCGGGGGGCTCGCCCACGAGATTCGCAATCCGCTGTCCACCATCAGCCTCAACATTCAGCTGCTGGAGGAGAGCCTGGCGGAGCGCAGCGCCTCGGAGGATGATCGCGACGCAGCCTTGCGACGCGTCCGGGCGATCCGACGGGAGGTCGAGCGGCTCCGCGACATACTCGAGGACTTTCTTCGCTATGCAGGCGCGGTGCATCTGGAGCCTCAGCGGATCGACCTGGCGCACATCCTGGAGGAGCTGGCGGACTTCTTCCATCCGCAGGCGGAGCAGGCGGGCGTGCGCCTGCGTCTGGAGACGGGGGAAGAGAGGGTTCGCGCCTTGGCGGATCCCCAGCTCCTCAAACAGGCGCTGCTCAACCTCCTGCTCAACGCGGTGCAGGCGATGGAGTCGGCGCCTCCCCCCAGCAACGAGCAGGACCGACGGGCCCGCGAGTTGATCCTGCGGTTGGAGCCTGCGGACCGGGAGGCTGAGCGCGTCCGCCTGCATGTCATCGATACGGGGCCAGGCGTTCCCCCCGAACGCGTCGAGGATGTCTTCAGGCCGTATTTCTCCACCCGTTCTGGGGGGTCGGGCTTGGGGCTGGCTGTCACGAGACGCATCATCGAGGCCCATGGCGGTTCGATCGCGCTGCATTCCGAGCCTGGCAAGGGAGCTGACTTCATCATCACGCTTCCCGTGCTGCTGGAGGAGGGGGAAGGGGCCGCTTCGTCTGGGACGTCGCGGCAGGCGGCAGCTGTCGCGGTGAACAGCTGAAGCGCTCAGAGGTACGGCGCCAGCTCCGCGGGAAGACGCTTGAGCCCCCGCCGACGAGCCTTGGCCACCGCGTAGCGCAATGAATCGCGCATCCGCTTGCGCACCTGCTCGGTGACGTTGAGCTCGTAGCGCTCCATGGCCTGCAGGGCCCAGACCCAGGCGCGGTGCTCCTCCAGGCAGCGGGGGGAGTAGCGGTGAAAGCCGATGGCGTGGTGGCCCACCTCGTGCAGAAACACCGCAGCGGAGACGGGGCCGCGGGGCAGCGGCGCCTCGATCCATCGCTGCACGCGGCCGTCGGGGCTGCGCGTCTCCCAGGCGCAGCCTGTCGTGGACGAGCGCCAGCGGCGCACGCGGATGTCGTGCGCAGCCAGCGCGTGCTGGACCATCCGGGCGTAGCGCCGCTGCATGGGCGTCAGCTGGCGATCGTCGCTGTGGCGCGGGCGGGCGGCGCGCCGGGTGGGGTGGGTTGAGCGCGTGGGCAGGAGCTGACGCAGGAGCGGGCGTTTCACGACGAAGCTCCCTGGGAAGGCTCCGCGGCGCCCTCCATGGTGGCAGGGGCGGCGGGGGGAGGCGGCGCGACGGAGCGCACGAGCGCCCCCGTGCGCAGCGGTCGGCCCTGCGCAAAGGCGCTCCAGGCCATGGGCCTTCTGCCCGAGGGCTGCGCCTCGACGATGCGCAGGGCGCCCTCCCCGCAGACCACGACGCCCGCCTGGGGATCGACGAGCGTCCCAGCAGGAGCTTGGGATTCCGTCTCGACCGCTTCCGCCCGCAACAGCTTGACGGGCCCGCGGAGGCCCTCGATTTCGACCGCCACGCCCGGGCGGGGAGAAAAGGCGTGGATCCGCCGCTGACACCGCTGGGCGCCGTGCCCAAAGTCGATCCAGGCGTCGGTCCGCTGCACGCGCGGGGCGTAGGTGGCCCTGGCGTCGTCCTGTTCGACGGGCTCGACGGCGCCGGCGACGATGTCCTTCACCGAGGCGACGAGGGCGCGGGCGCCGTCCTCGGCGAGCAGGTCGTGCAGTTCGCCCGCTGTCTGCCAGGGCAGGATGGCCCGGCGGCGCTGCAGCCAGATGGGGCCTGCGTCCAGCCGCTGCGCCACGGTGATCACGCTCACGCCCGTCTCCGCGTCGCCAGCCAGGATGGCGTGGACGATGGGGCTCGCGCCCCGCCAGCGGGGAAGCAGCGATGCGTGCAGATTGACAGCGAGGCGATCCGCCAGCAGGGCAGCGCTGAGCAGCTGGCCGAAGGCTGCGACGAGCCAGAGATCGCAGGCGACGCTGCGGATCCGCTCCACCGCCTCGGGGGCGTTGACGTCGGAGGGCGTGAAGAGGGGCAGGTCCCGCTCGCTGGCCCAGCGGGCGACGGGTGTGGGCGTGGGGCGCCTGCCTCGACCCGCGGGCCGATCGGGCTGGCTGACGACGAGCGGAATCTCGTGCTGCTCCGCCAGCGCAGCGAAACTGGGCAGGGCGAAGGCGCCAGAGCCAAGGCAGACGATCCGCACAGCGGGGCGCTCCTGCTGCGACTCAACGGGCGGCGGCCCGCTCGAGGTCCCGGATCAGCGAACGGTTCTTGAGCCTCGACAGCTGCGTCATCTTGTCGATGATGAGCACGCCCTCGAGGTGGTCGAACTCGTGCTGCACACAGCGGCTGAGCAGGCCCTTGCAGCGCAGCGAAAAGGGTCGGCCCTCGAGGTCGTGCGCCTCGAGCGTGACCAGGGGGGGCCTGGGCACGTCGCCGCGAATGCCAGGCAGGCTGAGGCAGCCCTCCTCGCAGGGTTCGGAAGGCCCCGTCAGGCTGTGCAGTCGCGGGTTGACGCAGACAAGCGGCTCAGCCGTCCAGCCGACAGCCCCAGCGTCGTCTGCCTCAGCGTCCCCAAGCGAGGATGGCTGCTCCTCCTCCCACGCGGAGGTTTCGGGCACGTGGCAGACGAAGAGCCTCCAGGGCAGGTTCACCTGCGGCGCAGCCAATCCCACGCCCTCCGCCTCGCGCATCAGCTCGAGCATCCGCTGGGCGACATCTCGGACCTCCTGCGCGCAGGGCGTGGGAATCTCTTCGGTCTTGGCGCGCAGAGCTGGGTGCGGATACTCCACGATGCGCAGCGATGCAGGGTCCATGGGCAGCAAGTGTAGACGGCGTCCGCCATGTCGCAGGGCGTCACGGACGTCTGGCCTAGACTGAACGGCACGGGGTTTGACGCGTGGGAAAGCGGGTTCGTAGCATCCGCCCGCTTGCGGCGACAGGGCTGCGGCGCTGGCAGGAGACGCATGTGGCGCTCTTTGGACGCAAATCCTCCGACGACCAGACGGAGCAGACCGCTGCGCCGGTTGTCGACGCGTCCAAGGCCAGGCCCTGGTTCGACAGAGCCCGCACGGTGCACGACGCGTCCAACTATGAGTACGCGGTGACGTGCTGGCTGCAGGGGCTGCGCTACGACCCGGGCAATGTCGATGCGGTGGAGGCCTGCTTCAAGTCCGCAGCAGCGTTCCTGGCTGGGCGCAAGAAGACAGGCCCCTCGAAGGACCAGCAGAGCAACTTCAGCGGCAGATCGCCGCTGGACCGCTATCTGGCGGCGCTGCTCGAATCCTGCACGAATCCCCTCGACGCCAAGGCTGCGGTCAAGGCGATGGAGTCAGCCAGCAAGCTGGACCTTGCGGAAGCGACCCATTGGCTGGGCGAACGCGCCCTGACGCTGGCGGTGCGAGACAGGAAGCCCCGCAAGGACCTGCTCGTGCGGATCAAGGACGCCGCCAAGGCCGTCGGCGCCTACGACATCGCCGCCAAGGCGGGCGAAGCGGCGATATCGCTCGATCCCACGGACGCAGGGCTGATCAACGAGATCAAGCAGCTCTCTGCGGAGGCCGCCATGGCCAGCGGCGGCTTCGAAGAGACGGGAAAGGCAGGTGGATTCCGCAAGCGCATCCGCGACTCGGAGAAGCAGCGCATCCTCGAGGAGGAGAGCAGGATCGTCCGCAGCGAGGATGCAGCGACGCGCGTGATCGAGGCTGCGAAGAAGGACTACGAGTCCAGGCCCGAGGATCCCAACAGCCTCATCCGCTACGTCCGGGCGCTGCGGGCCCGGGGAAAGCCCGAGGACGAAGACCTGGCGCACGAGCTGCTCATGAAGGGGTACGAGCAGCATGGGCAGTTCCGCTTTCGCGAGGAGGCGGGGGCGCTGCGCGTCAGACAGCGCCGCAGAGAGTTGCGCGCGCTGGAGAAGAAGGCGGAAGCCGGCGACGAACAGGCCGTTGCGGCGCTGAAGCAGAAGCGGCGCGAACTCCTCGAGCTCGAGCTGCAGGAGCATCTGCTGCGCGTCAAGGAGTATCCTACAGATCTGTCGATCAAGTATGAGACGGCTCGCAGGCTCGCTGCGCTGGGAAGGCACGAAGAGGCGATCCCGCTGCTGCAGCAGGCCCAGGACGACGCCAAGCTGCGCCTCCGCGCCATGACCCTGCTGGGCGAATGCTTCTCCAAGGCGGGGTTCGAGCAGGAGGCGGTCGACACCTTTCGCATGGCGCTCGAACAGGCGGACGAGGCGGACGACGAGGTCGTCCTGGCGCTGCGCTACGGTTTGATGGCCTCGCTGATGAGCAAGGCGACGGCGCTGCGCGACGCGCAGGCTGCGGAGGAGGCCCTCAAGCTCGCCTCGGCCATCATGCTCAAGCAGTTCAACTACCGCGACATCCGAGATCGCCGCGAGCAGCTGCAGCGGCTCGTGCAGGAGCTCAGGGACGCAGAGACGGATGGCTGAGGCGGTCGTCCTCATTCCCGCAAGGCTCGAATCCACCAGATTCCCCGGCAAGGTGCTGGCGGACAGGACAGGACTGCCGCTCGTCGGCCATGTGTGTCTGCAGGCGCGCAAGGCCCGCTGCGCGCAGCGCGTCGTCGTCGCTGTGGACGACGAACGCGTCGCCCGGGCGGTCGAGCCGTACGCCGACGACGTGGTCATGACGCGACGGGATCACCCCAACGGCGCAAGCCGCTGCGCGGAAGCGGCGGAGCTGCTTGGGCTCGCGGACCAGACGATCGTCCTCAACGTGCAGGCGGACGAGCCCGAGATCGACCCCGCTGCGCTCGACGCGCTGGCGGAGACGATGTCGGCGGAGGAGGACCTGCCCATGGCGACGCTGGCTTCGCCCTATCCCAAGGGGGCGGATCCAGCTGACCCCAACATCGTCAAGGTGGTCTGCGACCGGCGCAGCTGCGCGCTGTACTTTTCGCGCTCCCCCATCCCGCACGGCGCTGGCGAGCAGCTGCGCAAGCACGTGGGGGTGTACGCCTACCGCTGCTGGCTGCTGCGGCGCTACGCGGCCTGGGCGCCCACGCCGCTGGAGCGGGCCGAGCGGCTGGAGCAGCTGCGGGCCCTGGAGCACGGCTGCGCCATCCGCGTGGTCGAGGTCGAAGCCCCCCACGCCGGCGTCGACACGCCCCAGCAGTACGAGGCCTTCGTGCGCCGCTGGACCGCCGCAAAGCGGGGGCGCGACAGCGGCTGACGTCCGCGCAGCGGCGCCGGGGGCGCGTACGATGGCCCATGCCGCTTCCCCGCGCAGCCATCGTCGGCCGGCCCAACGTGGGCAAGTCCTCCCTGCTCAACATGCTTGCGCGGGAGAAGGTGTCCATCGTCGACCCCACCCCCGGCGTGACGCGGGACCGGGTCTCGACGGTCATCGAGCTGCCCGACTTCGCCACGCCGCCGCTGGTCGAGGAGCTGGAGGCGCAGCCGCTGATCGAGGTCGTCGACACCGGCGGCCTGGGCCTCTACACCGCTGAGGGCGAGACGCTCGACGACGCGGGACAGGACCTCCGCGTCGTGGCCCCACTGGTCGAGGCCCAGATCGCCCGGGCCATCGACGAGGCCGACCTGGTCCTCTTCGTGGTCGACGTGCAGGCTGGGCTGACGCCGCTGGACGAGCAGATGGCCCAGCAGCTGCGTCAGGCGCTGCAGCAGGGGGACGGACCTGCGGTGCTCGTCGTGGCCAACAAGTGCGACTCGGAGTCATGGGAGGCGCATGCCCTGGACGCGGCGGCCCTGGGACTGGGCGAGCCTGCGCTGGTCTCGGCCCGCACGGGGCGCGGCCGCAGGCCCTTCCTGGAGCAGCTTGCGCAGGCCATGCCCGAGTCGGCCTGGCGGCGCAGCCTCGAGGAGCCCGAACCCGACCCCGCGCTCAAGATCGCCATCCTCGGCAGACGCAACGCTGGCAAGAGCACCTTCGTCAACGCCCTGGCGGGGCAGGAGCGGGTGATCGTCAGCGAGCTGGCCGGCGCCACCCGCGACGCGGTCGACGTGCGCTTCGAGATCGACGGCAGGGTCTGCGTGGCCATCGACACCGCGGGCTTTCGCCGCAAGCGCAGCACGCGGAGCAGGATCGAATGGTGGGCGCGGGAGCGGGCGCTGCGCAGCCTGGAGCGGGCGGACGTCGCGCTGCTGCTCATCGACGCGCAGCAGCCTGTGTCGCATGTGGAGAAGCGGCTGGGCCAGGCGGTCGTCGATGCCCACAAGCCCTGCGTCATCGTCGTGAACAAGTGGGACCTGGCGGAGGAGGCGCAGGGCGGCAAGCGCGATCTTCCCGAGGCCTTTCGGCGCTACTTCGACAAGGAGCTGCGGGCGCTGCGGCGGGCGCCCATCGTCTTCGCCAGCGCCCGCGAGGGCACGGGCGTGCGCGAGGCGATCGACGTGGCCTTCGAGCTGCGCGACCAGGCGCTGGCGCGCATTCCGACGCACAGGCTCAACGAGTTGCTCCGCTGGGCTGTCCAGCGGGCGGGATCGGGCGCAGGCGTGGGCCGTGACGCCCGTATCTACTTCGCCTCGCAGGTGGGGACGGCGCCGCCCACGATCGCGCTTGTCGTCAACGACCCCGCCAAGTTCACGGCCCGTGAAGAGCGGTTCCTGCGCAATGTGCTCGCGGAGGAGGGGCCGTTTCCGGAGGTCCCCGTGCGGCTGCTCTTCCGCCCGCGCAAACGGGTGGACCTCGAGACGCTCAAGCGGCGAGCGCGGGAGCGCGACGAGGCGCACCGACAGCGGTCGGGCTGAGCGCAGCGGCGGCTCAGGCGGCCAGGCCGCCTTCGTCGTCCGCGGCGCCGCCCCATTCGGGATCCTGGGGATTTTGCGTTTTGGCCAAGCGGTGATGGATGCGCATGATCTGGGCGAGCCTGGCGGCGAACGCGTCGCGGATCTCGACCAGCGCGTCCCGGGCCTGTTCGCCAAAGGGTGTTGTCGCATCGCGGAACAGGGCCATGACAGCCAGGCAGTCGCCGTCGCTGTCGTGGCAGGCGGCGACGAGCAGGTGGGGATAGGCCTGCAGCCAGGCGGCGTCTTCGTCGAGCCACGTCCGCTGCTCCGCAGCGTCGCGCAGCTGCACGACAGCGTTCTCCTCTGCAAAGGCGGGCGCCAGCACGTCCGCCAGGTGGTCCAGGAGCACGTCCACGCTGTCCTTGTCGCAGTCGTAGTTGACGTAGGCGCCCAGGTTGAAGTCGCCGCTGTCGCCCGGCAGGAAAATGGCGGCGTTGGTGGGCCCGATGCAGTTGAGCACGTGCTCCAGGACGATCCGCAGGGCTGCTTCGACGTCGAGCACGCCTGCGAGTCTGGCGCGCAGATCCGGCGCGCTCTGCGCCAGCTCGTCCACCTGCTCGGCGAGCGAGGCGCAAGTGTCGGTCAACTCGTCGCAGAGCGCGTCGAGGTGGTCGGCGACCTGGGTGTGGGCCTCCTCCAGCTGCTCGGCCTGCTGGCGAAGGGTTTCCAGCTCCTGCAGGAGGCGTCGTTGCTGTCTGGCCTGCTCAGCGGCGGAGACGACCGCTGCAGCCAGCTCCACCTCGTCGACGGGCTCGGCGAGGAGGTCGCTGGCTCCCGTTCGCAGCGCGCGGACAGCCTTGGCCAGTGTCGGGCGTCTGCACAGGGCGATGAGTTTGGCGGGAAGGCTCTGCTGGCGAATCGCGGCGGTCAGCGCCTCCAGCGCGCACGAAGAGAGCGACTCAGCAGCGAGGACGACGTCCACCGCAGGCTCCAGCTCGCGCAGGGCTTCCTCGAGCGTGGGCGCGCAGCGACAGTGGATGGCTGCGTCGGTCAGCTGTTGCGACAACGCTGCGGCCCGCTCGGGAAGGGGATGGGCCACGAGCACACGAATCAACTCGGGAGCAGCGTCGAGGTGACGGCCGTGGGGGGCAGGAGGCTGGTTCATGCTCGCTCTCGCTCCGTGCGCGATCGACTCGCCAGGAAGTTGGGGAAGACGATTCGAGCGGTCGCGCCTGTGCCTGGTTGGCTCTCCAGCTCGATGACTCCGCCGCTGGCCTCCACCAGCCGCCGTGCCCGCGGAAGTCCCAGGCCCATGCCTCGGCCCGCGGCGCGGGAGGAGTAGAAGGGGTCGAAGCAGCGCGCTCGCACGCGAGGCTCCATGCCCACTCCGTCATCCTCCACGCTGAACATGAGTCGGCCCGTGGCCAGGTCCAGGTGAGCGCGAACCTCCACTTGTGTGCGAGGCTCCGCGTCCAAGGCGTTCACAATCAGCTCAACGAGCGCCTGTTGCACGTGCTCGGCGTCCAGATACACGCAGGGAGATGGATCGGGAGCGATAAGTCTGATGAGGATGTCGCGTCCGCCCTGGGCGCGCTGCCTGGCTTCTTGGGCAGCGTCGGCCAGCAGCTCCGCCAGGTCCACCTCCTCCAGGCGCGGCTCGAGCGGCGTGGAGAAGAGGTGCAGATCCGCGACGAGCTGCGCAAGGGTGTCCACCGCCCGCTGCACCGCCTCTGTTCCTTTGCGGGGCGCGTGCTCTTCGAGCGTCTGGGCCCAGCCTTGGATGACGGTCAGCGGGTTGTTCATTTCGTGCGCCAGACCCGCTGTGGTCTCGAAGAGCATTTCCAGGGCCGCTGCCTGGGCCAGTCTGGGCTGGGCCTCGGTGAGCTGACGGTTGGCCTGCGCCAGCGCGTCGGCCAGCGCACAGGCCTGAGAGGCGTCCAGCCACGCTTTGAGCAGCACACGCCACAGCGCCGCGGTCGCGTCGTCGGAGACAGATTGCGCAGGCGCAGGCGTCAACACACAGACGAAGGCTTCCGCGTCGCCTGCGCGAGCAGCTTCGCACAGCTGTGGAGCGTGGGAAGAGGGGACGGTCTCTTCTCGCTCCTCGAGCCTCCATCCTCTGTGGACGGTCTTTTGCGCGATCCACGAGGAAGACGGCGGCGCAGAGAGGGAAGGGAGCGTCTCGACAGCGGCGTCCAGCACCGAGCCGTCCTCTGCGCAGAGCCGCAACTCGACGTTCGCTTCGGGAGCGTCTCGATGCGCCACGACCACACGAGGCGCGCCGACGCTGCGCGCGATGGACGCGACCACGCGGCGCAGCAGGTCCGAGGCGTCGGAGGCGCGCTCTGCGTCGTGGAGCAGATGCGTGAAGGCTTCGAGCGAGCGCCGGGAGCGGGCGGCGTTGCGGCAGGCCTCGTGGCGAAGTCGGCTGGCCAGACGCTGGCTCTGCTCGAGCTTGCGGGAGGCCTGGGCCAACGAATCCTGCAGCAGATCGCGCTCCGCGGTCTCCTCCAGGCCGATCGCCCACGCTCGCTTGGCGACTTCCGCGTGCAGCGAGCCTTGGACGCGGTCGAGGGTCGACGCGTCGCACCCCAGTCGATCCGCGAGGGTCGTGAGCGACGGGGGCGGACTCTCGTCTCCGGACCATCCGATGCAGGCTCGACGGGCCAGGACGTCCGCTGCGCCCACCAGCTGCGCCATGGCGTGGTGGGCGCCTTCGGGGATCGCCTCCGCAGGTTGACTGTGCAGCCAGATGGCGTCGCGCACCGCCCTGGGCAGTCCCCACCGCTGCGCCAACCGCTTGCCTGCGGTGAAGTGATCGACGCTGACGATCCGCCGCTCCAACGGCGCCAAGTCGCATTGCCGCAGGTGGGCGGTGCGGGCCAGCTTGGCGAACGTGCGGGGCAGCACCACCGCCAAGGCCCACTTGCCCAGATCGTGCAGCAGCCCCGCCAGGAAGGCTTCGCCTGGTTTGACGGCGCGGAAGGAGTCCGCGGCGCCTGCGGACGACTGGACCAGACGCTGGGCTGCACAGGCGACCGCCAGCGAGTGCCGCCACAGTCCTTTCATGTCCAGCGCAGGGGCTTCGTCGTCCAGATCGACAGTCAGTTCGACCTGGTCGCCCGCCTCCGCGAGCCGTTCGAAGATCTCTGCGCAGAGAAGGGCGTCGCGCAGGGCGTCGATGCCCAGCAGCACGACGGCGCGTTCGACCGTGACGATCTGGTCGCGCACGCCCACATCGGCGCGTCTGCAGAGCGTCAGGACGCGGCTGGTCATGGCGACGTCCGACTCCACCAGCGTGATGATCTCGCGGATGTCCGCGTCATCATCCGCGGTGACAGCCAACAGCTTGGCGACGACGGGAGAAAGGGCGGGCAGGCTGTCGATCTGCTCAAGCAGCAGACGCACGCGCCGTTGCTGGCTGAGCCGCTCGGGGGCGTCACTGGCGGGGGAAGGCGGCGCAGCGGCGGCGGAGGGCGGCATGAACGACTCTCCCTCCATCTCCGTCAGGCTTGCACCAGGTCGGCGCATCGCTGCAGCAGAGCTTTGACGTCGAAGGGCTTGTGCACCACGTCCTCAGCTCCCAGCGCCAGAAGCCTGGCTACGTCGTCCTGCCGAATCACGCCCGAGACGAAGAGCACCCGGGTGTGGGCCAGGCTGGGGTTGTCCCGCACGGCGCGCAGCACGTCGTCGCCGTTGATGTCGGGCAGCATGTAGTCGAGCAGGATCACGTCAGGAAGAAACGCTTGGGTTTCGACTCCGGCGCGATACCCCGTGCTGACGAAGCGCGCTTCGAAGCGCCCGTCGCGGTCCACAGCCAGCTTCAGCAGGTCGAGAATGTCCGGGTCGTCGTCGACGACGAGCAGGCGGGTCTTGCCAGCGCGCAGCGCGTCCAGAGGTATGTCGTTGTCGCGCATGAAGCGGATGAGCTCCGCGCGGGGGATGCGCCGGAAGCGCGACCCCGGGACGCGAAAGCCCTTCAGCTTGCCCTTGTCGAAGCAGCGAATGATCGTCTGCTGACTGACCCGGCAGATCTCCGCGGCTTCTCCCGTGGTGAACACGTCCTTGGAGGCGAGGCTGCGTCGGTCTGTGTCGTTGTTCACCGTCATCAACGGACCTCCCGCCGCGGCCCTCTCCTCGCCTGCACGATCGCTGCGCTTCGCCAGGCTTCACAACGGGACATCGGACCATCAGGGGCGAGCCTTGACGAGCAGAGGGCGCAGCGACGCCCGAAAACGTCGTCGTCAGAGAGATAACGGTGTGCGGGCCTTGGAGGGCCTCTTCCTCCCGCTGCGGCGGCGGGGGGGAGAACTCACTGCGCCGAGGTGAGGTCGCCCGCGGGCAGACGCCTGAGGTGGAAGTAGGTCGGCAGCAGATAGTTCTCGCCCTCGTAGAGCAGGACGCGGCCGCTGACGATCGCGGCGGCGTCGCCTCCCAGCGCTTCCACAGCGGCCTCGAGCGCCATGCTCGTCAGTGAAGGGGCGAGCTTCATGGGAGGCTCCGCAGCCTGCGCGCTGTCCACGTCGGTGTCGACGAGAAAACGAAACACGCCTGCGCTGTCCCGCACGATGCGCCCTGCGCGATTGGCCAACAGCGTCCCTTCCCGCAGCAGGCCTTGAGCGTTGTGCTCTTCTGCGGGAACCGATCGCTGAGCGGCTCGGGCGAGTCGGTCCACGTCCGCTGCGGGAGTCGCCCGCTCCAGAGCCTCGATGAGCTCCGCGACGCTTGGCTCCTCTGTGGCGTCCACTGGCGAGGGCAGCGCAGCTTCAGCCTTCTCCGGGGGGGCGGACTCTCGCGGCTGTTGTTGCGACGACGCGTCCTGCGCCGCGGCGTCGTCTTCGGCTGCGTCTTTACGAAACGGCGCGGAGGCGAAGCGCGTGACAAGCAGATAGTTGCGACCGCGGTGCACGAACACCTCGCCGCTGACGACGAAACGGTGTGACGCTCCCCGCTGGTTCTCCGTCAATCGGCGCATGGCCATGAGGTTCAGCGAAGGCATGGCCAGCATGGGAGGCAGCGGCGCATTCTCGAAGACGAAGACCCACTGGTTGTTCTCTGTTCTGCGCAGCGTCGCGATCTGCTCGACGACGAAGGCGCCTTCGGGAAGCAGCGACGGCGCAGCGGGTTCGTCGGTCTGCGCCTGGATCGATTCCCGTGGGGGGGGAGGCTGATCCCCTGGCTGCTGCTGCGGCGCAGGGGAGACTGCAGGTTGCAGCAAGGCTCCAGCGGCGGTCAGCGACATCGCGACGGCGGGCAGGGGGGGGAAGGCGAACATGCTCCGCAGTCCTCCATCGACCGCAGCGGGCCTCGGACGTGAAGCGCCTTGCATGGCGGGGTCGGCTCGCCAAGAATACGCTTCGTCGTCGGCCGTGTACCCAAGTGGACTAAGGGGACGGATTGCAAATCCGTTATTCGCGGGTTCGAATCCCGCCGCGGCCTGTGGAGCGTCGTCCCGTCTGGTCAGTACCTGGGCAGGGTCGGATCGATCCTCCTCGTCCAGGCGTCGACGCCCCCCGCCAGGGACTGGGCGTGAGGGAAGCCTGCCCGGCGGAGCAGCTTGGCTGCCCGCAGCGAACGGCTGCCGTGGTGGCAGTAGACAATCAGCGGCGCCTCACCGACGTCGGCCAGCTCGTCCAGACGCTCGGGCAGCTCGGCCAGCGGGATGAAGCGGTCCGATGGGC